>NZ_JBEPKJ010000006.1:0-374334 GCF_040544635.1 Variovorax paradoxus
CCGTCGCCGCCGCTGCCGGGGGCCCCGGTGCCGCCCGCGCCGCCGCCGCCGGCCCCGCCCGCACCCCCGGCGCCGCCGAGGATCTGGCCCGTGTTCACCACAGTCACCGCGCTGGGGCCCGCCAGCGTGAGGCCGGCCCCGCCGGCGCCGCCGCCGCCGCCCGCGGCGTTGCTGCGCGCCGGCAGCAATTCAGCGCCGCCCGCGCCGCCGGCCCCGCCCGCGAGGGTGCCGCTGTGGCTGAAGCCCAGCCCGGGCGTGGTGGCGCGCAGGAACAGCCCGGCGCCGGCGCCGCCGCCGCCGCCGCCCTGGGAGTAGGCATCGCCGCCCTGGCCGCCGGCCCCGCCGGTGAAGACGCCGCTGCTGGAGAAGGTGCTGGAGAGCGGGTCGAGCAGCGTGCCGCCGTGGCCGCCGGCGCCGCCGCCGCCCGCGGCCCAGTAGCCGTGGCCGCCCGCGCCGCCCGCACCGCCGGTGGCATTGCCGGTGGACACCGTGGTGGCCGGACTCATTGCCTCGCCGATCTGGCCGCCGCCGCCACCGCCGCCGTAGCCGTGGGGGCTGGCCTGGGACTGGCCCGCGCCGCCGGCGTCGCCCTGCCACACGCCGGGCAAGACCTGGGTGGTGGAGGCGCCGGCGGCGCCGCCCGCCCCGGGGGTGGCACCGCCGAAGCTGCCGATGTCGGCGGCGGAGCCGGCCGTGGGGCCAGCCTCGGTGGAGGCGCCGCCGTCGCCGCCGTGGGCGTTGACGGTGCTGTCGTTGAGGCCGCCCGTGCCGCCCTGGCCGTCGCTGCCGCCTGCGCCCGCGTGCAGGGTGAGGTCGCCCACGGGCTGGCCGCCGGCGCCGCCCGCGGCGCCGGCGGGCAGCGCCGCACCGGCGGCCAGCAGCAGCACCGACACGGCGATGGCGTGCAGGTGCAGATCGCCCAAGGTGGGGGCGCGGCTGAGGACATTGCCGCGGGCACCGCCACTGCTTGCCGACCGGGCGTGGCCACGCGAGTGTTCGGGTGCAGCGACCCATGCGCCGAGCGACGAATTCCAGAGGGTTCGGAATACTTTGTTCATGGCTTTACCTTTACGCGGCGTGTTCCCGATGACCTGCCAACGGGAGGCGTCGCCCTTGATCCGCATCGGACCGCAAGCGTTCTGCCGTGAGGCCACTGTAGAAATTGCGCCGCCCGCGGGCATGAGCGATGCGCCCCTTCTCCAGGGAGACAAACGCCCCCGACCGTCCTTCTGCAGACCATGACAAAGCGCCTGCCGATGCGAGCAGGCTTGCCTCTCGTCCTACAGGCACCGCGCCGCCCAGCCCCCAGGATCAGGTCATGAGCAAATTGATCCTTGCAAGCGTGAGCGTGGCCGCATGGTGCGCAGCCGCCGCCGCAATGGCGGAGCCGGTGAAGGTGCCTGTCGACAGCGACGAGAAGGGCACCGTCTACGTGGCGCCCAACGTCAACTCCACGGAAACCTCGGCCTACACCAAGGGCGGAATCGTCGGCGTGCAGCGGCCCGACGGCAGCGGCACCTACATCGGTACCGACACCTCCACGCCGCGGCCCACCTACTCGCTGGGTGCGAGCACGGGTGGCAACGTGTCGCTCACAGGCGGTGTGTTGAGCGACGGCAAGAACAACAACGGCGTGAAAGCCGGCGTGACCATCAAGTACTGAGATTCAGCCACTGATATTCAGCCGCGGCGTGCGCCGGGCTTTCCGCTCAACCGATCAGCCGATCGGTCAGACCAACGTGCCGTACACGATGAATCCGTCGTGCGACGCGACCTTGTCGTACAGCGTGCGCCCGGCGGTGTTGGTGACGTGCGTCTGCCAATACACGCGGTGGGCGCCCACGCACTTCACGTGCGCGCACACGCCTTCGATCAATTGCCGCCCCACGCCGCGGCCGCGTTCCGACGGCAGCGTGAACAGGTCCTGCAGGTAGCAGTTCGGTTCGATGCGCGTGGTGCTGCGGTGAAAGAGATAGTGGGTGAGCCCCACCAGTTGCCCGTCGCGTTCGGCCACCAGCGCGTGCACCGGCTCGTAGGCATCGAAGAAGCGCTGCCAGGTTGCCTTGGTGATTTCGTCGGGCAACGCGGTCGGGCCCTCGCGCTCGTAGAAGGCGTTGTAGCCGTCCCAGAGCGGCTTCCATGCCGCATAGTCTTCCGGCGCCGGCGGGCGAATCAGGAGAGAAGAGGAAGAAAGAGAAGAGGTCGTCATGCGTCAGCTGCCTGCACGTTGAAAACATGCGATTGCAACACGACTCGGCTCGGCTCAGCGTCCGAAGAAAGGATTCAGCGCTTCTTCTTCGGCAGGCGATGGATTCGTTCGACCTGCCGCTGCAGCGGTTCGCGGGGCTGAAACGGCGGCGTCCTTGCGCGGCGTGGAAAGGGCGCATGCAGTCGGCGTCACGCCCCGCAGCGGCGGTATGGGCGGAAGCACAGGCGGTTCTCCGGCCGGACCCATCGACCGCTCGAGAAAGTCGAGCATCGTGCGCATTGCGGCGCTGTTGTGCCGGCGCTGCGAATAGGCGGCATACAGCCAGTGGTCGTGCGGCATGTGCTCGCGCAGCACCGGCACCAGAGCGCCGCGCTCCAGGTGCGACTGCGCCAGCGGCTCGGGCACATAGGCCACCCCCGCACCGCGCAACGCCAGTTCGATGAGCGCGACGGCGTCATTGGCTTCCATGCGGCTGTGCACCTGCACGTCGACCGGCTTGCCCTTGGTCTCGAAGGGCAGGTGCGTGGTGGGCTTTACCGAATAGCTCAGCACGTCGTGGCGGGCCAGGTCTTCGGGCACCTTGGGAATGCCGCGCTGGGCCCAATAGGCCGGGCTGGCGCAAACCACCATGTCGAACGGCACCAGCCGGCGCACGATCAGGTTCATGTCGTCGATGCGCCCACCCGTCAGGTGAATGTCGATGCCTTCCTCGATCAGGTCGATCTCGCTGTTGGTGAACACCAGGCTCACGTACACGTCGGGATAAAGCTTGATGAACTCGGCGATCACGTCGGAGAGCCAGCCCGCAATCAGCCCATGCGGCGCGCTCATGCGCAGGCGCCCCTGCGGGTGCGAGCCATGGGCCTGCAGGTCGTTCAGCGTGTTCTCGGCCATGGCAACCAGCTCGGCGCTGCGGTCGAGCAGCACCTGTCCGGCGTCCGTCAGGCTCAGCGAGCGCGTGGAGCGATTCAGCAGGCGAACGCCGCTGCGCTCCTCGAGCTCGGCCACGTAGCGGCTGACCGTGGCTTTCGACATGCCGAGCGAAATGGCTGCGCGGGAGAAGCTGCGCCGGAACGCCACTTCGCGGAATGTTTTGATGAGATCGAGGCCGTCCATGGTGGCTGCATTGTTTCAGTTTCTCCAAAACGCCGCAGAGCGGGGACAACAAGGGCGGTGCGGCCGACGTATGCGGCCGCACTTCACTTCATGCGCGTGCCCCGGCTTATACCGACCGGCCGTCGAAGTGCGTGACGGGAATCGCCTGCAGGTCGATGCCCTCGATGCAACGGATGTTGATGGCTGCCATCGGCTCGCCGGATGGCGCCTTGGCTTCCCCGTAGGGGTGAATGCCGCAGACGGGGCAAAAGCGGTGCTTGATGGCGTGCTTGTTGAAGAGATAGGTGCTGGCGTCTTCGTCGGGCGTGAGCAATTGCATGTTGCTGCGCGGCACGAACCACATCAGCGTGCCCTTGCGCTGGCACATGGAGCAATTGCAGGACATGGCCGAGGCGATGTCGCCCTCGGCCTCGAACTTGATGCGGCCGCAGTGGCAGCTTCCCTGGTATTTCATGCGGGGTGTCCTCTCATCCAATAGTCAACCATTAAGTTGAGTATTGATGGCTGCGGCGGCATTGTCAAGGCCCGCGCCGGAAAACGGCGCCGGCGCTGCCTCTTATTCCGCAGCGATGCCCGCGGCCTTGATGATCTGGCCCCAGCGGCTGAGTTCCGCCAGCTGGAAGCGTGCCAGTTCATCGGGGGTGGAGAGCGCGGCTTCCATGCCGGCCTGCTCGACGAGCTTTTGCACCGCGGGTGTTTCGATGGCGCGGTGCATGAGCGCGTTCAGCCGCTGCACGACGGGAGCCGGTGTGCCCGCGGGCGCATAGAGCGCATTCCAGTAGCCGAACTCGTAGCCCGGCAGCGATTCGGCAACGGCCGGAACGCCCTGCACCAGCGGCAGGCGCTTCGGGCTGCTCACGCCCAGTGCGCGCAGCTTGCCCGCCTTGACGTGGGGGAGGGTGGTGGCAAGGTCGGCAATCATCAGGTCGGTTTGGCCTGCGACCAGGTCCAGCACGGCCGGCGGGTTGGCCTTGTACGGCACGTAGTTGAAGCGGGTGCCCGTCATCTGCTGGAACAGCTCGGTGGCCACCTGTGCGGACGAACTGCCCGAGCCGTAGTTGAGCTTGCCCGGCGCAGCCTTGGCGGCGGCAATCAGTTCGGCCACGTTGTTGGCCTTCACCTGCGGGTTCACCACCAGCAGCTGATAGCCCTTGGTCAGGAGCGACACCGGCGCGAAGTCCTTGATGGGGTCGTACGAGAGTTTTTTCTGCAGGTGCGGGTTGGCCGATTGCGTGGTGTTGGTGGTCATGAACACCGTGTAGCCGTCGGGCTGGGCACGCGCGACAAACTGCGCTGCAATGCCGCCGAAGGCGCCGGCCCGGTTGTCGACGATCACGGGCTGGCCCGTTTCCTTGGTCAGCTCCAGCCCGATGGCGCGCGCCAACCCGTCGGTGGCGCTGCCGGCGCTGGAGCCCACCACGATGGTGATGGGCCGCGCGGGAAAGTTCTGCGCGCTGGCGGCGCCGCAGAGCGGAAGGAGCATGGCAAGTGCCAGGAGCGATCGGCGATGGTTCATTGGTTTGTCCTTAATAGTTATGGAGAAAAAGAGAGAGCGGCAACTTCGAATCCGTGCACTGCCCGAAGAGATCAGCGCAGCAGATTCCAGCCCGACATGAGCGCATGCAGCTGCCGGTGCTGGTGGTCCGTCAGAGGCCATGCCGAAGGCGGGCGGGTTGCGCCGCAGTCGTTGCTCATCAGCTGCAGTGCGGTCTTCACCACGGTCACGTTGGTGCCGTTGTTTTCCTGGGCCCGAAGCTCTTCGAACGGCAGCATCTCGCCGATGAGCCGCATGGCCATTGCATGGTCGGCCGCCTCGAGCGCGTTGTAGATGGCCACCGAGCGCTCCGGCAGCACGTTGATGAGGCCCGAGGTAAACCCGCGCGCACCCACGGCGTAGAACGGCGGTGCCCACACCTCGGCAAGTCCGCCCACCCAGGCCAGCTTGCGGTCGGCCGTGCGGCGCATGGCCTCGGCCAGCACCAGCGGCGTGGGCGAAGCCCACTTCACGCCCACGATCTCGGGCATGCGGCACAGCGCCTCGATGGCGGCCAGGCCGATGTTCTCGTTGCGCAGGTACAGCACCATCGGCAAGCCATCGGCCGCTTCCGCGATCTTTCGCAGGTACGCCACCACGCCGCGCGGCGCAACGAAAGGGTCGGGGGGCTGGTGCACCATCAGCGCGTCGGCACCCGCCGCGCGCGAGGCCTTTGCAAGTGCGCAGGCTTCGTGAATGCTGCGGCCTACGCCGGCCAGCAGGGGCACGCGGCCCGCAATGCACTCGGCTGCCGCATGCACCATGCGCTCGGCCTCGTGCGCCTGCAGGCCGTAGAACTCGCTGGTGTTGCCGTTGGCAACCAGCACATGCACGCCGGCCTGCACGGCACGGTCGACCACCGGCTTGAGGGGCGCAACGCAAATGGTGTCGTCGGCGTCGAAGGGCGTCACCAGAATGCCGGAGATGCCGTTGAGTGCCTCGCGCAACGCGCGGCCTTGGAAAGAACTCATGTCGAATGCAGGAATGGAGAAAGGAATGAAACGCGGAGAACGGCTACTCTAGGAGCCACCGGCAACAGCGTCCAATCCATACATGGGATGCCGCCATTCAAGATTTGAATCGTGTTCCAGCTCACCCAACTCCGATGCTTTGTGGCCGTTGCCACCGAACTTCACTTCGGCCGTGCCGCCGCCTCGCTGAACATGACGCAGCCGCCGCTCACGCGGCAGATCCAGCTGCTGGAGCATGAGGTAGGCGTGCTGCTGCTCGAGCGTGCCGGCGGAAGCGTGCGGCTCACGCCCGCCGGCGCCGTGTTCCTGCGCGAGGCGGAAGACATCTTGCGCCGGAGCCAGGCGGCCACGCTGGCCGCGCGCCGCGCAATGCGCACCGATGCCGGCAGCGTGACCATGGGGTTCATTCCCGCGGCCAGCTTCACCATGCTCCCGCAGCTGCTGGCTACGGTGCGGGCCCGGTTGCCGGACGTGCAGGTGATGCTGCGCGAGATGCAGACCGCCGACCAGATCGAGGCCATCGGCGCCGACCGCATCGAACTGGGCATCGTGCGGCCGTTTGCGCCGCGCAGCTTTACCGAATCTGCCGCGATATTTCGCGAGCCCTTTGTGCTTGCGATACCCGCAGAGCACCCACTGGTGCAGCTTGAATCGATACCGCTGAGCGCGCTCGAAGGTCAGGCCTTCATCGAGTTCTGCCCGTCGGAGTCGCGCTACCTCTACGAGCTCGTCGCCGGGCGGCTGCGTGCCCAAGGTGTCGCGCCTGAAGTGGTGCAGACGCTGAGCCACACGCATTCGATACTGTCGCTCGTGGATGCGGGAGTCGGCGTGTCACTGGTGCCGCGTTCCGCGCAGAAGCTGCGCTATGCCGGAGTGGTGTTCAAGCCGCTGCAGGATGCGGACGGGCTCGATGTCGAAGTCCACCTGGCATGGCGCCGCGGCGGCCGGCACGGCGTTGCCGATACGCTGCGCGCGCTCATCCAGCAGGCTTATCCGGCCCCCGCAAGGCAGTAGGGCCGATAGCGCTGCTTACCTGGGCGCCGGCACTCGCCGAAGGACGTCGTCGTAAGGCGCAAGGTCGAGAAAGGCGATGACCTCGGTCGCGCGCCTGTCTTTCATCCGGAAAATCCACACATAGCTGTTGCTGTACGGCACGCCGTCGGCCGCGGTCGTGCTGCCGTCCCAGTGCACGACAACGTCGTTGCCGTTGGCCCAGATGTCTCTCACCGTGGGGCGGATGGGTGCGGCCAAGCGGTCCGCGAAGGGCTTCACCGCGCGATCCAGAAAATCCTGCCGGCCGCGGTAGGTTCCCGCGGCAGGGCTCGTTCCCTTGATGGTCCAGACCACGTCGGGCGACAACACGTCCTGGAAGAACGTTCGACCGCCTTGGGACCATTGCGTGAACGCCTCGGCGATGAACTGCCGATTGCGCTGCGCTGTCGGCTGCGGCGGATTGGCCAGCGCATCGAAAGAAAAAAGACCGCCGATGCCGAACAGTGCGGCCAGGGCGAGCGACCGCAGGCTGGAAAGATATCGTTGCGTAGTCATGCAAGACTCCTTGATAAAGCAGGTTGACGAACGGCTGAGAACTCCAGGGAAGTCTGCCGCCGCAGGGCCCGCAGCGGTAGCAAGCTTGTCCAGCTTTCTTGTACGATCCTCCGAGAAAGCGGGCCTTGCCACATTGGCCTCATTGCTCTTCCCATGACAGATTCGCTGCTCACGCTGAATGCCGGGTCGTCATCGATCAAGGTTGCGCTGTTCGATGCGGCCGGCGATGACGGCTCGTTGCCCGCCGCGCGCTGGTCGGGTGAGGCCGATGGGCTGGGCGCGGGCCTCAAGGCACGGTTGCGCGTGCAAGACGCAAGCGGCGGCACGCTGCACGATGCGGCGCTCGACGGCGCGCAGGCTTCGCACCAGGGCGCACTGGCCGCGCTGCTCGACTGGCATGCCCGGCAGGGCGAAGGCGGGCGCATTGCCGCGGTCGGGCATCGCATCGTGCATGGCGGAGTCAACTTCATGGCACCGGTGCGTGCCGACGAAGCCGTGCTTGCCGAACTGGCCGCGCTGGAGCCGCTGGCGCCGCTGCACCAGCCGCACAACCTTGCGGGCGTGCGCGCCGCCATGAAAGCCTTTAACGGCGTGCCGCAGGTGTTGTGCTTCGACACCGCCTTTCATGCCGCGCAGCCCGATGTGAACCGCCGCTTCGCATTGCCGCGTGCGCTGCACGATGCCGGTGTGCGCCGCTATGGCTTTCATGGGCTGTCCTACGAGTCCATCGTGGCGCAGTTCGCTCGACTCGCGCCCGAGCTCGCGCAACAACGCGTGATCGTCGCGCACCTCGGCAACGGGGCTTCGATGTGCGCGATGGCGCAGGGCCGATCGGTCGCGACGACGATGAGCTTTTCTCCGCTCGACGGCCTCACCATGGGCACGCGCTGCGGGCAGCTTGACCCGGCCGTAGTGCTCTACCTGATGCGCTCGCGCGGCATGTCGGCGGACGCCGTCGAGAAGCTGCTGTTTCGCGAGTCGGGCCTGCTGGGGCTTTCGGGCGTGTCCAGTGACATGCGCGAACTCGCGGCTTCCAAGGTGCCTACCGCCGCCGAAGCCATCACGCACTTCGTCGAGCAGGTGCTTCAGCACATGGGCAGCCTTGCCTCGGCGCTGCGCGGTGTCGATGCCATCGTGTTCACCGGCGGCATCGGCGAAAACGCCGCCGCATTGCGCGAGCGCATTCTCGAAGAATGCGACTGGCTGGGCGTGAACGTCGATGCGGCCGCCAACGCTGAAGGCGCAACAAGGCTGACCACGCCCGAGAGCCCCGTGAGCGCCTGGGTGTTCAAGACCGACGAAGAGGCCGTGATTGCGCGGCACACCGCGCGGGTGCTGCGCCAGTAGACGAGGCGTTCACTGCCTCGCTGATTCACGCCCAGATCGAAGCTGCCTTACGGCGTTGCTTCGAGAACGCCGTCTTTCGCCAGTCCTTCGCGCGGTTGCTTCTGCACCAGCCAGTTCGTCGCGACCAGCGCAAGAAGAACGGCCACCGCGGCGCAACCGAACACCGATTGCAGCCCGTGGGCGAGCGCGGCCGTCACGGCATCTGCCGCTGCACCGCGCGACAGTGCACCCGGTGGGGCAAGTTCGCGATTGACCAGATGCGCGAGCAGCGCTGCCATCAATGCCACACCCGCTGCGCCGCCAAGGCTGCGCAGCATGATGGGTGCCGCCGTGGCAATGCCCATGTGCTGCGCAGGCGATACGCGCTGCGCCACCACGGTGACGATCGGAAAGAGCAGCCCGAGCCCGAGTCCCAGCGGCAGCAGCGCGGCCGACAACGCCAAGGGCTTTGCAGGCAGCAAGTGCAGCACGCCCGCCATCAGGCCGAAGGACAGCAACATGAGCACGCAGGCTGCACGCGCTATTGAAACAGCGGGCCTCTGTGTGCGCAGCAGCTTGCCGCTGGTGACGGCCGCTACGGTGATGCCGGCCATCAACGGCAGCAGATGCCACGCGGAACCGGTGGGCGACAGGTGCAAGCCAATCTGTAGGTACTGCGGCAAGAACACCACCGCGGCGTAGAGCGCAACGCCGGTCGCCGTTCCGATGAAGCTGACGGCTGCATAGGCCGGGCGCGCGAACAGCGACAACGGCAGCAAAGGGTGCGCGGCTCGCTTTTGCCGCCAGACAAAAGCCAGTGTGAACGTTGCTCCCAGCACCAGCAAAAGCCACAGCGAAACGCGCTCTGGCAGGTTCAACTGGCCGCGCTGGGTGGCCAGTAGAAGCAGGACAAGAGCGGCCGTGAGCAGCACCGCGCCGAGCCAGTCGATGGCCATGCGCTGCCCCCCTTGCGTGGCCGGGGGCTGCGCGGCTGTCGGCTTCGATGGAAGGGTCGATGCAAGCACGCCCCAGGCCAGCGCCGCCGGCGGAACGTTCATCCAGAAAGCCCAATGCCACGACAGGTGCTCCACGAGTGCGCCGCCCATCAACGGGCCGAACATGGTCGAGACACCGTAAGCCGCGCCGAGCAGCGCCTGGTAGCGCCCGCGCTGTTCGGGCGCGAACAGGTCGGGAACGGTCAGCATGGCCAGCGTCATCAAGCCGCCGCCGCCCGCGCCTTGCAGCGCCCGCGCAAGCACCAGTTGCTGCACGTCCTGGCTCGCTCCGCAGGCCAGCGACCCGGCCAGGAACAGGCCGATTGCCAGCAGCAGCATCGGCTTCTTGCCCAGCACGTCAGCCAGGCGCCCGTACAGCGCAATGACCACCGTCGCGGCCAGCAGGTAGGCCGAGAACACCCATGCCAGCGGCCAGCCGCCCGGTAGTTCGCGTGAAATGACCGGCAGTGCAGTGGAAAGAATCGTTTGGTCGAGCGCCGCCAGGACGAGCGTCAGCACGAGCATGGCAAAGGGCAGCAGGGGCGAAGAGGTGCGCAGGGCTTTCATGAAACCGTTCGGTCAGAGCAAGGGGGCGCCAGTGTCCGTAGCCGCAATCTTTTTGTACAGTGCAACATATTGAACATATGATTTCGTATGGCGAACACATACGACCTCAATCTGTTGACCGCGCTCGATGCGCTGCTGTCCACCGGCAGCGTGACGGCCGCCGCCGCGCGCATGCACCTGAGCACGCCCGCCATGAGCCATGCCCTGGCGCGCATTCGCGAGTCGTTTGGCGATCCGATCCTGGTGCGTGCCGGCCGCAAGCTGGTGCCCACCCCGCGCGCCCTTGCGCTGGCAGAGCCCGTGCGCACCTTGCTCGCGCAAGCGCAGGCGTTGCGCGCACCGGCAGATGCGCAAAGCCTGGCGGCGGTGAGGCGGCGCTTCGTTGTGCGTGCACCCGAAGGCATCGCCGTGGTGTTCGGGGCCAGCGTGTCGCAGACGCTGGAAAAGGAAATGCCGCTGGCCTCCCTCCAGTTTCTGCCGGAAACCTACGCTGACCCTGGCGCATTGCGCGAAGGCCGCATCGACCTGGACGTGGGCAGCTTCAGGAGCACTGACCCTGAAACCGAAACCCAGGTGCTGTCAGAGCAAACATTGGTGGGCGCGGTGCGCGCTGGGCATCCGCTGCTCAAGGGGTTGAAGAAAACGCCGATGACGGCTGCCCGGTATGCCGATGCGCGCCACGTCGGTGTTACGCCGCGCCAGGGCGAGCCGTCGCCGGTGGATACGGCGTTGGGCCAGCTGGGCTTGCAGCGTCAACTGGCATTGCTGGTGCCCAGCACTTTTTCGGCATTGATTGCAGCCTCGCGCACGGAGCTTGTCGCCAGTGTTCCCGAGCGCACAGCTCGGAGCATGGCCGCTTCGCTGGGCCTCACCATTTTCGAGTTGCCTGTTGCGGTGCATTCGGAGCCCTTGCGTATGGCTTGGCACCCGCGTCACCACGTCGATCCGGCGCATCGGTGGCTGCGCGAAAGCATTCGGCGGCTGCTCGGCGACCGGCACTGGATTGTGCCGTCCGTCACGTCGCTGACCGGCGCTGCGAAGAAGCGCGTGGTGTGAACGAGGCCGTGTGGCGTCAAGCCTGGAAGTTCAGCCTGAGCCCCGGCGTCGGCCAGTCGTCGATGGCAATCAGCCGTCCGCTGCCCGACAGCGTGACGTAGGCCGTGCGCATGTCGCGCCCGCCGAAGCAGATGTTGGTGGTGTAGCGGTCAGGCAGCGGCACGTGCTCGCAGGTGCTGCCGTCCGGCGCGACGATGGTGATGCCGCCGTGCAGCAGCGTGGCCACGCACAGGTTGCCCAGCGCATCCGCCGCCATCGAATCGAAGCGCTGGTAGTGCCCGCCCGGCGATGCGCACAGCATGCGGCCGCCGTGGGGCGAAGGCCAGCCGTCCTTGCGCACCCGCCCCGGCGCCGTGATGTCGAAAGCCCAGAGCCGCGCGCCTTCGGTCTCCGCGTAATAAAGCGTGCGGCCATCGGGTGACAGCGCGATGCCGTTGGGCGTCATGGCCGGCCGCGCGACGGCATGCACAGCGCTGCCGTCGCTGTGGCCGTAGAACACGCCGCCGCGGTCCATGTCGCGCTCGCGCGTCTTGCCCAGGTCGGTGAAGTAGAAGCCGCCCTGCGCGTCGAACACGATGTCGTTCGGCCCGCGCAGCGCGCTGCCGTCGACGGTGTCGTACAGCCGCTCGGCGTGGCCGGTGGCAAGGTTCACGCGCTCGATGCGGCCGCCCGAATAGTCTTCGGCCTGGCCCGCCGGGCGGTGGCAACCGTCGGCCTCGGTGTGCCAGCGAAAGCCGCCGTTGTTGCAGACGTACACCGCGCCGTCCGGCCCCATGGCGGCGCCGTTGGGGCCGCCGCCCAGGTCGGCCACCACCTGCACCAGCCCGTCGTGCCGTACGCGCGTGAGCGTGCCGCGCGCAATTTCGACCAGCAGCACCGAGCCGTCGTCCATGGCAATGGGCCCTTCGGGAAACTGCAGGCCGGTGGCGAGTTCGCGGATTTGCATCGGAGGCCCCTTTTTCTTTGCAAGGCCACCGAGTTTGCTTCTTCCCGGCTACTTCGTCATGCCTGAATGGGCGTGAGCAGTTTGTCGGGCGTGATGGGCAGGTCGCGCACGCGTCGCCCGGTGGCGTTGTACACCGCGTTGGCAATGGCGGCGGCCACGCTGGTAATGCCGATTTCGCCCACGCCCTTGACGCCCATGCGGTTGACCCGCGTGTCGGTTTCGGGCGCAAAGAGCACCTGCACGTCGCCGATGTCCGCGTTCACGGGCACGTGGTAGTCGGCCAGCGTGCGCGTGACGAAGTGGCCGCTGCGCTCGTCGAGCACCGACTCTTCCATCAGCGCGTTGCCGATGCCCCAGACCACACCGCCGATGATCTGCGACGCCGCGGTCTTGGGGTTGAGAATGCGCCCGGCCGCAATCACCGCCAGGTAGCGCGGCACGCGGACCAAGCCCAGGTCTTCGTCGACCCACACTTCGGCAAAGTTGGCGCCGAAGGCGTAGTGCGACCAGGTGGCGATGTCCGCACCCGGCGCGGCCGTGTTGCTGGCGCGCCATTCGTTCAGCTGGGCCGCCTGCAGCAGCTCCGCCACGCTGGGCTCGCGCACGAAGCGCAGGCTCACCTTCTCGCGCAACTGCTGCTTGGCCACTTCGCAGACCGCAAGCGCCGCGGTGCAAAAAGTGTTGGCGCCCCAGGAGCCGCCCGAACCCGGCGTGGGCGGAAGCGCCGAATCGCCGAGCCGCACCTCGACCTTGTCGAGCGGCAGCCCCAGCGTTTCGGCGGCGGTTTGCGCAATGACGGTGTAGCTGCCGGTGCCCAGATCGGTCGCGCACATTTCCACCACCGCCCGCACGTCGCGGCCGCTGCGCGTGAGCAGCAGGTTGGCCGAGGCGCCGCGGTGCGGTGCGCCGCGGGATGCGGCGCTCATGCCGTAGCCCACGAGCCAGTGGCCCTGCCTGCGGGCGCGCGGCATCGGGCTTCGGTTGCTCCAGCCGAATTTTTCGGCGCCGATGCGCATGCATTCGATGAGCGATCGGCTGCCGAAGGGCTTGCCCGTGTCCAGGTCGGTCTTTACGTCGTTCCTCGCGCGCAGCTCCACGGGGTCGATCTTCAGTTGCTCGGCAAGCTCGTCCATGGCGGATTCGAGCGCAAAGCTGCCCGGTGCCTCGCCTGGTGCGCGCGTCCACTTCGGCGTTTGCACGTTGAGGCGAAAGGCCCGGTGGGTGACCTGCGAGTTCGGCACGTTGTACATCATCCGCGAGATGACGCCGGTCTGCTCCACGAACTCTTCGTGCACCGAAGTGTGGGTGACGGTGTCGTGGCCCAGCCCCGTGAGCCGGCCACCCGCGTCGGCACCGAGCCGCATGTGCTGGCGGTTGTGCTGGCGCAGGCCGACCACCATGAACATCTGCTGCCGCGTGAGCACGTGCTTGACCGGCCGCTTCACCATGCGCGCGGCCAGCACCGTGAGCATGGCGTTGTCGCGCGTGAGAATCTTGCTGCCGAAGCCGCCGCCCACGAAGGGGCACACCACGCGCACGTTCTCGCGCGGAATCTCGAAGGTCGATGCAATGGCGGGGACGGCCTCGCTCACCATCTGCAGCGAGTGGTGCACCGTTACCTTGTTGTCGCCCTCCCATACCGCGACGGTGGAGTGCATCTCCATCGGGTGGTGGTGCTCGATGGGCGTGTTGTACACGGCATCGACAGTGCCCGCCGCGGCCTTGAGGCCCTGGTCGACATCGCCGCGCCGCGTGTCGGTCTTGTAGCCCGCGTTGATGGCGGCCGGCGCGTAGGCGTTGCGCACGTTGGCATCGAAGCCGATGCGCGGCTCGGCCGCGTCGTAGCTCACCTTCACCAGCGTGGCCGCATGGCGCGCCTGCTCGATGGTCTCGGCCACCACGAAGCCGATGAGCTGGCCGTGGTGGTGAATGACCGTGTCCTGCAGCAGCGGCGTGGCGCGCGTGAAGCGGTTCTGCGGCGTTTCGGGCGGAGGCGGCGGCATCTTCGGCGCGTTCTTGTGCGTGAGCACCAGCAGCACGCCGGGCGCTTTTTCTGCCGCCGTGGTGTCGATGTCGCGCACGCGCCCGGCTGCAACAGTGCTGCCCAGCGAAACGCCGTGCACCAGCCCCGGATAAGAAAACTCGGCCGCATAGCGCGCCTGGCCGGTTACCTTCAGGCGGCCGTCCACGCGGTCGACCGGCTGCCCGACGAGGGGGAGGGCTTGTCTGTTCATGCGGTGCTCCTGCTCGTGGTTTCCAGCGCGCGCACCACGGCACGCTTGGCCAGTTCGATCTTGAAGCGGTTGTGCTCGAAGCCCGTGGCACCGGCCAACGCGGCTTCCGCCGCCTGGCGGAACAGCGGCATGCCGGGCTCGGCGCCTTGCAGCAGGGCCTCGGCCTCGCGTGCGCGCCATGGCATGTGGGCCACGCCGCCAAGGCAGATGCGCGCCTGGCGGATGCGGTTGCCCTCCATGTCGAGCGCAGCCGCCACCGACACCAGTGCAAAGGCATAGCTGGCCCGGTCGCGCACCTTCAGGTAGTGCGAGCGCTGCGCAAAGCGGGCGCTCTCGGCCGGCAGGTCGATGGCGGTGATCAGCTCGCCCGGCGCAAGGTTGGCATCGAACTCGGGCGTGTCGCCCGGCAGGCGATGAAACTTCGCAATCGGAATGGCCCTGCGGCCCGATGGCCCCTGCAGCTGCACCACCGCATCGAGCGCATGCAGCGCCTGCGCCATGTCGCCCGGGTAGCAGGCAATGCACTTGGGGCTGGTGCCCAGCACCGCATGGTTGCGGTTGAAGCCCTGCAGCGCGCTGCAGCCCGTGCCCGGTTCGCGCTTGTTGCAGGGCTGGGTCACGTCGTAAAAGTAAGGGCAGCGCGTGCGTTGGCGCAGGTTGCCGCCGTTGGTCGCGGCATTGCGCAGCTGGCCCGAGGCACCCGCAAGAATGGCTTGCGCCACGAGCGGGTAGCGCGCGCGCAGCTGCGGGTGGTTGGCCGTGTCGCTGTTGCGCGCCAGTGCGCCCAGCCGCAGGCCGCCCGCAGGCTGCGCCTCGATGGCCGCCAGCGGCAGGCGGTTGATGTCCACCAGCTGGTCGGGCGCTTCCACGCCTTCCTTCATCAGATCGACGAGGTTCGTGCCGCCGGCCAGGAACCGGGCCCCCGGCTGGGCGGCCGCCTGAACGGCTGTATCTACGTTCGCGGCGCGGGTGAACGCGAAGGGTTTCATGCGCGGCTCCTTCGGCTGGCGCCCGCGCGGGGCATCAGGCTTACTTCGCGCACCGCGGCCACGATGCCGGGGTAGGCGCCGCAGCGGCAGATGTTGCCCGACATGCGCTCGCGAATTTCGGTGTCGCTCAGCTGCACCACCGGCCCCGTGCGCCGGACGTCTGCAGTGACATGGCTCGGCGCGCCTTGCCCGGCTTCGCGCAGCATGCCGACCGCCGAGCAGATCTGCCCCGAAGTGCAATAGCCGCACTGGAAGCCATCGTGCTTGATGAAGGCGGCCTGCATCGGATGCAGCTCGTTGCCGCGCGCCAGCCCTTCGATGGTCGTTACCTCCGCACCGTCGTACGACAGCGCGAGCGCTAGGCAGGAGTTGATGCGCCGCCCGTTGATGAGCACAGTGCACGCGCCGCACTGCCCGTGATCGCAGCCTTTTTTCGTACCCGGCAGCGCCATCTGCTCGCGCAGCAGGTCGAGCAGGGTCGTGCGCGGATCGACCTCCAGCGCATGCTGCTTTCCGTTGACGCGCAGGTTCAGCGCGACGGAGGAAGAAGAAGAGGGCGGCGCCGCATTGGAGCTCGCCGGTGCGGCCGCCGCCACCGAAGCCGCCATGGGCGCCGAGGCCAGAACACCGGCGATGCCGGTCGTTCCGCTTTCCGCAAGAAAGGCGCGCCGGGTCAGCTGGCCTGCGGGCGATGGGAGAAGAAGAGGGAGAAGTGAGGTGTCATCAGGCAAGCCATCGGACTGCCGTTCATCGGAAAGGATGGATGTCATCGTGTGTGGTAGCTGCTGAATGATTCTTCAGCTTAGCTATCGGCAACTTGTTGCAGGCATCGGTTTTTTTTATACCTGCGGGGTGCGCGTGAATGCGTGCGTCAATCCCCTCCGCACCCGCTGCGCTCGAGCACCGGCAGCAGCTGCGGCCCCAGTGACTTCAACAGTTGAGTCGGCAACGCACTCGTGAACCGGTAGCGGGCGGCGTACGGCTCGTTCACGTAGGCCATGATGGTGCCGAAGTAGCGGTCGCCGATCATGAATACGAAAGTAGCCGAGCGGCTGATCTTGCGCTCCGCGCCCGCCCGTCCGCCGCGGTGCCCATAGCGATGGTCGCCGGTGCCCGTCTTGCCGCCGATCTCGATCACGCGGCCGTTCGCATCCACCAGTGCGCCCTTTACGCGGCGTGCCGTGCCGTCTTGCACCACCTGGAAGAGCGCGCGGCGCACCGTCGAGGCCACCTCGGCGGGCAGCACCTGTTCGGCGCTTGCGTCGCGCTGCTCCAGCCGCGTTTCGTAGGGCGTGTCCCGCGCAAAGTGCAGTGCGCCGGCACGTTGCACCGGCCGCCGCACGCCGTCGTTGGCGATGATGCCCATCAGCTCCGCCAAGGCGGCAGGCCGGTCGCCCGATGCGCCGATGGCGCTTGCGTAAGACGGCGTCAGCGATTCGAACGGATAGCCCACGCGCTGCCACGAGCGATGAATTTCCGCAAAGGCGTCGAGCTCGACCAGCTCGCGCAGGCGCTTGTCCTGCGCGCTCTTGTGGCGTGTCTTGAAGAGCCAGGCGTAGACCTCCTGGCGTTCGCTTGCGCTTGCGTTCAGCACATCGGTCAGCGTTGCGCCGGGGTTGCGCCGCATGAAGCCGACCAGCCACAGCTCGAGCGGATGCACGCGCGCCACGTAGCCTCGATCGGCCAGCGACAAGCCGGCATAGGTGGTGCGCAGCGCTCGCAATGCGCGCGGCGATTCGGCGCCGCGGCCCAGCCGCTGCGTAAGCAACTCGTCGAGCCGTGCGTCGCTGGCATCGGGCTCGATCGTGAACAGCGCGCTCGCGAGCCGCGGCGCCGATGGCTTGAGGCCCCGCAGCAGCAGTGCCTCGGCGCCAGCGGGCGACTGGCGCTGGTACTTGCGATAGAAGCGGATGAGAAAGGCCGAGCCCTCACGGTCGGCAAAGCGCGCGAGCAGCTCGCGCCGGCGCGGGTCGGCAAGGTTTTGCAGCAGGTGCTCGGCATCGGATGCGCCGCCGAACATGCGGTGGCGCACCAGGTCGCGCATCAGGCGAATGAACACCAGGTTGACCGAATGCTTGAAGCCCTCGCGCACCGTGATCGATTCGCTGTTGCGCGAGCGCTCGAAATTTTCGAACTGGTGCAGGCCGCCGCCGGTGAAGAAGGCCTCGCCCGGGTTTGCCGAATACTTGCGCTCCATGGCCGCCTCGAGCATCGGCGTAAGGCGGCGATCTTTGGTGCGCTGCAAGTATTGCCGCGCCCACGCACCCAGCGGGTCGCGCGGGCTCGGCTTCAGCGCCGACAGCTCTGCAGGGCTCAGCTCGCCCCAGCGGCCATGCAGCTCGGCCACCAGCTCGAGGTAGCTCACCAGCGTGCGCAGCTTGGCGGTCGAGCCAAGGTCCAGCCGCGCGCCCTGGTTCACGTCGAAGGGCTGGTCGATGTTGTCGGCCTGAACGCGCAGCAGGTTGGCCTGGGCGCCGCGCTCGAACAGCGTAAAGCTGTAGATCAGCGGCGCCGGGTCGGCTCCCGCATCGAGCAGGTGGGGGCCGAACAATCCCGCTGCCTTGGCCGCGGCGGGCATCCGCAGGCCGGCCAGCACCCGCGCCGCGAGCGCCTGCGCTTCGCTGTCCAGGCTGGTTTCGGCCTCCAGGTCGAGCCGCTCCAGGTCGTAGGCGCGCGGCACATGCAGCAGCGTGGAGATGTGCGTGCGCAGCGCGGTCGCGGCCTTGCGCTGCACAAAGTCGGGCCGGGGCGTTGCCGGCAGTTCGGGGCGCAGGTGCAAGGGCACGGCCAATGCCGCATCGCGCAGCACGGGCGTGATCAGGCCCGCCTCGGCCATCAGCCGCAAATAGCTGTCGGTGAGCCGCGCCAGGCCCGTGCCGTCGCCGAGCAGGTGCTGCGACGGTCGGCGCTGCGCAATCATCAGCGACAGCGCCTGCTTGAAGGCCTCCGCTTGGTGCTGCAGCGCTTCGGGCGTGGGCGCCGCGCCCTCTGCGTTGTCGACGAGCAGGCGGTTCACTTCGCTGAAGTCGCGCCCGTACCAGGTCCACAGGCCGTCGCCCAGGCCGTGCACCTCGCCCATGCCCGGGCGCGCGGCCAGCGGCACGGTGTCGAGGTAGTCGACCACGATCTGGCGGCGCCGCGCCAGCGTGTTGTCGCCGTCCTGGTAGGCGCGCACCGAGGCCGACGCCATCTGGCGCAGCTTTTCGCGCACCGACGCGGTGCGGCCTTGCGGCGAATGGCGGTACTTTTCGATCTGCGTGGCCAGCGTGCTGCCACCCGTCGCCGTCCCGCCCGGGTTGAGCACCCGCAGCGCCTGCTCCACGGCGGCCTTGGCAAAGCGTTCCGGGTCGAGCGCGGGGTTGCGCTGCAGCGGCTCCGCGTCGAGCAGGTGGCGGTCTTCGACGAACAGCAGGGCGCTGACGAGCAGCGGCGGCACATCCTCGAAGCGCTCGTAGGCGCGCTTGGGCACGCGTGTGTGCAGCAGCGTCGCATTGCGGCAGTCGCGCACCGTCAGGCCGGCCTGGTTTTTCTCGCGGTAGGGCGTGAAGAGCCCGTGCTCCTGCAGCTCGATGAGCCGCGGCGACATGCGCGCCTGCCGGGTGACCACGTAGCCCTCGGGCTGCAGGCGTTCAATGAAATGGGGAAGATCGTGATAACCCATCCGCTCGTCATACGGCCCGGTCTGGGGAAAGCGGATGGCGTTGCTGGCACCGGCTTCGACCGTGTAGCCGGCACCGCCGGCAAAGTCGCGCCAGAAGGCCGATTGCAGCCGCGAAGTCTTCAGTTCGCTGACGACCGCGAACGCGGCGAGCGCACCCACGACGGTGAGCCCAGTTCCGATCCAGAAGACCTTCTTGAACCTTGTCATGCTCTGCCTCGCACACAGTCCGCAACGCGGATTCGTTCATGGCGATGATGCGCTTTTTGTAGCGCTTTGTGTTGCACATGAGGGGCTTCAAAGCGGGAGAACTACCTATGCGGGCTGCCGGCATGTCGGCATAAAAAGGCGGGTTTCCTGTCGATTCCCGATGGCGCGCGTAATCCTTTTTGCTAGTGCCTAAAGACTCTGGTGGGCTCGTCGTTACTTGACTATCTTTGGACATCGGCTGGCCGGTTCGCGAATGTGCATTCACTTCGTCGGGCCGACCGGTCTTCGATGTTGCAGCCAGCGATGGCGGCAATTGTTCAAGATGCCCGAAGTGGGCGCGATAAACCAGGGAGCGATCAATCATGGCAGTAGACATGTTCATGCGCGTTGAGGGCGCAAACGGCGAATCCAAGGACTCGAACCACAAGGACTGGACGGATATCAAGTCGTTTGCATGGGGAGCGACGCAGCCTGGAAACATGGTCAGCGGCGGTGGCGGCGGTGTGGGCAAGGCAAGCTTCAACGACCTGCAGGTGCTCGCACGCATCGACAAGGCGGCCCCGTCCGTCATGAAGAACTGCGCCAGCGGCAAGCACCTGAGCAAGGTCGAAGTGTCGGTGTGCAAGGCGGGCGGCTCGCAGATCGAATACACCCGCGTCACGCTCGAAGAAGTGCTGGTCACCTCGGTGCAGTACACGGCCGAGCAGGGCAGCGATGCGGTGCTGGTGCAGTTCGCATTCCAGGCCGCCAAGGTCAAGCAGCAGTACTGGGAACAGACCGACAAGGGCGGCAAGGGCGCTGAAACCGTGCTGGCCTGGAACATCAAGGAGAACAAGGAAAGTTGATTTCGCCCGGCACGACCTTCGGATGACCCGCAGTTTCATCGCCCACAGTACGCTGGGCGAGCGCCTCAAGTTCCGCTCGATGACGGGGCAGGAGCGCATCTCCACCCTGTTCGAGTCGCGCGTGCGGCTCGTGAGCGACATGCCCGGCATTGCGCCCGGCCGCATGCTCGGCGAGAACATGACCATCGAAGTCAACCTGGCCACCGAGCTGGGCGGGCCGGGCCGGCGCTTCCTGAGCGGGCAGGTCACGCGCTTTGCCAGTGTCGGCAAGGACGACGGCGACATGCACATGTACGAGGCCACCCTGCGCCCATGGCTCTGGTACGCCACGCGCCGGTCGGACTTCAGGATCTTCCAGTTCAAGACGGCCCCACAGATCCTGCAGGAGGTGCTCTCGCCCTACGGCTTCGTCATCGATGCCCGGCTGGGCGGCAACTACCGCACGTGGGAATACTGCGTGCAGTACGCCGAAACCGACTTCAACTTCGTCAGCCGGCTGATGGAGCAGGAGGGCATCTACTACTTCTTCTCGCACGCCAAGGACGGCCACCAGCTCGTGCTGTGCGACGGCCCCGACTCGCACGCCGAGCTGCCCGGCGGCCCGGTGCGGGTGCCGTACCACGCGGGCGTTCGCGCGGCGCAGATCCTGGAGCAGGACTTCATCGACACCTGGCATCACGCCGAGGACATCGCCAGCGGCCACTTCGCCGCCGACGACTACGACTTCAGGAAGCCCAACGCCAAGATCGACACCATGCGCCGCCAGCCGGCCGGCCACAGCCACGACAGCTTCGAGACGTACGACTGGCCCGGCGGCTACACCGAACTGGGCGACGGCGAGAACTACGCGCGCCTGCGGCTGGAGCAGTTGGCCGGACGCCGCGAACTGATCAGCGCCGAGGGCAACCTGCGCCACATGGCGCCCGGCTACCTGTTCGAACTGACGCGCCATCCGAACGCCGAGGACAACCGGCGCTACATGATCGAGGCGGTGAGCTACGACTTCCGGGAGAACGCCTTGCGCGTGGTCGGCGCCGTGGACGCGGCCTACAGCGAATCGACCAGCAGCACGAGCTACCGGCAGACCTTCGAGGTGCTGCCCGACAACGCGAGCTACCGCACCGCCCGCGTCACGCCCAGGCCGCGCACCACCGGTCCGCAGACCGCCGTCGTGGTGGGGCCGGCGGGCGAGGAGATCCACACCGACGAATACGGTCGCATCAAGGTGCAGTTCCACTGGGACCGCCACGGCCGGCGCGACGAGAACTCGTCGTGCTGGATTCGCGTGTCGCAGACCTGGGCCGGAAGCAACTACGGCGCCATGCACATCCCGCGCATCGGCCAGGAAGTGATCGTCGATTTTCTCAACGGCGACCCCGACCATCCGATCGTTACCGGCTGCGTCTACAACGCCGCCCAGATGCCGCCGTGGGAGCTGCCGCGCCACAAGACGCAGACCGGCTTCCAGACCAACTGGAGCAAGGGCGGCGGCGGCAAGCACATGCTGCGCTTCGAGGACAGCCGAGGCACCGAGCACATCGAGCTGTCGACCGACCACGGCAACACCCACCTGCACATGGGCTACCTGATGAACCAGGGCTCCGGCGTGCAGCGCAGCTACGGCTTCGAGCTGCGCACCAACGAGTGGGGTTCCATCCGCGCCGACAAGGGCCTGCTGCTGACCACCTACACGCAGGACCACGCACAGCGCACTTCGCGCGACAACCCCGACGGCCACGAGCACATGGGTGCCGCGCTCGCGCAAAGCAATGCACTGATGCAGGCCGCGGGCCAGGCCATCTCGTCCACCAAGGCGCTGGTCGGTGCGATCGCGCAGGGCAAGAACCAGACGCTCATGGGGCTGGTGCAGGGCGTGCAGGCCGCGGGCGGCCTCTCGCAAGCCATTGCCGCGCTGGCCGGCGGCGCATCGTCCGAGGCGGGCGTGTCCGACAACCCCGACCCGGCCATGGCCGACGCGCAGCACATGCTCGACCTGTCGCGCAAGATCGACAAGCCCGTCGTCTCCATCGTGAGCCCCGAGGGCCAGACGATGATCAGCCCCAAACCCATCGTCGTGAGTTCGGGGCAGAGCGTGTCGATGCGTTCGACCTCCGCAATGACGATGACCACCGGCGCGCAGCTCACGCAGCTCGCCGCGAAGGGCATGCTCACGCAGGTGAGCGAGGGCGGGCAGGTCAATGTGGTGTCGGATGGCGACATCGTCTCGCACGCGAGCGCGGGCGCCATCAACCTGGTGTCGAAGACCGACGCCTCGGTGACCTCCACCGCGAGCAACGCCAACCTCACCGGTCAGAAGTCGGTGCTGATCCAGGCGGCCGAGCAGGATGTGTTCGTCACGGCCAAGACGAGCATCTCGCTGATCTGCGGCAAGTCGTCGATCGTGCTGCTGGCGGATGGCACGGTGCAGATCAATGGCGTGAAGGGGCTGGTCAACTTCACGGGGGAGTTGGATCAGCGGGGCGGGAAGATCTTTTTGAACTGCGAGGCGCCGATCGGTGCGCCACCGCCCGAAGAGGAAGCGCTGGCCGTTCCCGCCGCACCGTCGGGTGCCGCGCCGGCCGCCCAGCCCGCCGCCACGAAAACCGCTGCAAAGCCCACATTCGCGCCGACGCCCGCGGAAGAGCCGCCCGTCACCGCCGCCAACCTCGCGGTCCCGGCATCGCCGGCCATGACGCCCGCGCAGGTGAACTTCACCGAGCACAACAACAGCTTCGCCCGGCAGTGGAACAACAGCTTTCCGAACGGCAAGAACCAGGAGCAAGCCAGCACGCTGGTGTCGGACAAGAAGGGCCGGGTGTCGCTCGTCAATCCGGTCTCGGGCGACTCCGGTTATGCCAGGCCGGATCTGTCGGTGTCCGGCGGCCAGCAGGTGCTGGGTGTCTTCCACTCCCATCCGAAGGGGACCTACACCGGCGTATCGCTGAGCGGCGGGGACGCGGGCTATCTCATCAACAACCAGCACAACGTCATCCTTGCCCAGAGCGGCGCCGACCAGTTCATGTACATGCGAACGGCCCGGACGCCGGCGTACGTCGATTCCAAGCTGCTCAACGCGACGCAGAACGCGAGGATCGCGGAGCTGATGAAAGAGGGGACCGGAAAGATGAACTTCCCCACGGCCACGCGCGTCGCCGCGCGCGAGACGGCCGAGAAGCTGAACCTGGCGTACTACCAGGGCAGCGGCGGCGTTCTCAATCGCGTGTCGCCGTGATCCCGATGACCCAAGACGAAATACTTGCCAACGAGACCGAGGTCATCCTCGGCGCCGCCGACGAGGCGATCGCCCGGCAGGACTGGGCCGCCGCGCGGCGGCATGTCGCGCGAGGCCTGGAGGCTATCGGCGATCGGTACCTGTCGCTCGCTGCCATCGACTCCACCGGCATGGCGCTGGTGCTGGCGGCCCATGAAGCCGGGCAGGGCCGCGAGCCGGACGCCGTGAACCTGCAACGTGATGTCCTGCATTCGCGCATCGTGCAACTGCGGGCGAAGGCACAAACCGCCGATGCGCCGCCATCTCCTTCTCGCTGACCACCCTATGCGCTACCACCTCAACGAAGGCCAGTTCGACATCCCCGACGACGGTCGCATCGACCGCTCGATGAACGTGCTCGCGATGCCCGACGGCTCGGGCACCACGCTCATCGTGAGCCGCGACGCGCTGCAGACGCAGGAAACGCTGGAGCAGTTCGTCACCCGCCAGATGCGCGACCTGACGCGGCAGGTGAGCCAGCTCAAGGAAGTGTCTCGCGGCGAGGTCGCCATCGGTTCGCCGATGCGGGACCTGCGCGGCATCGAGCTCGTCACGCAGTTCAGGCAGAACGGGCAGGCGCTGTACCAGCGGCAGGCGGTGTGCCAGCTCGCGGCTGCGAGCCGCAACGTGCTGATCCTCACGGCCAGCAGCGCCATTCCTTTCGACGCCGAAGCCCTGGCGATCTGGCAGCGCGCGCTCGCGAGCTTCCAGCCGCGCACCTGAAGCCGCCCACCTCGGTAACGCACCTCGGTAACGCACACCCCATGGCCGGCCAAGCAGCAGCACGCCTGCACGACCCCATCGCCCACACCAACGCCCATGCGAGGTTCTGGGCCAAGTTCGCGGGCGGGTTGGTCGGCGGCATCGCGGTGGGTTTTGCGGCGGGGCTGGCGGCGGCCGCCATCGTTGGCACCGGCGGGCTGGCCGGGCCGCTCGTGGTGGGGCTGGTGGTGGTCGGCGCGCGCGTGGCCGGCGGATACGTCGGCGCGGGGCTCGGCGAGGCGGTGGCCGACGCGCTGGTGCCCGAGACCCTTACTGTCACCGGCAAGATCAGCAGCGGCTCGTCGGACGTGTTCATCAACAGCAAGGGCACGGGCGCGGCGCGCGCTTCACCCGACATACCGATGGACACGGTGACCTGCGCCAACGACTCGCCGCAGATCCTGCTGGCCGAAGGCGCCGAGACCGTCTTCATCAACATGGGCGTGGCCTCGCGCAAGAACGACCACACCGAGTGCGGCGCCAAGATCAGCGATGGCTCGCCCAACGTCTTCATCGGCGGGCCCACCGCCCGCGTGCGCGACGTGGCCGACGAGGTACCGCTGATCTCGAAGATCGCGGTAACGGTCTTCAGCCTTGTGATGATCTACAAGGGCCTGCGCTGCCTGCCCAAGCTTGCGCGGCAGGGCAAGGCCGCGCTGCCTTGCCTCATGGAAGGCGCCATCGGCCTAGGCATCGGCATCCACGGCATGGTCAGCTCCATCGGCAACCCGGTGCATGCGGCCACGGGGGTCAAGTTTCTGGGCGGCGAGAGCGAGCTCGACTTCACACTGCCGGGGCCGCTGCCGATCGTTTGGCAGCGCTTCTACAACAGCCGCGATGCGCGCAGCGGCGGCCCGTTGGGGCAGGGCTGGAGCCTGCCGTATGCAATGGAACTGCGGCTCGACACCGGCTCCGACGGACAACCCGTCGTCGTTCTCGTCGACGACCAGGGCAGGGAGGTGGAGTTTCCCGACATCGAGCCGGGTACCCGGCAATACAGCCTGCGCGAGGGCCTGGACCTGTGCCGCACGGAAGGCGGTTGCTACTTCTTCCACATTCCGGGCGGGCTGTTCTTCATCTTCGGCGAGCCCTCGGCCGGCCACGCGCGCTCGCAGGTGCTGAAGCTCACCCGCATCGAAGACCGCAACGGCAACTTTATCGAGCTGCGCCATGACGCACTCGGGCGCCTGGGTGAAGTGACCGACAGCACCGGGCGCCTGATCGTGCTCGACCATGCGGGCGAGAGCGAGCGGCTCGATGCGGTGCGCCTCGCGGTTGGCGCACCGGGCGAGACCCAGGGCCTGCTCGTCGCCTACCGCCACGACGCGCAGGGCCGCCTTGCCGGCGTGACGGACCGCAGCGGAGCATCGGTGCGCCGCTTCGGCTACGACAGCCAGGGGCTGATGAACTTTCACGCCGATGCGGCAGGGCTGGAGTGCTATTACGAATGGAGCGAATGGGCCGGCGCCGCGAACGAGGCCCGCGTCGGCCGCCATTGGACCAACGACGGCCAGCGCTACGACATCGCCTACGCCGCCCTGCTGCCCGAAGGTGCAAGCGGCGCCGAGGATCCGGCCACCGCCATCGGCGAGACCCGCGTCGTCGACCAGCTCGACCGCGTCTTCGTCTGGCGCTGGAACGCGGAGCACCAGCTTACCGCGTATACCAACGCCGAAGGCCAGCA
Source organism: Variovorax paradoxus (assembly GCF_040544635.1). GTDB lineage: Bacteria > Pseudomonadota > Gammaproteobacteria > Burkholderiales > Burkholderiaceae_C > Variovorax > Variovorax paradoxus_R. The sequence continues at coordinate 25,922 of NZ_JBEPKJ010000006.1, forward strand.
CTGGCAGGCGCACTACAACGAGCTGCACCAGCTCGTCGCAATGACCGAGCCCCACGGCGCGATCACCCGCTGCGCCTACGACGCACAAGGCTTCATGAGCAGCCGCACCGACGCCTTGGGCCGCACGCACAGCACCGGCTGGACCGAGTCCGGCCTGCCGTGGCGCGAGACCCTGCCCGACGGCAGCGCCTGGACCTATGCCTACAGCGACGAGGGCAACCTGGTGCGCGAGACCGACCCGCTCGGCCACGTCACCGAATACAGCTACGACAAGCGCGGCCTGCCCATACTGGTGACCGATGCCAGGGGCGGGCGCAACCGCATGGCCTGGAGCGAATGCGCGCAGCTGCTCGCGCTCACCGACTGCTCCGGCAAGACCACGCGCTATGCCTACGACGGCTGGGGCTGCCTGAAGACCATTACCGATGCGATGGGCCAGCAGACGCGGCTCACGCACGACGCCATGGGGCGCCTGCTGGCCGTCTCGCAGCCCGACGGCAGCCACCAGGCCTTTCACCGCGATGCGGCGGGCCGCCTGGTTGCCGCCACCGACGCGCTGAGCCGCACCACCCGCCTCGCGCTCGGCCGCCGCGGCGAGCCGCTGCTGCGCGAGGATGCCGAGGGCCGGCGCATGGCGTGGAACTACGACAGCGCCCAGCGGCTGCAGTCGCTCGTCAACGAGAACGGCATGCGCTTCGAGTTCGTCCGCGACGAGGCCGACCGCGTGGTCGAAGAGCGCCGCGTGGGCGGTACGCGCGTGCAGGTGGCCTACGACGCAGGCGGCTGGCCCGTCGCCATTACCCACTTGCCCGGCATCGGCGACGAAGACCTCGCGCTCGATGAACCGCAAGCGGGCCAGCGCCGCGTGGCGCAGCCGCTGCGCACCGAGCTGTTACGCGACGCCGTGGGCCGGCTGGTCGAGAAACGTACCGCCACCCATTGCTACCGTTACCGCTACGACGTGCTCGACCGGCTCATCGACGCAGTCAAGCTCGAAGTTGTGAGCGCGGGGGCCGGCGAGGCGCCACCAACGCTGCGCCCGCTGCACCGCACCTGCTTCGTCTACGACAAGCTTGGCCGCCTCGTCGGCGAAACCGCCGTCGACGAAGTCAGCGGCGAGCGCCACGAACTGCGCCACGAGCACGATGCGCTCGGCAACCGCACGCGCACCCTCCTGCCCGCGCTCGCGGGGCAGGAGGGGCCCGTGCGCGGGCTGAACTACCTGCACTACGGCTCGGGCCACCTGCACCAAGTCAACTTTTCGCTGCAGCACGGCGATGCGCCCGCCGTGCACCAGCTCATCAGCGACATCGAACGCGACGACCTGCACCGCGAGACCGCGCGCAGCCAGGGCGCGATCTCCACCCGCTTCGCGCTGGACCCCATGGGCCGCCGCGCCGCTGCCTGGAGCCAGCCGGCATCGCTCGCCGCGCCCTTCACCACGCGGGACGCCGCCTGGCGCCAGGCCATCGACAGCGCCGGCACCCCGCACGCCCGCCTGCTCGACGGGCTGATGAAGGAGTACAGCTACGACCCCGCGGGCGAACTGCGCCAGAGCCGTCATTCGCTGCAGGGCACCACCAGCCGTCGCTACGACGCCACCGGGCGCATCGATGAAACCGTGCGCATGCCACCGACGCCTTCCGCGCATGCGGCGCATGGTGCGGCCAACCAGGAACGCTTTGCCTACGACCCCGCCGGCAACCTGCTCGACGCGTCGCTTGCAGGCCCGGCAGCGCAGGGCGGCGTGTCGGGCTACGTGCGCGACAACCTCGTGCGGGTGTTCGAGGACAAGCGCTACATCTACGACGGCCACGGCCGGCTCGTGCGCAAGAAGTCGGGCAGGCACACCGAGCAGCGCTTTGAATGGGACGACGAAAGCCGCCTTGCGGCCGTGCACACGACGCGCCGCCCGCACACCCCCGAGGCCACCACGCAGGTCACCCGCTTCGACTACGACGCAATGGGGCGCCGCGTGGCCAGGCACGATGCGTTCGGCTGCACGCGCTTCGTGTGGGAGGGCCTGCGGCTGATCGAAGAGCGGCGCGGCTCGCAGGTGGTGAGCTACGTGTACGAGCAGGGCAGCCATGTGCCCATGGCACGGCTCGACGCGAAGGCCGAGCCTGCCGCGGCGGCATCGACCGCGCGCATCCTGCACTTCCACAACGACACCGCCGGTTTGCCGGAGGAGTTGAGCAGCGGCGACGGCAACCTGTGCTGGCGCGCGAGCTACAGGACCTGGGGCGCGACCGTCATCGAGCAATGGGAAGTCACCGCGCTGGACGGCCGCTCCGCCTGGCCGGGCGAAGAGGCGCCGCAGCCCGCCGAGCAGAACCTGCGCTTCCAGGGGCAGTACCTCGACCGCGACACCGGCCTGCACTACAACACCTTCCGCTTCTACGACCCGGACATCGGGCGGTTCATCAGCCCCGATCCGATCGGGCTGGAGGGCGGCATCAACCTGCATGCGTATGCCGACAATCCCATCGGATGGGCCGACCCGCTGGGCTGGTGTGCGCAGACGCTCAAGCAAAAGTACACCATCCTCCGCTCCAAAGGCCTGACCCCCATCGAGGCCGTGTCGGTCGCCAGGAACGGAACCTACACGCCGAAGTCACGAGAGCACCTGGGCCATTCCAACCACCATGCCAATTCGTCGCCGCAAGCAGGCAAGGGGCGGTTCCGCGTGGGCGAGGGCGGACAGAAATTCACCGACGAGGTCATTTACGCCCCGGGCACCGTCGTCACCCGGCAGGGCGCGCCCAACGCGTCGCGACTGCGCTTCGAGAACCCCGACCTCGGCCGCACCACGGGGCGGGCAACCGACAACGTCACCCCCGTGCGCGGCGGGCGCGTTGTGCTCGAGAAGCCGGGCGGCGGCCCGGTTCATGCCGAGCGAACCGTGGTGACACAATTTCCCCAATGAACCCGACACTCCGAAAACTCGAAGCGCTCGCCGCCGAAAGAAAGTTTGCCCCGCTGCCCGACGCAAGCACGCCCGAGGTCGACGCCGTGCGCGAAGCCCTGGGCGCGGGCAAGACGCGCGCGGTGGCCCGTGCACCGGGGAACGACCTGTACTCGCACCTGATCGAGTGCGAATTCAACAGGGAGATGCGCGCCCGCTTTCTCATACGGTTCGACCTGCGCGTTTTCGTCGTCCTGCCCTATGTCATGAACGGGCGCGTCTGGGAACTGGCGACAGAGCACCCGAAGCTGCAGGCGCTGTGTGCGCCCCTCGTGAGCATGCTGCTGGAGCGCAAATTCGAGCAGATCACCTTCGCCGAGGCCATGGAGCCCCTTGCGGAAGACGCCATGTTCGACCAGGGGTTTATCGACAACACCGTGCTCGCGTACTTTTTCGAAAGCCTCTGAAAAAAAGCCTGCGTCGCGCCATTCAAGGGCTGAGCGTCGTTCTCACCCCACCGCCTTGATCGTTCGCTCCCGCCCGGCCTTCGCCAGCATCGACGCCACCGCGCACGAGGCCAGCCGCGCCGGCTCCGAGTCGGCCCGGCTCGTCAGGATGACCGGCACCCGGGTGCCCAGCACAATGCCCGCCGCATAGGCCCCGCCCAGGAAGGTGAGGCTCTTCGCCAGCATGTTGCCCGCGTCCAGGCTGGGCACGATCAGCACATTGGCGCGGCCCGCCACCGGCGAGACGATGCCCTTGATGCGCGCCGCCTCGGCGTCGATGGCGTTGTCCATGGCCAACGGCCCGTCGAGCTGCGCGCCGGTAATCTGCCCGCGGTCGGCCATCTTGCACAGCACGGCCGCGTCGAGCGTGGAGGGCACCTTGGTGTTCACCGTTTCCGTGGCCGAGAGAATCGCCACCCGCACGGCAGGCATCTGCAGCGCATGCGCAAGGTCGATCGCGTTCTGCACGATGTCGACCTTTTCTTCGAGTGTGGGCGCGATGTTGATGGCCGCGTCTGAAATGATGAGCGGCTGCGAGTGGCCCGGAATGTCCATCACGAAGCAGTGACTGATGCGCCGCGACGTGCGCAGCCCGCCCTCGCGCCGCACCACCGCGCCCATCAGCTCGTCGGTGTGCAGGCTGCCCTTCATCAACGCATCGACCTCGCCGCGCAAGGCCATGGCTACGGCCGCGTCGGCTGCGGCGTGGCTGTGGGGGGTGTCGACGATGGGGATGTTGGAGAGGTCTGCGTTGGCCTCGCGTGCCGCGGCTTCGATCTTTGCGCGGGGGCCGATGAGCGTGGGGGCGATGAGGCCGAGTGCGGCTGAAGCGAGGGCTGCTTCGAGGGATACGGCGTTGGCTGGGTGGACGACTGCGGCGCGCAGCGGTGGGAGGGCGCGGGCTGCGGTGATTAGGCGGTCGTAGTGGGGGTGGGAGGTGGAGGGCGAGGGGGCCATGCGGGTTCCGAGCGTGGGTGGTTCTGGAAGTTTGCAGTAACTGACTGGAGAACTTCCGCCCAAAGCGGAAGGTGCGTCGAGATAGTTAACGAATGCCAATCTCACGGCAAATCGTTAACAAGTTACACCACAATGTGTCCATTCCAAGCAATGAACACAATGAGTCCCATCCACGCGGCGCGCGAGTACGTTTTAGAAGCCGTCCAGAAGCCCGCGCTCGCGAGCGCTCTGCCCGATTCGATCAAGTTCAAGATCCGCAGCGCTGGCATATGGGTGAGCCGTTTCAGACGGGTAGGGGACTTGTTCGTATACCTGAAGCGATTTAACGGGAGTACGCAGGACGGCCTTTCTGAAGAGATGCGCGCGCTTGGGCTCCAAACGTTCGAGGACATCGTTGACCCCTTTGAAAGGCGATTCGCCGATTGGGTTGGTGATCGGTTTCGAGCATCGGATTTCGTCATCGGCGAGACGTACAGCTCGCATGACATCCTGATCTTTGCGGGGATCTACGACACCCGCACTGAGGGGATGCTGGTCATTGAATCAGGTGGTCAACCAACGGCAGTCGTCATCAAGGCGACCATGAGCGGCGGCAAGTACAACAACGCGTGGCTGGAAGAAGGCCAACGGCTGAAGTACTACCTGAAGAGCATCACTCGGAACGGCGTCGTGCAATTTGGGGAGCACTTCAAGCCCAACGCGGCGGTCTTGAACGTGCCGGGCTTGCCAGTACTCGCTTTCGTGCGACAAACGGAGGACGATCCGTTTGTTTATGCCGGGGCTTTCTCGAATCAGCAGATGCACGATGAGCTGGACGGTGCGAAGTGGTTTGAGCTTGCACTTATGGGCTCTGATGATTTGATCGCCGACGCGGTCTATGTGCAGCGAGAGTTGCAGGACCGTGTGGCTCAAGCCTCGACGCGGCCAAGGCAAGAGCGTCTCGCACGCTTGGCCAATGCGCCAAAGAAGCCCAAGATCATTCGGACCGTTTCAACGGCATTTGTGAGAAATCCCGACGTAGTCGCCGAAGTTCTCTTTCGAGCGGGGGGACACTGCGAAGGATGCAAGAAGCCGGCGCCATTTGTCAGCAAGGCCACGGGCGATCCATTCCTAGAGGTGCATCACATAACGCCGTTGGCGCAAGGTGGGGATGACACGGTGGACAACGCCTGGGCTCTTTGCCCCAACTGCCATCGCGAAAAACACTTCGGCTAGTACCAAAGCGTTTCGACCAGTCGCCCCTGCGGGTGATTGGGAGGCTTGCATGACGATTTCTTATGTCGGATCCGTGATCCTAGTCACAGAATTGCAGGCGTAGAATGTACGCCAATGGCGTATGTTTTGACGCATGCTCACCGTCGTTGAAACCCCAACCTTCCAGAAGCTATGGCCGAACTATTGGACAGAGGACGAGCGAGGCGAGTTTGCAGCCTACATCTCCGCGAACCCGAATGCCGGAGATCCCGTCCAGAAGTCGGGCGGGGTGCGCAAGGTGCGCTGGAGCCGGGCCGGTTCAGGCAAGAGTGGCGGCGTGCGAGTTGTGTACTTCAACCGCAAGAGGCCCGGTGAAGTCGTCTTACTGTTGATCTACGCCAAAGCGAACCTCGATTCGATCTCTGGCGAAACCTTGAAGGAGTTGCGTGATGCCGCAGAAAAAGCCTATGAGTGATGCCGAGCTGGCTGCCTTCGAAGCGAGCCAGGACTTCGAGGCTTTGCTTGTGCAGTCGGCGCGCGAAATGGGCGCCGGGAAAACGCGCAAGGTCTACACGCCTGTTGTTGCGGCGCGCGAGAACGCGGGGTTGTCGCAAGCCGGCTTTGCCGCGCTGCTCGGTGTGTCGGTGCGCACCTTGCAGCAGTGGGAGCAAGGCCGCCGCGAACCGACGGGCGCAGCGAAGACGCTGATTGCCATTGCCGAGAAGATGCCCGAAGCGCTCAGGGCGGTTGACCCGGACTACAAGGCGCCGCGACGTGTGCTTGGTCGTGCGAAGGCCAAGCAGATCAAGGCCTGAGCTTCTGCATCGTCGAGCGCCGCGATGATCGCGGTCGTGTGCTCAAAGTCGATGCGATCCCCAATTTGTTCACTACATGGAGTCTTCCGCTAGCGCGCTTCTCTCCATACATTTGAAGGACCGCCGCGTCTCACGGCGGGACATCGAAATGCACACCGCAGCGATGTTGATGTGAGGCACAAAAGGCGACGGCCAAGGTGCGCTAACACCATGGCCGTCTAACCAAGTGACGTGCAACAACTTCGCAGGAGCGCACACCAAATGGCTGATCGAATTATCGCCGGGCAACACACGTCCGAATCCGAGGACGCAACCCATCAGCAGGATGCGTCAGACATTCTTGAGAACAAGTTGTCCCAACTGCAATCTTTGCTGAGTTGCTGCTATGGGGACTGCAGCGAATGGTTCGACGCGATTGGGGGTAGGCATCGAGACAACATCATGTGGATTGCTGCAGACCTGACGGCCGACGCCACTCAGCTTTTACAGGTACTGCTGAAACGAATCGAAGCGGCGAGTCAACCGAAAGCTTGAAATCATCAGTCGGTGGGTGTCTCTGCCCACCGGCAGTTCTCAGGGGTGGAGCGCAGTGAGCGCATCGGGCGACAGCCGCACGCGGAAGTAATTTGCAGTCTCTTCGTCGCTGCAATAGACGTAGCACCCCTTCATGTCGCGCGTCATCGGCGTGCGGTAGGTGTTCTTGATGATCAGGTCCGCCTCCGCTACAGCTTTATCTGGATCGGCCTTGAGCCGCGCCTTATAGCCACGCAACGTCTTGTCGTATCGATCCCGTGCCTGCGGCACCGTCACGACACGCCCATCACGAACGATGAGGTCCGGTCCGATGATGACCCCGATGGAGTCCAGCTCCAACCCCTGGCAGCCAAGCGATTGTCCGATCTTTGCACATCGAGTAAAAGCCAACCCGCGAGTCGAGCGGCACACCGCAAGAGACGCTCATCGCAATGGACAACGCTGCCGTGGCAACTCACCCACAATGTGCCTCCTGGCCCGCAGATCGCCGGATGTTGTTCAACCGGCAGCGGCGACTTCTCAGTTCGCTGTGCGCCCGCCACCAAACCCAACTAAACCCGGCTAAAACTGAGTCAAGCAGACTATACTGATGAGCACGCCGACTCGCGGCCGCGTCGTACACCAGGATTAGGAAATGGAAGACCGCTGGCTCTCTGTAGATGAGATGGCCGAGTACCTCGGCGTATCGAAGGACACCGTATACACCTGGGTGACAGGCAAGGGCATGCCTGGGCACAAGGTCGGGCGATTTTGGAAATTCAAGAAAGACGATGTTGATGCATGGGTGCGCGCCGGTGGCGCGTCTTCCAGTAGCGACGACTTCGATGAAAAGGGAACATCCCATGGCTAGGCAGCCGACAAACAAAAAGACCGCTGCAGATGACGCGGGCAACAGCGACAGCGATGTGGCTGTTGAGAAGAGCGACGCTCCGGAAATCGCCGAAGGGAAGATCTTTGACTACATCACCGGCGAACTCCTGAAGGACAGCGACAAAGAGCAAGTTCGCCAGCGCATCGCGCGGGCCATCATCCATGAGTACGGCATCGCCGCCGAGGACATGGAGCCCGACTTCAAGATCAAGGTCGGTGGCAAAAATCGCAAGCTCGACATCGCCGTGTTCCAAGCGGGCACGGCGCATGTCGCAGAGAACATGTACCGCGCGGTCATGGTCGAAAAGGAGCCGAAAGTCGGCACCAAGGGCGCGTACCGGATGCGTGACCCCGACGAGGCGCGCAAGGAGTTCGAAGTCCTCGAAGCAGCGATGGCCGAGGTCGAAAGCTGCAAGTACGGGCTGTGGACGAACGGCCTGGAGTTCTTCTTCTTCCAGAAGGAGATCACGCGCTTCGACACCAAATTTAAACCCATTGGCGACTGGCCTATGGGTGACGAAAGCATCGGCACGCGCGAGGCGGCATCGCTCGCGAAGATGCGCAGAGCCGACCCGGTCATGCTGCGCATTGCGTTCCGTCGTTGCCACAACTACATCCACGGTAACGAGGGCATGCCGAAGGATGCTGCGTTCTGGCAGTTCCTCTACCTCATCTTCTGCAAGATGTACGACGAACGCCGTGTCGGCGAGCACCGAGATTTTTGGGCCGGCCCCTATGAGCCGTTTGAACCAGCGGGCCAGAAGGAAATACGTCGCCGTATCCTGCCGCTGTTTGAGGCAGTGAAGCGTGCTTACCCGGATTTGTTCAAGGGCAACGAGGAGATCACGCTGTCAGACCGTGCACTGGCGTTCATCGTGTCCGAGTTGTCACGCTACGACTTCGCGCGTACCGATGTCGATGCCAAGGGCGCGGCCTACCAAGAGATCGTTGGCACCAACCTGCGCGGCGACCGTGGCCAGTACTTCACGCCGCGTGGCGCCATCCGCTTGGTGGTTCAGATGCTGGCCCCTAAGGAGAACGAGCGCATTCTCGATGTGGCCTGCGGGACCGGTGGCTTCCTCGTGGAGGTTTTGAACTACATCAACAAGGTCTTTCACGCAGAGAAGCACGTGAAGGCGGGCGACGAGAACACCGAAGAGTTCATCTCCATCCGTGATCGTCTCGCCAACTACGCGGCGAAGAATTTGTTCGGTGCTGACTTCGACCCGTTCCTGGTTCGGGCCGCACAAATGAACGTGATGATGGCAGGCAACTCGCTCGGGCACATGTATCACATGAACTCCTTGGAGTTCCCAGTCGGGCACCTGCCTGGCATCAAGCTCGCGTTCGACGAAATTCCGCTGGGCTCGATCGACGTGATCGCGACCAACCCACCATTTGGTTCCGATATCCCCGTCACCGAGCGAACGATTCTCGAACAGTACGAGTTGGCCCGCCGGTGGGAGCGGCAAGGCACCGACTTTGTGATGACGCAGAACATCAAGCCGGCGGTCTCGCCGGAGGTTTTGTTCATCGAGCGGTGCATCCAGTGGCTTAAACCAGGTGGGCGCCTAGGCATTGTTTTGCCCGACGGCATCTTGGGCAACCCAGGCGACGAGTACATCCGGTATTGGATCCTGCGCCACTGCTGGGTCTTGGCCAGCATCGACCTCCCTGTCGAGTCCTTCATCGTGGAGGCAAACGTCAACATCCTGACCAGCCTGCTCTTCCTTAAGAAGAAGCCGCCTGCAGTGATTCAGGCAGAAGACTTGGGTAGCAAGAAGGACTACCCGGTCTTCATGGCCGTTGCCGAAAAGGTCGGGTTCGATCGCCGCGGCAACACGCTGTTCAAGCGCCAGCCGGATGGCGAAGAAATCCTTGTGGATGTCAGTCACGAAGAGAAGGTGCGGATCGGCGGAAAGATGCACGTGCGGACCTTGCATCGCAAGGAACGCATCCTCGACGATGACCTCCCTGCCATTGCGGCCGCCTACGCTGAGTTTCGTGCAACGCACCCGGAGCCCAGCAAGTGATAACGCGCCTCGAAGCCACGCGCTATCGCTGCTTTGAACGGTTGGGCGTCGACGTGGGCGCCTTTTGTGTGCTGGTGGGGGCCAACGGATCAGGAAAGACCACGTTGCTTGACCTGCCTGGACTGCTCGGCGACCTGCTGCGCGCAAGCAATATCGCCTCGCCATTCATGGACCGGCGTCCAGACCTGCCACCGCGCGCAGGGAGTCTGAGCGAGCTGGTTTTTGCCGGGAGAGGCGACGACTTCTCGCTCGCGGTAGAGGCGCGCCTTCCCGATGTCGTTCAAGCCAAGGTGCTTGAGGGCATGTTCACGCGATTGCGATCGGAGAAGTCACGCTTGGCGTTCCAAGAGGATCGGCGACGCTGGCCCACTCACATCCGCTATGAGATCGGCCTGCGGATTTCGAGCGACCGCGAACTGCATGTCATCAACGAATACCTGTTCGTCTTCCCTGAAGGCCACGGCCCTGACAGGCGCCTGGGTGGGTTCCATGGAGTCTCCGCCGAAGGCAACAGGCATTGGCGACTGATTCTGGCGCGGGAGTTTGGCCACGAGGCTGAGTTCACGCCAGAAGTGCCTGCCAGCAGCGGCAAAGTGCGCGTTGCAAAGGCTGGGCTACCGCCCACCTTGCTCGCCATGCCACGCGTCATTTTCGAAACAGAAGCCGAATACCCGGCCGCGCGTTGGCTTCACAGCCTGCTGACAGCTGACGCGGTTTTCCTGGAACCCAACTGGCCTGCTATGCGCACGGCCAGCCCGCCGGGGCTCCCGAAGACCATCACCGCTGACGGTCGCAACACCCCCTGGCTCGCTCTCAACCTCAAGCGGGAAGGCGCTGCTGACGATGCGCCGGCAGACTACCGCAGCGAGCGCTACGGCGATTGGATCGAGCACGTCCAAACCGCGCTGCCGCAAGTGGCTGACATCGACGTGCGCGAACGGGAGGATGACCACCATGCCTATTTCGTTGTGCGATATCGAGGCGATTTCACGGTGCCGTCTGCCGGGCTTTCCGACGGCACCTTGCGCATCCTCACGCTCACACTGCTGCCCTATTTGAGGAAGCATCCGGCCATCCTCGTGACGGAGGAGCCGGAGAACGGTATCCACCCTCGTGCTATCGAGGCCGTCCTGCAGTCGCTCTCTTCGATGTATGACAGCCAAGTCTGGGTCTCTTCGCATTCGCCAGTCGTGCTTGTCAGAGCCAAACTAGATCAGTTGCTGTGTGCCCGCATTCAAGGGGACGGCGGAGTTGAGATCGTGGTGGGCACAGACCATCCGCGCCTCAAGGAGTGGCGTGGCGGAATTGATCTTGGAAGTCTGTTCGCGGCAGGGGTGTTGGGATGATGGTCAAGCGCCCCTGTGTCATCTTGGTTGCCGACAGCAACATGGCCGCTGCGTTTCGCGGCTACTTCAATCGAGATCGATGGGACTTGAGCCTTGGCTGCGCTCAGTTCGAGATCAATACGGCGATCGGTGGTGACCTGATCGTCGATGAGGGCGGCAACGACCCCGGCGTCTTCACCAAGGGCCACGAATTGCTACGCCCATACCAGCGCAGTCACGAACGTGCGTTGGTTGTCTTGGACTGCGAATGGGATGGGTCGCCAGGACGGGCCGTCATCGTTGAACGCGTTACCGAGCGCTTGGTTGAAAGCGGCTGGACTGCGGAGGCCGTCAAGGTGATCGCAATCGAGCCAGAACTTGAAAACTGGCTGTGGCAAGACAAGCCCCAAGTCGCCGATGTCTTGCGGTACCGTGGTGGAACCAGCCTCCGGCAGTACTTGGCTGATCATGGATGGTGGCCGATTGGTGCGGCGAAGCCCCCGCGTCCCAAGGAAGCTGCCGAGTGGGTGTTGCGGCAGACGGGGCAGCCTCGCTCATCAGCAATCTACCAGCGGCTCGCGAGCCTTATTTCCGTACATGGCTGTAGCGACGCCGCGTTCGCTGAGATGCATGGCGCCCTTCAGGCTTGGTTTCCAGTCCCTGTATGAGCATGACATTTGTTGCCTTTCCGAGTGCCCGAATAGTCAGGTCCTCCTGGTTGCAAGAGGGGGGCCGACGCCTCGACTGCAACCCCTACATGTCCGGAGCGCTAGAGGCGCGCGCCACCCTGCGGGAGGCGTCTCTAAAGAAGGAGCATTTGATTGACCTTACGACTGGGCATAGTGGGGGAATCTATAACGGCCCAATGTTTCGCAGAAACTATGTTCAGTCAGCTGACTATGGCGTGCCCTTCATTAGTAGCGGATCAATGCTTCGCGCCGACCTGTCGGATCTCCCGCTATTACGAAGGAAAGATGCCGAATCGTCGCGACTTGCGTATCTCCGACTAAATGCGGGAACAACGCTTATATCCTGTTCAGGAACTATTGGGCGGATGACTTATGTCCGTCCGAGTATGCAGGGAATGTGGTCGTCGCAAGACGTGCTGAAGATTGTTCCTGATAGGTCGCGGGTCCGGCCAGGATATCTATACGCTTTTCTTTCGAGCAAATATGGCGTACCGCTGGTAGTAGCCGGAACGTACGGCGCAATAATTCAACATATCGAGCCAGAGCATGTCTCAGCAATAGAAATACCTCGCCTTGAGGATTCGATCGAGAAGCGCATTGATGAGAAAATCTCACGCGCTGCGAAACTACGTGACAAGGCGCAGATTCTTTTGAATCAAGTCTCTACTGAATTCGACTCGATTCATCCGGACCTATCTTCAATCGGACCACGTCTGGGGACAACGTCTACTGTCTTGTCGAGTGAAGTTCAAGGCCGCCTCGATGCAGAGTTTCATAATCCGTTGGTCGTAAAAATTCGCAAGACGCTTAGTTCGGGGGACAGCATTTCTATCGGCGAGTGGTGCGATAGCGTATTCCTGCCTGGTATTTTTAAGCGCATTCACGTGCCTGGTCCGGAGTCTGCGGAGCTGTACTTCACTGGATACAGTTTGTATTGGAACGAGCCGGAGCCGAAGGGATATTTATCTAAGATAACTAAGTTGTTTAGGCAAGTGCAACTAAGTGAGGGCATGGTCTTGGTGCAAGCATTTGGCCAAGAAGGAGGCCTTACAGGAAAGCCTGTATGGGTGGGAAAATTCCTTGCAGGCAAGACCACCACCCATATGCTCGTCCGTTTGGTGGTTAAAGATCTCAGTCGAGCAGCAGTGCTGTTTGGATTTCTCAATTCTCGGATTGCCTATAACCAAATTGCCTGCTTGACCTATGGCGGATCAATACCGCACTTTGACGAGGCAGGAATAAGGACCGTGCTTATGCCAAGACTTGACGACGAGCGTGCGCAGTCGATCTCTAGGCGTGTTCTCGAAGCAGTAGGGGCGCGCGACGAAGCACTAGGCCTTGAATTGGAAGCTCGACGAGAAGTTGAGGATACGATTGCCGGAGCAAAATGATGGCGAAGGTCATCCCGATTGGTCAACCGGTAAACGACGCAGAGAGACTAGCCATCGCCCATCTGCGCGACCATCTTCCTGATAGCTATGTTCTCCTCCACAATTTCGAGATTGATCGACAAGGCGAGCGCTTCGAAGTCGACATCGCGCTTCTAGCCCCTCAGGCGGTTTATCTGGTTGACGTAAAAGGAACGCGAGGGCTGATCGACGTTCACGGCGCCCGGTGGTACCCGGAAGGACGTCAGCCGTATCCGTCTCCGCTCGCCAAGCTTCGCAGCCACTCGAAGATCGTCAAAGGGCTGATCACGTCCTCCCATCCCGGCCGGCCGGAGCTGGATGGCATCTACGTTGCCGCCGTCGTGCTGCTCACTGCTCCGGATGCGCACCTCGTTGACCCTGCCGACATCGACTCGAGGAGCGTCGTCAAGCTGAAGGACGCCGAACGGTTCTTCAAGGACACGACCGGCATACCAGCTGGGCGCAATAAGAGCATCAGCGCTTTCCACTCGCTGATTCGCCATGCGCTGAATGTGAAGGCAAAACCGACAAGCGGCCGACCCGTTTACGGCCACTGGCAGGTCATCGAACGATTGGGCGCCACCGACTACTACACCGAGTCCCGCGCTCAAAACACCTTCGCTGGCGGCACCGCGCGGGTTCGCGTCTACAAGGCCGACCCGTACCAGCCTGAACCGCAGCGCGTGGCGGAGGCAAACCGTATCCAGAATGCCTACCGTGCGCTGGCCGAACTGCCGCTGCATCCGAACATCGTTTCGGCGAGAGATTTCTTCGAAGCAGAGGATGATCAAGCCTACATCTTGATTCTCGATGATGCCCCGGGGCAGGCGCTAACTGTGCACATGGCGCGCCCGCAAATGGCGCTGACCATCGATCAGAAGTGGCGTGTGGCCAAGGACCTGTTTTCCGCCTTGAACCATGCGCATTGCAAGGGCGTCATTCACCGAAACCTTACACCGAGTGCGCTCATCGTTGGGCAAGACGGCACGACGCGGTTGACCGATTTTGACTTCGCCAAGCCGATGCGCGACCGTACGACGACGATCGCCGCCGACATCATTGACCTCGTCGAGATTGCGTATGTCGCCCCAGAGGCCTATCGCGAGCCTAGCGCCGCCGTTGCGGCCTCTGACATTTTTTCGGCGGGGCTGATTCTCTATGAGCTGTTCACAGGGGAGAAGCCGTTCAACGGTAGCCCGCAAACGGCCTGGGATGCGGATGGCGTCTTCCCGACAGCACCTTCCGTATTGGAGTCCGGGCTGACGAAGGCCGTGGATGCTTGGTTGCAAAGCCTGTGTGCGTTTGCCGCAGATAAGCGGCCCACCGCCGAGCAAGCTCTGTTGTCACTTTCGGATTTGCTGGCGCCGACGCCAGCCAGACCAGAGAACTCAGCCGGGGGGGATGCGCTGGCGCCAGGCGAAACCGACGGGCCCGAGCTGGACTATCGTAATTTGCCTCAAGGACATGCACTCACGCACAAGTTCATCATCGAGAAGAAGCTCGGGCAAGGCACCTTCGGCGTTGTCTACAAGGTGATAGACACGCTGGGTGACGTAGCACGAGCATTGAAGCTGGTGGTCAGCGACCGTCATTCCACGCTGGAGCGGCTGAAAAAGGAATACCGCCACCTCGTACAGATTCCGGATCACCCCAACGTGGTCCGCGTGCTGGATGCTGACGTGTTACCCGGCCCGAAGGGCACTCAGGTTCCCTTCATGGTGTTCGAGTACATAGAAGGAGCAGATGTCGGCGACATGATCCAGCAGCGCCTGCTAGCCCCGGAGGATGCGCTGGAGTTGGGAAAGCAGGTAGTCGAAGGCCTGGTCCACCTCCATCAGCAGGGCTTTCACCACTGCGACATTAAGCCGCGCAATTTGCTCTGGACCCAGAAGGGCGCAAAGATCATCGACTTCAACGTCTCGGTTCGATCGGACGATCGCGAAACGCGCGGAGGCGGCTCCAGGCGATACCTGCCACCTGATTTCGACCCCGAGATCATTGCCCACAACGGAGAGCGTGCTGACCGCGATGTGTATGCGCTGGGCCTGACGCTCTACGAGGCACTCACTGGTCAGTATCCATGGGACACTTCTGAGCCACCGACGACGTCGGCGCCGGACCCACGAGAGCTGTCGGGCTTTGCAGACCTGTCGCCTGAGTTTGTGACCGTCGTGATGCGCGCGATCGCGCCTAAGCGCAGCGATCGTTGGCACTCCGCGCTGGAGATGCGTACGGCCCTGAATGATGTTCACCAAGCACGGCGGCCGACACCCCAGTCTGTTAGCGCTGAAGCCGTTGCCACCGCGTTGGCTACCGGCACGCCGGTGTTGTTTCAGTCGGCACCGAACACCAACGCGTTTGTCGGTCATCTGCTCTCGCTCTACAGCCAAAGTGCAAAGAGCAACGCCGGCACGCGTGGCATGGATGCTTGGGGCGAAGCGGTCTATGTCGATACCGATCTCGACCGCAAATTGCTCCCGGCGGTACTTGCGGGCGAGTTCAGGCTTGTTCTGATCACCGGCAACGCGGGCGACGGGAAGACTGCCTTTCTTCAGCACCTGGAGCGCCAAGTCGAACACCAGGGCGGGCTGGTCAATCGGAGCCTGCCCAATGGCAGTTCGCTTGCGCTGCAAGAGCGTCGATTTCTCATCAACTATGACGGTAGCCAGGACGAGGGTGCCAAGGACAACGATCTTGTGCTCCGCGAATTTCTGTCTCCGTTTGTGGGGTCTGTGCCAGAAGCCTGGCAGCCTGTTGAGACGCGGTTGATTGCGATCAACGAAGGGCGATTGGTCGATTTCCTGGCGCAGAACGCGGCGGACTTTCCCGCACTCACCGCGCTTGTGCAGCGAGGTCTTGCTACGGGCGACGCCGATCACCGTGTTGCGGTCGTCAACCTCAACCTTCGCAGCGTGGTCGCCAATTCACAGGACGGTTCGATCTTGGAGCGCACGATAAAGCGCATGACGCTGGCCGGCCACTGGGCCGCCTGCGATCAGTGTGATATCAAAGACAAGTGCTACGCGCTGCACAACGCTAGGAGTTTTCAGGACGAAACCGCTGGGCCCCGCCTCATCCAGCGGATGCAGATGATCTTCACGATGACGCACCTGCGCGGACGACTGCACATCACGATGCGCGACCTCCGCTCTGCGCTTTCGTTCATGCTGATCGGCAATCGCGACTGCGGAGACATCCACGCCTTGTACGAGCGAGCGGACCGCGAGGCGATTGTGCGGAGCTTCTACTTCAATAGCTGGATGGGGGGTGGGCAGCCAAACGCAGACCGCTTGTTGTCACTGCTCTCCGAGATCGATGTCGGCCAGCAGGAAGATCCGCGCTTCGATCGTGGCCTGGACTTCATTCAGCCCGATGACCGCATGTTGTTCCGGTTCGATCGGCGCGCGGGCTACGACTTCAAAGTTCTTCAGGGCCTCTTCGAGGATCTCCCGCGGGGAGCGGGCGTCAGCACGGTACGTATTCGGGCGAAGCGTCACCGCGACTATGTTGCGATGACCCGGCGCAAACAGTTCTTCGAGCGGCGCGACGGCACATGGGAGCGGATGCTGCCGTACCGCTCGGCCAAGCAGATGGTCGACATCGTGAAGGGTGAAGAGTCTGTTGAAGGCCTGATCACAAAACTGCTGAGCGCTATCAATCGCGGTGAGGGCCTGCAGCGTCCAGAGCGGCTGGGTGCCAATCTCGCACTTCAAGTTCGACAGGTCGAAAATGGGACCGTCCGAAGCTACCGGCTTTTCCCTGCCGACCGATTTGAGCTGCAGGTAGAAGATTTCGCACAGCAAGCGCGCTTCGTAGAGCACTTGCCAACTGGTCTGAGGCTCCGCTTTCGACCAGCTGACAAGAACGCCATCAACAGCGACTTGGTGATCAATCTGGATGTGTACGAGATGCTGGTGCGCCTGAACGAGGGCTATCGACCGAGCGTTGAAGAGATGCAGGGGTTCTACCTGTGCCTCGGCGTCTTCAAGAATAGCCTGAACGCGCAACCGTACCGAGAAATCTTGCTTACCACCAGCGGTCATGATTTCTATATGGTGGCCCGTCATGACGACGGTCGGATCGAGATGCGGCTGGCCCAAGGCGAAGGGGAGAAGGTCTGATGGCGCTTCAAAAGAAAGATCGAGAGTTCAGGCTGACGAAGATCACCTACCTGGACTTCAAGATGATCGAAATGGATCGGGTACTGACCGGTCTGTTCGAGCGGCTTGAGCACGGCGGCTACCCCAGCGTGTTTCGCGACAAGCGCGAACTGACGGTAGAGCAGTTCGTTGACGAAATCTTGGCCGAGAAGGAGAAGTTTGTCGGGTTTTCAGATCATCGGGACATCGTCGTGCGCTGGGTTGAAACCCATCTGATGGACATCGTCAATCGCGGGCGCGCCAATCAAGTGGTTGCCGGGCCCAGGCCGCTGCACGGCTACACGTATCGGTTCCGCAACCCCAAGCACTCGCGCGACTATGGCGCCGCCCAGCACCTGTACCAGATGCTGCACCACGCGCGAGGCAACGCCGGTGCTCACGCCATCGAGCACCTGAAGAGTTTCTTCTTTGAGGGCTTCAATAAGGTCACGCGCGAGCTGGACAGCAAGGCGTTGAACGACATTGAGACGGCGACGCTGCTGCACTTCCTTGGGCAGCGCAAAGACACCGCCAACACCAAAGAGGGCGGCGACCGTTTCGCGCCGATGTGTGTCGGCGCGGCTGATCTGATGGCCGAGGACGTGCAGCGACTTCTGCTCTACCGCAACTTCATGCCTCGCGCGGTGATGGTGGAGTACCTCAAGCTGCTGCTGTCGTTTCACCTCGGGCTCTTTCACCTGCGCTTGCTCAAGCTGCTATCAGCATGGGAGCGTTTGCAGAAGGCTGATGCACTTTGTTCTGAGGCTACATGCCCGATGCGGCCCCGCAGCCCGGTGGAGCCTCAAGGGGATTGCCCGTACAAGCTTGAACTGTTCGTTGACTTGACGGGCAACGCTGAATCTCCGGCAGCTCAGATAGCCCAGCAGAGTGCTGACGGCTACGTGCGGCGCATTCCAGGATTCATCCGCTCCTACTTCGTGGCGAAAAAGCTGGACGAGTTTGGTGACTTCTTAATCTCGCGCGGTAAGTTGATTCGACCGAACAACAAGCCGCTGCCGTTGAGTGAGGTGTTCGCGCTTCAAGGGCCCGCCTTCGCTGACGAACGCGAGAAGTACTTTAACGCGAGGCTGCAGGACCTTGGGGATTCGCTCGCAGACGACGAGGGCGCGCTGGATGCCGACACCGCCGCCCTACTGAAGCTCGGCCTGAGCGACTTCGAGACATACATCGAAATAATCGTCGCGCAACGAGGAGAGTTCCACCGCAAGTACATCATCCAAACCTTCGACGCGATGCTACAAAAGAACAAGCCTGGTGCATTGATGGCACAGCCGAGGGCTAGACACGCGCCGCGAAGGTTTGTGCTGGACAGCCGCCTGTTGGAAGTACTGCTGCAGATTGCCGTGCTTCAGGTTGGTGAGGGTGGGTACCGTACTGGGGAGATGCGCATTGATGACCTGTTGAAGTTCTTGCGCGAAAGGTATGGCCTCTACATCGACCAGCTCCCCCAGAGGGAAGGCTTTGGGATGCCCTCGATTGAAGAGCGAAAAGCGCTGCGCCTGAACCTTCAAGCATTTACTGCACGGCTGCGAGAGATCGGGTTCTATCGCGACCTGTCGGATGCATACGTGACGCAGACCGTGGTGCCGCGGTACGCGATCCGCCCGGAAGAGCCGGGAGTCGGCACATGACCAAGGGCCTTCGAGAGCTGACGCAGGACGACTTCAACGCTGCCCTTGAGGCGGTGCTGCTGCCAGACCTGCTCGAGTTGCTGTCCAAGCGCACCGCAGGCCATTGCATGCGAGTGACAGACTTGGATCGTGACTTGATGCTCCGTTTGTGCGGCGCGCTTCGAAGCCGCAACACCGGCGCGACGATCGTGATCTTGGCTGACGAGGCCTTGCGCGCGCAAGCGCCCGACTTCGCCGTTTCGAGCACCAAGCTCGTTGAGTTGCGGAACCCTCTGCCCAACGACGAGCTGCGGCCGCCGCTACTGGTTTTTGTGCCGAACGACCTTCGCGCCTCTGCGGAGGATTCATTCGGCGTTGCGACCTTCGAAGATGTCCCTGTCGGCGATGTGTATCAGAAGCTCACACAAGATCTGAATGGCGAACTGCCATTGGCTGTTCGGGCCGCTGTTGAAGTCGCCCTGAACAGTTTGGAGGGCGAGCGTTGGCCGTACGCTGATTCCGCTGCGACCGCTCGATTCTTGCTGACGGGCAAGCTTAACGAGTTCGATCCGCCGGCGATCGGCGCCGCATTGTTCGAGCTGGGCCTGGTGCCTGACTTCGAATGGCTCGCGGACCCGGAGCGTGCACCAGCTCGACTCAACCGCAATCTCGAATGCATGCGGACGATCACGTGGTCGACCCGAACCGAACGTGCGCGCGCATTGGAACTGGGCTTGGATGACCCAGCCTTCTGCAAGAGGCTGGGAGACTACTTCGCCGCTACTTCGGTGGCTAGCCCGCGCGAATGGACGCGTAGGATCGTTCAGGATGCTCAGAACTGGCCGCTCGCATTCAATCGCTGGCTCTTCGAGGACGGTGGCGTCGACCCCGACGCGATCTACATCGGCAATGTTGAGCTGCCCGATATGGCCGTCGTCGCCGACGACAACACCGACCCAAAACTGGCTGAGTTGATCGGCCAGCGGGTCTTGCCGGTCGCAAAGAACGGGCAGAAGAAATTCTCGGTCACGTTCCACGTTGAACCGGTTCCTTCAAAGGTTCAAGGCCTGAGCCGGTTTGTCGCGGAGGTTGTCTCCCGCGACAACGGGCCAACTGGTTTCCGGCGAAGAAAGGCGGCGTGGACGCAGAACCGTGATTCATCAACCATTACCTTCTCCAGCATCAACAAGGTGGACTGGGAGGAAGGTTGGCACCTCATTCGCATCTTTGCAGAGACCGATGAAGGTGAGCGAGTTCCTCTTCAGGATGGCAACGGACTGCATTTGCCGCGGGTGGCTAAGGGCGACCAGGAAATGCCGAATGAGAGCGGCCTTTTCTATGTGCTGACAGAAGAAGACATTGAGGTAGACCCACCGCAGCGGGCAATCCCCCGAGAGCCGAGCCTGATTCACGCTTTGTTTCGCGCCAAGTTTGGCGCCGTGCTCCAGGACCGGGACCCAGACACCATCACGGCGGGCGAATGCTCGTGGGTTGAGCGGCACGGGCGCCAATACATCACCGGAGCGGATTCGCTCGAGATCAAACTTGGCAAGGAGGGGCGCGCGAACGTGCTGGTGTCAAGCGAGCTTGCGGCACTTGAGCGAGCATTTTTGAGCGATCCACACAGCACCAATCGGATGCGACTCGAGATTGCCGCGTCTGGCCTTGTGACGCGCACTAATCAGTCCTTCCCATGGCCGAACTCCGACGAGGCGCAACGCTTCTGCGGGGCGCGGGCGGCTTTCTTCTCGGCCGTGATCGATGGAGAGAAGCAGCTGGTGATGCAGGGCGCAGACCTCATCGGCCTCAAGGAGCTGGCGCAGAACTACGCTGCTGGCTATGTGGCGTGGCTTGAAGCAGTCCTGGCAAGGGCTGCATCCGGAGATGAGACTATCGCTCGTTCTGCGTTTGATGAACTGAAGGAAGCGCTAAGCCTGGACACAGTGTCGTTGCTGCTCCGCGACTACCGAGGCAAGCAACGTGACGCGATACTGTTGGGGCCGATGCATCCGCTGCGCGCACTATGGCACACCGCATGGGCGAGCACAGCAGCGTTGTGGTTGAGCCAGGCTCGCAAGTGCGACAAAGAGTTCGTCGTGCCAACCCGCGACGCGCTGCTTCGCCAACTGGCGCCCTCCGGTCTACCGGCTGTCGTGCTCACTCAAGAGTTGGGACGAAGCTACGTCAGTGTAGACAACGTGAACCCGTTTTGGTCGCTCTATGCTTCGAACGACGAGCGCGACCCTCGCGGATTGATTGGGGAGGCTTGCGCCGCACTCGGTCTGCCAGAACCGTCCATTGGCGGCGCCGCAATCGATGCGCACTACATCGCCACGCGCATCCAGCGATATCTGATTCAGCATCCTTACGTTCGCACGCTGACCATCAACGCCTTCAACGCCGGCAGAGCAACCGCCATTGCAGATGTGCTGCTAGTGATGCAAGGCGACCTGGCGTTTGCTGATCTGCGGTACGACATCCGGCTCTTTGCCCTAGACTCCGAGGCACCCGGCACTGGCGAGGCGTTGGTCGAACTGCTGGCGCCTGACTCGGGCGTCACAGCGCGAGAGGCCGATGCCTTCTCCACGCCGACAGAGAGTCACCTTCACCCAAAGCTGCGGCTGGCGATTCGATCGATCGAGGACTTCCGGCAGAACCCTGAGGGTCATCCGGCGCACCTGTCTTTCCTATTCGACCAGTTTCCGACCGAAGAGGTACGCGCCGAAGATGCACAGGCGCTGGATGCGGCTTCGTTCGTCCATGGCCTAATTCAGCCCTTCGCGGTGGACTACAACGAGTTCGATGAGCTCATCACCTGGTCTCGTCGGCCGCTGCACGGCAATGCCCGCGCGCTCCCCGGCTGTGAAGAGCTTACCGACCTACTGTCCACGGCGACGAGACTACTCTCAGTAGCGTCTGCATCGGCCTCGCGCAACCGGTTCCTGCCGAATTCGCGCCCAGTTGTCCTGCTAAGCCTCAAGGCAGAGGACCGCGCGTTTCTGCACCAGGTTCATGAGGTGAGCGACTGGGTACTGACCATTGACCGCAACCTTGGGATCGAATTCTTCGATCATCGCCGGCATGCGACGCGCCCCGACTATCTGATCGATCATTCGCCGGATATGGCGAACGCGCTGAGTCATAGGTTGGCCATCACGTCGCGATCAGTAACTGAGCTTGAGGCGTTGCTTTCACCGATCCTGAAAGACTATGGGCTACCGGCCACAGAACGGCACGCCGTCATTCTGCTTGAGCAGTTGCGCTCGCTTTCCGGGCGCTTGGCGCTGAAGTTGCTCTCTTCGCCCAACCAACGGGCGGAGACCTTAGGACTCGCTCTAAGCCGCCTTTTCCTGGAGCATCAGCGCGTTTTTGAGAACCAGATCGTCGTTCCGCTGGATGCGCACTTGGACCTCTATTCGGCGCTGAAGAAGAATGCCGACGAATTGGGAGACGAGGTCAGCTTCCGGCGGACGGATCTCGCACTCTTCGACCTTGATCCGACAAACCGTCGCATCACGTGCCGGCTCGTTGAGGTGAAGTGCTATCGAAGCGCTGGCGACCTGTCGGTGTACGAGCAGCTGAAGAGTTCGATCGCAGAGCAGGTCCAACAAAGTGAGTATGTGATCGGGTACCACTTCGACCCTCATCGGCAGGCAATCGATCGACCGGATCGTTCGATAAAAAACAGGGATCTTTCGGCGCTGCTGGAGTTCTATCTTGACCGTGCGCTTCGTTATGGCCTTGTGGCTCTGGACGCAGGGGATGAGGCGCGCTACTTCCTGCGTACTCTCGACGCATCCGACTATCGACTCGAGTTCACACGCAGTGCGTTGATCTTTGATTTCAGTAAGGGGGGAGTTGAGGCATCGACTGTTGAGAACGGGATCGAGTACCACCGAATCGGTTTTGACCTAGTGGCGCAACTAGTTGAATCGGCCGTGCGCGATACCGAGACCATTGCGGGCACGGCGAACGCATCCGCGCGGGAACTGCATGTCGAAGTGACACAGGAATTGATTCGACGTCGTTCTATGGCAAGCGCTGTACCGACGTACGAGACCGCCGCCTTCATCAGCCCCCGGCGAGATCGGACCATGGCTTGGCTAGACAATGAGCCGGCGAGCACAGGCGCTAGGGAGCCATTGTCGGCCGACCCGCAGATTGCCGTTCTTGCCAAGGAACGTACAGCTGAATCGCAGTTGTCAGCAAAGACGGCGTCTCTTCCCAGCCCCGTGATTCTTGCGACCGCACCGATGCCTCCTACGTCACCACAGCCCTCGGTTGATCAGGGAGCGGTTCAGCCATCGGTGCTTACGCCGATGGCCCAGCAGCCAGCGACCATTGCCGCGCACGCGAGTCAGCAGACGGTGCCGTTCGACATCATGCTTGGTACTTCCGGCGCGTCGCCGCAGTACGGAATCTTGGGCGAGGCGAATGGTCGCCGAATCGCCCTGGATCTCAATCAGACGCACACGATCAGCCTCTTTGGCGTTCAAGGTGGCGGCAAGAGCTACACGCTCGGCACGATCGCCGAGATGGCGTCATTGGCGATTCCGAACATCAACGTGCTGCCCCATCCGCTGGCGACGGTGATCTTTCATTACAGCCCGACGATGGATTACAAGCCAGAGTTCACGTCGATGGTGGCTCCGAACTCCGATGAAGAGCAGTTGCGGCTTCTTCGTGATGTTTACGGTGCTAGCCCGGCTGCGCTTTCAGATGTGCTGCTGTTGGTTCCGAAAGACAAGCTTGAAGAGCGGCAGGGCGAGTATCCGGGGGTTCAGGTGCAACCACTGCAGTTCGGTGCGAGCGAACTCAAGGCCGGGCACTGGAAGTTCTTGATGGGCGCAGTGGGCAGCCAAGCGACCTACATTCGTCAGGTCATGCGCCTGATGAAGCAGATGCGGGATGACATAACACTGGCAGGCCTGCGGGCCGGCATCGAAGCTTCGTCCATACCCGACCACCTCAAGGAAATGG
Source organism: Variovorax paradoxus (assembly GCF_040544635.1). GTDB lineage: Bacteria > Pseudomonadota > Gammaproteobacteria > Burkholderiales > Burkholderiaceae_C > Variovorax > Variovorax paradoxus_R. Next base: position 49,909 of record NZ_JBEPKJ010000006.1, read on the forward strand.
CGAGAACCCGCCTTGACTTTGCGAACGACTACATCGCCGACGGTGCTTCGATCCGCGAGGCCGTGCGTCCTGGTCGACTGATCATCGTGGACGTGCGCGACGAATTTATTGAGAAGGACGAGGCACTAGGGCTTTTCGTGGTGATGTTGCAGCTGTTTGCAGATGCGAAAGCAGACGGACAGGCGTTCAACAAGCTCGTCGTCTTCGACGAAGCGCACAAGTACATCGAGAGCCCCGATCTTGTTGCTGGTTTGATCGAGGTTGTTCGCGAGATGCGCCACAAGGGTGTCAGCATCATGGTTGCGAGCCAAGACCCACCGTCCGTGCCGGTTGCGCTCATAGAGCTTTCGTCACAGGTGATCTTGCACAAGTTCAACTCACCGGCCTGGCTCAAGCACATTCAGAAGGCGAATGCCGCCCTGGCCAACCTGACTCCAGAGCGAATGGCTGCCCTGAAGGCTGGCGAGGCATTTGTCTGGTCAAGCAAGGCTTCTGATGACGCGTTCTCAAAGGGGGCGATGAGGATTCGGTGCAGGCCCCGGGTGACGGAACATGGGGGTGCAACGCGTGTCGCGGTTGGGGATCTCCGTTAGCTTTGTAGCTCGCAAAACCTATTGGTGCTCGCCTCACGTTGGCCCGGTGCCCACTATGCAAGCCGATACAAACGGCCGGATGGTAGCGGCATAGCCAAGAAAAAAGTAAGCCTGCTCACATTTCTGTAGCAGGCTTACTTGAATTGGTGCCGGAGAGATGAATCGAACACCCGACCTTCTCATTACGAATGAGCTGCTCTACCGACTGAGCTACACCGGCGAAGCCTCGGATTATAGCAATACCGTCAGGCCTTTTCGGCGTGGTACTGCGTCAAACGCTCGACTTCGTTACGCGAACCCAACATCACGCTCACGCGCTCGTGCAGTTTGGTGGGCTTCAGGTCCAGGATGCGCTGCTTGCCGTTGGTGGCCGCGCCGCCGGCCTGCTCCACCAGCCAGCTCATGGGGTTGGCCTCGTACATCAGGCGCAGCTTGCCGGCCTTTTCGGGCTCGCGCTTGTCCCACGGGTACATGAACACGCCGCCGCGCATCAAGATGCGGTGCACGTCGGCCACCATGCTGGCAATCCAGCGCATGTTGAAGTCCTTGCCGCGCGGGCCTTCCTTGCCGGCCAGGCATTCGTCGATGTAGCGCTTCATGGGCTCGTCCCAGTGGCGCATGTTGCTCATGTTGACGGCAAATTCCTTGGTATCGGCCGGAATCTGGATGTCTTCCTGCGTGAGCACAAAGCTGCCTTGCTCGCGGTCGAGCGTGAACATGGCAACGCCGTTGCCCACGGTAAGCACCAGGGTGGTTTGCGGGCCGTAGATGCAGTAGCCGGCGGCCACCTGCTGGGTGCCGGGCTGCAGAAAGTCGGCTTCCTGCACGCCGGGGGTGTCGTCGGGCTTCTTCAGCACGCTGAAGATGGTGCCAATGCTCACGTTCACGTCGATGTTGCTGCTGCCGTCGAGCGGGTCGAACATGAGCAGGTATTCGCCCTGCGGGTAGCGGTTGGGCACCACGTAGATGCTGTCCATCTCTTCGCTGGCCATGGCCGCGAGGTGGCCGCCCCATTCGTTGGCTTCAATCAGCACTTCGTTGGCGATGATGTCCAGCTTCTTCTGGATTTCGCCCTGCACGTTCTCGCTCTCGGCGGTGCCGAGCACTCCACCCAGTGCGCCCTTGTTGACGGCCTGGCTGATGCTCTTGCAGGCGCGGGCCACCACTTCGAGCAGCAGGCGCAGCTGGCCGGGAATGAGGCCGTCGGCGCGCTGCTGTTCGACGAGGTAGCGGGTGAGGGAGATCTTCTGTTGTTGATGAGCCATGTGCTTGTGTGTTCCTTGCTTGTTAGTTACCGGCCAGGGCGCGGGTCACGACTTCATGCGTGTCCTTGCTCAGGTCGGGCTTGGCGGCCACGCGGGCAATGGCTTCGCGGGCGGCGCTGCGGTAGGGCTCGGCAAGCTTGCTCCAGCGGTCGAGCGCGCGGGCGAGGCGGGCGGCCACCTGGGGGTTGATGGCGTCCAGCTCTATGACGCGGTCGCTCCAGAACACGTAGCCGGCCGCGTCGGGGCGGTGGAATGCTCCGGGGTTGGCGCTGCAATAGCTGAAGATCACGCTGCGGGCACGGTTGGGGTTCTTGATGGAGAAGTCCGGGTGCTTCATCAGCTGCTTCACCAGCGGCAAGATGTCGCCGCCGCGGTCGGGCGCGCCGGCCTGCAGCGAGAACCACTTGTCGATAACCAGCGCCTCGTCCTTGAAGATGGCATGGAAGCGCGCCAGCGCCTGGGCGGCCAGCGTGTGGCCCGAGGCCACCAGCGCGTTGAGCGCGTTGAAGCGGTCGGTCATGTTGCCGGCGTCTTTGAAGCGCTGCAGCGTCTTGCCGGGCCACACGGTGTCGCCCGAAGAGCGCGCCGCAAGGCACAAGAAGTTCAGCGCCATGCCGGCGAGCGCGCGGCGGCCCGACGAGGTCGGGTCGGGCGTGTAGGCGCCGGTGTCGTGGTTTTCTTCGTAGACCTGTTGCCAGTCCTGGAAGAGGGCGGTGGCCAGCTGGGCGCGCATGGCTTCGCGCACCAGGTGCACGCGCTGCGGGTCGACCACGTCGAGCTGCTCGGAAATATAGGTTTCCGAAGGCAGGGTGAGCACCAGTTCCTTGAAGGCGGCGTCGAGCTTGGGGTTGCGCAGCACGCTGCGCATGGCGTCCAGGTACGCGTCGTTCAGCACCGGGGTGGTGTCGGTCGCCAGCGCCGCAATGCCTTGCAGCGCGGCGCGCAGGCCCAGGCGCTGGCCGGCTTCCCAGCGGTTGAAGGGGTCGGGGTCGTTGGCCAGCAGGGTGAGCAGCTGGGCGTCGGTGTATTCGAAGTCCAGAATCACCGGCGCACTGAAGCCGCGCAAGATGGAAGGCACGGGCTCGGCGTCGAGGCCGACAAAGGTAATTTGCTCGCCGGCACGCGAAAGCACCACGGTGCGCGTGCCCCGGCTCACTTCGTTCTCGCCTTCGAGCTGCAGCGGCAGTTCGCGCCCGCTGGCATCGAGCAGGCCGATGTTCACCGGAATAACGAACGGTTCCTTGGTCGGCTGGCCCGGCGTGGGCGGGCAGCTTTGCACCACGCTCAGGGTGTAGCTGCGGTTCTGCGCGTCGTACACGCCGTGGGCCGCAAGGCGCGGCGTGCCGGCCTGGCTGTACCAGCGCTTGAACTGGGGCAGCAGGCGGGCCAGTTCTGAGTCGGGGTTGGCGTCGGCAATGGCTTGCGCAAAATCGTCGCAGGTCACGGCCTGGCCGTCGTGGCGTTCGAAGTACAGCGTAATGCCCTTCTCGAAGCCCTTGCGGCCGACCAGCGTCTGCATCATGCGGACCACCTCGGCACCCTTTTCATAAATGGTGACGGTGTAGAAGTTGCTGATCTCGATGTAGCTGTCTGGCCGCACCGGGTGGGCCATGGGGCCCGCGTCTTCGGGGAACTGGGCGGTGCGCAGCACGCGAACGTCTTCGATGCGCTTCACGGCGCGGGCCGAAGCGTCGGCGCACAGGTCCTGGCTGAACTCCTGGTCGCGGAAGACGGTGAGGCCTTCTTTCAGCGAGAGCTGGAACCAGTCGCGGCAGGTCACGCGGTCGCCGCTCCAGTTGTGGAAGTACTCGTGGCCGACCACGCTTTCGATGTTGCTGTAGTCGGCGTCGGTGGCGGTGGCCTGGTTGGCCAGAACGTACTTCGTGTTGAAGATGTTCAGGCCCTTGTTCTCCATGGCGCCCATGTTGAAGTCGCTGGTGGCCACGATCATGAAGCGGTCCAGGTCCAGCGGCAGGCCGAAGCGGGCTTCGTCCCACAGCACGGAGTTGACCAGCGAGTTCATCGCATGCTCGGTCTTGTCGAGGTCTCCGGCGCGAACGTACACCTGCAGCAAATGCCCCTTGCCGTTGCGGGCGGTAATGCGCTGCTCGCGCGCCACCAGCTTGCCGGCCACCAGGGCGAACAGGTAGCAGGGCTTCTTGAAAGGGTCGACCCACTTGGCGAAGTGGCGGCCTTCGGGCAGCTCGCCTTGCTCGACCAGGTTGCCGTTCGAAAGCAGCACGGGGTAGGCGGCCTTGGCGGCGCGCAGCGTTACCGTGTACATCGCCATCACGTCCGGACGGTCCAGGAAGTACGTAATGCGGCGGAAGCCTTCGGCCTCGCACTGCGTGAAGAAGGTGTCTTCGCTCACGAACAGGCCCATCAACTTGGTGTTCTTGATGGGGCAGCAGGTGGTGAAGATCTCGAGCTCGAAGGCATCGGGCAGGCCGTCGATCACGAGCTGCTCGCCTTCCATGCGGAACGATGCGCCCTGGCCGTTCACCAGCACGCGGGCCAGGTTCAGCTCGTCGCCGTCCAGGCGCAGCGGCTGGGCCGGCACGTCGGGGTTGCGGCGCAGTTGCATGCGGTTGAGCACGCGGGTCTTGGCGGGGTCGAGGTCGAAGGTCAGGTCGACGGTGTCGATCCAGAATGCCGGAGCGGCATAGTCTTCGCGGCGAATGGCAATCGGTTGCCCTTGGGCGTCACGCTGCAGCAGCATCGAGTGTCTCCAGAAAATTCGAATGGGCGAGTTCGTCGTAGTCGCGAACGGCGGCAATCACATGGGGGCCGGCAAGTTCGGCGGCGGTATGGGTGCTGCACACGGCCACGGCACGCATGCCGCCGCGGCGCGCAGCCTCGATGCCGAAGGGCGCATCTTCAAACACGATGCAGCGCTCGGGCGCCACGCCAATGCGGCGCGCGGCTTCCAGGAAAATCTCGGGCGTGGGCTTGCCGGCAAAGCCTTCGTCGCCGCCCACAATGGCCAGCGGCAGCGGGTCCATCTTCAGGCGCGACATCGCAAACTCGATGTTGTGCCGGTCGCCCGCCGTGCCCACGGCCACCTTCAGGCCGCGCGCGACGGCGGCCTTGGCAAAGGCGGTAAAGCCGGCAACTTCGGTGAAGTTGTCGCTGAACATGGCGCGGTAGATTTCTTCTTTTTCGTGCACCAGGGCCTGGCATTCGGCGTCGGCCAGCTCGCGCTCGAACAGCTCGCGCATGCACTCGGCGCCGGTGCGGCCCGTAGTGCGCGCAAGAATGTCGGTCACGTCGAGCTTCAGGCCGTGGCGGGCCACAAACTCCACCCACGAGCGCGCATGCCACGGCATGGAGTCGATCATGGTGCCGTCCATGTCGAAGATGAAGGCTTCGACCTTGTCGTGGGTCAGGCTCATCGATTACACGCCTTGCTTCAGCGAGGCTTCGATGAACACGTCCAGGTCGCCGTCGAGCACCTTTTGCGTGGCCGAAACTTCGACGTTGGTGCGCAGGTCCTTGATGCGGCTGTTATCCAGCACGTAGCTGCGAATCTGGTGGCCCCAGCCCACGTCGGTCTTGCTGTCCTCGAGCTTTTGCTGCTCTTCCTGGCGCTTGCGCATCTCGTGGTCGTACAGGCGCGAGCGCAGGCGCTTCCACGCCACGTCGCGGTTGCTGTGCTGGCTGCGGCCATCCTGGCACTGCACCACGATGCCGGTGGGGATGTGCGTCAGGCGCACGGCCGAGTCGGTCTTGTTGATGTGCTGGCCGCCCGCGCCCGATGCGCGGAAGGTGTCGGTGCGCACGTCCGAAGGGTTGATGTCGATCTCGATCGAATCGTCGATTTCCGGGTACACGAAGATCGAAGCAAAGCTGGTGTGGCGCCCACCCGACGAGTCGAACGGCGACTTGCGCACCAGGCGGTGCACGCCGGTTTCGGTGCGCAAGAGGCCAAAGGCGTAGTCGCCTTCCACCTTGATGGTCGCGCCCTTGATGCCGGCGGTGTCGCCGGGCGTTTCGTCTTCGATCTGCGTCTTGAAGCCCTTGCGCTCGGCGTACTTCAGGTACTGGCGCAGCAGCATGCTGGCCCAGTCGCAAGCCTCGGTGCCGCCGGCGCCGGCCTGGATGTCGACAAAGGCGTTGAGCGGATCGGCCGGGTTGTTGAACATCCGGCGGAATTCGAGCTGCTTGATGTCGGCTTCGAGCGCGGCGGCGTCATCGGCAATGGACTGCAAGCCGTCCATGTCGCCTTCTTCCTTCGACATCTCGAAGAGCTCGGCGTTGTCCGACAGGCCGCTGGTCAGGCGGTCGAGCGTCACGACCACGTCGTCGAGCGATTTCTTCTCGCGGCCGAGTTCCTGGGCCTTCTTGGGGTCGTTCCAGACGTTCGGGTCTTCGAGCGATGCGTTGACCGTCCTCAGACGTTCGGCTTTGGCATCGTAGTCAAAGATACCTCCGTAAATCGACCGCACGAACGCTCAGGTCCGCGAGCATTGCGCCGATTTGGTTGATTTGTTCTGCGTCCATGGGGTGTCCTGACTGTGTTCGGGGGAAACCGGGCATTTTCTCATGGACCGAACAACCGCCGAGGAGAGCCCCTGTATTGCTCCTTCCCCCGCTGGGGGAAGGCTGGGATGGGGGCTGCCCCCTGCATTCGGCGCGGCTTGTCCTTTTGGCGCCGTCGTGCCCCCACCCCAACCCTCCCCCGGAAGGGGAGGGAGGAAGGCGAAGTCAGAACGCGGGGACCAGCGAGCCCTTGAACTGGGTCTCGATAAAGCTCTTCACCTCCGGCGACTGGTAGGCCGCCACCAGCCGCTTGGCCCAGGGCTTGTCCTTGTCGGCGCGGCGAACGGCAATCAGGTTGGCGTAGGGGCTTTTGGCCGATTCCTTGATGACCGCGTCTTTGTTCAGCGAGAGGCCGGCCTTCTCGGCGTAGTCGTTGTTGATGGCGGCAATGGCCAGGTCGTCGAGCGAGCGCGGCAGCTGCGCGGCGTCGAGCGGCACGAGCTTGAGCTTCTTGGGGTTGCTCACCACGTCGAGCGGCGTGGCGGTGTTGTTCTTCACCGCCTCGGGCTTCAGCGTGATGAGATTGGCCGACTGCAACAGCAGCAGCGCGCGGTTGCCGTTCGACGGGTCGTTCTGGATGCCGACCGATGCGCCGTCCGGCAGCTGGTCGATCGACTTGATCTTGCGCGAGTAGAAGCCCAGCGGCGCGGTAATGGTGAGGCCCACGGGCACGATGTCGAAGCCGCGCGCCTTGTTCTGGTTGTCGAGGAAGGGCTGGTGCTGGAAGGCGTTGGCGTCCAGGTCGCCCGAGGCCAGCGCCGCGTTGGGCAACTGGTAATCGTTGAACACCACGAGCTGGATGTTCAGGCCGTCTTTGGCGGCCACCTTCTTCACCACGTCGAACACCTGCTCGGCGCTGCCGACCGAAATGCCGACCTTGACGGTGTTCTTGTTGTTGTCCTGCTGCGCAAAAGCGGCGCTGCCGGAGAAGAGGGCGGCGGCCAGCGTGGCGAGGAAAAGGCTGCGGCGGCGAAAAGAGTTCTGCATAAATGGCTCGTGCGATCACAAAAAAAGGGAGGCGCGAATGTCGCATCGACAGGCGCGTTTGGGAACGAACGAATGCGCATATCGATATGGCCTCTGCCGGCGATGTGTGGCTGGCCTTATGTGGTTTTTCGCATAAGCACGAGACGATTTGTTCGTTCCCTTTTGTGGTCTTTGTTTTCATACTCGGCACCTTTTTGCGAACTCCGCGACCTGCTTTCACGCGGGCCGTGCCTCTTTCTCCATGACCCACCCATCACCCGATGCGGCCCGCGACACCAACGCGGCGCCGGTCATCCGTCTTCAATCGGTGCAGAAGTCTTTTGCCTTGCCCAATGGCGAGGTGTTCGACGCCGTGCAGTCGCTCTCGCTCGACATCCACCAGGGCGACGTGTTCGGCCTGATCGGCAAGAGCGGCGCGGGCAAGTCGACCCTGCTGCGCCTCATCAACCTGCTGGAGCGGCCCGATGCGGGCAAGGTCTTCGTCGGCGGGCGCGACCTGACGACGCTCTCGCGCCGCGAGCTGCGCGACACGCGCCAGAACATCGGCATGATTTTTCAGCAGTTCAACCTGCTGCAGAACGCCACGGTGTTCGACAACGTGGCGTTTCCGCTGAAGATCCACGGCCGCCATTCGAAGGCCGAGATCGACGCCCGCGTGCGCGAATGCCTGGCCCTGGTGGGCCTGGCCGAAAAGATCGACACCTACCCGGCCCAGCTTTCGGGCGGGCAGAAGCAGCGCGTGGCCATTGCGCGTGCGCTGGCGCCGCGGCCGCAAGTGCTGCTGTGCGACGAGCCCACCTCGGCGCTCGACACCGAAACCACGCGCGCGCTGCTCGAAACGCTGCGCGACATCAACCAGAAGATCGGCGTGACCATCGTCATCGTGACGCACGAGCTCTCGGTGGTCGAGGTGCTGTGCCGCAACGTGGCCATTCTGGAGAAGGGCCGCCTGGTGGAGCAGTTCGCCGTGGTCGATGCGCCGGCCGAAGAGCGCCAGACGGCGCTGGGCCGCGAAATCGACGAGCTGGTGCGTCGCCGCGAGCGCGAGGCGCGCGAACCCATCACGCCGCGCCCCTTGCCGGTGCAGCGCAGCGCGCAGGAGGTGGCCTATGTTTGAAAACATCGCGCCCATCCTCCCCGAGCTGTGGGTGGCCACGGGCCAGACCTTCCTGATGCTGGCCATCGGCCTTTCGGCCGCAGTGCTCATCGGCGGGCCGCTGGGCATTCTGCTGTTCCTGCTGGGGCCGGGCCAGTCGCTCGAGAACAAGCCGGCGTTCCTGGTGCTCAACTGGATCGTGAACACCGTGCGCTCGTTTCCTTTCATCATCCTGCTGGTGGCGCTGGTGCCGTTCACGCGGGTGATTGCAGGCACCTCCATCGGGCCGCTGGCGGCCGCGGTGCCGCTGTCGTTCGCGGCCATTCCGTACTTTGCGCGGCTGGTCGACCAGTGCCTGCGCGAAGTGCCGCGCGGCGTGATCGAGGCGGCGCACGCCATGGGCGCTTCGGAGCTGCAGATCGTCTGGCGCGTGCTGGTGGTGGAGGCGCGCTCCGGTTTGGTGCTCGCGCTCACGGTGCTGGCGGTGAGCTTTCTCTCCTACTCGGCCATTGCCGGCGTGGTGGGCGGCGGCGGCATCGGCGACCTGGCGATCCGCTACGGCTACTACCGCTTCCAGACCGACGTGATGGTGCTCACTGTGGCGCTGCTCGTGGTGCTGGTACAGATCCTGCAATTCGTGGGCAACACCACGGCGCGCAGGCTGGACAAGCGTTGATTTCTCTTTCTCCTCTTTCTTTTTTCTCTCCTGCTCATTCCATGAAAACCGCACTGCTGCGCCGCTCCGTTCTCGCCCTGTCCCTGGTCGCCCTCTCGTTCGGCGGCCTTTCGCTGGCACAGGCGCAAGAGGCCAAGAAGAACCTCGTCATCGGCGGCACCGCCGGCTCCAACATCGACCAGCTCAAGGCCGGCATCGTGCCCATTCTCGAAAAGAAGGGCTACAAGGTGAAGCTGGTCGAGTTCAACGACTACGTGCAGCCCAACCTCGCGCTCGCGCAGGGTTCGCTCGACGCCAACTTCTTTCAGCATCAGGTCTACCTGAAGAAGTTCTCCACCGACCAGAAGCTGGACCTCGCCGAACTGGTGCAAGGCCCCATTGCGCCGCTGGGCGTGTACTCGACCAAGCGCAAGACATTGGCCGAAGTGAAGGAAGGCGACCGCGTCACGCTGCCGAACGACCCGAGCAACCTGGCCCGCGCGCTGGTGCTGCTGGAGCAGAACAAGCTCATCACCATCAAGCCCGGCATCGATCCGCTGCGCGCTTCTGAAAAAGACGTGGCCGAGAACCCGAAGAAGCTGAAGTTCATTCCGCTCGAAGCCGCGCAGCTGCCGCGCTCGCTGGGCGACACCGAATACGCCATCGTCAACGGCAACTTCGCGATCTCGTCGGGCCTGAAGCTCAACGAAGCCGTGGTGCTGGAAAAGACGCCCGACTACTACCTGAACGTGGTGGCCGTGAAGAGTGCGGACAAGAACGCGCCCTGGGCCAAGGACATCGCCGAGGCCTACCGCTCCAAGGAGTTCAAGGCCGTGGTCGACACCAAGTTCCAGGGCTACGCCAAGCCCAGCTTCCTGCAGTAACGCCTCAACCAAAGGACGCCCATGCCCGTGCTCGCCGTTTTCGATGTCGAAGGACGCTGGTGCGACACGCATGTGTGCGACGGCCGCATCACCGAGCGCCTGTCCGGGCAAGGCGTGACCTGGGGCCGCGAAGAAGCGCCCGCAGGCCAGCGGGTGCTCGAGCGTGCGAGCCTGTTCTACGTGCGCACCGAAGACGGCTACCTGGGCCTGCTGTTCGAGGCGGGTGAATGGGTGGCCATGTCGGCCGGCGCGGAGCATTTTTTCGACGATGGCGAGGCCGCGCCGGCCCGGCCGCTGCCCGCCGCGCTGCCGCACTTCGACGCCTTCGTCGAAGAAGTGCTGATGCTGACGGGCAACGACGCGGACGAAGAAGACTGAGTGCAAAGCCGGGTCTGGCGCACGCCGGGCCGCAGGCTTGTAGCATGTGCGGATGACCCAGCACATCGGAATCGTCGGATGCTCCGCCGAAGGCGCGGCGCTCTGCTACCAAACCATCTGCGTGGAGGGGGCCCAACTGCTCGGCCCGCATGCGCATCCTGAAGTCTCGATGCACACGCCGTCGCTTGCCGACTACATGCAACACATCTACCGCAGTGACTGGCGCGGCGTGGGCGAGGTGATGCTCGCTTCGGCGAACAAGCTCGCGAAGATCGGTGCGAGCTTTCTGGTCTGCCCCGACAACACCATTCACCAGGCGCTGCCTTTCATCGCGGAACGCTCGCCGTTGCCGTGGCTGCACATTGCCGAGTGCGTGGCCGACGAAGCCGCACAGCGCGGGTTCAAGCGCCTGGCCATCACCGGCACGCGCTGGCTGGTCGAGAGCGAGGTCTACCCTGAGAAGCTGTCGGCCAGGGGGCTCGAATACGTTCGGCCTACCGCTGAAGAGCGCGAAGAGATCAACCGCATCATCATGGACGAGTTGGTTTGCGGTGTTTTCACGCCCGACGCCATCACGGCGTTCCGCCGCGTCATACAGCGCATGAAGGACGAAGACGGCTGCGATGCCGTGGTGCTCGGCTGCACCGAAATTCCACTGATCATGAACGACGTGAACTCGCCGCTGCCGACGCTCGATTCCACGCGGCTGCTGGCCCGCGCGGCGCTGCAGCGCACCGTGCAGGGCCGCGCTGCCAACTGAAACCCTGCTGGCTCAGCCGGCCAGGAACTGCTCGATCAGCCCGGCCACGCGCTGCGGCTGGTCGTGGTGCAGCATGTGGCCCGCATCGGCGACCTGCTCGATGCGCACCGAAGGCACGGACTTCAGGCGCTCGTGGAACTCTTCTAGCGTGTAGCGGTTTTTCCACCAGCCGTGCAGGCTGTCGTCCGCAGCCTCGACCATCAGCGTGGGTGCCGAGATCCGCGCATACAGGGCGAGCGTTTCGTCGACCCGGAAGATGTTCGCGTTGATGATCTTGTGGGCGGCGTCGCCAAGAATCTGCCAGCGCTCGCTGCCGTCGGGCTGGGTTTGCGCGGCCGACCAATGGCCCGCCAGCCAGTTCGCCTTGTCGGGTGTGAGGCGCGGGTTGGTCTTCATGAGCCGCCGTGCCACGCCGTCCACGGCGGAGTAGCCGGCAAGCGCCATCTCGCCGCGGTGCAGGCGCTTGAGTTCGTCGATCCATTGCCCGTAGCGCGCGGGCGCTTCCTCGGGCTTGCGAGCGGGCATGCCGAAGCCTTCGCAATTGACCAGGCGGCGAATGCGCCCGGGCCTTGCCCCTGCATAGTGCATGGCGACATTGCCGCCCATGCTGTGGCCGACCAGGTCGACCGGTTGTGCCGCATCGCCTTCGCCCGCGTAGTGGTCGAGCAGCCATTCGAGGTCGGCCAGGTAGTCGGGCAGCCAGTAGTTGTCGACGCCGCCGCCCTCGGTCAGGCCAAAGCCGCGCCAGTCGGGCGCGATGATGAAGCGCTCTTCGGCCAGCGCATCGACCACGAACTGCCACGAGGCCCCCACGTCCATCCAGCCGTGCAGCAGCACCAACGGCGGCCGCGCCGCGGAGGGCTCGCCCCACACGCGCACGTGGTAGCGAAGGTTGCGCACGGGCACGAATTCGGTGCGCGAAGGACGAAGGGCTTGGTACATGGGCGCCGATGATACGGAGCCGGCGGCCGCGGCGCAGTCCGCCACAAGACAGTGCCCGCTCGGGTTTTGGGCGCACGGCCAGCGCATTGCAAAGGAGGGCGGTAGCATTCCGCGCATGAAAAAAATCCAACTCGGCCAGAGCAGCCTGCAGGTCACCCCGATCTGCCTTGGCACCATGACATTCGGCGAACAGGTGGACGAGCCCACCTCGCACGCCATCTTGAGCCGCTCGCTCGAGCGCGGCGTCGATTTCATCGACACGGCCGAGATGTATGCGGTACCCACGCGCCAGGAGACCTACGGCGCCACCGAAACCATCATCGGCAACTGGTTTGCGGCCAACCCCGGGGCGCGCCAGAAGATCACGCTGGCCACCAAGGTGGCCGGCCCGGTGCGCGCCACGCCCTGGGTGCGCGAAGGCACGGGCATGACGGCGGCCGACATCGTGGCCTCGTGCAACGCCAGCCTGAAGCGGCTGAAGACCGACGTCATCGACCTGTACCAGATCCACTGGCCCGAGCGCCACGTGCCGGCCTTCGGCGCCCTTTACTACGACCCCACCAAGGAAACCTCGCAGACCCCGATTCACGAGCAGCTCGAAGCGCTGGGCGGGCTGGTCAAGGCCGGCAAGGTGCGGGAAATCGGCTTGTCGAACGAAACGCCATACGGCGTGCACGAGTTCGTACAGCTGGCCGAGCAGCACGGCCTGCCGCGCGTCGCCTCGGTGCAGAACGTCTACAGCGTGGTGAGCCGCGGGCTCGAGAACGGGCTCGACGAAACGATGCACCGGCTGGGCGTTTCGCTGCTGGCGTATTCGCCGCTGGCCTTCGGCCTGTTGACCGGCAAGTACGACCAGAGCGGCATCGAGGGGCCGGAGGCTCCGAAGGGCGCGCGCATTTCGAGCTACGAATCGGTGCGCAAGCAGCGCTGGGGCCGGCCCGATGCATTGAAGGCGGCACGCCGCTACAACCAGCTGGCACGCGACAACGGCCTCACGCCGGCGCAGCTGGCGCTGGCCTTCTGCTACACCAAGTGGCAGGTGGCGAGCACCATCATCGGCGTGACCACGGTGGCACAGCTCGACGAAGATCTTGACGTGTGGGGCACCACGCTTTCGCCCGAGATCCTTGCCGAGATCGACAAGATCCGCTGGGAAATCCGGGACCCGGCAACGTGAGCGCAGCGCCAGGGGTGCGCCGGTGAGCAAGAAGGCCCACGTTTCCGAAACGCCCGCCACCCAGCTGCTGCGCGAGAGCAAGGTCGCCTTCACGGAGCACCCGTACGAGTACCTGGAGCACGGCGGCGCGCAGCACAGCGCCGAGGTGCTGGGCCTGGACCCCTTCACCGTGGTGAAGACGCTGGTGATGCAGGACCAGGACGCCAAGCCGCTCATCGTGCTGATGCACGGCAACCGCACGGTGTCGACCAAGAACCTGGCGCGGCAGATCGGCGCCAAGTCGGTGGAGCCCTGCAAGCCCGAGGTCGCGCAGCGCCACAGCGGCTACATGGTGGGCGGCACCTCGCCCTTCGGCACGCGGCGCGAAATGCCGGTCTACATCGAATCGACCATCCTGGAGCTGCCGAAGATCGCCATCAACGGCGGGCGCCGCGGCTACCTGGTGGGCATCGACCCGCAGGTGTGCGTGGCGCTGCTGGGCGCCAAGCCGGTGCAGTGCGCGCTGGCAGAATAGCCGGCCCGAATAAGAACATCCATCCTTCGTGGAGCGCCGCCTTGAGCTTTCATTTGCCTTCCCTCCTTGCCATCGTGGCTTCGTACCTGATCGGCTCGCTGTCCTTCGCGGTCATCGTGAGCAAATCGCTCGGCATGGCCGATCCGCGCAGCTACGGCAGCGGCAACCCCGGCGCCACCAACGTGCTGCGCTCGGGCAACAAGGGCGCGGCGCTGGCCACCTTGCTGCTCGATGCGCTCAAGGGCTGGCTGCCGGTGTTCCTGATTCGCCATTTCGGCGCGCAGTGGGGTCTGGGCGAGGGCGTGGCTGCGCTGGCGGGCCTGGCGGCCTTCCTGGGGCATCTCTACCCCGTGTTCTTCGGTTTTCAGGGCGGCAAGGGCGTGGCCACTGCTGCCGGCGTGCTGGTGGGCATTGCGCCCTGGCTGGGGCTGGCCACCGGCGCCACCTGGCTGATCATTGCCGTGTTCTTCCGTTATTCGTCGCTGTCGTCGCTGGTGGCGGCCTTCTTTGCGCCGGCGTATTACCTGATCGGCGGAAACATTGCGTGGCCGCTCGACCGCACGGTGCTGATTGCGATCATCATCATGAGTCTGCTGCTTATCTGGCGGCACCGCGAAAACATCCGCCGGCTCGCGGCCGGCACGGAGTCGAAACTCGGCTCGAAGAAAAAGGCTTGAGAAAGAACACCATGGCAACCATTACCCGCTTTCACGTCGGCCCCCGTTTGTCCGAAACGGCGGTGCACAACGGCACCATCTACCTTGCGGGCCAGGTGCCCGATGACACCTCGCAAGACATTCGCGGCCAGACCACGCAGGTGCTGGCCATGGTCGACCGCCTGCTGGCCGAGGCCGGCAGCGACAAGTCGCGCATCCTCATGACGCAGATCTTCCTGGCCGACATCACCGACATCACGGCGATGAACGAAATCTGGGATGCGTGGATTCCCGCCGGCAACACGCCGCCGCGCGCGACGGTGCAGGCCAAGATGGCCAATGCGGCCTACAAGATCGAGATCGTGGTCACGGCCGCGCAGGCCTGACGCTCAACAAGCTCAATAGCGTTTTTCCAGGACCATCTGGTCCGCGTCCCGGCGCATCGAGAACCGATTGATGAAGCTGTTGCCCAGCAGCACAAAAGGCATGGGCTGGGGCGAGACGATCGCGTCGATGTCGTACACCTCGACATCGCCCACGCGTACCGACTGCAGCCGCAGCTTGTAGCCGCTGGACACGCCGTTGGCGGTGTTCATCTGGACGCGCTGCCCCTTGCTGTAGTCGAGCCCGATGCGCTGCGCGTCGGCGGCCGACAGGGCAATGGACGTGGCGCCGGTGTCGAGCATGAAGGTCACGGGGCGGCCGTTGATGGCGCCCTGCGTCATGAAATGGCCGCGGCTGTCGGCGGGCAGCACGATGCGGGTGCCGCCCCCGCCTGAACCGCCCCCGCCGCCGATGCTCACCGGCGTGTCCATGCGCAGGTTGACGCGCTTGCCTTCGAGCTCGACCACTGCCTGCTCGGCTTGCAGCGACACCAGTTTCACGCCCTGGAAGGTTTCGCCGACCGCAACGGTCTTCGGTGGCGCGCCGTTCACGATCAGGATCGCGCGGCTGCCGATGGTGCCGGTCAGCATGACCGAGCTCGCCGCATGCGCCCCGGCAGCGGCAGCCAGAAGCTGCACCGCGACGACGAGGGATTTCATGCGGGCTCAGTCGCGGAAGTTGTTGAACGAGAGGGGCATGTCGGGCACGTCCTTCTTGATCAACGCCATGGCGGCCTGCAGATCGTCGCGCTTGGCGCCGGTGATGCGCACCGCGTCGCCCTGGATGGCGGCCTGCACCTTGAGCTTGCTGTCCTTGATGATGCGGGTGATTTTCTTGGCCTGCTCGGATTCGATGCCGCTCTTGACCTTGATGACCTGCTTGACCTTGTCGCCGCCGATTTTCTGCACGTCGCCCTTGTCGAGGAAGCGCACGTCGACGCTGCGCTTGGTGAGCTTGGCGCGAAGAATGTCTTCGACCTGCACGAGCTGGAACTCGGCATCGCCGATCATGGTGATTTCCTTGTCCTTGAGCTCGACGGCGGCGGCCGTGCCCTTGAAATCGAAACGCGTCGCGATTTCCTTGGCGGTGTTTTCGACCGCGTTCTTCACTTCGGGCAGATTGGGTTCGCAGACGGTATCGAAAGACGGCATGGGCTCCTCCTGGATTCGCTGTAGCTGGATGCGACAATTCTCCCATGATCGTGGAGAACAACGTCCCGCTGCAGCCGTACAACAGCTTCGGCATCGTCGCGCGCGCGCAGAACCTGGCGCGCATCGCCAACGAGGCGGACGTGGCTGAGCTGCGGGCCGACCCCCGCTGGCGCGACGCGCCCCGCTTCGTGCTGGGCGGGGGCAGCAACATCGTGCTGACGGGCGATGTGAAGCCGCTGGTGCTGAAGGTCGAGATCAAGGGGCTGCGGCTGGTCGAGGAGACCCCGCGCGCCTGGATCGTGGAGGCCGGCGCGGGCGAAGTCTGGCACGAGGCCATCCAATGGATGCTGGCGAACGGCTACCCGGGGCTCGAAAACCTGGCGCTCATTCCGGGCACGGTGGGCGGCGCGCCGGTACAGAACATCGGCGCCTACGGGGTCGAGCTGCAAGACCGTTTCGATTCGCTCGATGCCATCGACCTGGACACCGGGCGCAGCTTTACCCTGGACGCCGCGCAGTGCGCCTTCGGCTACCGCGACTCGGTGTTCAAGCACGTGCGCAGCGGGCCGAACGATTTCGGGCTTTCGGGCCGGGCGCTGATCACCCGGGTGCGCTTTCGGCTGCCCAAGCCATGGAAAGCGGTGGTGGGCTATCTCGACCTCGAGCGCAAGATGGAAGAAACCGGCAACTTCACCCCGAGCGCCACCGACGTATTCGACTGGATCTGCGCCATTCGCCGCGCCAAGCTGCCCGATTGGCGGGTGCTCGGCAATGCCGGCAGCTTCTTCAAGAACCCCACGGTCACGCCCGAGCAGTGCGCCGACATCATCGCGCGCGACCCGAAAATCGTGCATTACCCCATGGCCGACGGCAGCATCAAGCTCGCGGCCGGCTGGCTCATCGACGCCTGCGGCTGGAAGGGCAAGTCCGTCGGCAACGCCGGCGTCTACGAGAGGCAGGCGCTGGTGCTGGTGAACCGCGGCGGCCTCGAAAACCCGGTAACGGGCGGCGAGGTGATGACGCTGGCCAAGGCCATCCAGACCAGCGTGTACGAGCGCTTCGGCATCCGGCTGGAGCCGGAACCGGTGGTCGTCTGATGGACCTGGACTTCCTGCACCTGAACTACCGGCGGCGCATTGCCGCGCTGATGTGGGCACGCCGGGCAGCGGTGGTGGCGGCGCTTGTCGCCGTGTTCTTCGCCTTCCGCAATGGCGGCTGGCTGGTGCTGGTGCCGTTGATTCTTGGCGCGTGGGCGCTTGCAGCTACGCTGGGCTTCATGGAAACAAGCCTGCGCCGGCAGTTCATTCGCGAAGCCCGCATGCCGCCGTTTCTCATCGGCAAGCTGCGCGCGGCGCACCCGGGGCTCAGCGTGCGCGACGCCGAGCTGGTGCTGCGCGGCCTGCGCCAGTTCTTCATGGCCCATCTGCGCAGCGGCCGCAAATTCGTGGCCATGCCTTCCAAGGTGGTCGACACCGCCTGGCACGAGTTCATTCTGCACACGCAGGGCTACCAGAACTGGTGCAAGGCGGCCTTCGGCGGCATGCTGCATCACAGCCCCGCCGAAGTGCTGGGCAAGGACCCGAAGCGCAACGACGGCCTGCGCCGCAGCTGGTACTGGGCCTGCAAGGAAGAAAGCATCGATCCGCGCAAGCCGGCGCGACTGCCGCTGCTGTTTGCGCTGGACGTGAAGTTCGGTATTCCGGGTGGCTTCGACTACGTGCCCGACTGCAAGGCCGTCGACCGGCACAACGGCTCCGACGCCCATTGCGGCACCAGCTTCGGCGATTCGTCTTCGGATGGCGGCGGCACGGGCGATGCCGGCGGCTTCGGCGGCAGCGAATCGAGCGGCAGCGGGGGAGGGGACTCCTCCGGTGGCGATGGGGGCGGCTGCGGCGGTGGATGCGGCGGGGGCGGTGGCGGCGACTGATCGACCGACAGGCGCGCGCACGGCGCACAAAAGAAAAACGGGCCCCGCGAGGGCCCGTTCGTCATTGGAATAAGCGCGTTGGCTTACTTGGTCTCGTCGTCGTTGGTGAGCCGCGGCACTGAGGTGCCCTGGCCTGGCGACAGCAGCCCGGTGCGGGTGTAGATCGCCAGCTTCTCGCGCGTGTCGACGATGTCGAGGTTGCGCATCGTGAGCTGGCCGATACGGTCGAGCGGCGTGAACGCGCCGGCCACCTTTTCCATGCTCAGGCGCTCTGGCTGGTACGTGAGGTTGGGCGAGACGGTGTTGAGAATCGAGTAGTCGTTGCCGCGGCGCAGCTCGATGGTCACTTCACCGGTAATGGCGCGTGCCACCCAGCGCTGTGCCGTTTCGCGCAGCATGATGGCCTGCGGGTCGAACCAGCGGCCCTGGTAGAGCAGGCGGCCGAGCTTGCGGCCGTGGTCGCGGTACTGCTCGATGGTGTCTTCGTTGTGAATGCCGGTCACCAGGCGCTCGTAAGCGATGAACAGCAGCGCGAGGCCGGGGGCTTCGTAGATGCCGCGGCTCTTGGCCTCGATGATGCGGTTTTCGATCTGGTCGCTCATGCCCAGGCCGTGCCGGCCGCCGATGCGGTTGGCTTCAAGAATCAGGTCGACCAGGTTCGCATGCTCCACGCCGTTCAGGGCAACGGGGCGGCCTTCTTCGAAGCGCACGCTGACTGTCTCGCGCTTGACCTCGACCTCGTCCTTCCAGAACGCCACGCCCATGATGGGCTGCACGATCTGCATGCCGCTGTCGAGGTTCTCCAGGTCCTTGGCCTCGTGCGTGGCGCCGAGCATGTTGGAGTCGGTGCTGTAGGCCTTCTCGGCCGACATCTTGTAGCCGAAGCCGGCTTTGGTCATGAACGCCGACATCTCGGCGCGGCCGCCGAGCTCGTCGATGAACAGCTGGTCGAGCCAGGGCTTGTAGATCTTCAGGTTGGGGTTGGTGAGCAGGCCGTAGCGGTAGAAGCGCTCGATGTCGTTGCCCTTGTAGGTGCTGCCGTCGCCCCAGATGTGGACGTCGTCTTCCTTCATGGCCGACACCAGCATGGTGCCGGTCACCGCGCGGCCGAGCGGCGTGGTGTTGAAGTAGGTGACGCCCGCGGTGGTGACGTGGAAGGCGCCGGCCTGCAGCGCGGCAATGCCTTCATTCGCAAGCTGCGCGCGGCAGTCGATCAGGCGGGCGTTCTCGGCGCCGTAGAGCATCGCCTTGCGGGGAATCTCGTCGTAGTCGGGCTCGTCGGGCTGGCCGAGGTTGGCGGTGTAGGCGTAGGGAATCGCGCCCTTGTTGCGCATCCAGTGCAGCGCCGCGCTGGTGTCCAGGCCGCCCGAAAAGGCAATGCCGACCTTCTGGCCGGCGGGAACGTTTTGGAGAATGGTCGACATGTGGGTGTCCGGTTGGCAGGTCAGGGTTCAGCCGAAGTGGCAGATGTAGCTGTAGGGCTCGCCCGCCACACGGATCTGGAAGCTCGAATTGCCCGGCACGTTGAATTTCTGGCCGGGGCCCGCGGCGACCCATTCGGTGGTGCCCTCGAGCTGGTATTCGCAACTGCCGGCCGTGCCTTCCATGATTTCAGGCGTACCGGTCTTGAAGGTCAGGGTGGACGGAAGAATCACGCCGACCGATTTTTTCGTGCCGTCGGCCAGCGTGAGGCTGTGGCTCACGCACTTGCCGTCGAAATACACATTGGCCTTGGTCGCCACTGCGGCGCTGTTGAGAGTGTCGGTAGTCGTCGTCATTGGATGGCGCCGGCGCATGCGCGGTCGGCTTGTCGGGGACGCGCCACCGCGGCGGCGCACCCCTCGGGGGTTGGAAAAGTCCCCGATTTTAGGGCTTGGCCAATACCCGCGGCCGCGGGCTCCCGGTCAGCCTGCCGCGCGCGGCTCAGCGCCAGTGGCGATGGCCCCATCCGCCGCGATAGCCGCCCCATCCCCTCGAGTACCCGAAATTCAGGGAGAGGCCGACCGGCGGGTAGACGTAGGGTTGCGGGTAGGCATAGGCCGGCTGCACATAGACGGGTGCCGCATACACCGGGGCCGGCCGAACGTAGACCGGTGCCGGCGCCGGGGCATTGGAAACCACCACGCCTTGTTCGGGCACCACGTTGTCCCATGGTGAGCCTGGCTGTGAAGGTTGGGCGTATTGCGGGGGTTGCTGGTACTGCTGCTGGCCGCTGTCGGCTTCGACCGGGTAGGGCTGCAACTGCGGCTGGGGCGCAACCGGTGCCGTGGTCACGCCATAGGCGTTGGCCTGGATCGGGATGGTGGCGCCTGGCCGGCTGTTCATGCGCGTGGTGTAGTGGCGCCCGCCGTACTCGTAGGTCACGTTGTAGCTGGGGCTGCTGCCGGTCGTCTCATAGACGGGGGTGGCGGAAATCACCCGCGCCCATGCCTCCTGGGCCTGGGCCACGCCCGCGGCGCCCACCGTCAGCAAACCGGCCGCCGAAAGACCCGCGAGGGTGCGAAAAACGTGTCTGTTCATGGTGTTCTCTCCTGCAGATGGGTGTTGGAGAAGGTCGGCGAGACAGGGTTCCGGGGTTTACGCGGCGTTCACAGCAGCCCAGGTTTCGGCATCGAACCCTGTCGTAACGCCGGTTTTGGCCCCCCAGTTGACCACCGGCCGCTTGATGAGGCTGGGGTTGGCCAGCAGCGCGGCGCGGGCCGAAGCCGCGTCGACCACCGCGTTGCGTTCGGCTTCGTCGAGCTTGCGCCAGGTGGTGCCGCGGCGGTTGACCAGCGCTTCCCAGCCCGGCTTTTTCAGCCACTGGTCGAGCTCGGCCTCGGGGACGCCTTGTTTCTTGAAATCGTGGAAGGTGTAGACGACGCCATGCTCGTCGAGCCAGGCGCGGGCGCGCTTGACGGTGTCGCAGTTGGGAATTCCGTAGAGGGTTGTCATGGACGCCAATGATGCCGATAAAACGTGTGGCGTCAGTCGCTTCCCGGGTCGGCGACAATGCCGGGCTCCATGGAAACCCTTAACGACTGGCTCGCACGCGCCGAGCAACTCCATCCGAAGAACATCGAGCTCGGCCTCGATCGCGCCAAGGAAATGGCGGCCCGGATGGGCCTGCGCTTCGACTGCCCGGTCATCACCGTGGCCGGCACCAATGGCAAGGGCTCGACCTGCGCCATGCTCGAATCGATCCTCACGCATGCGGGCTACCGCGCGGCGGTTTTCACGTCGCCGCACCTGGTGCGCTTCGAGGAACGGCTGCGCCTGGCGGGCGAAGCGGTCGATGCTTCTAAATTGATAGCAAACTTCGAGGCGGTGGAAGCAGCCCGGGGCGACATGCCCCTGACTTACTTCGAATTCACCACGCTCGGCATCCTGCGCTGCATGATCGAGGAGAAGCCGGATGTGGCCATTCTCGAAGTGGGGCTCGGCGGCCGGCTCGACGCGGTCAACATCATCGACACCGATTGCGCGGTCATCACCAGCATCGACCTCGACCACATGGACTACCTCGGGCCCGACCGCGAAAGCATCGGCTTCGAGAAGGCCGGCATCCTGCGCCCGGGCAAGCCCGCCATCGTGAGCGACCCGATGCCGCCGCAAAGCGTGATCGACCACGCGGCCGCCATCGGCGCCGACTTGTGGCGCTTCGGGCACGACTTCAACGTGTCGGGCGACAAGCAGCAGTGGGGCTGGTCGGGCCGCGGCAGGCGCTACAGCGGGCTGGCGTATCCGGCACTGCGCGGCGCCAACCAGTTGCTCAATGCCGCGGGTGTGCTCGCGGCGCTCGAAGCGCTGCGGCCGCAGTTGCCCATTACCGCGCAGGCGGTGCGCACCGGGCTCGCCATGGTCGAGCTGCCAGGCCGCTTCCAGATCGTTCCGGGCGAACCCGCGCTGGTGCTCGACGTGGCGCACAACGCGCATGCCGTCGCGGCGCTGGCCGAGAACCTCGATGCCATGGGTTTCTACCCCACCACGCACGGCGTGTTCGGTGTCATGGCCGACAAGGACCTGGCGCCGATCCTCGCGCGCATCGGGCCGATGATCGACCGCTGGTACTTCACCGATCTGCCGACGCCGCGCGCCGCCAAGGCGAGCGATCTGCTCGCGAGCTGGCAGGCGCAGAACACGCGTGTCGATGCCTCCGGCAGCGTGCATGCGGGGCCGATGGAAGCGCTGCGCGCAGCCATCGAGCACGCGGACCCCGCTGATAGAATCGTGGTCTTCGGATCGTTCTTCACCGTGGGTGGCGTGCTGGAGCACGGCACTCCGCGGCTGCAAGCCAAACACCTGCTGCCCGGCGGCTGATCGCCGAGCCGTCCGCACCATCTGGCACCACCTCGCTGCACTCCTTCAGGGATCGAACTTCATGGCGTTTTTCAAGTTCCGCACGCGCGGCCAGCAAGGCAACGAAGGACGCAGCGCACCGGCTGCCGTTCCCGCGGAAAGTGTCGAAACCATGCGCCGCCGCGCGCGGCACCGGTTGGTGGGCGCGGCTGTCCTGGTGCTGCTCGGCGTCATCGGCTTTCCGCTGTTGTTCGACACCCAGCCGCGGCCGGTGTCGGTCGACATCCCCATCGAGATTCCCGATCGCAACAAGGTCAAGCCATTGCCGGTGCCTGCAACGCCGGCACCCGCCGCACCCACGGGTGCAACCGACGGCGGCTCGCGCGTTGCCGCGGCGCCGTCGACGGGTGGCCGCATGATCACCGAGACTGCCGACGGCACCGAAATCGACCCCGGCAAACCAGCGGCCAACACGCCTCCGGCCGAAACAAAGCCCGCCGCCGAGCCCAAGCCGGAGCGCAAGCCTGAACCAAAGCCCGAGCCCAAGCCGGAACCCAAACCCGAGCCGAAGCCAAAGCCCGAACCCAAGCCGGAAGCCAAACCCGAACCCAAGCCCGCAGCTCCCAAGCCGGCCTCGGCCGACGACGGCAACCGCGCCCGCGCCTTGCTCGAAGGCAAGCCTTCCTCTACCAGCACCAAGCCCGCCGCAGCCGAAGACGGCGGCCGCTTCGTGGTGCAGGTCGGCGCCTTCGCGGACTCCGACAAGGCGCGCGAAGTGCGGCAAAAACTCGAGAAGGCGGGCCTGAAGACCTATGTGCACGTGGCCAAGACGGCCGACGGCGAGCGCACGCGTGTGCGTGTCGGCCCGTTCAGCTCACGCGCCGAGGCGGACAAGGCGGCGGAGAAGGTCAAGGGCTTGTCTTTGTCGGCCGCCATCCTCACGTTGTAGTAGCCATCGCTCGCTGCCGTGGCCCTGCTCGACTGGATCGCCGTCACGCTCATCATCGTGTCGATGCTGTTCGGCCTGTGGCGAGGCCTGGTGTTCGAAGTGATTTCGCTGGCGGGTTGGGTGGCTGCTTTCATCGCCGCCCAATGGCTGGCTTCGGATGTGGCGGCCTGGCTGCCGTTCGGCGACCCGCAGGCCACCTGGCGCTATCCGCTGGCCTTCGTGCTGGTGTTCGTGGCGGTGGCGTTCGGCGTGGGCCTGGTGGCCGCGCTGACGCGAAAGCTGATTGCGGCTGTCGGCCTCAGGCCGGTGGACCGGATATTGGGTGGGGCCTTCGGAGCGGCGCGGGGTGCGGTTGCCCTGCTCGTGCTGGCGGTCATTGTTCATTTGCTGGCGTTGAGCGACAGTGCCTGGTGGCACGAATCGCACAGCGCCATTGTTCTCGATGCGGCATTGCAGGGCCTGAAACCCGCGCTGCCTGAAAAGTTGGCAAGCTACCTGCCCTGAGAGGAATCGTTCATGTGTGGAATCGTCGGCGTTGTCAGTAACGCACCCGTCAATCAACTGCTCTATGACGCCTTGCTGCTGCTGCAGCATCGCGGCCAGGACGCGGCCGGCATCGTGACCCTGCTTGAACGCAAGTTCTTCATGCACAAGGCCAAGGGCATGGTGCGCGACGTGTTCCGCACGCGCAACATGCGCGGGCTGCCGGGCAACGTGGGCCTGGGCCAGGTGCGCTACCCGACGGCGGGCAATGCCTACAGCGAAGAAGAGGCGCAGCCCTTCTACGTGAATGCGCCCTTCGGCATCGTGCTGGTGCACAACGGCAACCTCACCAACGCGCATGCGCTGCGCGCGGAACTGTTCTCCACCGACCACCGCCACACCAACACCGAGAGCGATTCGGAAGTGCTGCTCAACGTGCTGGCGCACGAGCTCGAGCGCGCGTCGCGCGGCGTGCCGCTGAACCCGGCCGAGGTGTTTGCCGCAGTCAAGAACATGCACAAGCGGCTGCGCGGCTCGTATGCCGTGGTGTCGCTGATCGCCGGCCACGGCCTGCTGGCTTTCCGCGACCCCTACGGCATTCGCCCGCTCTGCATGGGCCGCAATGCCGACGGCACCGTCATGGTGGCGAGCGAGTCGGTGGCGCTCGAAGGTTCGGGCCACGTGTTCGAACGCAACATCGAGCCCGGCGAAGCGGTGTTCATCGACTTGCAAGGCAAAGTGCACTCGATGCAGTGCGCCGAAGCGCCCACGCTGAACCCCTGCATCTTCGAATTCGTTTACCTGGCGCGTCCGGACTCGGTGCTCGACGGCATTTCGGTGTACCAAGCGCGGCTCAATCTCGGCGAAACGCTGGCCAAGCGCGTGGTGTCCACCGTGCCGCCGAACCAGATCGACGTGATCATTCCCATTCCGGAATCGAGCCGCCCGAGTGCCACGCAGCTCGCGCACCTCTTGGGCGTGCCGTACCGCGAGGGCTTCGTGAAGAACCGCTACGTGGGCCGCACCTTCATCATGCCGGGGCAGGGCGTGCGCAAGAAGTCGGTGCGCCAGAAGCTCAACGTGATTGCCAGCGAGTTCAAGGGCCGCAATGTGTTGCTGGTCGACGACTCGATCGTGCGCGGCACCACCAGCCGCGAAATCGTGCAGATGGCCCGCGATGCCGGTGCGCGCAAGGTCTACCTGGCCAGCGCCGCGCCGCCGGTGCGCTATCCCAACGTCTACGGCATCGACATGCCCACCAAGGACGAGTTGGTGGCACACGACCGCACGGTCGAGGAGATCCGTGAGCTGATCGGCTGCGACGCGCTGATCTACCAGGACGTGGATGCCATGAAGCGCGCCATCGGCTCGCTCAACCCCAAGCTGAATGGTTTCGATGCCTCCTGCTTCGACGGCGTGTACGTGACCGGCGATATCGACACCGAAGCCATCTCGCGCATGAACGGCAACCGTCCGCGCATCGAAGAGACCGAAGAAGATTCTTCGCGCCTTGCGCTTCCCAATCACAGCGAGTGAGAGCTGAATTGACCGATGAACGAACCCTGCCGCCCGGACTGCATCGCGACACGCTCGCGCTGCGCACCGGCCTGGCGCCCAGCCAGCACGGCGAACACTCCGAAGCGCTGTTCCTGACCAGCGGCTTTGTGCAGCCCGATGCCGAAACGTCGGCGCGCCGCTTTGCCGGCACCGAAGCAGGCTTTACCTACTCGCGCACTTCCAACCCCACGGTCACCAGCTTCGAGCAGCGGCTTGCGGCCATGGAGGGCACGGAAGCCGCCATCGGCGCTTCCACCGGCATGGGCGCCATCCTCATGATGTGCATGGGCCTGCTCAAGGCGGGCGACCATGTGATCTGCTCGCGCTCGGTGTTCGGCTCCACGCTCAACCTGTTCGGCAAGGAGTTCGCCAAGTTCGGCGTCGAGACCACCTTCGTCTCGCAGACCGACGTGGCGGAATGGCGCGCGGCCATGAAGCCGAATACCAAACTGCTGTTCGCCGAAACGCCGACCAATCCGCTGACCGAGGTGTGCGACATCCGCGCGCTGGCCGACCTGGCGCACGGCGCCGGCGCGCTGCTCGCGGTCGACAACTGCTTTTGCACGCCCGCGCTGCAGCGCCCGACCGAACTGGGCGCCGATCTCGTCATTCATTCCGGCACCAAGTACCTCGACGGCCAGGGCCGCGTGATGGCCGGCGCGATCTGCGGTCCGTCGAAGCTCATCGTCGATGTGTTCGGGCCCGTGGTTCGCACGGCCGGCATGGCGCTGTCGCCGTTCAATGCGTGGGTGGTGCTCAAGGGCCTGGAAACACTCGGCATTCGCATGCAGGCGCAGTGCGCCAATGCGCTGGCCGTGGCGCAGTGGCTCGAAACGCAGCCCGGCATTGCGCGCGTCTACTATCCTGGCCTTGCCTCGCACCCCCAGCACGAACTGGCCATGCGCCAGCAGTCGGGGCAGGGCGGGGCGGTGGTGTCGTTCGACGTGGTCGGCGGCGATCCCGAAACGGCTCGTGCCAATGCTTTCCACGTGATCAACAGCACGCGCGTGGTGAGCATTGCCACCAACCTCGGCGACACCAAGACCATCATCACGCACCCCGGCACCACCTCGCACGGCCGCTTGACCGAAGTGCAGCGCCAGGCCGCCGGCATCAGCCAGGGGCTCATCCGCGTCGCGGTCGGCCTCGAGTACATCGACGACATCAAGGCCGACCTGCTCCGCGGCCTGAGCACCCTGAAATCCTGATCGACCTCATGACCGGCAAAGTTCGCACCCGCATCGCTCCGTCCCCCACGGGTTTTCTTCACCTGGGCACGGCGCGCACCGCGCTTTACTCGTGGGCCTACGCGCGCCACCATGGCGGCGAGTTCGTGCTGCGCATCGAGGACACCGACGTGGCCCGCTCCACGCAGGATTCGACCGACCAGATCCTGGCTTCCATGCATTGGCTCGGCCTCGACTACGACGAAGGCCCCATCTACCAGATGCAGCGCCTGGAGCGCTACCGCGAAGTCATCGCGCAAATGCTCGCGGCCGGCACGGCCTACCACTGCTACTGCACGCCGGCCGAGCTCGATGAAATGCGCGAGGCGCAACGCGCGCGCGGCGAAAAGACGCTGTACGACCGCCGCTGGCGCCCCGAGCCGGGCAAGGTGCTGCAGCCCGTGCCCGAAGGCGTGCCGCCGGTGGTGCGCTTTTGCAATCCGCCCGAAGGCGACGTGACCTGGAACGACCTGGTGAAGGGCGAGATCACCATCAACAACCGCGAGATCGACGACCTCATCATCCTGCGGCCCGACGGTGTGCCCACCTACAACTTCGCCGTGGTGGTCGACGACTGGGACATGGCCATCACGCACGTGTTCCGCGGCGACGAGCACATCAACAACACGCCGTGGCAGATCAACATCTTTCGCGCACTGGGTGCGCCGCTGCCGCAGTTCGGCCATGTGCCGGTGATCCTCGGCGACGACGGTCAGAAGCTCTCCAAGCGCCGCGGTGCCGTGAGCGTCACGGCCTATGAAGAGAACGGCTACCTGCCCGAAGCCATGCTCAACTACCTGGCGCGCCTCGGCTGGAGCCACGGTGACGACGAGCTCTTCACGCGCGAGCAGATGGTGAGCTGGTTCGACGGGTCGCACCTGTCGAAGAGCCCCGCGCAATGGGACGCCGCAAAGCTGGCGTGGGTCAATGCGCAGTACATCAAGGCCAAGGCCGATGCAGAGCTCGCACCGCTGGTGGCTGCGCAATTGAAGAAGCGCGGCATCGAGGCCGACGATCGCCTCGCTGCCATCTGCGCGCTCTTCAAGGACCGCTGCGAGACCACGGTTGCCCTGGCCGACTGGGCCGCCGCGTTCTACGCGGACGTAACGCCGAGCGAAGCCGATCGCACGCAGCACGTCACCGATGCGGTGAAGCCCGTTATCGCTACGCTCGCCGAGAAGCTCGCGAACGTGCCGTGGGAAAAAGTTTCGATCGCCGCGGCCATCAAGGAAGTTCTGGCCGCGCATTCTGTGAAAATGCCTGTGTTGGCCATGCCGGTTCGCGTCCTCGTGATGGGAACACCGCAGACGCCATCCCTCGATTCGGTGCTCGCAATTTTTTCTCGTGAAAAAGTTGTGGAGCGTCTGAAAAGGGCCTGATTTTTCGGTCTATAATTCGAGGCTCGACACCCACACGGGGGTATAGCTCAGCTGGGAGAGCGCTTGCATGGCATGCAAGAGGTCATCGGTTCGATCCCGTTTACCTCCACCATCAAAGTGTCGAGAAGATAAGTGCTGATCTCAGCACGGTTCCTAAGGTTTTGACCCTATCGTCTAGAGGCCTAGGACACCACCCTTTCACGGTGGCTACCGGGGTTCGAATCCCCGTAGGGTCGCCAGTTTCACGCAAGTGAAGCCGGCACAAGTCGTCAGCACTTGGCTCCGCAAGGAGTGAACGTTGTCTACCAGGAGTGGTAGTTCAGTTGGTTAGAATACCGGCCTGTCACGCCGGGGGTCGCGGGTTCGAGTCCCGTCCACTCCGCCAAACACAAGCCCCTGTCGCAGCTCTGCTGCTACAGGGGCTTTTTGTTGTCCGCCCCGCTTGGGGGATGGCTTGTACGCTGCGTGCCCATGCTTTTGCCCATGTTTGCATCTACACCCTGGGCATGGTGTGAGCAGGGGCGTCGCGCCGGCCCAGGGTGCCTGAGCGGATGTCATGGCACAGCTGCAGCTTGAACTGCGCAGAGTGCCCGCGATACGGATCTCTTGAGGACATGGACCTTCTCCTTCTATGAAGGCCCAGCCAGCGTATCAGTTCATCTTTCCCCGGTGGTCCAGTCGATGGGGTTCACTCCAATCTCGGGTCAGAGATCGGCGGAATTCAACAGCCAAGGGAACATTGAGTGCGACGTCCCGACGTTGACGGGTTGCGGAGACATCCAGATGGAAAAAACGCCCATGTCGGCATCGGATATCGAAACCAGGTTTCGTCACTCCCGCAAGACCGAAATCCATCCGGCTTGACCAAACGCGCCGGCCGATAATCTGAGCCTATGAGTTCACGCGCCGTGACCCACACGCATCCGCCAAACGCGGGCAAGCGGCGTCCTGCAGCCGATCTGATCCGATGGGTGCTGCTGTGGTTTGCCTTGTCTCTCGGCGCGGCCATTGCTTCTCCGATGGTGCATCCGCAGCCCTTGGAGTTGATCTGCTCGGCCACCGGCTCGGTCAAGGCCATCGTTCACACAGACGACGGCGTGCAAGAACTCGTGACGGACCAGATGGACTGCCCGCTGTGCATGCTGGCTGGTACCCCGCCCGCAACACCGGTCCTAGAACTGCCTGTACTCATGCCGCTCGCCCATGCGGTGGGGGCAGTTGCAGCCGCGCACATTGCCGCGGCCGCCGCGGCGCCCATGCCGGCGCGTGGGCCCCCTTCGCTCTCCTGACGCCTCTTCTCCAGTTCGTCCGCACTTGATGCTGCCTTAAGGCGCGCTTTGAGCTGCGTGTTTCCGCATCGAGTCGGCGCTCGCCTTCGGGCGCCAGAGAGCCCTTTTCCGCGAGCGACGGGGCTTCGCCATCGAGACGGCACGCCAAGCGGCGCAATCGGCCCGAGACCGCTGGACTTCCTGAAGGAGCAAGCGATGGGGCGCGGTCAGTGCGTACGCGCTCACCCGACGCTCCGTTGTAGGCTCCCAATTGACGACCGCTGCTGGCCCCAATGAGGACTGGCTCCTATGCTCAGCATACTTTTCATACTTCGACAGAAGTGCAGCTTTCCGCGGCTCTCATCATCGACTACGTGCCAGCTCGCTGCCGTCGGGATGGGATTACCGGCCAGCTCATCCCGCCATAGGTCATCCGCTTCAATCCGCGCAGCGGCTTCGACCGCTTTCGTGCGGCGCAACGCCCCGCCGAACCGACGTAATCGGCGCCTGGGCCCGAGGTGAGTCCCCCGCAGCCCGGTGACGCTCCGCGATGTTGGCAAAGTGACCGACGCGCGGGCCCGTTCCGCCACGCGCGGCGAGTGAGCCGCGGCCGGCCGGGCCGGCCTGCCCGTAGACTCCGCGCATGAACGTGCGTTTTCTTGAGGCCTTCGTCTGGGTTGCCAAGCTGGGCAGCTTCAAGGCTGCCGCCGAAAAGATGCACACGACCCAGGCCGGCATCTCCAGCCGCATCGCGACGCTCGAAGAGCAGTTCGGCGTTCGCCTGTTCGACCGCGAGCATCGCGGCGTGCTGCTCACCTACCATGGCACCGAGCTGCTGCCCTACGCCGAGCGCATGCTGGAGCTGCAGTCCCGCATGGTCGCCGCGATGGGGCAGTCCGACGCCTTCTCCGGCATGTTGCGCATCGGCGTGAACGAGACGGTGGCCCACACCTGGCTGCCCGACCTGTTCTCGCGCTTTGCTGAGAAATACCCCAACGCCACGCTGGAACTCGTCTCCGACATCACGCCGCGGCTGCGCGATGATCTGCTGCGGGGCACCATCGACTGCGCGATCCTGGCGGAGGAGATCACGCCCGGCTTCATCGACAACCGCCGCATCGCCAACCTCGCGATGCGCTGGGTGACCAGCCCCTCGCTGGCGCTCAAGTTTCCGTCGAGCAAGCTGCTGTCCTTCGCCGACATCGCGGAGCAGCCCATCATTTCCTTCAACCGGGAGTCGAGCGTCTACCGCAACATCGCACAGAACGCTGGCGGCTGCGCCAACCTGCGGGTGAGCTACTTCTCGTCGCTGGGCGCCATGGTCGCCCTGGCGCGCACCGGCTTCGGCACGGCGCTGCTGCCGCTGGCCGTGATCCAGCAGGACTTGCGCCAGGGCAAGCTGGTGGTGCTCGACGTCGATCCGGTGCCGACCCCGCTGCCGCTGGTGGCCAGCATGCGGCTGGAACCGGCGTCGCCACTGGCCGAAGCGCTGGTCGGCATGGCACAGGCTGCGTGCGAGCAGTTCATCGCGACCTGCCGCGACGACGTGCTCGCGCCCTGATCCGGCCCACATCGCGCCCGATGCTGGGGCGGCGTGGTGCGCCAGGGCTGTGCATCACGAAACGTTATGGGTTACCGAAAGAATTTCCCGTTTGACCCTGCGGAGGTGAGGGGCAACACTGCGCGCCATGCACAAGTCCATGACCGCCAAAAGACATCGGGAGTTCTTCGCGATCCGCCCTGACGACGCGTCCACCGAATGGTCGCCCGTGCCCTGCTCGGCCGGGCGCATCGATGAGATCATCCTGGCCGACAACCTCGACACGGCGGCTGGCACCGGCTCGCGCACGCGGCTGGCCCGCTGGTCGGCCGGCGCGCTGATCGACCGGCCGGTGGTCCACGATTTCCATGAAGAGGTCTTCATCGTCGAAGGCGAGCTGGTGGTCGGCTGCGACGCCGAAGGCGAGGGCGGCGAGGCCTTCGGCCCCTACACCTTTGCCTGCCGCCCGCCGGGCGCCGTGCACGGCC
Organism: Variovorax paradoxus; assembly: GCF_040544635.1. Taxonomy (GTDB): domain Bacteria; phylum Pseudomonadota; class Gammaproteobacteria; order Burkholderiales; family Burkholderiaceae_C; genus Variovorax; species Variovorax paradoxus_R. Next base: position 80,985 of record NZ_JBEPKJ010000006.1, read on the forward strand.
CTTTCGTCTCTCGCACCGGCTGCGTGATGTTCGAAATCCAGTACTACGAATGAGCGCCTCGAGCTCCTCGCTCGCTGCCATGGCGCCCACTGGCCGCGACGCGCGCCTGCTGATGCGCAGCGGGCGCTACGGCGGCCACACGGCCGGCATGGCGCCGGGCCATGTGCAGGGCAACCTCGCGATCCTGCCGAAGGCTCAGGCTGACGACTTCCTTCGGTTCTGCCAGCGCAACCCCAAGCCGTGCCCTTTGCTCGCCGTGTCGGAACCGGGCGACCGGGCCTTGCCGACGCTGGGCGCCGACATCGACATCCGCGGCGACCTGCCGCTCTACCGCATCTGGCGCGACGGCGTGCTGGTCGACGAAGTGCAGGACGTGGGCGCCTTCTGGCGCGACGACCTGGCGAGCTTCGTCATCGGCTGCTCCTTCTCATTCGAGGAGGCGTTGCTCGAGGCCGGCGTGCCGCTGCGGCACGTGGCCGAGGTCCGCAACGTCGCGATGTACCGCACCAACCTGCCGACCATCGCCAGTTTCTAGGCGCTGTTTTTCTTCTTTCTTCAGGAGTTCTCGATGAAGCCTTCTCTGTCTTCCCTCGCATCCGTCGCTGTCGCAGTCATGCTGCTCGCCGGTACCGCCGTCACCTCCATCGCCCAGGTGCCGGCCGGCCCAAAGATCGCCGTGCAGGCCATCACGCAGGTGGCACCCAACCTGCCGCAGTACACCAAGGTCGACCAGCCGCTGCTGCGCGACGGCATCGCCAAGGCCACCAACGGCCGCGTCGAAGTCACGCTGTCGTCCTGGCCCGAACGCAATGTGAATGGCCCTGAAGTGCTGCGCCTGGTGCGCTCCGGCCAGGTCGACCTCGCCGCCGCGCCGCTGACCACCGTGTCGGGCGACGTGCCCATGCTCGACGGCCTCGACCTGGCCGGCATGAACGCCGACATCGCCCAGGCCCGCAAGGTGGCCGACGCGATGGTGCCGGTCGCCAACAAGGAACTGGAGCGGCTGGGCATCAAGCTGGTTGCGACCTACCCGTTCTCGGGTCAGATGCTGTTCTGCCGCAAGCCGGTCATGAGCCTGGCTGACCTCAAGGGCCTGAAGGTGCGCACCAACGGCCCGTCGGCGTCGGACCTGATCAAGTCGCTCGGCGGCCAGCCCGTGTCACTGGCCTTCGGCGAGGTCTACACCGCGCTGGAACGCGGCACAGTCGACTGCGGCATCACCGGTGCCGGTTCTGGCAACGGCGTGAAGTGGCCGGAAGTGACGACGCACCTCTACACGCTGCCGCTGTCGTGGTCGACCTCGGGCTACTTCGTGAACCTGGCCTGGTGGAACAAGCTCGACCCAGCCGTTCGCGCCCAATTCGAGAAGACGCTGGGCGAAGTGCAGGAAGCACAGTGGAAGCTCGGCGTCGAAGCCACCAACGACGGCATCGCTTGCAACGTCGGCCGCGCTGCCGGCTGCAAGCTGCACACGCTAATGAAGAAGCCGATGGTCGAGGCCAAGCCCGAAGCCGGCGTGATCGCGTCGCTGCAGAAGCACCTGGCCGACGACGTGCTGCCCGGCTGGATCAAGCGCTGCGGCGACCGTTGCGCGACGACGTACACCGAAGTGATCGCCCCGATCACCGGCATCAAGTACGTGGCCAAGTGATGTTCCGTGCGCTCGAATGGGTGAGCGCCAAGGCGATGACAGTCGCCGGCTGGTGCTACCTGCTGATCACCCTGCTGATCTGCTTCGACATCGCGGCCCGGCGCCTGCTGGGCTTCTCGACCGAGGCGACCACCGAAGTCACCGGCTACCTGATGGCCATCGGCATGAGCTGGGGGCTAGCGGGCACGCTCTTCGAGCGTGGCCATGTGCGCATCGACGTGCTGGTGCAGAAGATGCCGCTGAAGGTGCGGGTGTGGCTGCACCTGGCGTCGCTCATCGCGCTGATGGTCGCTTCGGGCTTCTTCGCCTGGGGCGCCTTCTCGCTGACCAAGGACTCGTGGGACTTCGGTGCCACCGACCTCTCGGCGCTGCACACGCCGCTGGCCATTCCGCAGGGCCTGTGGGCTGGTGGCCTGGTCCTGATGCTGCTGGCCGTCGTCGCGCTCGCGGCCCGCGCCGTGCGCCAACTGGCGGCCGGCGACGCCGACGGCATGGACCGCATGCTGATGGCGCGCACCTACGTCGACGAAGCCGCCGAGACGCTGGAGGCCGTGGCCGAAGCACAGCAAGGCATGCAACAACCCGCCATTTCCACGGCGACAGGAGCCCCTCGATGATCGCCATCGTCTTCATCGTCGCGATCGGCCTGCTGATCGGCGGCGCCTCGCTGTTCGGCATGCACGACCATGCGGCCGCCATCGCCACCTCGGGCGTGCCCTGGTGGGCGCTGGCGTCGGTGCTTGTGGCCTTCATCGGCTTCTTCGCCGGCGGCATCTACGTGGGTGCCGCGCTTGCGGTGCTGTCGCTGCTGGCAGGCTATGCGCTGTCGGACCGTCCCTTCTGGAACTTCATCGGCGAGATGATCTGGAGCCCGTCGACCAACTTCGTGCTGGTTTCGGTGCCACTGTTCCTCCTGATGGGGGAGGTGATGCTGCGCGCCGGCCTCTCGGAGCGGCTTTACCGCGCGCTGAACATCTGGATGGGCCGCCTGCCCGGCGGCCTGCTGCACACCAACATCATCTCTTGCGGCGTGTTCTCGGCCGTGGCCGGCTCCAGCGTGGCGACCGCCGCCACCATGGGCTCGGTCGCGCTGCCCTACTTCGAGAAGAGCCACTACCCGCCCAAGCTGGTGCTGGGCTCGCTGGCTGCCGGCGGCGCGCTGGGCAATCTGATTCCGCCTGGCATCACCTTCATCATCTACGGCCTGATCACCGAGACCTCGGTGGGCGCGCTGTACCTGGCGGCGGTGGGTCCGAGCATCCTGGTGGTGGGGCTGTTCACGGCCGTCATCCTGTACTACAGCTACAAGCTCAAACTGCATGGGGACGAGGCCTCGAAGGCCATCACCTGGCAGCACCGCATCGCCAGCCTGTCGGACCTGGTGCCCACGGCGCTGCTGATTGGCCTGGTGCTGGGCACCATCTACGCCGGCTGGGCCACGCCCACCGAGTCGGCCGCGCTCGGCGTGGCAGGGAGCCTGGTGCTGGCGCTGGTCGACCGCAAGCTCAAGTGGAAGATGCTCGCCGAGTCGATGAAGGCGACCGCGCGGACCACGTCGATGATCGCGTTGATACTGTTCGGGGCGTACTTCCTGAACTACATCCTCTCGGCGCTGGGCATCCCCCAGATGCTGGCGAAGTTCCTCACCGGCCTGCCGTTCCCGGGCTGGGTGATCATGCTGGTGATCATCGGCTTCTACTTGGCGCTGGGCACCTTCATGGAAGGCATGTCGATGGTGATTACCACTATCCCGCTGCTGTTCCCAGTGGTCACGGCGCTGGGCTACGACCCGATCTGGTTCGGCGTGGTGATCACGATGCTCGTGGAGATCGCGATGATCAGCCCGCCCGACGGCACCGTGCTCTATGTGTTGCAGGGCATGCGACGCCAGCCGGGGCCCATCACCGATGTGTTCGCCGGCGTGATGCCCTTCATGGCCGTCTACATGTTCGCGATCATCGTGCTGATGGTGTTTCCTGCCATCGCGCTGTGGTTGCCGGCCTACCTCATGTGATTCCTTTTTTCGCGGAGCCTGCCTTCATGTCATTGACCCTTTCCTTCGCCTGCGAATCCGTGATGGGCGACGGCACCCGTGCCACGCAGTTGCTGTCGGTCGTGCCGCGCCAACTGGTCATCGCCGGCTGGACCGGCCGCGACGCCGCCGCCATCGAACACCACATCGAAGAGCTCGAAGCCATCGGTGTGCCGCGGCCATCGAGCGTGCCGCTGTACTACCGCGTCGGCGCGGGCCTGCTTACGCAGTCGCCCGCCATCGAGGCGCTCGGCGCCCAGAGCTCGGGCGAGGCCGAGCCGATGCTCTTCTTCGCCGGCGGCGAGTGGTGGCTGACGGTCGCGTCCGACCACACCGATCGCCATGTCGAGACCTACTCGGTCGCCGTCTCCAAGCAGATGTGCGCCAAGCCGCTGGCCACCGCCGCCTGGCGCTGGTCCGACGTGGCCGCCTACCAGGACGAACTCGAACTGCGCTCGCGCATCCTCGAGGACGGGCGGTGGGTCGACTACCAGACGGGCACCTTCGCCTCAATCCGGCCGCTGGGCGCACTGCGCGACGGCATCTACACCGCCGAAGGCGCCGAAGGGCGCTTCATGACCTGCGGAACCCTGGGCGCGATTCCCAATGCGCGCGGCGAGGGCATCCGACCCGCGGCCGAGATGGAGATCGAGATCCGCGACCCGCGGCGGCAGCGCCGCATCGTCCACCGCTACGCCGTGCAGGCACTGGAAGTGGTAGCGTGACGGGCATGAAGAACGCCACCATTCCCGTGCTGCGCGAGCGCATTGCGCGCGGCGAAACCTCTCATGAAGCATGGGTTGTGCAAGCCCTCGAAGGCGCATCGTCCGACGCGGCGAAGCATGTCTTCACGCAGCTCTACAGTGACGCCGCCTTGGCCGCTGCGCGCCATGCCGATGCATCGCAGCGTGCCGGTGTCGTGCCGCCCGCGCTGGCCGGTCTGCCCGTCACCATCAAGGACCTGTACGACGTGGCCGGTGAGACCACGATGGCCGGCTCCGTCGTGTGCGCCGGCGAGCCCGCCGCGACGGCGGACGCTGTGGCCGTCGCGCGCCTGCGAAAGGCCGGCGCGGCGATCGTCGGCAAGACCAACATGACCGAGTTCGCCTTCTCGGGCGTCGGCATCAACCCGCACCACGGCACGCCGCGCAACCCGGCCGACGCCGCGGTGGCGCGCATCCCCGGCGGCTCGTCGTCGGGCGCGGCGGTGTCCGTCGCGCTGGGCCTGGCGGTGGCAGGGCTGGGCTCCGACACGGGCGGCTCGATCCGCATCCCGGCCGCGCTGTGCGGCCTGGTCGGCTTCAAGAGCACGCAGTCGCGCGTGCCGCGCACCGGCGCGTTCGAGCTCGCGCGCTCGCTCGACACCGTGTGCGCGATGACGCGCAGCGTGGCCGACTGCTTGCTGGTCGATGCCGCCATTGCCGACACGCCGCTCGCGGTGCGACACCGGCCGCTGCAGGGCATGCGCCTGGCGGTGCCACGCACGCTGATGTTCGACGGCATCGAGCCGGCCGTGGCCCAGGCCGTCGACCGCGCGCTGGGCGTGCTGTCGGCCTCCGGCGCCATCGTGGTCGACATCCCGCTGGCCGAGCTGGCCGAAATCGCACGGATCAACGCCCCCGGCGGCTTCTCGCCGGTCGAGGCCTCGGCCGTGCACCGCGCACGCATCGGCGCGCAGCGCGCCCGCTTCGACCCGCGCGTCGCGGCACGCGTCGACCTCGGTATGTCGGTGAGCGCGGCCGACTACATCGTCATGCAGGATCGCCGCAGCGACTGGATCGGCCGCGTCGAAGGCGCGCTCGAAGGCTTCGACGCGCTACTGTGCCCCACGGTGCCGATCGTCGCGCCGGCCATCGATGCGCTGGCGACCGACGAGGCCTTCTTCAAGGCCAACGGCCTGCTGCTGCGCAACACCTTCGCGATCAACTTCCTCGACGGTTGCGCCTTCAGCCTGCCCTGCCAGCGCGATGGCGAGTGGCCGGTCGGGTTGATGCTGTCGTCGGTGCGCGGCGACGATGCGCGGCTGGCGGCGGTGGCGCTGGCAGTGGAGGCCGCGCTGCGCGCGTGACGTCGCTGATCGTCGTGAATGCTGGCTTGTCCGCATTTAGCAAGCCAGCGCCTGTTAGATCGCGACACCGGTGAGCCCCACCGTGGCCAGCAGGCGGTCTGGATCTTCTCTGTGGCGGGCGCTGGCCGAAAGTCCGTCCATGGGGGTGCAGACGTTCGACCTCGCATAAAGGAAGCTTCCGGTGTGAGCCGACGAAATCAGGCGTTCGAACTTCAAGATCGACTAGGCCTCAAGATGCCAACCTCAATCTGCTGTCGCTTGACGAGTCGCAGATTGTCGGCACGCCCAGTTGGCCGACGACGGGCCTGACTGTTGATCGCCACCGAAAATCGACCCGGCTAACGCACTAATTTCCGGCTAAGACGTGACCCACGTAAAACCCTACCTTGCTCATTTTTAAGGCAAGGGATCCTAGAGTGATAGACGTGGCGGCATTGAGCGCCATCAGATGCTGGGGCCTGCGCGAGCAGATGTCCATTCGCGAGATTGCAAGGCGCACAGGCCTGTCTCGCAACACCGTGAAGAAGTACCTGCAAGCCGGCGAAACGGTTGAGCGCCGGCTGGCCGCTCGCTTCTCGTGGTGAGAAGAGAAGAACCGCGCTGGTTCGTATCCGGAATCTCAGTGCGCTTCGATTGCCGCCGCTCTGACGGGCTCAACCTGCCAGCCGCCGCCCAGCGCCTTGAATGCACTGACTGCCGCGCGCGCCGATTCCGTTTGCGCTTGCGCTCTTGCATCGGCCACGCGCAGCATGCTCTCGTCGGCCTGCAGCACTTCGATCAGGCTGACCACACCGCGCTGATAGGCCGCGAACGACGCCCCGCGCGCACGGCCGAGCGATACCTCTCCCTGCGCGAGCAGGGCGGCCTGTTCCTCGCGCTTGACCAGGGCGGAGAAGGCGTTCTCCACGTCTTCAGTCGCGCGCAGCGCGGCAAGCCGGTAGGCCGCGAGCAGCTCCGCGTCCTGCCCCCTGGCGAGTTCGATCTGCGCATCGATGCGTCCGAAGTCGAACAGCCGCCAGCGCAGGCCGAGCAGGGCCGCGGCCTGGCTTGCGCCCCCGGTGAACAGGTTGCCGCTGGCCATCGACGTGGCGCTGCCGATCGTTGCCCCTAGCGACAGCTTCGGGTAGTACTCGGCCACGGCCACGCCGATGCGGGCGTTCGATGCGGCAAGGCGCCGCTCGGCGGCGATCAGGTCGGGTCGGCGCCGCAGCAATTCGGCAGGCGATCCGGCGGCGCTGATGCGTGGTGCGGCGGGAATGGCGGCTGCCGTCGCGAGTTCGGCGCGGTGCGCGCCCGGCGCCGCACCCAGCATCACGTCGAGCGCATTCATCGCCGCGGCCTCGCCCGTCTCGAGCGTCGGCACGGACGCGCGGACCTGCGCCAGCGCACCCTCGGCCTGGTGTAGCTGGAGCTCGGTGGCCAAGCCCTTGCCGTGGAGCAGGCCGATCTTCGCGAGCAGGTCCTGCTGCGTTGCAACTTGCCGGCGTGCAATGTCCAGGCGGGCTTGCAGGCCGCGCAGGGTGATGTAGGTGTCGGCGGTCTGCGCGGCCACGGCCAGGCGCGTGGCGGCCGCTCCGGCCTCCGATGCCTGGTAGTCGGCCAGCGCCGCCTCGCGTCCCCGGCGCAGGCCGCCGAAGATGTCCAACTCCCAGCTTGCGCCGAGGTTCGCTTCGTAGGCGTTGCCGTAGCGATCGAACCCCGGCTGCGCGTTCAGCACTTGGCCCAGCGGTGTTTCCACGGACTGGTAGGCCCTGGCGGCCTGCGCGCCGAGATTGCCCGAAGGCAGCAGCGCCGCGTTCGCGGCACCCAGCCCGGCCCGGGCCTGCGCCACGCGGGCGGATGCCTGCGCAAGATCGAGATTCTGTTTGAGCGCCTGTTCGACATAGCGCGCCAGTTGCGCATCGCCGAAGCCGGTCCACCATGTCACCAGCTCGGCGTTGGCGGTGGCCGATCGCTGGCCGAGCGCCGCTTCGCCGATGAAGCGGTCCGGCAAGGTCGTGGCAGGTCGGACATAGTCGGGTCCCACGGCGCAGCCTGCGAGCAGGCTGAACAGCAGGGGTAGGGCAAGAGTACGTTGGGACATGGATTGCTCCGGTACGGCTGACGGGAAAGCAAAAAGAAGTGTGTGACTATAATTCAATTTGGTCACTTGTTGTCGATTGTTTATGCGGGCGGTAAGCTCCGGGCATGAACAACGCAACTTCTTCTCCGCCTGCCACGCGGGGGCCGGCCGATCACGACGTGCGCGCGCAGATCGTCGTCGCGGCCACCGAGCATTTCAGCCAGTACGGCTACGAGAAGACCACGGTTTCCGACCTTGCCAAGGCCATCGGCTTCTCCAAGGCATACATCTACAAGTTCTTCGAGTCCAAGCAGGCGATCGGCGAAATGATCTGCTCGAACTGCCTGCGCGAGATCCAGGCGGGCATCCGCGCGGCGATCGACGGGGTCGAAAGCCCGCCGGAGAAGCTGCGCCGCATGTTCAAGGCCATCGTGGATTCGGGTCTTCGGCTGTTTTTTCAGGACCGCAAGCTCTACGAGATCGCCATTTCGGCGGCCAGCGAGCGCTGGCCGTCGGCCATCGCTCACGAGGAGTGCATCCGGCAGATGCTCCTCGAGCTGTTGAAGCAGGGGCGGGAGTCCGGCGACTTCGAGCGCAAGACGCCGATCGACGAGACCGCAGCGGCCATCTACCTGGTCGTTTATCCCTACGTCAACCCCCTGATCCTGCGGCTCAGCGCCGATCACACGGACCGGGCGCCGGCCCAGCTGTCGGGTCTGGTTCTGCGCAGCTTGTCGCCGTAGACGAATAATTTCATTGTGACCATTGACTAAAATGGTCACTGTTATCAGAATCGGGGCCCTGATCGATTCGTCAATGGGCCCCTCATGCACACGCGCCGCCTCCTTACATCCGCATTCGTCTGTGCCTTGCCGTTCGCGCTGGTCGCCTGCGGCGACAAGACGCCGCCCGACCCGCGCACCCAGACACCGCTGGTGCGCGCCGCCACCGTCCAGGCAGCCGCGTCGGCATCGCGCTCGTTCACCGGCACCGTAGCCGCGCGGGTTCAGAGCGACCTGGGCTTCCGCATCCCCGGAAAGGTTCTGGAGCGCTTCGTCGATGCAGGCCAGACGGTCAAGCGCGGGCAATTGCTCATGCGCATCGACCCGGTCGATCTGAGGTTGGCGGCGCGTGCGCAGCAGGAGGCCGTGAGCGCCGCGCGAGCACGTGCGAAGCAGGCCGGCGACGAAGAAGCGCGCTTTCGCGATCTGCGCGGCACCGGCGCCATTTCCGCCTCGGCGTACGACCAGGTCAAGGCGGCGGCGGATGCCGCCCAGGCCCAGCTCGGTGCGGCGGAAGCGCAGGCCGAGGTCGCGCGCAATTCGAATCGCTATTCGGAACTCGTTGCCGATGCGGACGGCACGGTCCTCGAGACGCTGGCCGAGCCTGGCCAGGTCGTCAACGCCGGGCAGCCGGTGGTCCGCGTGGCGCAGGCCGGACGCCGGGAGGCCGTGGTCCAGTTGCCCGAAACGCTGCGTCCGGTCGTCGGCTCCGGCGGGCAGGCCACGCTGTTCGGCAGGGAAGGTGTTGCCGTGCCCGTCAAGCTCAGGCAACTCTCCGATGCGGCCGACAAGCTCACGCGCACCTTCGAGGCGCGCTACGTGCTTGACGGCGCGCTCGCCAACGCACCCTTGGGTGCGACAGTGACGGTCGACATCGCGGACGGCAAACCAGCGCAGGCAGGTGGCGTCCAGGTGCCCATCAGCGCCCTGTTCGACACAGGCAAGGCGACGGGCGTCTGGGTCATCGGTGGCGACCCATCAACCGTGCGCTGGCAGCCGGTGGCCGTCGAGCGCCTGGACGGCGAGCGTGCACTGGTGGCCGGTCAACTGAAGCAGGGGGACCAGGTTGTCGCGCTCGGCGCGCATCTGCTGCGCGAAGGCGAGAAGGTGCGTGTCGCCGCCTCCGCCGCCGTGTCCGTGGCAGGCGGAGCCCGCCCATGAGCGAAGGCCGCTTCAATCTCTCGGCGCTGGCCGTACGCGAGCGATCCATCACGCTGTTCCTCATTGGCCTGATCTCGTTGGCGGGTCTGGTCGCGTTCTTCAAGCTCGGCCGCGCGGAAGATCCCGCCTTTACCGTCAAGGTGATGACGGTCATCACCGCCTGGCCCGGCGCCACGGCGCAGGAGATGCAGGACCAGGTTGCCGAGAAGCTCGAGAAGCGCCTGCAGGAATTGCGCTACTACGACCGCACGGAGACCTACACGCGGCCCGGGCTGGCGTTCACGACCCTGACGCTGCTCGACAGCACACCGCCGCCACAGGTGCAGGAACAGTTCTACCAGGCGCGCAAGAAGCTCGGCGACGAAGCGGGCAACCTGCCGGCCGGCGTGATCGGGCCGATGATCAACGACGAGTACGCGGACGTCACCTTCGCCTTGTTCGCGTTGAAGGCCAAGGGCGAACCGCAGCGCGTGCTGGTGCGCGACGCCGAGACGCTGCGCCAACGGCTGCTGCACGTGTCGGGCGTGAAGAAGGTCAACATCGCCGGTGAGCAGTCGGAGCGCGTCTACGTCGAGTTCGCGCACGACCGGCTGGCAACCTTGGGCATCGGGCCGCAAGACGTGTTCGCCGCGCTCAACAGCCAGAACGCGCTGAGCCCGGCCGGGTCCGTGGAAACCAGGGGCCCTCAGGTGTTCATCCGGCTGGACGGCGCCTTCGACACCCTGCAGAAGATCCGCGACACGCCGGTGATCGCGCAAGGCCGCACCTTGAAGCTTTCGGACGTGGCCACGGTCAGGCGCGGCTACGAAGATCCGGCCACCTTCATGATCCGCAACGGCGGCGAGCCTGCCTTGCTGATCGGCGTCGTCATGCGGGAAGGCTGGAACGGGCTCGACCTGGGCAAGGCCCTGGACGTGGAAGCCCGTGCCATCAACGCCGAGCTGCCCTTGGGCCTGAGCCTCACCAAGGTCACGGACCAGTCGGTGAACATCAGCGCGTCGGTCGACGAGTTCATGGTCAAGTTCTTTGCGGCCTTGCTAGTCGTCATGTTGGTGAGCTTCCTGAGCATGGGCTGGCGCGCGGGCCTCGTGGTGGCCGCCGCGGTGCCGCTCACCCTCGCCGTGGTCTTCGTGGTGATGGCCGCGACCGGCAAGAACTTCGACCGCATCACGCTCGGCTCGCTGATCCTCGCGCTCGGCTTGCTGGTGGACGACGCCATCATCGCCATCGAAATGATGGTCGTGAAGATCGAGGAGGGCTATAGCCATGTGGCCGCATCCGCCTACGCCTGGAGCCACACGGCAGCGCCGATGCTCTCGGGCACGCTGGTCACCGCCGTCGGCTTCATGCCCAACGGCTTCGCGCCATCGACCGCGGGCGAGTACACCAGCAACATGTTCTGGATCGTCGGCATCGCGCTCATCGCATCGTGGGTGGTCGCCGTGGTGTTCACCCCCTACCTGGGCGTCAAGCTGCTGCCGAACTTCAAGAAGATCGAAGGCGGCCATGCCGCGATCTACGACACGCCGCGCTACAACCGGTTGCGCCGCGTGCTGGCGCGCGTCATCGCGCGCAAGTGGCTGGTGGCAGGCGCGGTGGTCGGCTTGTTCGTGGTGTCGATCCTCGGCATGGGCGTGGTCAAGCAGCAGTTCTTTCCGATCTCCGACCGCCCTGAAGTCCTGGTCGAAGTGCAGATGCCCTACGGTACTTCCATCACGCAGACCAGCGATGCAACGGCCAAGATCGAGACCTGGCTCTCCACGCAGCCGGAGGCGCAGATCGTCACCTCCTACATCGGGCAGGGCGCGCCGCGCTTCTACTTCGCAATGGGGCCGGAGCTGCCCGACCCCTCGTTCGCCAAGATCGTGGTGCGCACAGCCAGCCAGGAGGAGCGCGAGGCCTTGAAGCACCGCTTGCGTCAGGCCATTGCCGATGGCCTCGCGTCCGAGGCGCGGGTGCGCGTGACGCAGCTCGTGTTCGGGCCGTACTCGCCGTTCCCCGTGGCCTACCGTGTCACCGGACCCGATGCGAACGAACTGCGCAAGATCGCGGGCGAGGTGCGACAGGTGATGGATGCCAGCCCGATGATGCGCACCGTCAGCACCGACTGGGGGACCCGCACGCCCACGCTGCACTTCACGCTGAAGCAGGACCGCCTGCAGGCTGTCGGGCTGAGCTCCAGCGCGGTGGCGCAGCAACTGCAATTCCTCTTGAGCGGCGTGCCGGTGACGACCGTGCGCGAGGACATCCGCACCGTGCAGGTGGTAGCCCGTTCGGCCGGCAGCACCCGGCTCGATCCCGCGAAGCTTGTGGACTTCACGCTCGCCGGTGCCGGCGGCCAGCGCATTCCGCTGTCGCAAGTCGGCGAGGTCGAGGTGCGCATGGAAGAACCCGTCATGCGGCGACGCGACCGCATGCCCACGATCACGGTGCAGGGCGACATCGCCGAAGGGCTGCAGCCCCCCGACGTGTCGACCGCGATCACCGCGCAGTTGCAGCCGCTGGTGCAAAAGCTGCCCGCCGGCTACCGCATCGTCCAGGCCGGCTCCATCGAGGAATCGGAGAAGGCGACCGCGGCGATGCTGCCGCTGTTCCCGATCATGCTGGCGATCACGCTCCTCATCATCATCTTCCAGGTGCGCTCGATCTCCGCGATGGTCATGGTGTTTCTCACGAGCCCGCTCGGGCTGATCGGCGTGGTGCCGACCTTGCTGCTGTTCCAGCAGCCCTTCGGCATCAATGCACTTGTGGGACTCATCGCGCTGTCGGGCATCCTGATGCGCAACACGCTGATTCTGCTCGGGCAGATCCACCACAACCAGCAGGAGGGGCTCGACCCGTTCCATGCGGTTGTCGAGGCGACCGTGCAGCGTGCCCGGCCTGTGATCCTCACGGCGCTGGCGGCGATTCTCGCGTTCATTCCGCTGACGCATTCGGTGTTCTGGGGCGCATTGGCGTACACGCTGATCGGTGGCACCTTCGCGGGAACGATCCTGACGCTGGTGTTCCTGCCGGCGATGTATTCGATCTGGTTCAGGATCAAACCCGGCAACGCCACGCAGCCCGCGCACTGATGCGGCTCATCACCATTCATTGAGATCGAAGGAGCCAGTCATGTCGAGTTCATCGGTTGTAGTAGTCACGGGCGCATCCTCGGGCATCGGACGCGTCGCTGCGGAAATGTTCGTGGCGCGAGGCTGCCGCGTGTTCGGCACCGTGCGCGACCTGCGCAAGGCGCCCGCGCTGCCCGGTGTCGAGTGCGTCGAGATGGACGTTCGCGACGAAGGCTCTGTTCAGAGGGGCATCGAATCCGTCATCGACCGTGCCACGCGCATCGACGTGCTGGTCAACAACGCGGGAATGATGATGATCGGTGCGGTCGAGGAAACCGCGACAGCCGAGGCCGCGGAGCTGTTCGACACCAACGTTTTCGGCATGCTCCGCACGACGCGCGCGGTGCTCCCGTACATGCGTGCGCAACGCCGCGGGCGAATCGTCAACGTCAGCTCTGTGCTCGGTGTGCTTCCGGCACCGTACATGGGCCTGTATTCGGCCACCAAGCACGCGGTGGAAGGGCTGTCGGAGTCGCTCGATCACGAGGTACGCCAGTTTGGCATTCGCGCAACGCTGGTGCAGCCAGCCTTCACCCGGACCAACCTCGACGCCAACGCACCCCGTGTCAAAGCTCGAATATCGGACTATGACCGCGAATGCGACCTGGTGTCGCTCTCCGTGGCCGACAGCGTGAGCAGCGCGCCCGAGCCGCACGGCGTGGCGGGCACCATCGTCGAGGCGGCGCTCGGCCCATGGCGCATGCGTTGCACGCCGCCGGGGGAGGCGTCTCTGCTGACGAAACTGCGCCGCTTCATGCCGGCCGGGCCGGTGGATGCGAGCCTGAGAAAAAAACTCGGACTCGGCGCTTCCTGAGCAGCTGCTCGTCGCGCAAACGAAGGAGAACATCATGGACAGCCTGGATCTCCTGCGCACCTTCAGCGAGGTTGCCTCTTCAGGGAGCTTCTCCCGCACGGCCCGGCATCTGGCGCTGTCGAGAGGCACGGTCAGCAAGTACATCGCTACCCTCGAGCGCCGCTTCGGCGTGCGGCTGCTGAACCGGACCAGCCGCGCCGTCAGCCTCACCGACGCGGGCCTCTTGCTGCTCGACAGGAGCAGGCCCATACTGGAACTGGCCGATGCGACACGCGCCGAACTCCAGGATCGCGCGCGGGTTCCGAGCGGGCGCCTGCGCATTTCGGCACCGCACGGCATGGAACTGACGGAACTGCCGGCGCTGATCAACGACTTTCTCGGCCACTACCCGGAGGTCAGCATCAGTCTTGTGCTCACGAACCGCATGGTCGATCTTGCGGAGGAGGGCGTCGACATCGCGCTTCGCTTCGGCGCTTCGGCCAACGAGAACCTCATCGTTCGAAAACTGGTGCCCATGGAGCTCAGCGTCTGCGCCGCGCCCATGTACTGGCGCAAGCGCGGCATACCTGCGCACCCTGGCGAGCTTGCGCATCACGTTGCACTGTTCAGCACCCATCTGAATCCGCTGCCGAAGTGGCTCTTCGAAGCGGATGGCCAACCATTGGAAGTCGCGGTCCGCGGAAGGCTGGATGCAACGGAAGCGGGCCCTTTGATCCAGGCTGCGCTACTGGGGGCCGGCGTCGTCTATCTGCCATCGGTCATGCTGCAACCCTATATCGAGAGCGGGCGACTGGTGCCCGTCCTGTCGGACTTCGTTCGCAGCGGCATGTGGCTGTCGGCTGTCTACCTGCAGCGTCGGCACAGCACGGCGGTGCACCGTGCATTGCTCGATTTTCTTGCAGCTCGATTGGCGGCACATAAATAGAAAAGGGCGCCCCTTGCGGAGCGCCCTTTCAGTTGAGCCTGGAGCCCTTCGGCAGCCTGCTCGCAAGCCATTCATGCACGTCGGCGCGCACGTTGCGGCCTTCCAGCAGAAAGTCTTCCCAGCGGCTCGGCACATACGGCAGGTAGACCAGCTTCATGCGGGCTTCCTCCGGCGTCCTGTCGGCTTTCAGCGAGTTGCAGGTTCGACAGGCTGCGACCAGGTTCATCCAGTCCCAGCCGCCGCCGCGGCTTTCGGGAAGAATGTGCTCGCAGGTCAGATCCTGCTCCCGGAAGCGCTGCGCGCAGTACGCGCAGGTGAAGCGGTCACGCACGAAGAGCTTGCGGCGATTGAAGACCGGCGTGTGATCGAACAGGTTCACCTTCGCGCAGCCCTTGAGCGCGATGATCGGCGAAATTTCCAGGCGAGACTCGACGCCGCGCGCCACGTTGAAACCTCCGCGCATGGCGGCCAGAGGGCCTGCGCCGTCTTCCCAGACGACCGAGCCGGTGGCGTAATGCGATGCAGCCTGCTCGAGCGAGAGCCACGCTTGAGGCGTTCCCTGGATGTCGAGCTGAAGAACTTGGGGTTTCATGATGTCGGCCTCCTTTCATGGCCGGTCTTTCGGAGAATCTTCTGTCTGCGTGTTGGACCAGCCGGCTGGATCCGCCCCAGCGACCTCGCGCTTCGGAGGCGCGCGCGCTATCTGACTGCGCCACGGCTGGGAAAATGGTGCGCGGCGCCGGAGTCGAACCGGCATGTCCTTTCGGACACGGCGCCCTCAAAGCCGAGCGTCTGCCGATTCCGCCAGCCGCGCCATAAAGGGTGGCAGGCCCCGGGAATGTCGAAATCCCGACCGTCGCCTTGTAAGGGCGCTGCTCTGCCATTGAGCTACGCGCACCATTGAACTGGTAGCCGCAGATGGGAACGATCCATCGGCCCCCGCCTTATCAAGACGGTGCTCTACCACTGAGCTATGCGGCTAAAGGGTATGTGGCTCCTCGACCTGGGCTCGAACCAGGGACATCCGCATTAACAGTGCGGTGCATCTACCAACTGAGCTACCGAGGAAAAAAAAGATGTAGACCGCGCGCGCAGCGGCGATGCGGACCTCCCACTCGACCAGGCCCGCGTGTCATGGTGGAGCGCCAGGGCTTCGAACCCCGTATGTCAGAGACGCCGGATTTACAGTCCAGTGCAGTCACCCATGCTGCTCGCACTCCAGGTGGTTGGTCCCGCGCACACGATTCGAACGTGCAACCCCCGGCTTCGTAGGCCAGTGCTCTGATCCAATTGAGCTAACGCGGGAGGAAAATGGGTCAGAAAAGATGGTGCCGAGAGCAGAAATCGAATCTGCGACGCTCGCGCTTTCAACGCGACGCTCTACCATCTGAGCTATCTCGGCGTGTGAGTTGGCGATCCGTAAGGGAGTTGAACCCTTGGCTTCCTCCTGGACAGGGAGGCACTCTGGCCACTGAGTTAACGGATCAGTAATGGTGGTGGAGAAGATCGGAATTGAAACGAACGAGCCGTTTGCGCGACCATGGCTTAGCGAGCCGCTGTCTTGGACCTCTCGGCCAATGCTCCAATGGTGTCCGGTTACGAGTTCCGGCGACGCCCAATTTTTGCGTCCGGTTTCCACGAGAGAACGATCTACATCGCCCGGTCTCGCTCTTGTGTGGTCGGGGCGGCAGAAATCGAATCTGCGACCTGATGCTCCCAAAGCAACCGCGCTGCCAACTGCGCTACGCCCCGATATTTGGTATGTTCCTGGCAGACCGTGCACGATTCGAACGTGCGATTGCCTGAGTCAAAGTCAGGTGCCTTTGTCCAGCTTGGCGAACGGCCTGTTAATAACAAAATGGTTGATTCGTCTGTGACTGGCGTCGTGTGCGGGATTCGAACCCGCGTCTACGTACTTGAAAGGCACGTGTCCTGGGCCAACTAGACGAACACGACATCTCCGACAACGAATAGCTGGCGAGCACCGAAGGAGTCGAACCTTCAACCGCCGGTTTTGGAGACCGGTGTTCTGCCAGTTGAACTAGGCACTCAGCAATCTGGTGGTACCCCAAGAGAGCCTCGAACTCTCATGACTTGCGTCCCCGGCTTCTGAGGCCGGTGCGTCTACCAATTCCGCCATCGGGGTACGTATTCGAACTTCCATTTCGGTTGTGTCTTCACGCGATTCGAGCGCTTGCGCGCTCACGTCGACATCGCTGCACATGGTTGGGTCCAGACCGTGCACATCCCCCCAGGCCGTCGACGCGGTTGGCCTCTGGAGGTGCTGCAAAGGCACACCCGAAATGGAGCAGCAGGAGGGCTTCGATCCCTCGGCCTCAACGTTGGCGACGTTGCGCTCTACCTGACTGAGCTACGGCTGCAAGTTTTGCGAGCCGTTGGCCCCACCAGTGAGGGGCGCGACTCGCGGCAAATTTTTAAGGATCACCCACCGGCGCCACTCGGCGGGTGAGTTCACGGCAGCGCGATCACTGCTGTGGCGGCCGGCAACAGTGAGTGCCATTCGCGGTCAGGTGCGGATCGAGATCTGCACGGTAAAAAAACAAAAAGGCCCGGATCCATTTCGGAATCCGGGCCTCTGGCAAGAGAGCTTGGAAGGTATGCGCCTACGCGCTACCTCCACCCGGGTGCGGCTGATCCTCGTACTGCTGTCCAAGCCACAAGCTGGCCGGAATCGCGGGAAGGGAGTTCAGCTGCGAATGCAGCTTGGACATCGTCAGGCTGTGACCGCCGCCAAACGAGACGCGCACGAACGTCCGGCCCGATGCGGGTCGAATGTTCAGTGGGTTCAGGTTTGCTTGCACGATGGTTCCAGTGGTTGACGAAGTTCTCGATGAATCGATGTTGGTTGCGGATGAAACGGGGACGAAGCAATTTCGTCGACGGATGTACTGTAAACTGGGTTTACACCATCGCGCAACTATTTTTTATGGGCGTGGTGTTTTTTTCTCACCACGCCGCAGCCCCGCAGCACGAATTCCGAAGCATGTCACTGCCATCCATCCGTCGAAACAACGTGCTCATCCTCTTTGGTGACTTCGTGGCGGCGCACGCGGTGCATGGCGCTGAGCCGCTAGGCCTTGCCGCGAAGTTTGCGGAGACGCTCCAGGTCTCGCCCAGCATGTGGAGCCAGATAAAGAAAGGGCGTGTGATATCGGACAAGCTGGCGCGGCAGATCGAAGCGCATTGCGGCAAACCGGCCCTCTGGCTCGATGCGGTTCAGAGCACCGAGCCTCTGCCCGACCCCGGCGAAGAACGCTTCATCGAGTTGGCGCGGCAGGCATATCGCGCGCAGAACGCGCGAGGCAAGCGCGCCTTGCGTACCGTGCTGCTCGAGCACATCAAGCCGCCTCCAGGCCCTCTCTCCTAGAAAACGCCCTGTGCCGTGTCGTGGCAGATGAGGTCATACGGATTTCGGGAGGGCGGGTCCATCCCCGCACTTGGAAGAGGGTAAGGCGATTCAACGAGACGCGTTGCCGATGCGATCTGTTCAAAGCGCAGCAGATGCTGTGCGTGAGGAAGAGGAGGGCCCGTGCGGCACCCGGTTTCTGCCCCACCTGGTCTGGAGAATGGCCAGCAGCGCCAGAACCGGCAAGGCCAGTTCGAGAACCTCTTCGAAACTGAGCAGCAGGTAGCGATAAAAGGCTAAAGGCGGCTCGGCGAAGGCCGCCTGATCGGCAAGCGGACCAGGCATCTGATCGAGAACGATCGCGGTTCCAATGACCGCTGCAAAGGTCAGCAAGGTCGTGGCTTCCGGCCGCCATTGCCACCATGACCGCATGGCATGCCGTGCGGACCAGGCGCGTTTCGCCAGCCACGCGCCGGCCGTGGCGACCGGCAGAAAAATCCAGGCGCCGAATTGCGCCAGATGCCAATCGACTTCACGCGCTGCGAGGGCAAGAAGCACGCTGCAGATGGCCGTCCGGTCGAGCCGCGACAGAGAAGCCATGCGAACCGACAGAAAGCAGACCACCGCGGCCAGGTACAGAAGAACCGTGCTTTTTTCGACCGGGCCGCTTTCCTCCAGAAGCGCCGGACCGATCGATTCCGGTGTGTTCAAGCCGATCCATGCAGCGGCGAAGCTGAACGCCAGCACCAGTGAAGGGCCTGCCTTGCCGCCGGCCAGTGCGCGCAGCGGCCATGCCGGGGCGGCTCCGGGTTCGGGAGCGAACTTGCGTCCTGCAGTCTGCAGCGCAAGCAGGGCACCGGCAACGCACGCACCCAACAGTGCGCCTGCCGCAACATCGAACGGAAAATGAATGCCGACGTAAATGCGCGACCAGGCCGTGACCGCGGCCACGGCAAGAACGAACAGCCCCACGTCACGCAAGCCGCGCCGCAGCAGGAGCAGGAAGGCCATGGTGAACATGACCGAGGCGTGGGTGCTGGGCAGTCCCGCGCGCACGCCGTGCGGAACGTGAGCCGGGCTCAGCCCCACCATGAAGGGACGCGGCATGCCGACGGAAGCCGCGATCTCGTGCGAGATCAGCGAAGCCGCGCCTCCCGCGGCCAGCGCAGCCAGCACGCAGGCGCGTTCCGGAGGGCGGCGCCACGCCACCCAGCCAAGAACGGCCGCGCATGCCCAGGACGAACCCAACGCAATCGCCGATGCGAACCACAGCACCGTGGGGGAGGGAGAGAAGCCTGCGGCGAGTGCGTCGAAGAGCGCGAGGTTGAGTGAATTCATCCGTCGGTTTTTCGCATTTGCTGCCAGTGACCAGACCCAATTTAGCATCCGCCCGGCTTGCCGCGAAACATGCCCGACTGTTGGAGGAAGGATCAACCGGTGCGGTTGACGCCGCACCAGCGCGCCATGAACACTGCCAGCACGGCGGTCACCTGCATCAGGCTGTCAATGGAAACCCACTCGTCGATGCCGTGGATGCTGGAGCCCGTGGGGCCGTAGCAGACCGCGGGCGTCTGTCCGTAGATGTTGAAGAATTTCGCGTCCGTCGTGCCCGTGAAGGCACCAGGCTCGAGCGGCTCGCCGACGATGTCCTGATAGCACTTCGAAAGCTCGGTGACGATCGGTGAAGTCAGATCGAGATCGAAGCCCTCGGCCTGGAAGCCTTCGTAGATCACCCTGTAGCTCAGGCTCTCGTGCGCCGGATGCGCGGCGTAGGCGGCCGCCAGCACCGCCTCGACTTCGGCCTTGGCCCGGGCCACGTTCATGTCGGGATAGAAGCCGATGCGAATGTCGCTGCGGCAGGCCGAGGGCACCGACGACGCCCATTCGCCGCCTTGGATCTTGCCCAGGTTGAAGTTGATCGGGTGCGCGTGATGCGCGTAATTGCGATAGCGGTTGGCGGGCTCGTTCCAGCGCTGCTCGAGCTTCTTCAGCTCCGAAAAAAGGTACAGCGAAAAGTCGATGGCACCGACACCGGTTTGAGCCACCGAAGCATGTACCGGCTTGCCCAACACCTCGAGCGCGAGCCACAGCACGCCCAGTTGGCAGGTCATGATGCCGCCGAGCGGCTCGGGAATGATCGCCGCATCGGCGCGATAGCCTTCGACCAGGCAGGCCAGCGCGCCGTTGCCCGTGCACTCTTCTTCCACCACCGACTGAAAGTAGACCGGCGATGCCGGCTCGAGGCCAAGCGACTGCAGCGCTGCATACGCCATCGTGTAGGCGGCGATGCCCGCCTTCATGTCGGCCGAGCCGCGGCCGTAGAGCCGGTCTCCGTCGATCACGGGCTTGAACGGCGGATGCGTCCACAGCACCTCGGCGCCGGTCGGCACCACGTCGATGTGGCCGTTGAAGATGAGCGAGCGGCCCCTGGCCGGCCCGCCCGGCTGGTGAATGCCGACCACATTGGTGCGCCCTTCGTACGAAACGATGGACGGCGAGTAGCCCGCATGCCGCCGGATCTTTTCCTCGTCGATCTCGAACTGGTGGACCCGCAGGCCCAGGCTTGCGAAAGTCTCCGCCATATAGGCCTGCGCGCCTTGCTCGTGCCCCAGCAGAGAGCGGTGCGCAACGAGCTCTTCGAGCATTCGAACCGCCTGGCCGCGCAGCGCTTGGGCGGCCTTCACGATGGCGGCTTCGCTGACCGGGGCTTCAGTGAGTTCAGTGAGGTTTGGCATGGCGTCGGGAGCGCGTGCTCGGCGGTTGGGAGGAAAGGAAGGCTTCCATCCTACCGGGCAGGCGCCGCGCCAACCCCTAGAAGTCCAGCTTGGCGCTCACGCTGAAGGTGCGCGGGTCGCCGGGCTTGATGTAGTTGTCGTACTGGTATTCCCAGTAGCGCCTGTTCGTCAGGTTGTTCACCGCCACGCGGAAGGTGGTGTCGTGCCCGTTGATGCGCGTGGCATAGCTCGCACCGATGTTGGCGATGGCGTAGCCGGGGAGCTTCAGCTGATTCGCCGCGTTGAGCATGGTGCTGCCCGTGTACTTGGCGTCGGCCGAGAGCTTCAGGCCCGGCACCTGCGCCACCGCATACGACACCTGCGCCGTGGCCACGAAGTTCGGCGCGCCCGCCACGCGGTTGCCGACATTGCTGGTGCCGCGCTTGTACGAGGTGTCGAGGAACATCAGGTTGCCGCCGATTTTCCACTGCGATCCGAGCCGCGTGGAGGCACCGAATTCCAGACCCTGGTAGATCGACTGGCCGTCTTGCACCAGCGCGTTGGCGCTGTTGGCGTACTCGGAGCCGCGCTCGATGCGGAACAGGGCCGCCGTGGCGCTCCAGCGCTCGCGGTCGGTCTTGATGCCCAGTTCGTACTGCTTGCTCTTGAGCGGCTTGAGCAGCTCGCCGTTGTTCGCGTAAAGGCTGCTGACCGAGCTGCCCTGCTCGAGCGATTCGACATAGCTGGTGTAGAGCGTGGTGTCGGGCGCGGGCTTGAACATCAGCGCCAGCGTCGGCGTGACGACGCCTTTCTTCGCGTACTCCGAAGTCCTGACACCGTCGGTGCCGTAGCCGCTCTGTTCGTAGTTGGTGCTGCGCAGGCCGGCCAATACCGACCAGCGGTCCGACAGCTTGATGGTGTCGCTCGCGAAGACGGCGCGCTGCGTGATGTCGCTGTTGCGGTACATCAGGAGATCGGTCGAGCTGGCATAGGCGTTGGTGTTCTGCCCGAAGATGCTGCCGGTGCCGATCCACTGGTAGATGCTGTTGCTGCTGTAGTCGTTGACCTGCTTCTGCCACGACGCGCCCAGCGTCACCTGGTGCTCGATGGTGCCGGTGCGCAGCTTGCCCTCGGCCATGGCCTGCCACTGGTCGAAGCGATGGCCTTCGCGCGTGTCGGAGCGGTAGTCGTTGTAGTTGCCGCTTTCATCCTGCAGATACAGGATGCCTTCGTTGCGGCTGCGCTTGGAGGTGCTGTGGCTGTAGCTGGTGCTCAGCGTCCAATCGGGCGTCAGCTTGTACTGCAGCCCGGTCGAGTAGAGCTGCAGGTCGGTGGTGAGATGCTGGCCGGGGCCAAGGAGGCTTTGGCCGTCTTCGCGAATCGTTCCGGGCAGCCGCGTTCCGGTGTACGCGCTGGTGGCGATCGACGGGGTCTGGTTCGTGGATTTGCGCTTCTGGTACAGCGCATCGAAGGTCCAGGTCAGGTCGCGCGTGAGCCTGGCGTCGAGTGCCAGCGACACCGAATCGCGGCGAATGCCGCCGTCGTTGAAGGTCTTGCCTTCTTCGTGCGTGGCATTGAGCCGGTAGCCGAACCGGTCGTCTGCGCCGAAGCGCCCGCCCAGGTCGACGTGCTCGCTCCACACGCTGTTCGACTTGTAGCCGATGTCGATGCTCCGCACCGGCTGGTCGGTCGGCTTCTTGGTCACGTAGTTCACGATGCCGCCCGGCGAGCCGAAGCCGTACATGAAGCCCGACGAGCCCTTCAGCAGTTCGATCTGCTCGAAGTGCTCGTAGGGCAGCGTGATGGCGTAGCTGAGAAAGGGCTTGCCGTCCATCCGGTAGCCGTTCTGCCAGTCCAGCGGCAGGCCGCGCACGGTGATGTAGCTGGCCCAGCTGCTGTAGGCGCCGCTGTTGTCGGACACCGAGGCATCGAGCGCGAACACGTCGCCCAGCTTCGAGACCTGGCGGTCGGCCAGGTCTTCGCTCCTGATCACGGTGGTGGAAAAGGGCGTTTCAAGCTGCGTGCGCGCGCCCAGAGCACCGCTGCTCACCCTGGCACCGAGGTGCTGCGGCGTTTCTTCCGCCGCGGTGGCGGTGACTGTCGGCAGCGCGGCGGCCGGCTTGTCCGTGGCCTCCTGGGCATAGGCGCGGCCACTCTGGGCGGCTGCGCACAGCACCAGCAGCGTGGCGCCGGTGCCCAGGCCCAGCGCCGAGTTCTTGAGGGAGGGGAGGGAGGCGGTTCCCGATGCCAGGCGCGCGCTGGCGGCGGCGATGTCCTTGAGTCTTAAGTTCAACAATTGAGGGCTTTAGAAATGTAAATGACAATCATTATCGTTAAGATTTGGGGGGAAATCTTGTGGAATTCGACAGGTATCGGCAGTCGCTCGACATGCAGGCCCCGGAAGCACCTCGCACCGATCGCGAATTCGAAAGTTGAACCCCCGGCCCGGGCTAGCGCAGAAGACCGGCCGCCATGTTGGCCGCGCCCTGATAGTTCTGACGCGCGTGGCGGCGCTCGAATTCGTGCAGCCGCGCAGCGAGTTCGGCCTGCCGCGCGGTCACGCCCGGCGGGAGCGCGCGCACGGCCGATGCCTGCGTCAGCGCATGGTCCAGGTCCATGCCAATGCGCTGCGACAGCGGCCACCCGGCGCCAAGTGGCTCCAGCCGCCAGCCGGCCCAGTGATGGATCCGGAAGCTGCCGTCCTCTTCCCTGTACACGGCATTGCTGGACAGTTCGGGCAGCACCAGCTGCAGCGGCATGGCTCGCACCGTTTGCAAGAGCGCAGGCCAGGCGAGCCGCAGCGTTTCGATATCGTCTGCCTGGGACTTGTCGGCCACGGCTTCCGCGAGCGCGTCGAACCGCACCTGCAAGAGCCGCTCGGGCAGAAGCGCGCGTGAACGGCGGTATCGCTCCACCAGCCCAGGTGGCAGCTCGAACGCCATCAACTGGATGCGCAATGCCGAAATGCCTCGCGCATATTCCACGCCGTTGGTCCGGTGCGCCTGCGGGTTCCAGTGCATCACGTGGCAGGCATAGCCGCTCACTCTGGCACTGCCAAGCCATTCGAAAGTGGGCAGGCCGGAAGCGCCGAGGTCCAAGAGATCGGTCTCCTGTTGAGCCGCCGCATCGCGGGCGTGATCGAAGAGCTTTAAAAGAAAGCCCTGTTTCAGGGTGCCCCCGGCATCGAGCACTTTGACGAACAGCGCCTTGATGTGGCCGGCGGCCATGGTGCGGGTTTGTACGTCCAGCCGGGTGCCGTCGAGCGGCAGGCCGAACTGCGTGCGGAGCACCTCGAACATCCACTGCTCGCGACGCTCCGGCTCCAGCAACTCGTCGAACGGGCTGCGAACCGCCGCCGGGGCTTGCCACTGCACGCCCGGCAGGAACAGGGCCTGGACCTGGCTGCGCTGCCTGTCCAGCGCGGAGGCATGAAGCACCACGTGGGCGATTTGCTGCAGCGTCTGCCGCAGCAGAATCAATGCGACCAGCACCGCCTGCAGGGGCGGCAGGGCGTCGCGCCAGTACTGCCAGACCACGTAGGCCAGCGCGCAGAAGAATCCTCCCTGCACGAACCCGCTCATGAGCCGGTTCAGCGAGCTGCGCAAGTCATGCGCCAGGCCCGGCCGCCACCTGATCGATGCATGCAGTGCCAGCGGCACCAGTGCGCACCACAGCAGGGAGACCAGAAGCAGCGCAGGGTAGAGAACAGCCAATGCCGCCATCGCCAAGCAGGCAAAGACCAGGGAGGCCATGCTGCGCAGCAAGCGTTGATAAGCCTGCCGTGCAGTCTTCGACTGATTGTTGAACAGCCCTGTTTTCTCGCTGGCCCGCCATTGCTGCCGCGCGCCGCGTTCGCACAGCCAGTCGATGAGCTTCTCGGCCGCCAGATGCAGCACGTAGGCCGCCGCGATGGCGCCGCCGATGAGCAGAACCTGCGTTTTCTGCGGCAGCGCGGAGACGGCCTGCGGCAGAAGCGTGGGCGCATCGGTGCCGCTCAGCATGACCACGAGTTTCCAAGGCAGCCACAGCGTCAGCAGCAAACCCACTTGCGACACCAGAGCGGCCCCGACGACCAGGACCACATGGCCCGGCGTGTGGGTCATCAATACGCGATAAATCGGCAGGCAGGCGAAAGCGGCGCCCATCGTCACATCAGTGCAGGGCCGCCTGCAGAGCCAGGAAGGCTTCCATCTCCGCTGTCGTGGCGGCGCCCGGGCGCCTGGCCTGCGCACGCACCACCTGCAGCACCTCGCGGAAGATCCCGGCATCGTGCGCCGGGGAGCGCTGGTCTTCCTCTTTCCAGCCGAAGGCGGGCCAGCCGTTGCGCGCCGAGACCTGGCGGTCCAGCGGACCGAGTGCCTCGAGCAGCGCCTTCATGAAAGCCGCGCCGCGCAGCAGGTCGTCATGGATGACCGGGCTGCCGTCGACATACGTGGTCCGCGCCAGATCGGCGGGCAGCCTGAGCCTGCCGTCGGGGTCCAACAGCGTTGCAAGGCGGTTCCACATCGTGTCGGCCGCGTAGGTTTCGGAGAACACCTGCGCTTGCAGGGCCGGCAACGTGCCGGGCAGCGGCCGCTCCGGCCCCGTGCCCATGCGCAATGCGTACTCGGCCCAGCGCGCGGTGCCCTCCAGCAACCAGCGTGCCTTGAACATGGTGTAGCCGTACTGGTATTGGTGAAAGAGTTCGTGGGCCGGCGTCACGTTCTGGTTCGAATGGCTGTTCAGCAGATCGATGCGCAATGCGCAATGGCCCGCGGGCTGGTCGATTCCGAGGCGGTAGTTCGTCGCCTCGTCGTAAGAGCGGCCGTTGCCTTTTTCCATCTTGAACAGGAAGACGTCGATCGAGGTGGTGCGCGCATTGCGCGCCTGGCGCATCGGGTGCGTGAGGCCCATCACCTCGGAGAAGATGCGGCGTCCCGCCACCAGTTGCGTGGCCACGTCCTCGACCTTGTCGGGCACGCCGTTGCGGTTGGCGTCGCGGGCGTCGGGCAAGGCATGCTCCCCGTCCAGCGTGTAGAAGATGCGGAACTCGTCGCGCACATGACTGCGATCCAGACGGGGAAGGGCGGCACTGCGTGCCGTGCGGCATCCTTCCGCCGCAACTTCCTGAGCCGTGGAAGGAGGGGCTGCGACAGCCATCCAGCCGATGAACAGAAGCACCTCTTTCCATGCACCGCATCGAGAAGATCCGCGCCGATTCGGGGGGCGACCGAAAGGCGAAGACATGGCATCTCGCGAGTGTTTCATGGCGCTTCCCTTGAGGTACTTCGGGCGGGGCCGTGACTCTTGTATTCGCGCGGCCAGCGTAACGGCGGGCCAGTATGCCATCGGCCGGCGGCGCCGGTGCTTGCACTGGACCAGGGCGACCGCATCGACCTCGGCCTTGAAGCCGAAATGCAGCCATCTTCTTCGAAGGCTTGACTTTGCGTAGGCCATTTCCGCAAACCGGTTCCGGCGGGATTTTGCGGAACTAGCATGGGTCGAACACGCTGCCGGACGCCAATGAAGCACTCCGGCTTTTTCTGAAGTTGCCTATAAAAAGGAGAGCACCATGCAATCCATTCATTTCCGTAGCCTTGCTCTTGCATGGGCCGTCGCAGTCGGCGGCGTCGCAGTCGTGGGCTGCACCACCACGCGGCCCCAGGACCAGGCGAGCAGCGCATCGTCGCGCGCATCGATCGATGCCCAGGTCGACGCCTCGTTGTCCAAGTTGTACGACTCCGTCAAGGGCTCGCGCGAGGTCGTCGCCTCGTCGAGCGGCGTGCTGGTGTTTCCCGCCGTGGTCGGTGCCAGCATGGGCATAGGCGCCGAGTACGGTCGCGGCGCATTGCGCGTGAACGGGCGCACGCAGGCCTACTACAGCACCACCGCGGGTTCGATCGGCTTCCAGGCCGGTGCGCAGTCGAAGGCGGTGATCTACGTGTTCACCACGCAGGCCGCGCTGGACAAGTTCCGCAATAGCAAGGGTTGGACGGCCGGTGCCGATGCCACGGTGGCTGCCGCGACCATGGGTGCCAACGGCAGCATCGACACCAACACGCTTCGCCAGCCCGTGGTCGGCTTCGTGCTGACCAACGTGGGCCTCGAAGCCGGCGTGTCGTTGTCGGGTGCCAAGATCACCGAGATCCGGTTGTAAGCAAGCGCCGGAAGGCCTCGCCTTCGATCAGTTCGCCAGCTGCGCCTGCAGCTCGGCGACTTGCCTGCGCAAGGCATCGTTCTCGGCCGTCAGTTCGGCCACGCGCTGCTCCAGCAACTGGAGAGCATCGGGCTTTGCCATCGCCTGATCGGCCGGATTCGATTCAGCGGATTCGGCCGATTCCTCGCGCGGCTTGCGCTTGGCCTCGCGAACCCGCTTGGCGGCCTGCTTGAGTTCGTCCTTGCCCGCGTTCGCCGCGGAAACCTGCTCTTCGGCGGGCAAGCTGGCCACTGCGGCCGCGGTGTTGATGGAAATCACGCCCGACTTCACGGCCGCCACCAGTTCGGGCGCGGCCTGCTTCTGGATCTTCTCGATCATCACCACCTGATTGCTGCTGAGCCGCGCGGCGCGTGCAATGGCTTCGCGGCTGCTCAACGGCGCCGGCGGGGGCAGCGCAGAAGCACTGTCTGCCGACGATTCGGTGCTGGCGGGCGCGTCGGCGTCGAAGGGTGCGTCATCGTCGGAGGGCGCCGTGTCGGCCAGCGCACGCGCACGGCGCTCGTCGACGATGTCCTTCTTTCGCAGCGCCAGCACACCGCGCAGAAAGTCGGAAATGCTGCGCCGGCCGAGATGCTGGTCGATCATCCAGAGGTGCACGTCCTCGATCGTCTTGAAGCGCGTGTTCTGCACCGTCTGGAACGGCAGGCCGTGCTTCTGGCAAATGCCGTAGCGGTTGTGGCCGTCCACCAGCACGTCGCCCCACAGCACCAGCGCGTCGCGGCAGCCCTCGGTGAGGATGCTGCGTTCCAGCGCCTCGTGCTCCTCCGGAGTCAATGGATCGATATAGGCTTTGAGTTCTTCGTTGACGACGATGTTCATGAGGGAGGGATCGGGGAAAGGGGCGGGATTCTAGATGCACCCGCTGGCACGCATCGTGCGAACTGCCAGCGGCCGCTCCCATTGCAACGGTGCGACTTCGCGGCACACGATGCGTGCGGGAGACGAATGGCCGGGCGCAGCGCACACCGACACGAGATGCTCGCGCGTGGGCTGCAACTGCCAGAAACGCCAGCGCTGCGCGGTGCCGTCGAGCGGATCTGCGAGTGCGAATGCGATGCCGCCTGGGTCGTCCAGCGCAAAGCTGAAGCTGTCGAGCGGTATCTGCAGCCCCATGCCGCGCGCCTTGATGTAGCTCTCCTTCAGCGTCCACAGTTCGAAGAAACGCTCTGCCTGCAGCGAGGGCGGCAGTGCGTTCAATGCGGCCGACTCGGAGGGCGAGAAGAAATGATCGGCCACCTCCGGCGCAGCCTTGCGCCCGAGGTTTTCTGCATCGACACCCAGGTCGATTCCACGCGCAACAGCCATCACGATGAGGCCATCGGTGTGGCTCAGGTTGAAGTCCAGGCCATGGGCTTCTTCCGCGAGGGGCGCCTCGATACGAGGTCGACCGAAGGGGCCGGTGGCGAAGCGCCAGGCCTGCGCCTGCACTGGTGCATAACGCGAGAGCACCGAGCGTGCCAGCACCCGTGTCAACAGATAGCGGTGCTGGTCGCGAGCGAAGTGGAAGCGGTCGTGCCTCGATCGATCTTCGGATGTCAACAAAGAGAAATATTCCGCCGTCAACGCGGGGTTGCCGTTGTCACCGTGAAAGCAGAACCAGAGGTGAATGTCGCCCGCGGGCAAGGAGATGAGAGGGGCGGGGCTTGGCATGGACTGGCCGCAGCGCATGGGCCGCGGACGGAATTTTTTGCGGATGATGGCATGAAGCGAAGTGGTCTATCATTGCGCTCCTCCGCATGAGCGAAGCCGGATTCCGCAATTCTTCGCGGATCTTCAGGCCGCACGCATCGCTGCCCGAGACCATCTCGGAGCCTCAATCCACTTGTTTGAACGTTGATCTGGAAGGGTCATCAGGGTGACTCGAAATCCAACTATAAATAGAAATGATTCTTATTTAGATTGTTACACGAAAAGTAGTAATTCGGACTTGCGGCCCGCTTCGGCTCGCTCACTGGAGGAAGAGGTGTTGAACATGCCATTGCATTCGTCCGAGCCTTCGCTCGGGGAGGTTTTCATCGCCAATCGCGCCCAGCTTTGGCGCGTTGCCCGCAAGATCGTCAACACGGCGGATCTGGCCGACGACGTCGTGCAGGACGCGTACCTGAAGATCGTCGACGGCCCCTGCGTCCGGCAGGCCGACCGTCCCATTGGCTACTGCTGCCAGGTAGTGCGCAACATGGCGCTCGACTACTGCCGCCGCCATCGCGTCGAGGCCAGCTATCGCACTTTCGATGTCGACGTGGAACTGCTCGACGTGCCGGCCGCCGCAACGCCGGACCGCATGATGTGCGAGCGCCAGGTCATCACTGCGATCGACAAGGTTCTTTCCGGGCTCGCGCCAAGGACGCGCCTGGTGTTCGAGCTCTACCGGCTCGAAGGGCTCACGCAGCGCGAGATCGCGGCGCGCCTGGGTTGTGCGCTGGGGCTCGTGAACGGCCTGATTGCCGAGGCCGCGACGGCCATCAAGTCGTGTGGCCATCTGTTGTTCGAGAGCGGTTCTCGCTAGAAGCTAAAAATGGAAACGGAAAAGAAGCTGTCCGGTTTCCCGCGAGAATGCGCGTTGTTCTACACGGACGACCGCGAGCAGCTTCGAGAATGACACACGAACAAGACGATCCCATCTGGAACACCGCCTGGGACTGGGTACAGCGCGAACACGACCGCGAGAGCTTCGACGAGGCGACCCGCGCCGAAATGACCGCATGGCTGGTGGCGGAGCCTTCGCACCGCCGTGCCTACGACAAGGCCGCGCAACTCTGGCTGCTTGCGGGCTTCGTGCCGCCGGCCAATGATTTCGGTGACGGCGACGAATCCCCTGGCAACGGCACTGGCGCCGCACCGCGAGCCGGCAAGTAAAGCCAGACTTTCCCGCCAACGCGCGCCATGCCGCGCGTTTTTGCAATGGCCCCCGCCGGCCCGGCCCGGCGGATGCAGCCGTCTCCCCCGCAAGCACCTCGTGAAATGAACAGATTCGCCTCCGAAGCGTCCTGTTGGCAGGGGCGCTGCGATTCAATCCGGTCCGCGACCGGCCATCCGGCGCTCCTTCTGTTCAATCACACAAGGATGCATCGATGTCGACGAGCTGTTTTGACCGTGAAGACGAGACCTTCATCGTTCTGGTCAATCACGAAGACCAGTACTCCATCTGGCCCCACTGGAAAGCCGTTCCCGGCGGATGGACCGCCGTCGAGGGCGTGCGGGGCGACAAGAAAACCGCCCTGGCCTACGTGGAGGGACATTGGACCGACATGCGGCCGCGCTCCCTGCGCGAATGGATGGACGCCAACGAACAACAACAGCAGCAGCAACAAGGCGCAGGGGCCGTGGAGCGCGCGGCCGGCTGATGGCCATGCGGGGACCCCTCTCGCTTTTGTGCCTGCCGTGCGCCGGCGCAAGCGCCGCCATGTACCTGCGCTGGCGTCGTTTCCTTCCGCCGTGGCTCCGCATCGTGCCGGTGGAGTTGCCGGGGCGCGGCGCGCGGATGGGCGAGGCCTTCGTCGAAGACTTCGATGCCATGGTCGCGCGGATATGCACCGAGCAGGCCGACGCCATGCACGGCGACTTTGCGATCTTCGGCCACAGCATGGGAGCGCTGCTGGCCCAAGGCGTGACCCGCCGGCTGCAGGCATCGCGTCGGCCGATGCCGCGCGCGCTGCTGGTGTCCGGCTGCGCGGCGCCCACGCGGCGCGATCCTGAGCGTTTCGCCGGCGGGGAAGACGACGGCTCGTTGATCGCAGAGCTGCGCAAGCAGGGCGGCACGCCCGAAGAGGTGTTTGCCAGCGACGAACTCATGCGCATCACGCTCGACACGCTGCGCGCCGACCGCCGCGTCTGCCGCAGCCACGATGCGCGCGCCACGGCGGGCGCGCCGCCCCTGCCGCTGTCCCTTCATGCCTTTGCGGGGCGGCAGGACGACATCGAGGCGCAGGCCATGGCGGCCTGGTCGAAGGAGACCGCGGGCGCCTTCACGCTCGACTGGTTCGAGGGCGGCCACTTCTTCCTGCGGCAGCACGAGACCGAATTTCTCGCGGCGCTTGCTCGCCATCTGCCGACACATCTACACGCGCATTAAAGGGTCGATATGAATGAACTGTTCGCAACGGAACCTGCCGGCCGGCAACCGCGCAATTTCGTGGAACACCTGCGCGCGCTGGCCGAACGGCGCGCGGACGACGTCTGGCTCACCGTGGTCGACGAGATCGATGGCGCCTACACCGAACTGCCCATCACCTACGCCGTCTTCGAGCGGCGCGTGCGCGCGCTGGCCGCGCGGCTGCAGCAGCAGTTCGCCAAGGGCGACCGCGCGCTCGTCATGCTCGACAACGGCGACCACTATGCGGTGAGCATGCTGGCCTGCTTCTACTGCGGCGTGATCGCGGTGCCCGTGTTTCCGCCGGAGTCCACCCGGCCCCAGCACCTGGCCCGGCTCACCGGCGTGGCGGCCGATTCGCAGGCGCGCTGCGTGCTGACGTCGGCCGCATCCGGCGAGGCGATGGCCGCGGCCGGCAGCCAGTTCGGCGAAGCGGTCGTCGTCGCCGTGGATGCGGTGGACGCGGCACTCGCCGATGCGTGGCAGCCCTTCGAGCCGGCACACGACGACATCGCCTTCCTGCAATACACCTCGGGTTCGACCTCCGCGTCCAAAGGCGTCATCGTCACCCACGGCAACCTGATGGCCAACGAACATGCGATTCAGGTCGGCATGGGCATCGGCCCGGACGACAAGTTCGTCTCGTGGGCGCCGCTGTACCACGACATGGGCCTTATTGGCGGGCTGATGCAGCCGCTCTACAGCGGCATCCCCCTTGTGCTGACTTCGCCGCGCTACTTTCTCGAGCGCCCGGTGCGCTGGCTCGAACTCATCTCGCGCCATCGCGCCACGCTCAGCGGCGGGCCCGACTTCTCGTTCCGCCTGTGCCTGGAGCGCGTGAAAGACGCGCAGATCGCGCAGCTCGACCTGTCGAGCTGGCGCGTGGCCTACACCGGTGCCGAGCCGGTGCGCGCCGACACCGAGCTTGATTTCATCGAGCGCTTTGCCGCCGCCGGGTTCGACCCGCGTGCGGTCTACGCCTGCTACGGCCTCGCTGAGGCCACCCTGTTCGTAACGGGCGGCCGGCGCGGCGGTGGCATGGTCGCGCGCGGCTTCAGCGCCGACGGCCTGGCCAGCGGTGCTGGCACGCCGAGCGAAGAGGGCACGCTGCTGGTCGGCTGCGGCGCCGTG
This sequence comes from Variovorax paradoxus, assembly GCF_040544635.1. GTDB lineage: Bacteria > Pseudomonadota > Gammaproteobacteria > Burkholderiales > Burkholderiaceae_C > Variovorax > Variovorax paradoxus_R. Next base: position 113,091 of record NZ_JBEPKJ010000006.1, read on the forward strand.
GCCGTCCAGCACGAGATCGAGATCGTCGACCCCGCCACGCTCTCGGCCGCGGCGGCCGGCCGCATCGGCGAAATCTGGGTCCACGGCCCGAGCATCGGCGCCGGCTACTGGGGCAAGGAGCGCGAGTCGCGCGAGACCTTCGTCGAACGCGCGGGTCGCCGCTGGCTGCGCACCGGCGACCTCGGCTTCGTCTGCGATGGCGAACTCTATGTGACCGGCCGCATCAAGGACCTGATCATCGTCCGCGGCCACAACATCTATCCGCAGGACATCGAGCGCGTCATCGAGGCCGAGGTCGATGCGGTGCGCAAGGGCCGCGTTGCGGTTTTCGCGGCCAGCGGGCCCGACGGCGAAGGCATTGGCGCCGCGGCCGAGGTGTCGCGCAGCATGCAGAAGCTGGTGCCGCCGCAGGTGCTGGTCGAGGCGCTCAGCGCCGCGGTCAGCGAGGTGTTCGGCGAGCCGCTGTCGGCCGTGCTGCTGCTCAATCCCGGCGGCATGCCCAAGACAACAAGCGGCAAGCTGCAGCGCAGCGCCTGCCGCGCCGGCTGGTTGGACCGCAGCGCCGACGCCTATGCCATCTACGAACGCGGCGCCTTCATCAAGGGCGGCCCGGCCGAGGCGCAGGCCGACCCCCCCGTGCCCGACGAAACAGAACGCGCCCTCGACGCCATCTGGCGCGAAGTGCTGCGGCCCGCCGATGCGAAGCCCTTTGCGCGCGATGCCCATTTCTTCACGCGCGGCGGCAGCTCGCTCACGGCCACGCAGGTTGCGGCACGCATCTCGGATCACTGGGCCATCGACTACCCGGTGCGCCTGATGTTCGAACACCCGCGGCTGCACGAGAGCGCGGCCGCCGTTCGGGAGCGGTTGGCGCAAGGCGCGCATGCACGGCCCGCGCCCATTGCGGTGCTGCCGGCCGAGCGCCGGCTGCACGCGCTGCCGCTGTCCCATGCGCAGGAGCGCCAGTGGTTCCTGTGGCAACTCGACCCGGCCAGCGCGGCGTACCACATGAGCGGCGCGCTTCGCCTCACCGGCGCCTTGCAGGCCGACGCGCTGCAAGGTGCGCTGGACGACCTCGTCGCCCGTCACGAATCGCTGCGCACCGTGTTCCGCGCCGGCAGCGACGGCGTTGCCGCGCAGTGGATCGAGCCCTCCGGCAAAGTGGCGCTGCAAGTGATCGACCTGCGTGCCGTGCCCGAAGACCGGCGCGACGAGCAGCTGCAAGAAGAAGCCCGCCGCATCAAGGCCGCGCCCTTCGACCTCACCCGGGGTGGCCTGCTCCGCGCGGTGCTGTTCCGCCTGTCCGGCGACACGCAGGTGCTCGCCGTGGTGATGCACCACATCGTGTCCGACGGCGCTTCGATGCAGGTGCTGATCGACGAACTTGCAGCGGGCTATGCGGCGCGCCTGCAGGGGCGTTCGGCGGCGCTGCCTGTGCCCCGCGTGCAGTACGCAGACTACGCCGCGTGGCAGCGCGAATGGCTCGCCGCCGGCGAAGCGGAACGCCAGCTCGGCTGGTGGCGCGCGCACCTCGGCGACGAACACCCGGTGCTCGAGCTGCGCACAGACCATCCGCGCAAGCCGCAGGCCAGCTACCGCGCGGCCCGCCATGCCTTCGAGTTGCCCGCGCCATTGCTCGGCCGGTTGCGCGGCCTTGCGCAGGCAGAGGGCGCCACGCTTTTCATGGTGCTGCTGGCGGGCCTCCAGGCCCTGCTGCACCGCTACACCGGGCAGGAAGAGATCCGCGTCGGTGCCGCCATCGCAAACCGCAACCGCGTGGAGTTCGAAAACGTGATCGGCCTGTTCGTCAACACGCTGGTGTTGCGCAACCCGATCGACGGGCGTACCCCGCTCTCGCGCGTGCTGGCGCAGGCCAGGGAAGCGGTGCTCGGCGCGCAGGCGCACCAGGACCTGCCTTTCGAACAACTGGTGCAGCGGCTGCAGCCTGAGCGCAGCATGAGCCACAGCCCGCTCTTCCAGGTGATGTTCAACCACCTGTTCGAAGACCATCGCGCGCTGAGGCGCCTGGACGGCATCGAAGTGAGCGACCATGCGCTGCCCGATCTCCAGACCCAGTTCGACTGGGTGCTGGAAGCACGCGAACGGCCCGACGGGCGGCTGATGCTCGACGTGATCTATGCCGAAGACCTGTTCGATCGCGACACCATCGCGCGCATGGCGCAGCACTATGCCGCGGTGCTCGGCGCGCTCTGCGCCGGCGCGGAGCGCGCGGTGGGCGACATCGACCTGCTGGGTGCCTCCGAGAGGGCGCAGCTTGCGCAATGGGGCGTGAACGCGCGGCGCGAACCGCAGCCTGAGCCCGTGCACCACATCATCGCGCGGCAGGCCAGGCAGCAGCCCGACGCGGTTGCGCTGCTGTTCAGCGAAGAGGCACTGAGCTTCGCCGAACTCGACCGCCGCGCCAACCGCCTGGCCCACCGGTTGATCGCGCTCGGCGTCAGGCCCGACATGCGCGTGGGCATCGCGATGGAGCGCTCCGTCGAGATGGTCGTGGGCATCTTGGGCATCCTCAAGGCGGGCGGCGCCTATCTGCCGCTGGACCCCGAATATCCGGTGCAGCGCCTCGACTACATGGTGGAGGACAGCGGCATTGCGCTGCTGCTCGTGCACCGCGCTACGCGCGATCTCATCACGGCCCGCCCGGGCCTGGCCAAGCTGGAGCTCGACGGCGGCTACTTCGCCGACCAGCCCGAAGCCGATCCGCAGGTCGCGCTGCATGCGGAGAACCTCGCCTACGTCATCTACACCTCCGGCTCCACCGGCAAGCCCAAGGGCGCGGCCGTGCGCCATGCGGCACTGCACAGCTGCATGGCCTGGATGCAGCAGACCTACGGCCTGACCCGTGACCACACCGTGCTGCACAAGGCGCCGTTCGGCTTCGACGTGTCGGTGTGGGAGATGTTCTGGCCGATGACCGCAGGTGCGCGGCTGGTCGTCGCCAACCCCGGCGACCACCGCGACCCGGCCCGGCTGGTCGAGCTGATCCAGCGGCACCGGATCACCACGCTCAACTTCGTGCCCTCGATGCTGCAGGCTTTCCTCGCGCACAAGGACATCGAGGCCAGCACGCAGTTGAAGCACATCATCTGCGGCGGCGAAGCCATGCCCGCCGAGACGCAGAAAGAAGCGCTGCAGCGCCTGGGCGGCGCCACGCTGCAGAACCTGTACGGCCCGACGGAGACCACCATCCATGTCACGCGCTGGACCTGCCGCGACGATGGCCAGAGCCTGGTGCCGATCGGCCAGCCGGTCAGCGACACCGAGTGCCACATCCTCGATGCCGAACTCAACCTGGTGCCGCGCGGCGTGGCCGGCGAGCTGTATCTCGGCGGCGTGAGCCTTGCGCGCGGCTACCTCGGCAAGCCCGGCCTCAGTGCCGAGCGGTTCGTGGCCAACCCCTTCGGCAACGGCGACCGGCTCTACCGCACCGGCGACCTCGTGCGCTGGAACACCGAGGGCCAGATCGAATACCTGGGCCGCATCGACCACCAGGTGAAGATCCGGGGCTTCCGCATCGAGCTGGGCGAGATCGAGGCGCAGATCCTCGCGCAGCCTGCGGTGCGCGAAGCCGTGGTGGTGGCCCGCGAGGGCGTTGCCGGCGTCTCGCTCGTGGCCTACATCGCCGCGCATGCGCAGCAGGCGGTCGACACCGCCGCGCTGCGGGAGCAACTGGGCCAGGTGCTGCCCGACTACATGGTGCCGCGCGCCGTGGTGGTGCTCGAGGCTTTGCCGCTGAACGCCAACGGCAAGGTCGACCGCAAGGCGCTGCCCGAGCCCGAGGGGCTGGGCCGCGCGACTACCTACGAGGCGCCAGAGGGCCATGTCGCGTGCACCATCGCCGCTATCTGGTCGGAGGTGCTGCAGATCGAGCAGGTAGGCCGGAACTACAACTTCTTCGACCTCGGCGGGCACTCGCTGCTGCTCATCCGCGCGCACCGCCTGCTGGAAGACCGGCTGCAGGGCAGCTTCCCGCTGGTCAACCTCTTCAAGTACCCCACCGTCGAATCGCTCACGCGCTGGATCGAGCAGGGCGGCGCGCAGGCCGCGGCCGTTTCCGCCGCGGGCGCCGACGACCGCGCGCTGCGCCAGCGCGCCGCCATGCTTCAACGCCGCAAAGTGGCAGAGAGAGTCAATTGATGACCACCGCCTTCAACGAATCCGCCGAACCTACCGGCCTGGAAATCGCCATCGTGGGCCTGTCCGGCCGCTTCCCCGGGGCCGACGACGTGGACGCCTTCTGGCGCAACATCCAGGGCGGCGTGGAATCGGTGTCGCGCTTCACCGATGAGCAACTGCGCGAACGCGGCGTGCCGCAGAGCTTGCTGGACGACCCCGACTATGTGAAGGCCGGTGTGATGTTCGAGGGCTTCGACCAGTTCGATGCCGGCTTCTTTGGCTACACGCCCCGCGAGGCCGAAAACCTCGATCCGCAGCAGCGCGTCTTTCTCGAATGCGCCTCGGCGGCGCTCGAACACGCCGGCTGCGATCCCGAGCGCTGGCCGGGAAAAGTCGGCGTGTATGCAGGCGAGGGCGCCAACGTCTACCTGATCCGGAACCTGCTGCCGGCCTTCGGCCTCGGCGCGCACACGGGCATCGCCGACCTGCTCGGCCTCATGAGCGGCAACTCCGGCGGCTCGCTGTGCACGCGCGTCGCCTACAAGCTCGACCTGCGCGGCCCCGCCGTCAGCGTGCAGACTGCCTGTTCGACCTCGCTCACCGCCGTGCATACCGCCTGCCAGGCACTGCTGAGCCACGACTGCGACATGGCCCTGGCCGGCGGCGTGTGGCTCAACCTGCTGCAAGAGGGCGGCTACCGCTACCAGGCCGGCGCGATCCTCTCGCCCGACGGCCATTGCCGCGCCTTCGACGCCGATGCGGCCGGCACGGTGATCGGCAGCGGTGCCGGCGTCGTCGTGCTCAAGCGCCTCGACGAAGCGCTGCGCGACGGCGACACGATTCACGCGGTCATCAAGGGCACCGCCGCCAACAACGACGGCTCCGCCAAGGTCGGCTTCACCGCGCCCAGCATCGACGGGCAGGCCGAGGTGATCCGCGCGGCGCAGCTGATCGCGGGCGTCTCGGCCGACACCATCGGCTACATCGAGGCGCACGGCACCGGCACCACGCTGGGCGACCCGATCGAGATCGCCGCGCTCACGCAGGCCTTCCGCGCCGACACCGAGCGGCGCGGCTTTTGTGCCGTCGGTTCGGTGAAGACCAACATCGGCCACCTCGATGCGGCGGCCGGCGTGGCGGGGCTCATCAAGGCCACGATGGCGCTCAAGCATGGCGTGCTGCCGCCCAGCCTGCATTTCACCAAGCCCAATCCGCAGATCGATTTCGCAGGCAGCCCGTTCTACGTGAATGCGCAGCGCCAGCCCTGGCCCGAAGGCCGCACGCCGCGCCGCGCGGGCGTGAGCTCGTTCGGCATCGGCGGAACCAACGTGCACGTGGTGCTCGAAGAAGCACCGGTGGTCCGTCCGTCTGCACAAGCAAAGGCGCAGGCCTGGCAGGTCTTGCCGCTCTCGGCCCGCAACACCACCGCATTGCAGCAAGCCGCGCAGCGGCTTGCCGGTCATCTCGAAGCAGCGGATTCCGCCACGTCGCTCGCCGATGTTGCGCACACCCTGCAGACCGGCCGGCGCGCGCTGGCAGTGCGCGGCGCGGTTGTCGCCGACGGGTTGGCGACCGCCGTGCAGGCGCTGCGCGCGCCCGAGAGCGACTTCGACCTGGCAACCGGCGTTCCCGCGTCGGCGCCCGAGGTCGCGTTCCTGTTCCCGGGCGGCGGTACGCAGCACGCGAACATGGGTCTCGCGCTGTACCGCGGCCATCCGGTGTTCCGGGAAGAGGTCGATCGCTGCTGCAACGCCCTGCGCGACGCGATGGGCATGGACCTGCGGCAACTGCTCTATCCGGCTGCCGGCAGCGAGGCCGCCGCCGACGAAAAACTCGGGCGCATCGAATACACGCAACCGGTGCTCTTCATCGTCGAGTACGCGATGGCCCGGCTCTGGATGTCGCGCGGCGTGCAGCCCGCCGTGATGCTGGGTCACAGCCTGGGCGAGTACGTGGCCGCCTGCCTGGCGGGGGTGTTCAGCCTGGAAGATGCGCTGCGCATCGTCGCTGCGCGCGGCCGGCTCATGCAGTCCATGCAGCCGGGCGCGATGACCGCCATTGCGCTGTCGGAATCCGAACTCGCGCCTTTCCTCGCCACCGGCTGCGACATTGCGGCCATCAACGGCGAGCAGCTGTGCGTGCTCGCCGGGCCGATGGCGACCATCGAGGCGGCCGAGCGCCAGCTGTCGGCGAGCGGCCTGATGCCGCGCCGCCTGCTGGTCTCGATCGCTTCGCATTCGGCGATGACCGAAACCATCGTGGCCGAGTTGCAGCAGGTGGTTGCTTCCGTGCCACGGTCTGCGCCGCGCATCCCGTTCATCTCCAACGTCACGGGCAAGCCCATCACGGCGCAGCAGGCGGTCGATCCGGCCTACTGGGGCCACCACCTGCGGGGCACGGTGCGTTTCGCGGACGGCGTGGCGGAACTGCTGCGCGTCGAAGGCCGCGTGCTGCTGGAAGTCGGACCCGGCGAGACGCTCGCCGGCCTCGCGCGCCAGCATCCGCTGGCCGATTCGGCGGCGGCCATCCTGTCGAGCCAGGCCCATCCGCAGAAGCAGGCGCAGAACGAACGCCAGATGGCGAGTGTGATCGGCCAGCTCTGGTGCGCGGGTGTCGACATCGACTGGGCCGCGTGCCATCCGGGGCGGCAAGCCCGCCGGGTGCCGCTGCCGACCTATCCGTTCCAGCGCCAGTCGTACTGGACCGACATGCCTGAGCCGGGTAGCGAAGCGCCGGCATCGTCCGTGCGCACCGGCAGCGATGCGTTCCACGTGCCGGTCTGGCAGCGCACCGAGCCGGCGAATGCGTCGTCGACGGCTGTACCGGTCGAAGGCTGCACGCTGGTGTTCGCGGAAGAGAGCGGCCTCGCGGATGCGTTGATCCGCCAACTGGAGGCCGACGCACCCGGACACGCAGTGGTTCGCGTGACACAAGGCAATGGCTATGCGGAAACAGGCTCCCGTCATTTCACCATTCGCCCCGGCGAACGCGCCGACCACGAACAGCTGCTGCGCAAGGTGCAGGCCGAATCCGGGCCGGTCGCCAGGGTCTATCACTTGTGGAGCGTGGATGAGCAGCCGCTGCCGCCATCGCAATCCGGACAGGTCATGGAATGCGGCTACTTCAGCCTGCTGGCGTTGGTCCAGGCCTTCGACAGCACCGCCGATGGGCGCACGCGCAAGCTCTCGATCGAAGTCATCGCGAACCAGATCGAAGATGTCTCCGGCCTCGAGCCGCTGTGCCCAGAGAAGGCGACGCTGTTCAGCCTCTGCAAGGTGATCGCACAGGAGTATCCGCACATCGCCTGCCGGGTGACCGACATCGTGCGGCCCTCGCCGGGCAGCGCTGCTGAATCGTGGCTCGCAAGTCAACTCGCCGCACCGGCACAGGCGCCGCACGACGAAACGCTCGTGGCCTATCGCGGCCCGCATCGCTGGGTCAAGACCTATGCGCCGTTGCCGTCCGGGTCTGCGCCGCAGCAGCGCCTGCGCTCCAAGGGCGTGTACCTGATCACCGGCGGCCTCGGCGGCGTGGGGCTCGCGGTCGCGCGGCACCTGGCCGAGTCGTGGCAGGCGCGGCTGGTGCTGCTGGGGCGCACACCGCTGCCCGAGCGCAGCCAGTGGGAAGCCCTCGTCGCGGACGAAGTGCAACCCCAGGCACAGCGGACCAAGCTCGCGCAACTGATCGAACTTGAAAATCTCGGCGGCGAAGTGCTCGTGGTGGCGGCGGACGTGGCCGATGCGGCCTCGATGCAGGCCGCCGCCGCGCAGGCCCGCGCGCGCTTCGGCATGGTGCAAGGCGTCGTGCACGCCGCGGGCCACGCGAACAGCGGAATGATCGCAACCCGCACCCGCGCCGCGATCGACGAAGTCTTCGCGCCCAAGCTGCAGGGCACGCGTTTCCTGCTCGATGCGTTGCAGGGCGAGCCGCTCGATTTCGTGCTGCTGTGCTCGTCCATCTCCAGCATGGCCGGCGGCCTGGGCATGAGCGACTATGCCGCCGCCAACGCCTATCTCGACGCGCTGGCCGCGCAGTGGCAGCGCAGCGCGAAGCACCCCGTCATCTCGGTCAACTGGGACGCATGGCGGGACCTCGGCATGGCCGCCGGCCGCGTGCTGCCCGAAGGCATCGGCATGGACGGACCCGAGGGCGCGCGGGCGCTGGAGCGCATCGTCAACGGCCCGGCGTTCGCGCAGGTCGTGATCTCCACCACCGACCTGAACCAACGGCTCGGCAAGCTCGACAACGGCATGCTCGAACTGCTGGAGGGCGGGCCGGCCGCGAAGAAGAACAAGCGCCGCGAGCATCCGCGCCCCGTGCTCGATACCCCCTTCGTCGCGCCTGAGGGCGAGCTGGAGAGTGTGCTTGCGGGCATCTGGCAGGACATGCTGGGCATCGCCAGCGTCGGCATCGACGACAACCTGTTCGAGCTGGGCGGCGATTCGCTGCTCGCGATCCAGATCCTGGCGCGTGCCCGCAAGGCCTACGAGGTCGAACTGCATCCGGCCGCCTTCTTCAAGGCGCCCACCCTCCGCGACCTTGCGATCCTGGTCGAGACCAAGCTGATCGAGGAAATCGAGGCCGATGCCCCGGCCGATGCCGAACCCGATCGCTCGCCCGCAACCGTCTGAAAACTCCATGTCCGACATCCAAGACATCTCCACGCGCCGCGCCAACCTGACGGCCGAACAGCGTGCCAAGTTGGCGCAGCGTCTGCGCGGCGCGGGCGGCGCAGATCGTGCCGAGCGGTCCTCGATTGCGCGGCGCCCGGCGGGCGAACGCATCGCCTTGTCCTTCGCGCAGCAGCGGCAGTGGTTTCTCTGGAAGCTGGATCCGGCGGGCACCGCCTACCACCTGAGCGGCGGCCTCGTGCTCGATGGCCACCTCGACGCCGAGGCGCTTCGCGCCAGCGTGCAGGCGCTGGTCGATCGCCATGAATCGCTGCGCACCGTCTTCCGCGAGGCCGATGACGGCGAGGTGGAACAGGTCGTTCAAGACACGGCCGACATCGCGTTGCCCTGCATCGACCTGAGCGCACTGGCCGGCCCGGCACGCGAGGCCGCGATCCGGCAGGAGGTGCGGCGAATTCGCACCGAAGCCTTCGACCTCACGCGCGGCCCATTGATGCGCGCGGTGCTGCTGCGCACCGGCGCGCAGAGCCACCAGCTGCTGGTCGTGATGCACCACATCGTGTCGGATGGCTGGTCGGTCCAGCTCATCCTCGACGAGCTGGCCGTGCAGTACGCGGCGCGCGTGCAGGGCCAGGCGCCCGTGCATGCCGAGCTGCCGATCCAGTACGCCGACTACGCCCGCTGGCAGAGCCAGTGGCTGGCCGAGGGCGAGGGCGAGCGCCAGCTCGACTGGTGGCGGGGTCACCTGGGTACGGAGCAGCCGGTGATCTCGTTGCACACCGATCATCCGCGCAAAGCCGACGGCCGCTATCGCGCGGCGCACCACACCTTCGCGCTGCCCGCGGATACCGCCCTGCGATTGCGGCAACAGGCGCAAGGCCAGGGCGCGACGCTGTTCATGGCGCTGCTCGCCGGCTTCAACGCGCTGCTGTTCCGCCACACGGCGCAGACGGATGCGCGCGTCGGCGTGCCCATTGCCAACCGCAACCGCGCCGAAACGGCGGGGGTCGTCGGCTTCTTCGTCAACACCCAGGTGCTGCGCTCGCAGATCGATGCGCGCATGACGCTGGCCGAGCTGATGAGCCGGACCCGCGACACCGCCATCGGCGCGCAGACCCACCAGGACCTTCCTTTCGAGCAACTGGTCAATGCACTGCGGCCCGAGCGAAGCCTGAGCGCCAATCCGATGTTCCAGGTGATGTTCAATCACCTGCGCCGCGACCATCGCTCGCTGGCCGAGTGGCCGGGCGTTGCCGTGCAGCGGCTCGATTTCGAGGAAGAGGCCGCACAGTTCGAGCTGACCTTGCAGACGCTCGAGCTGGAGGACGGCAGGGTCGACGCGACCATCCTCTACGCATCGGAACTGTTCGACGTGCAGACCATCGAGCGCATGGCCGGGCACTACTTGGCGGTGCTGCAGGCGATGGCGCATGAACCGCAGCGGGCGGTGAGCGATGTCGTGCTGCTCGACATGACCGAGCGCGCGCAGCTTGCGTCGTGGAGCAAGAACACGCGCCGGCACGAAGGCGCGCAGCCGGTGCACCGGCAGATCGAGCAGCGCGCACGGCAGACGCCCGATGCGACCGCGCTGCTGTTCGGCGATGAAACGCTGAGCTACGGTGAACTCAATGCGCGGGCCAACCGCCTGGCACACCACCTGATCGCACTGGGCGTGAAGCCCGAGGTCCTCGTGGGCATCGCGGTCGACCGTTCGGTCGAAATGATGGTGGGCATCCTCGCGATCCTGAAGGCCGGCGGCGCCTACGTGCCGCTGGACCCCGAGTACCCGGCCGATCGCTTGGCCTACATGGTCGAAGACAGCGGCATTGCGCTGCTGCTGACCCAGCGCCACCTGCGGCCGCTGCTGCCCGCAGGCGATGCATTGCGGGTACTCGAACTCGACACGCTGGACGTCGGCGGCGAATCCGCAAGCGACCCGCAGGTCGCGCTGCACGGCGAACACCTCGCCTATGTCATCTACACCTCCGGCTCCACCGGCAAGCCCAAGGGCGCGGCCATCCGCCACGACGCCCTGTACAGCTGCATGGCCTGGATGCAGGAGACCTACCGCCTCACCGAGGCCGACACCGTGCTGCACAAGGCGCCGTTCGGCTTCGATGTCTCGTGCTGGGAAATGTTCTGGCCGCTGACCACCGGCGTGCGGCTGGTGATCGCCAACCCCGGCGACCACCGCGACCCCGAACGGCTGGTGCAGCTGATCCAGAAGCACCAGATCACCACCCTGAACTTCGTGCCGTCGATGCTGCAGGCCTTCCTGGCGCACGAAGGCATCGAGGCCACCACGCGGTTGCGCTACATCATCTGCGGTGGCGAGGCCATGCCCGCGGCGACGCAGCGCGAAGCCCTGCAGCGCCTGAAGGGCGCTTCGCTGCAGAACCTGTACGGTCCCACCGAGACCACCATCCACGTCACGCAGTGGACCTGCCGCGACGATGGCAGCAGCCAAGTGCCGATCGGACGGCCGATCAGCGACACGCAGGCCTACGTGCTCGATGCTCAACTCAACGAAGTACCGGCGGGCGTGGCGGGCGAGCTGTACCTGGGCGGGATCAACCTGGCGCGGGGTTATCTGAACCGTGCCGGGCTGACGTCGGAACGCTTCGTAGCGGCTGCCAACGGCCAGCGGCTGTACCGCACCGGCGACCTCGTGCGCTGGAATGCGGAAGGCCAGATCGAGTACCTGGGTCGCATCGACCACCAGGTGAAGGTGCGGGGCTTCCGCATCGAACTCGGCGAGATCGAGGCGAGCCTGCTCGCGCAGCCTGAGGTGCGTGAAGCGGTGGTGGTGGCCGAAGAAGGCCCCACCGGTGCGCGGCTGGTGGGCTACGTGTCGGCCCATGCGGGCCAATCCATCGACGTGAGCGCATTGCGCAGCCGGATGGGCCTGGCGCTGCCCGACTACATGGTGCCTGGCGTGGTGATGGTGCTGGAGAACCTGCCGCTGAACGCCAACGGCAAGGTCGATCGCAAGGCGCTGCCCGCGGCGGAGTTCGCGAGCGATCGGGCCTACGAGGCGCCCGAGGGCGGCGTGGAGCAGACGCTGGCCGCGATCTGGGCCGGAGTGCTCGGCGTGCAGCGCGTGGGCCGCAACGACAACTTCTTCGAGCTCGGCGGCGATTCGATCCTCAGCCTGAAGGTGGTCGCCCGCGCCCGCCAGGCCGACCTGCATGCCAGCCCGCGCCAGATGCTCGAGCACCAGAGCCTGGCCGCGTTCGCGCAGGCCGTGAGCCGTGACGCAGCGACCGAGGTTTCGTCGATCCCGGTGCTGCCGGCAGCGCGACGCGCGGGCGAGCTGGCGCTGTCCCATGCGCAGTTGCGCCAATGGTTCCTCTGGCAACTCGATCCGACGAGCACGGCGTACCACATCAGCGGTGCGCTCCGGCTCACGGGCATGCTCGACGTGCCGGCGCTGCGCTCGAGTTTTTCCGCACTGGTGCGGCGCCATGAATCACTGCGCACGGTGTTTCGCGCCGACGCGCAAGGCCTCGCACACCAGGTGATCCGGCAGGACGATGCCTTCGGCTACACGCTGGTCGACCTCGGCGCTTCGCCCGCCGGTGCGCGCGAAGCGCTCGCCATGGCGCAGGCGCAACGCCTGAGCCAGGTTCCATTCGACCTCGGCACGGGTCCGTTGCTGCGCGTCGATCTGATCCGCCTCTCGGCCGAGGACCACCTGATGCTCGTGGCAATGCACCACATCGTCTCCGATGGATGGTCGATGCAGATCATCGTGGACGAATTCGTGGCGCAGTACCGCGCGCACCTGCAGGGCCGATCGCCCGAACTGCCGCCGCTGCCGCTCCAGTACGCCGACTACGCCGCGTGGCAACGCGACTGGCTCGAGGCCGGCGAGAAAGAGCGCCAGCTCGCTCACTGGAAGGCCCACCTGGGCACCGAACATCCGGTGCTGCAATGGCCGACCGATCGCGCGCGGCGCGTGGACGGGCGCTACAGCGTCGCCCGCCACGGCTTCGACCTGCCCGATGCGCTGGTCAAGGGGTTGCAGCAGCGCGCCCGGCAACAGCAGGCCACGTTGTTCATGGCACTGCTTGCGGGTTTCCAGGTGCTGCTGCGCCGCCACACGGGGCAGCAGGATCTGCGTGTCGGCATTCCCATCGCCAACCGCCATCGGCCGCAGACCGAAGGCGTCATCGGCTTCTTCGTCAACACCCAGGTGCTGCGCGCCGTGGTGGACGACCGCACCCGCCTGTCGCAGGTGCTGTCGCAGGCCCGCGAGGCCGCGCTGGGCGCGCAGGCTCATCAGGACCTTCCGTTCGAACAGCTCGTCGAGGCGCTCCAGCCGGAGCGCGCGCTGGGCGTGAATCCCCTGTTCCAGGTCTTGTTCAACCACCAGCGTGGCGACCTGAAGGCGCTGGAGCAACTGCCGGGGCTGCGGCTGGCCGAGGTCGACACGGGCGGGCAGGCGGCCCAGTTCGAACTCACGCTGGAGACCAGCGAGAGCCCGGACGGAGGCGTGCGGGCGAGCTTTGCCTACGCGGCGGAGCTGTTCGATGCCGCGACCGTCGAGCGCATGGCGGGGCACTACCTGGCGGTGTTGCAGGCATTGGCCGAACGCCCCGAGCAGGCGGTGAGCGAGGTGGCGTTGCTGGGCGAGGCCGAACGCGCGCAGCTCATGGCGTGGGGCACGAATCCGCAAGGTCATCCCGATGCGACGCCGGTGCATCGCCTGATCGAGCAGCAAGTCGTGCGGCATCCCGATGCCGCGGCGCTGGTCTTTGGCGAGCGAACGCTGAGTTATGGCGAACTCAATGCAAGGGCCAATCGTCTCGCGCATCACCTGATCTCCCTGGGCGTGAAGCCTGAGGCCCAGGTGGGGATCGCGGTGGAGCGCTCCGTCGACATGGTGGTGGGCCTGCTGGCCATCCTGAAGGCCGGCGGCGCCTATGTGCCGTTGGATCCGGAGTATCCGGCCGAGCGGCTGGCCTACATGGTCGAGGACAGTGGCATCGGGCTGCTGCTCACGCAGAGCCACCTGAGCGTGCCCGGCCTGGAGGGCTTGCAGGTGCTGGCGCTCGACACGCTGGCGCTCGATGCCCAGCCCGAGCACAACCCGCAGGTTGCGCTGCACGGCGAGAACCTGGCCTATGTGATCTACACCTCCGGCTCCACCGGCCGCCCCAAGGGCGCGGCCAACCGGCATCGCGCGCTGCACAACCGGCTGGCCTGGATGCAAGACGCCTACGGCCTGGACGGCAGCGACACCGTGCTGCAGAAGACGCCGTTCAGCTTCGACGTCTCGGTGTGGGAGTTCTTCTGGCCGTTGATGACCGGCGCGCGCCTGGCACTCGCCAACCCGGGCGACCACCGCGATCCATCGCGGCTGGTGGCCCTGATCCGCCAGCACCGCGTGACCACGCTGCACTTCGTGCCGTCGATGCTCCAGGCCTTCCTCGCGCACGAAGGGGTCGAGGCCTGCGAGAGCATCGAGCGCGTCGTCTGCAGCGGCGAAGCCTTGCCGGCCGAAGCGCAGAACGCGGTGTTCCAGCGGCTGCCGCGCGCGCGGCTGTACAACCTCTACGGCCCGACCGAAGCGGCGATCGACGTGACGCACTGGCAGTGCCGCGCAGACGGCCGCAGCCAGGTGCCGATCGGACGGCCGATCGATGGCCTCGAGACCCGGGTGCTCGATGCCGCGCTGGGCCTGGTGCCCGAGGGCGTGGCCGGGGAGCTGTACCTGGGCGGGATCGGCCTGGGGCGCGGCTACCTCGATCGCGCGGGGCTGACGGCCGAGCGTTTCGTGGCCGACCCCTTCGATGACCAGGGCGGCCGGCTGTACCGCACGGGCGACCTCGTGCGCTGGAACAACGAGGGTCAGCTGGAGTACCTGGGCCGCATCGACCACCAGGTGAAGGTGCGGGGCTTCCGCATCGAGTTGGGCGAGATCGAGGCGCAACTGCTGGCGCAGCCCGCGGTGCGCGAGGCGGTGGTGGCGGCCAGCGAAGGACCGGCCGGGGTACGACTGGTGGGTTATGTGTCGATGCATGCCGGCCATGCGGCCGACATCGCCGGATGGAAGAGCAGCCTGGGCCGGGCGCTGCCCGAGTACATGGTGCCCCCGACGATCGTGGTGCTGGAGACGCTGCCGCTCAATGCGAACGGCAAGGTCGACCGCAAGGCTCTGCCACCGGCGGAGTTCATCAGCGAGCGTGCGTACGAGGTGCCTGCGGGCGAGGTGGAAGAAAAGCTGGCGGCCGTCTGGGCCGAGGTACTGGCCGTGGCGCGCGTGGGCCGCCAGGACAACTTCTTCGAGCTCGGCGGCCATTCGCTGCTGGCGACCCAGCTCGTGGCCCGGGTCCAGGGCTTCGCGCATGGCCGTCTCACGATCCGCGATGTCTTTCAGCACCCGACGCTGGCGGCGCAGGCCGCCCTGTTGGCCAGCATGCCCGGGGACGGCGCCACCGACCTGGCGCTGGCGGAAATCGATTCACTGCTTGACAGCATGGAGGCTGTTTGATGGAAACAACTGCGACCCGTCGCATTGCAGAGCGCTTCGCCCGGTTGCCCACCGAACAGCGCCGTGTCGTCTACCAGGGGATTCGCTCGAAGGGACTGACGCTCGACCAGTTTCCCATCCTGACGCGCGAGGACCCGGCCTCGGACCGTTGCCCTGTGTCCTATGCGCAGCTGCGCCAGTGGTTCCTGTGGCAGCTCGACCCGCAGAGCACGGCCTATCACATCAGCGATGCGATCGAGCTGACCGGCGCGCTGGACGTGGATGCGGTGCGGGCCAGTTTCGAAGCCCTGGTGAAGCGCCACGAATCGCTGCGTACGGGGTTCCGCGCCGATGCCGACGGTTCCGCCGAGCAGGTGATCCGCGAGGACGGTGAGCTCGACTTCTCGCTGCTGGACCTGAGCCAGGAACACATCGATGCGCGCCAAGCCATGGCCCGCGAAGCGGCGCGGCGCATCGGCGGCACGCCCTTCGATCTGACGCAGGGGCCGCTCCTGAGGGTCGGTCTGATCCGCCTGGCCGCCGACGTCCATGTGCTGGTGCTGGTGATGCACCACATCGTGTCGGACGGCTGGTCGCTGCAGATCATGGTGGACGAATTCGTGGCGCACTACCGCGCCCGCGTGCGCGGCGAGGCGGTGGCGCTGCAGCCGCTGCCGGTCCAATACGCCGACTATGCGGTGTGGCAGCGGCACTGGCTGGAGGCCGGCGAACAGGAACGCCAGCTCGCCTACTGGAAGACGCAGCTGGGCGGGACGCAGCCGGTGCTGCAGTTGCCGCTCGACCATGCCCGCCAGCCCGACGCGCGCTACAGCGAGGCAGTCCATCGCATCGAACTGCCCGCGCAGCTGGTCCAGGCGCTGAACAGGCGCGTGCAGGGGCAGGGCGCGACGCTGTTCATGGCCTTGTTGAGCGCCTTCCAGGCGCTCCTCGCGCGCCACAGCGGCCAGGAAGACATCCGCGTGGGCGTGCCGATCGCGAACCGCCAACGCGTGGAGACCGAAAGCGTGATCGGCTTCTTCGTCAACACGCAGGTGTTGCGCGGCGTGGTGGACCCTCGCGCGAGCCTGTTGCAGTTGCTGGCGCAGACCCGCGAAGCGGCACTGGGCGCGCAGATGCATCAGGACCTGCCGTTCGAGCAACTGGTCGAAGCCCTGCAGCCCGAGCGCATTCCGGGAATCCATCCGTTGTTCCAGGTGATGTTCAATCACCAGCGCAGCGATTTCTCGGAGCTGAAAGGCCTGCCGGGTCTCGCGCTGGAACCCTATGGCCTGGGTGCCCAGGCCGCGCAGTTCGAGCTGATGCTGGTCACCAGCGAGAGTCCCGATGGCCGCCTGCATGCGAAGTTCAGCTATGCGCGGGAGCTGTTCGACGCCTCGACCATCGAGCGCGTGGCGGGGCATTACCTGGCGGTGCTGCAGGCGCTGGCGGACCATCCCGAGCAGGCGGTGGGCGAGGTGGCGCTGCTGAGCGAAGCCGAACGCGCGCAGCTCGCGGCCTGGGGGGCGAACGCGCAGAGCTTTCCGGATGCGACGCCAGTGCACCGCCTGATCGAGCGGCAGGCCGCGGCGCATCCCGAAGCGGTGGCGCTGGTCTTCGGCGACGAGACCCTGAGCTACGGCGAACTCAATGCCCGGGCCAACCGCCTCGCGCACCATCTGATTGCCCTGGGCGTGAAGCCGGAGACGAAGGTGGGCATCGCGGTGGAGCGCTCCATGGAGACGGTGGTGGGCCTGCTGGGCATCCTGAAGGCCGGCGGCGCCTATGTTCCGATGGACCCGGAATACCCGGCGGAGCGGCTGGCCTACATGGTGCAGGACAGCGGCGTTGCGCTCCTGCTGACGCAAAGCCATCTGCAGCCGCAGCTGCCGGGTGCCGAGGGGCTGCGGGTGCTGGCGCTCGACACGCTGGTGCTGGACGCGCAGCCCGCGGGCGACCCGCAGGTCACGCTGCATGGCGAGAACCTCGCCTACGTGATCTACACCTCGGGCTCCACCGGCAGGCCCAAGGGTGCGCAGATGTGTCATCGCAACGTGACGCGGCTGCTCGACGCCACCGATCACTGGTTCCATTTCGGCCGGCACGACACCTGGACCCTGTTCCATTCCTATGCCTTCGACTTCTCGGTGTGGGAAATCTTCGGCGCGCTGTGCACCGGCGGCAAGCTGGTCATCGTGCCGTTCTGGGTCAGCCGGTCGCCCGAGGATTTCCTGCAATTGCTGAGGGCGCAGAAGGTGACGGTGCTCAATCAGACACCTTCGGCGTTCGGTCAACTCGCCAGCCTGCCGCAGGCCTACCGGGAGCGCCTGGCACTGCGTGTGGTGATCTTCGGCGGAGAGGCACTGGACCCGCAGCGGCTGCGCCAGTGGATCGAACACCACGGCGACCAAAGCCCGCAGATGGTCAATATGTACGGCATCACCGAGACCACGGTGCACGTGACCTACCGCCGTATTACCGCGGCGGACCTGGGCCGGCAACGCAGCCCGGTGGGCCTGGCCATTCCGGACCTGGGACTGCGGGTGCTCGACGCGCACCTGAACATGGTGCCCGTCGGCGTGGCCGGCGAACTGCATGTCTCCGGTGCCGGCCTTGCGCGCGGCTACCTGAACAGGGCCGGCCTGACATCGGAACGCTTCGTCGCGGGACCGGGCGGAGAGCGGCTGTACCGCACCGGCGACCTGGTGCACTGGAACCCGCAGGGCCAGCTGGAATACCTGGGCCGCATCGACCACCAGGTGAAGGTTCGGGGCTTCCGCATCGAGCTGGGCGAGATCGAGGCGCAACTGCTGGCGCAGCCCGAAGTGCGCGAGGCCACGGTGGTGGCCGACGAAGGCCCCGCCGGCACGAGGCTGGTGGGCTATGTGTCCGCGCATGCGGGCCATGCGATCGACGTCGCGCAGCTGAAGGCGCAGCTGGGCCAGGCGCTGCCCGACTACATGGTCCCCGCGGCCATCGTGGTGCTGCAGGGCTTGCCGCTCAACACCAACGGCAAGGTCGACCGCAAGGCGCTGCCGGCGGCGGAATTCACGAGCGAGCGGGCGTACGAGGCCCCCGAGGGCGACGCCGAAGAAAAGCTGGCCGCGATCTGGGCCGAAGTGCTGGGTGTGGCGCGCGTGGGTCGCCAGGACAACTTCTTCGAACTCGGCGGCCATTCGCTGCTGGCGCTGCGGCTGCTCGAACGCATGCGCGCCCAGGGCTGGTCGGCGCAGGTGCGCACGCTGTTCCAGCAGCCCCAGCTCGGCGCCTTCGCGCAGGCGCTGGCGCAGGAGCCGGTGCGGCACGCGGCGGTCATTCCGCCCAACGGCATTCCCGCGGATTGCCGGGCGATCCAGCCGGAGATGCTGACGCTGGTGGCGCTGGATGCGCGGCAGATCGCGCGCATCGAGGCGGCGGTGCCGGGCGGGGCGGCCAACATCCAGGACATCTACCCGCTGGTGCCGATGCAGGAGGGCATGCTCTTCCACCACATGCTGCAGACCGAGGGCGACGCGTACATCACGCTGAACAGCCTGAGTTTCGACAGCCGCGAAAGGCTCGAGCATTTCGTCGCCAGCTTCAACGAGGTGATCGCGCGCCACGACATCCTGCGAACCGCCGTGATGTGGGAAGAACTCCCCGAGCCGGTGCAGGTGGTGCATCGCAAGGCCGAGCTCGAACTCCAGTGGCTGGCGGATGCCGCACCCGGCGGCGCGAGCGCGTCCGCGCGGCTCGCAGCACACGTCGACCCGGCCCGCTACCGCATCGACGTGCGCAAGGCGCCGATGCTGAGAGCCATCGCGGCCCATGACGTGGACACCGGCCGCTGGCTTCTTCAGCTGGCGAACCATCACCTGGTGGTGGATCACACCACGCTGGAACTGGCCGTCGAGGAAATCGCGCTGATCCAACAGGGGCGGAGGTCCGCGTTGTCGACGCCCGTGCCGTTCCGGCGCTTCGTCGGGCAGGCACGGCTGGATGTGGGCCAGGCCGAACACAAGGCCTTCTTCAGTCAGATGCTCGCCGACGTGGAGGAGCCGACGGCACCCTTCGGCCTGCTCGACGTGCAGGGCGACGGCACCCGGGTGCGGGAAGCCTCGCTCGCGCTGGACGCCCGGCTCGCCTTGCAGGTCAGGCGCCAGGCGCAGAGACATGGGGTGAGCGCCGCGGCGCTGTTCCACCTGGCGTGGGCACTGGTGCTGGGCAAGACCACGGGCAGGGACGACGTCGTGTTCGGCACCGTGCTGTTCGGCCGCATGCAGGGCGGTGCGAACGCCGACCGGGCGCTGGGCATGTTCATCAACACCCTGCCTGTGCGCGTCCGGCTGGGAACGCAAGGCGTGTTGTCGTGCGTACGCCAGACGCACGCGGCGCTGAGCGAGCTGATGCACCACGAGTACGCCAGCCTGTCGCTGGCGCAGCGCGCGAGCGGACTGCCGGAGCGGATGCCATTGTTCACGGCGCTCCTGAACTACCGCTACGGCGCGCAGCAGGGCAAGGCCGAGGAGAAGGGCCCGCTCTGGGAAGGCATGGAGATCCTGGGCAGCCGGGAGCGCACCAACTATCCGATCGAGATGTCGGTGGACGACCTGGGCGAGGGCTTCGGGCTGGCCGCGCAGATTCACGAGGCCGTGGATGCCGGGCGCGTGTGCGGCCTGATGATTGCCGCCGTCGAGGCCATTGTGCAGGGGCTGTCGAGCCAGCCCGACCGGCTGGTCTGCGAACTCGAGGTGATGGCCGCCGGCGAGCGGCGCCAGCTTGCCGCATGGGGGGAGAACGCCGTGCGGTATGCGCAGGACGTGCCGGTGCATCGGCTGATCGAGCGCCAGGCGGCACGCAGGCCGCATGCCATTGCATTGGTCTCGATCGGCGAGACGCTGAGCTATTCGGAACTCAACGCGCGGGCCAACCGCCTGGCGCACCACCTGATCACCCTGGGCGTGAAGCCGGAGACGAAGGTGGGGATTGCGGTCGAACGCTCCACCGACATGGTGGTCGGGGTCCTCGCGATCCTGAAGGCTGGAGGAGCGTATGTGCCGCTGGACCCGGAGTACCCGGTGGACCGGCTGGCCTACATGGTGGCCGACAGCGGCATCGGACTGCTGCTCACGCAGAGCCACCTGAGAGCCTTGGTGCCCGGCACCGAAGCGCTGCAGGTGCTGGCGCTGGACGCGCTGGACACCGGCAGCCAGCCCGACGCCGACCCGCAGGTCGCGCTCGGCGGAGACAACCTCGCCTACGTCATCTACACCTCCGGATCCACCGGAAAGCCGAAGGGCGTGATGGTGCGGCATCTGTCGCTCGGCCACTTCATGCTGAGCATGAAAGACGCACCGGGCATGACCGAGGACGACGTGCTGGTCGCGGTCACTTCCCTGTCGTTCGACATTGCTGCCCTGGAGCTGTACCTGCCGCTGCTCAGCGGCGCGCGCCTCGTGCTGGCATCCAGAGAGGTGGTGCGGGACGGAAACGCGCTCGGAAAACTGGTGGACGACTGTGGTGCCACGGTGCTCCAGTCGACGCCCGCGGGGTGGCGGCTCTTGCGGGCCGCCGGATGGAATGGTGGCCGCGCAGCGAACTTCAAGGGCCTGTGCGGCGGGGAAGCACTGCAGGCGGATCTTGCGGAAGACCTGCAGGCGATCGGCGTCGAGCTCTGGAACATGTACGGCCCTACCGAAACGACGATCTGGTCGACGGCAGCGGAGGTTCGCGGCGCGCCTCGCATCGGCGGACCGATCGCGGCCACGCAGCTCCACGTGCTGGACGGATCCCTGAACGCGGCGCCCGTGGGCGTGCCTGGCGAACTGTTCCTGGGCGGCATCGGCCTGGCGCGCGGATACTTCCAGCGCGCGGGCCTGACGTCGGAACGCTTCATTGCGGCGCAGGACGGCCAGCGCCTGTATCGCACCGGCGACCTGGTGCGCTGGAGCGCCGAAGGCCAGTTGGAATACCTGGGCCGCATCGACCACCAGGTGAAGGTGCGGGGCTTCCGCATCGAGCTGGGGGAGATCGAAGCCCAGCTGCTGGCGCAACCCGAGGTGCGCGAGGCCGTGGTGGTGGCTCGCGAAGGCGCGAGCGGCGCGTCGCTGGTGGGCTACATCGCATTGCAGGCGGGACAACAGGCAACGCAGCCGGCAACGCTGCACGACCGGCTCGCGGTGGTACTGCCCGACTACATGGTGCCGGCCGCCATCGTCGTGCTCGACCGCCTGCCTTTGAACGGCAACGGCAAGGTCGATCGCAAGGCGCTGCCGCAGGCGGAGTTCGCGAGCGCCCAGGCCTACGAGGCGCCCGAAGGGGAGGTGGAAGAGACGCTGGCCGCGATCTGGGCCGAGGTGCTGGGCGTGGCGCGCGTCGGGCGGCATGACGACTTCTTCGAGCTCGGCGGTCACTCGCTGCTTGCCGCGCAGCTCGCTTCCAGGGCGCGCGTCGATGGCGGATTCGACCTGCCGTTGCGCAAGATCTTCGAGCACCCGGTGCTGCGCAATCTCGCGAATGTTGCGCGGCAGTCGATGCATGGCACCGTGCTGTCCCGTCGGGAACCGGCGCTGCAGCCGGTTGCGCGCACGGCCGAGATGAAACTCTCGCCCGCGCAGCAGCGCCTGTGGCTGGTGAATCGGCTGTCGGATGCATCGGCCGGCAAGCACTCGGCCTACAACATTTCAGCGGCGCTGCGGTTGTCGGGCGCGCTCGACATCGATCTGGTCCGGGCCACGCTCGACGCCATCGTGCAGAGGCACGAAGTGCTGCGGACCTGGTTTCCGGAGAACGACGACGGCGATCCCGTGGCGCGCATCGCACCAAACGCCGGCCTTGTCGTTCCGCTGATGGATCTTTCGCACCTGGCGGGCGAGTTCCAGGCGGCGGCCATGCACGATGCGCTTGCCGCACATGCGGGCACCGCCTTCGAGCTGACCACCCGCCCGGCCTTTGCGGCCGCCATCCTGCGCCTGCAGCCCGAAGAGCATGTGCTGCTTCTGTGCGTGCACCACATCGTGTTCGACGGCTGGTCGGAAGCCGTCTTCATCCAGGACTTCATGGCCCTGTATGCGGCGCTGCGGGAGGGACGGAAATCGCCCCTGGCGCCGCTTGCCATCCAGTACGCGGACTATGCCGATTGGCATCACCGCAAGCTCGTGCAGAACTTTGCGCAAGACGCCGCGTTCTGGCGCGGCTACCTCGATGCCGCCCCCGCCGTGTCCACGCTCAGGCCCGATCACGCCCGGCCGCCAGTTGCCTCGGTGGCGGGAGACAGGGTCGGCATCGATGTCGGGCATGAACTCGCGCAGGCGCTGCATGGCCTTGCAAGGGAGCAGAAGACCTCGCTGTACGTGCTGTTGCTGTCGGCCTTTCTGCTCGTGCTGCACCGGCAGGCCGCCGCGGACGACCTGGTGGTGGGCACCGACGTCGCGGGGCGCGATCATCCGGCCCTTGAAGACTTGATCGGCTTCTTCGTCAGCGTCGTGCCGCTGCGCTCGCGGCTCGCGCCCGCACTGCCGTTCACGCAGTGGCTTTCGAGGGTCAAGGAAAGCACGCTGTCGGCCTTCGAGCACCAGGACATGCCTTTCGACCAGATCGTCGAATTGGCCGGTGCGCCCCGCAGCCGCCAGTACAACCCGCTGGTGCAGGTGCTGTTCGTCATGCAGAACATGCCGGGGCAACGCTTCGAGATTCCCGGCGTCGCCATCGAGCCGATCGCGAAACCCGAGACCACGTCGAAGTTCGACCTCGCCGTCTTCGTGAGCGAGAACGAAAGCGGCCTGCGGGCCGAGTGGACCTTTGCCTCCAGCCTGTATCTGCGCGAAACCATCGAGCGGGCATCCGCCGCGTGGCGCGATCTGCTGCAACAGATCGTCGCGGCGCCCGACGGCGTGCTCGAAAGTTTCGCCATTCAATCCAATCCGGAAAGAAAAACCATGTCATCCATCTCGCCCGTGCCGGGCAAATTGCAGAAGCTCAAGAAATTCGCGGACAAGGATCGCGGCGTCCAGGGGGCACCGCGCTCGCCCGTGCGCACGTCCTTCCTGTCGGACCAGCGGGCTTTCCCGCTGGTGATCGAAGCCACCAGCAGCGACATCGACGCGGTGTCATGGGCCCGGGAACAGCGCGACTACATCGAGGCCAGCCTTCGCAAGCACGGCGGCATCCTGCTGCGCAACTTCGGCCTGCGCACGCCGCAGGAGTTCGAAGCTTTTGCGGAAGTGATCGAGCCCGAACTCTACGGCGGCTATGGCGATCTGCCGAAAAAGGAAGGCGGGCGCAACACCTACCGTTCGACACCGTATCCCGAGCGCCAGATGATCCTGTATCACAACGAGAGTTCGCACCTCGACCGCTGGCCGCGCAAGCAGTGGTTTTTCTGCGAGCTGCCCTCGCCCGTGGGAGGCGCCACGCCCATCGTCGATTGCCGCGAGATGCTGCGCCGCCTGCCCGCCGAGATGGTGGCCGAGTTCGAGCGCAAGGAACTGATGTACGTGCGCACCTTCCTGCCTCGCTTCGACGTGAGCTGGCAGGACTTCTTCAAGACCGGCAGCAAGGCGGAGGTCGAGGCGCGCCTCGCGCTGGCCGGCACTGCCTGGCGCTGGCTGGACGACGACACGCTGCAGACCCGCAACCGCTGCCCGGCGGTGATCACGCATCCCGTCACGGGCGATCGCGTGTTCTTCAACCAGATCCAGTTGCACCACGTCAGCTGCCTGGAGGCCGATGTACGCGAGGACCTGCTGGCCCTGGCGGGCGGCCTGGACAGCATGCCCCGGCACGTGACCTACGGCGACGGCACGCCGATCGACGACCAGACCATGGCGGTTGTCGGCCGTGCCTACGAAGACTGCGCTGTGCGATTCGACTGGCGCCAGGGCGACGTGGTGATGCTCGACAACATGCTCGCGGCCCATGCGCGGGACCCGTACGAGGGGCCGCGCAAGATCGTGGTCGCGATGGGCGCGATGTGCGACCGCGCCGCACTGGCGCAAGCGCCCGGGGCGGATGCAAAGGCTTCCGGCCCTGTCGGGCAACCCGTTGCGTCCGAGGGCTGAATCCATGGCTGCCATTCTCGAAACCACGACTTCTTCCTCCTCCTCCTCCTTGCCGCTCAGTCCCGAGCAGCGCGCAGTCTGGGCCCAGTACGCAGGGCAGTCTGCAGCCGGAACGCCCCAGCTCGTGCTGCTGGCCGATCTTGACGGCGAACTCGACGCGGCGCGCCTCGAAGCCGCGGTGCAGTCGGTGGCGCAGGCCCATGTGGCCTTGCGCACGGCGGTGTTGCAGGTCTCCGGGTTCCGTGGCCTGCGGCAACAGGCACGCGATGCGGCAGCTGTGCTGCGCTGCCAGAGAATCGACCTTCGCGGCAATGCCGACAGTGCCGCCGCGCTGGCCCGCTGGATTGCCGATTGCGCGGACGAGCCGCTGGATGTCGCGAGCGGCGCACCGCTGCGCATCGGCATCGCCCGGCTCGGCGAGACGCAGCACAAGCTCTTGCTGGCGGCCAGCGTGTTCGCCGCGGACAAGGGCAGCCTGCAGGGCTTGCTCGGCCAGATCGCCGCGGCCTACCTGACGCAGAAGTCCATCGATGCGGACGACGTCTTTCAGTACGCGCAGTTCGTCGAATGGCGCCAGGAGCTCGACAACGGCGACGAAGCGGCCGAAGGGCGCGCCTACTGGCGTGCCTGCGTCGACCGTGCCGATGCGCTGCAGGCACCGCGCCTGAGCACCCGGATGGACGGCGCGCGAGAGGCCGCGCCAACGGGAACGCCGGCACGTATCAGCCGCTCGCTCCCTCTTGATGCGGCGCTCGCCGCCCGCACGCAGGAACTGGCCGCGCAACTCGGCTGCGGCACCGACTTGCTGCTGCAGGCCGCATGGTGGCTGCTCGTGGCCCGGTTGACCGGCCACCGGCCGTTCATTGCCGGCTGGCAGAACGATTGCCGGCGCAACTACGAAGTGATGCAGGGCGCGGTGGGTGTCTTCGAGAAGATACTGCCCATGGCCGTGGACGTCGCGCCCGAGGAGGGCTTTTCCGACTGGCTTGCACGCCTGGGCGAAACGGTCGAGGCGCACACCGATGCGCAGGAGTACTGGGCGGTCGATGCGCCACCGATCTCCGCGCACCTGGCCATGGGCTTTGCTTTCGACGAGATGCCCGTGCCGTCGCACGGCGCCATGGCCTGGCGTGTCGACGCTGCGCCGGGGCCGATGCCTTGTTTCGAACTCGCGCTGCAAGTCGCCCAGGCCGGGCAGGCGTTCACCCTGTCCGTGCATGCGGATGCATCGCGCTATTCGCCGCAGGCGGTGGAGCGGTTGCTGTGGCAGTACGGCACTTTGCTCGGGGATGCCGTGGCGCAGCCTCGCGCACCGGTGGGAAGCCTTGCGCTGACAGGTGCGCACGAGCGCGAGTTGCTGCTGCTTGCCGCCCATGGCGCGGCGGCCGATTTCGGAACCCTTACGCTGGCCCAGCAGGTCGCTGGCTGGGCGCGCTCAACGCCGGATGCGCCCGCGCTGGAGGCTGGCGATGTGCGTTGGAGCTATCGCGAATTCGATGCGCGGATCAACCGTATGGCGCATTGGCTGCAGGCCCGGGGCGCCACGGCCGGAACGCTGGTGGCGCTCGACCTCCCGCGGTCGGCCGACCTGCTGGTGGCCATGCTGGCGAGTTGGCGCATCGGGGCGGGCTACCTGCCGCTGGACCCTGAATGGCCCGCCGCACGCCGCCAGGCGGTGCTGGCGGATGCGGTGCCGTCGCTTGTGCTCGATGCCACCGGATCGACTTCGGCCGGCGATGCGCCATGGCGGCAGGCATCGCTCTGCGACATGGGTCCAGGCGATACGGACGACAGCGCGCCGGCGCACCAGCCCTCGATGCAGGACCTGGCCTATGTGCTCTACACCTCGGGTTCGACGGGAACGCCCAAGGGCGTCGTGATCGGGCAGAGGCAGCTGCTCAACTATGTGGCCGCGGTGTCATTGGCCATGGACCTGGGTCGCTGCCGTCGCTGGGCGCTCACCAGCTCGGTCGCGGCCGACCTGGGCAACACGGCGCTCTTCGGCGCGTTCCACAACGGGGCCTGCCTTGTCGTGGCGGGACCCGGCGACGTGAAGGATGCCAGCGCTTTCGCGGGCTTCATGCGCGAACGCCGGATCGATGCGCTCAAGATCGTGCCCTCCCATCTGGAGGCCTTGCTCGAGGACGAGGCCCCCACGCTGCCGGGCACGCTGGTGCTGGGCGGCGAGGCAGCGCCGCGCTCGCTCATCGAGCGCATCGCCCGGCTCGCACCGGAGTGCGCGATCTACAACCACTACGGCCCCACGGAAACGACGGTGGGCGTGATGGTGCACCGCGTGTCGCCGGAAGAGGCCGCACCCTCGATGTCCTCGACATCCTCGGTACTGCCGCTGTCGCGCGTGCTCGCGAACAACCGCGTGCATGTGCTGGACGAGTCCCTGCGCCTGGTGCCGAGCGGCGCGCTGGGGGCGGTGTACGTCGGCGGTGCGCAAGTGTGCCGCGGCTATCTGAACCGCGAGGTGGAAGGCGCCTTCGTGGCCGATCCGTTCCAGGCGGGGCAAAAGCTCTACCGCACAGGCGACCTGGCCTGGGTGCTGCCCGAGGGCGGCATCCGCCTGGCAGGGCGCGTCGACGACCAGATCAAGATCCGGGGCTTTCGCGTCGAGCCGGCCGAGGTGGAGGCGGCGCTGCTGTCGCAGCCCGGCGTGCGGCAGGCCGTGGTGCTGGCGCTGCCGGGTGGCAGCGGCGGCGCCGAACTGCAGGCCTTCGTCGTGGGGGACGAGGCGCTCGCATCGGAGGCCGCTCGCGGCGCCCTGAGCGCACGCCTGGGCGCCTTGCTGCCCGCGCACATGGTGCCAGCGCGCTGCGTCTTCCTTGCGGAGTTCGCGCGGCTGCCGAACGGGAAAATCGACCGGCAGTCGCTGCTGTCACTGGCAAGGGCCGATGACCGCAAGCCGGTGCTGACGGCGCCGCGCGACGCGCTCGAATCGGTGCTGGCCGAGTGCATGGGCAGCCTCCTTCAGCGCGACGCGATCGGCGTGGAGGACGACTTCTTCGAACTGGGCGGGCATTCGCTGCTGGTGATCAAGCTGGTGGCGCGCATCCGCAAGCTGCTGCGGCTCGAGATCGCCCCGGGGCTGGTGTTCGACCATCCCTCTGTCGCCGCGCTCGGGGCGGCAATTCGCGCGCTGGAGGGGCAAGACACCGAACGGATGGAACTGCTGGCGCGCACGCACGAGCAGGCTCGCCGCAAGGACCCGGTCGCCGGCTGAATGCCGGCTTGCAAGCACACAGGATCAGTTGGACATGCAGGATGGAACAGCAATGAACAGCAGCAGCCAAGCGGCGCAGCGAATCCCGGCAGGGGAAGAGTGGGCAGAAGACGACGAAATCCGCCATCGCGTATCGAACGGCGACGAGGTGCCGTTGTCCCATGCGCAGGAACAGCTCTGGTTCCTGCAGCGCCTGGAGCCAGGGCTGACGGCGTACAACCTGCCGCGGATGTTCCGCCTGAGCGGCCCGCTGGACGCGGATGCGCTCGAGCGCGCATTCCAGGCCGTGGTCGATCGCCACGGCATCCTGCGTACCCGCTTCTTCGAGAAAGACGGCGTTCCCATGCAGCAGATGGTGCGGGACGTGGCGTTCGTGCTGGAGCGGTTCGATCTGTCCGGGCAGCCCGAAGCCGAGCGGCAGGCGCGCGCCGATGCGCTGATGAGCGAGGCGGCGCTGCACGTGTTCGACCTGGGCGCCGCGCCCGCGCTGGTGGCGAGGTTGATCCGGCTGTCGCATGAAGAGCATGTGCTGGCGGTCTGCCTGCATCACATCGTGTCGGATGCCTGGTCCAACCCCATCCTTGCGGCGGACCTCGCCTCGGCCTACCGCCAGGCACTGGCCGCGGGCGCGCCCGTTCGGCTGCCCGCCTTGCCGGTCCAGTACGCCGACTATGCGCTGTGGCAGCGCGAGCGCCTGCACGGCGAGGCCTTGGCGAAGCAGCTGGCTCACTGGAACGCCCACCTGGGGGCCGATGTGCCTGCGCTGGAGCTGCCGCTGGACGGGCTCCGTTCCTCGCGGCAGACCTTCGATGGTGCCGTGCACCGCTTCGCGCTGGAGCCCGCTCTGGCGCAAGCGCTGCAGCAATTCTGCCGCGCGGAGAAGTGCACACCCTTCGTGGTCCTGCTGGCAACGTGGCAGATGCTGCTGGGGCGCTGCAGCGGCCAGGGCGACTTTGCCGTCGGCGTGGCCAATGCCGGCCGCCATCGCGACGAGGTACGCGATCTGGTGGGGTTCTTCATCACCACCCAGGTGTTCCGCGCGCGGCTCGAGCCGCGGGCCACGCTGCGTGAAATCTGCCGGCGGGTGCGGCGCGATTCGTTGTCGGCGCTGGAGCATGCGGACCTCCCCCTCAAGGCGCTGCTGGCCAGCCGAAACGAAAAGCGCGACGCCTCGCGCAATCCGTTGTTCCAGGTGATGTTCGGCGTGCAGATGAGCGACAGCGCTGCCGACCTTTCGTTCGGCGACGCGCGCACCGAGCAGATCGGTGCCGGCAATTCGAGCGCCAAGTTCGACCTGTCGATGGATTTCTTCATCGAGCCGACGCGAGCGCATGCGCAGATCGAATACAACACGGGCCTTTTCGGCGAGGCAACCGTGGCACGGCTGGCAGGCTGGTACGTGCGCCTGCTCGAGGCGTTGACGCTCAATCCGGACCAGGGCTTTTCGGAGGTCGATCTTTGCAGCGTAGCCGAAGGCGCGCAGCTCGCGGCGTGGGGGTCGAGCACGCAGAGCTTTGCGGCCACCGAAGCCGTGCACCGCCTGATCGAGCGGCAGGCTGCGGCGCATCCCGAAGCGGTGGCGCTGGTCTTCGGCGACGAGACCCTGAGCTACGGCGAACTCAATGCCCGGGCCAACCGCCTGGCTCACCACCTGATCGCACGGGGCGTGAAGCCCGAAACCAAGGTAGGCCTCGCGGTGGAACGCTCCATCGAGATGATCGTGGGCCTGCTGGCCATCCTGAAGGCCGGCGGCGCCTATGTGCCGCTGGACCCGCAGTACCCGGCCGAGCGGCTGGCCTACATGGTCGCGGACAGCGGCATCGCCCTGCTGCTCACGCAAAGCCACCTGCAGCCGCAACTGCCCGGTGCCGAAGGCCTGCAGGTGCTGGCACTGGACGCCCTGGACACGGGCAGTGAATCCGAGGCCGACCCGCAGGTTGCCCTGAACGGCGAGAACCTCGCCTACGTGATCTACACCTCCGGCTCCACCGGCCGGCCCAAGGGCGCGCAGCTGTGCCATCGCAATGTCACGCGCCTGCTCGATGCGACCGCGCCGTGGTTTCGCTTCGGCCCCCAGGACGTGTGGACGATGTTCCACTCCTACGCCTTCGACTTCTCCGTGTGGGAAATCTTCGGTGCGCTGTGCACCGGCGGCCGGCTGGTCATCGTGCCCTTCTGGGTCAGCCGCTCGCCCGAGGACTTCCTGCAGTTGCTGCGCGAGCAGCAGGTGACGGTGCTCAACCAGACGCCCTCGGCCTTCGGCCAGCTGGCCAGCCTGCCGCAGGCGTACGAAGAAGAACAAGGCCTGGCGCTGCGCGTGGTGATCTTCGGCGGCGAGGCGCTGGAGCCGCAGCGGCTGCGCCGGTGGATCGAACACCACGGAGACCAGCGCCCGCAGCTGGTCAACATGTACGGCATCACCGAGACGACCGTGCACGTGACCTACCGGCGCATCACCGCGGCCGACCTCGGCCAGGCGCGAAGTCCCGTGGGCCAGGCCATGCCAGACCTGGGCCTGCGCGTGCTCGATGCGCAGTTGAACCCGGTGCCCATCGGCGTGACCGGGGAGCTGCACGTGTCGGGCGCGGGCCTGGCGCGCGGCTACCTGAACAGGGCCGGCCTGACATCGGAACGCTTCGTCGCGGGACCGGGCGGAGAGCGGCTGTACCGCACGGGCGACCTGGTGCGCTGGAGCGCCGAAGGCCAGCTGGAGTACCTGGGGCGCATCGACCACCAGGTGAAGGTGCGGGGCTTTCGAATCGAGCTGGGTGAGATCGAGGCGCAGCTGCTGGCGCAGCCCGAGGTGCGCGAGGCGACGGTGCTGGCCGATGAGGGCCCGGCGGGCACGCGGCTGGTGGCCTATGTGTCGGCGCAGGCCGGCCATGCGATCGACATCGCCGGATTGAAGGGCAGGCTGGGCCAGGCGCTGCCCGACTACATGGTCCCCGCGGCCATCGTGGTGCTGCAGGGCCTGCCGCTCAACACCAACGGCAAGGTCGACCGCAAGGCGCTGCCGGCGGCGGAGTTCACGAGCGAGCGGGCGTACGAAGAACCGGAGGGACTGGTGGAGGGCGCGCTGGCTGCAATCTGGGGGCAGGTACTGGGCGTGCCGCGCGTGGGGCGGCACGACAACTTCTTCGAGCTGGGTGGCGATTCCCTGGTTGCGCTCAAGCTGCTGGCCAGAATCAACAAGTCCCGTGCCTTCGGCGTGAAAATTTCCCTGCAGGATCTGCTTCAGAAACAGACGATCGCCAGGCTGGTTGCACAGTTGGACATCGGTGCGCCCGCGGAGGCTGTCCAGTTGCTGAACGCCTATGCCGGACCGGTAGACGCCATGCCGCTGTTCTGCGTGCCGCCCGGGCTGCGCCACCCGGTCGACTACCGGCCGATCGCGCGCTGCCTGGAAGACTCGTGCGCCGTCTACGGCCTGAGCTACACGGACGACATCGCCGGGCTGGATTCCATCGAGCAGATGGCCCGGTTCTACGCCGATGCCATCCGCAGGACGCGGCCGCAGGGCGCCGTCGGCATCCTCGGCTGGTCATTGGGCGCGGTGGTTGCGGTGCATGTCGCCAGCCTGCTGGAACAGGAGGGCGTGGAGGTTGCCTTTCTCGGCATGGTCGAGAGCTTCCTGCTGGACGAGCGCTTCGATCCGCACGGCTGGTACCGGGACTTCCGGGATTTCGTTCTGGACACGGCAACCGGCAGCATGGACCGCGAAGCCATCGGCGCGACGCTCGACAGCTTCGAATCCGTCCGCTCGGGCTCCGACGAGGCCGTGCGCGACGCTGTCGAGGCCATCGTGTCCGCGGCCGGCATAGGGATGAAGACGGCCGATATCGTTCAGGGAATCTTCGCGACCCGGCGCATGAACGCGATCACGGAAAAAATCACGGCATTTCCGCGCGTGAACGTGGCGCCGCATTTCTGGTGGAAGAAGGCAAGGTCGGCCGCGGAGAAGGCCGCGCTCCTGTCGCAGTTCGGCGGCGAAGCGCGTGCTTCGGTCGAAGTGGATGCCGACCACCAGGGCATCGTGCGCAACGCTGCGCTGCTCGGCCATGTGCATGCAGCGATGTGCGATGCGCAGGACCGGGAGACAGCGAACGCGCGCTGATCGCGGGGGAAGAGAAGGCGCCCCCCGCTTTCGCGCGGGGGCGTCAGCGCCAGATCAGAACTTGTAGCGGGCGGTCAGGGTTGCCGCGCGAAGGTTGCCCTGGTAGCACTCGCCGTGGTAGCAGATCGCGTTGTACTTCTTGTTCGCCAGGTTGGTGACGTTCAGCGCGAAGCGCCACGGGCCGCGTTCGTAGTGCGCGGCCGCATCGAAGAGCGTCACGCCGCGTTCGAACGAGGTGTTGACCTCGTCGTTCTGGCGCTTGCCGATGTAGCGCACGCCGCCGCCGAATCCCAGGCCGTTGCCCAAGGTGTAGTCGAGCCACACCGAGGCGGATTGCTTGGGCACGAGCGGCGGGATCTTGCCGATTTCGTCCGGGTCCGCACTGTTGAGCACCTTCATGTCCAGCCAGGTGTAGGCGGCCGCGATGTTCAGGCCCGGTGCGAGCTCGCCCTTGGCCTCCAGCTCGATGCCGCGGGAGCGCTGCTTGCCGACCGCGCGTTGCTCGAAGGACGACGGGTCGGTGGTGACCACATTCGTTTTGCTCAGGTCGAAGGCCGCGGCGGTGAACAACGTGCGCGAACCTTCGGGCTGGAACTTGACGCCGACCTCGAGCTGCTTGCCGCGGCTGGGCTCGAAGGGTTGGTTGTTGGCGTCGACGCCGCTGTTGGGCAGGAAGGAAGTGGCGTAGCTCACGTAGGGTGCCCAGCCGTTGCCCATCAGGTAGGTCAGGCCCGCCCGCCCACTGAACGCGGTGTCCGATTGCCGGGTGTGGCTGGAGTTCAGGTAGTTGTCGGTGATCTTGCGCACTGCGTCGTGGCGGCCACCGAGCGTGACGACCCAACTGTCGCCGAACTTGATCTGGTCCTGGGCGTAGAAGCCGGTCTGGCGCGTCGACTGCGCCAGATCGGTTGCGCGCGTGGTGGGCATTGCCACGGCCTGTCCGTAGACGGGTGCGAACACGTCGAGGTCCGGTGCCGGGCCGCGGAAGCGCCGCTGCTTGCCCTTCTGGTCGGCGAAGTCCACACCCAGCAGCACCGTGTGCTGGACCGAGCCGTACTGCAGCTTGCCCTGCACGCTGGTGTCGAGCGCCGCCAGGTTCACGGGGTCGTTCCAGGATCTGGCAACACGGGAGAGTGTGCGCTGGTCGTCGCCGAGCGAATTGGCCCAGACGGCTCGCCGGTCCAGGGCAATCTGGCTGTAGCTGAAGTTCTGGCGCAGGGTCCAGGCGTCGTTCAGGGCCGTTTCGAAGCGGTAGCCGATGGCGCCCTGTTTCTGCTTGAGCTGGCCGAAGCTGTAGTCGCCCACCTTCACGGAGGAGAGAACGTAGTTTTGCGTGAGGTAGTAGGGGTCTTCGTTCGTGTTGTTCTTGAGAAACTCCGCGAAGACCGTCAGCGAAGTCTTCGAGTTGGGCTGCCAGCGCACGGAAGGCGCGAGGTAGGTGCGCGTTTGGTTCAGCTTGCGGCCGTCGGGATACTTGTCCTGGTCGTTGCTGTCGAGGCCGACGCCGATCAGGCGATAGCTGAGGTCGGTGCTGCCGATCCGGTCGCCCAGATCGAACGCCAGTTGCTGGCGCTGGTGGCTGCCGTACTGGACTTCGACTTCGCGGACCCGCTCGCCCGGCTGCTTGCTCACGCGGTTGACGATGCCGCCTGCGTCACCCTGGCCGAACACCATCGACGACGGGCCGCGCAATACCTCCACGCGCTCCAGCGCGTACGGCTCGGTCAGGTAGTAGGTGGGGCCGAAGGCCGGCTGGCCGAGCCCGTCCCGGTAGACGCCGGTGGAAGACGAGTTGAAGCCCCGCAGCAGCACGTATTCCCAGCCGCGGTTGTCGGGGCCGTAGATGCTCGTCGTGACGCCTGGCGTATAGCGAAGGGCCTCCATGACGTCCTGTGCGCCGCGCGTGTCCATTTCCTTGCGGCTGATGACGGAGATCGACTGCGGCACTTCCAGGATGGGCGTGTCGGTCTTGGTGCCGGTGGTGGCGCGCTTGGCCGCATAGCCCGTGTCCTTGCCCGGTTCTTCCGAGTCGGCACTCACCGTCACGGCGGGCAGGGTGGACGTGGACGGCGCGGGCTGGGCCGCCACGTTCGGCTGTGCGGCGGTCTGGGCCGAGGCGGAGAAACCCAGGAGGGCGGTGGCGGTTCCGAAGGCCGCCGCGAGCGAGGCATTCAGCAAACGTTGACGGGGCAGCGGGAGAGTGCGCATGAAAGGACTCGTTGGTGATTGAACCGCGGGAAGTGTAATGAGAATGGTTCTTATTTTGGTGTACGAACAGCAACACGGGTCGTGTTTTCGCAACATTCGCCAACCGATGCCGGCGGTTGGCCGCAGCCACCGCACGCAGAGGCCTGTGGTGGCGGCCCGGATTTATCCGGCCGAGGCCCGCCGGACATGCGGCGCCAGCAAGGCCAGGCCCTGGTAGAGCGCGGGAAATAGGCTGCGATTGAAGTTGTTCCAGCGCAGCTCGAGGATGGTGTCTTCGGGCGCGATGTCGGTGCCGAGCACGTCGAAGATGACTTCGCCCGAATCGATGCCGTTGTCCACGTAGTGCAGCGAGGCGCCGGTCTTGGTGACCGTGGGCGCCGGCACCTTTTCCATGGTGGCCCAGTTCACCACCTTGCTGCCCTGCACCCCATGCAGGGCGTCCAGCGTCGCGCAGGCGCCGCGGCGTTCGTAGGGCGACTCGATGCGCGTGATGCCGGGGTGGATGTTGACCATCTTCCGATGAAAGTGCGCGCCGGGCCGCACCAGCTCGTCCAGGATGATCAGGAGGCCGTCGAGCACGACCACGTCGGCTTGCAGGGTCAGCAGCTTGTCGAGCAGGGTGCGCTCGTAGGCGCTCTTTGCCGCCACGCGGTCGGCCGAGTCGAGCGGCAGCCGCCGGTAGGTCGATGGAACCGCATGGAGCATGTCGCGCAGCAGCCGGCCCTGGGCCTGCAGGTCCTTCGGGAAGATCCATTTCCGGTCCGGATGCCATGCGAAGCCGTAATCCGCCAGCACCGCCTGGTCGCGCGGCGAGTGCGCGTCATCGTCGTACACGATGCCTTCGAGCGAGTAGGCGTCGCCCAGCGGCGTGCCGTCCAGCGCCTCGGCCAGGTATTCGAGCGGCGACTTCATGTAGCGCTGCTCCCCCTTGAAGTCGATGTACTGGCCGGCCTTGTCGGCGGCGGCGTTTCGGAGGGAAAGGATGTAGACGAGCTTTGCCTTGGACATGGAAGCTGAGGATGTGAGTGGATGAAGGCCGGTTCGGCGAACGGGCGCGGATGGACCCAAGCTGCCGCGGCACCTTCAGGACAAGACGGGGCAGCGCGCGATCTGTTCATCGCGGCTCGCGGCCGCGCTCAGGCTGCCGGTGTCTCGATCGCGCCTTCGCCCTCGTCTTCGTCCTCATCCTCGCCTTGCCGGTGGTGCGGCGCGAGGGGGCAGGCGCCGCAATATGTTTCGCCGGGCAGCAGGTGGTAGAGGCAGCATTGCCGGTGCAGCTTCAGGGGCGCGCGCTCTCCGTCGTGCAGCCGGTGGATCACGCGCCGGCGGCCGTGCAGGGGGTTGGCACACGGCCGGCCATCGCCGTCCGCCGGCCACTCGGGGCTGTGCAGCAGGTGCTCGCGGTCCCGCAGGATCGGCGCCGCACCGCCGGTGAGCGCCAGGGCCTGGTCGAAGATCGGCTCGAGGCTGCGCGATGCATTGCCCCACAGGATCTTCGGAGCCACGCGCGTCAGCTCGCCGAGCGCCGCGAAGAGTGGCCGCAGGTGCAGCCACAGCAAGGGTCCATACCGTTGCACGGTGCTCGCGCCGGCGCGGGATTCACCCATGTTCTGGATGTGAAAGACAAGCGGATTGCCATGGCCGTCCAGCTGCACCCGCACCTGCGATGCCGCCATCGGAAAAACGTGCTGCAGCACGCTGGCCGCGGCAACCACCGGCGGCAGCAGGGCGCCGAGGTACTCCAGGGTCCACGCGGAGGCCACGGCCCGCAGGTCGTTGCCCATGCTGCGCCTGAACCTGGCCTGGCGGTGCAGCAGCGGGAGCAGCGTATCGGGCTGCAGCAGGTCCTCGATGCGCACGGCGTCGGAAGGGCCGGCCGCTGCGCACTGCAGTCTTTCGCCGAGCGGTGCCAGCGTGCCCTGGAAGATGGGTTCCAGCAGCGCGATCAAGGGCCGGCCTGCGAAGGGATGTCGAAGCAATGCGCGCGGTGCATCCAGACAAGACGCTTCCGCACGCCGGATGTTCACCGGGGGTTTGGTGCGCCGCGTCCCTGTGGGTGGCCGGCGATGAACATCGGCGAAGCCCAAGCGTCTACCCAATGGGCGGCGTCGTGCCGCCCGGAACCCTTGTCCGCCGGACGGAGTTCCTGCAGCCAGTTCCGGCCCGGCCGCGGATGTTCCGCGCTGCCGGGCGGCAGTAGTCGCCTCCAGGGCGGAAAGAGTCCTTGCATGACATCCAAGAGCGGCAACGCCGCAGAAGCCACGCACCTGCTGAAACCCTTCGCTCCGTGGATCGTGCTGTCCGCGGTCACCGGCATCTGCTCGGGCATCGCCACAGTCGCGTTGCTGCGCACCATCAACGAGGTGTTGAACCAGGAAGGCGGCATGGCCGGCGGGCTGCTGCTGACCTTCATCGGCCTGTGCCTGGTGGCGCTGTTCGGCCGCATGGCGTCGGACGTCTCGACCAATTTCGTCGGCCAGCGGCTGGTGGCCCAGGTGCGCAAGAGCCTGGCCCAGAAGATTCTTTCGGCGCCCATCGACGCGCTGGAGCGCTACCGCACGCACCGCCTCATGCCCGTGCTGTCGCAGGACGTGGACATGATCAGCGACGCGGCCTTCGTGCTCTCCTCCACGCTGATCGCGGTGGCCGTCGCGCTGGGCTGCCTGGCCTACCTGGCGTGGCTGTCGCTGCCGCTGTTCGGCCTGCTGACGGTGGCGCTGGTGATCGGCGCCAGCATCCAGGTCGCGGCGCAGACCCGGGCCGGGGTCGGCTTCTGGAAGGCGCGCGAGCACGAGGACCAGTTGCACAAGGCCTACCGCGCGATCAGCGATGGCGCCAAGGAACTGCGCATGCACCGCGAGCGCCGCACCCGCATGTTCGGCGGCCAGATCGAGCACATCGTCGACAAGATACGCATCGTCAACAGCCGCGCCATCAATACCCATGTGATTGCCACCGCCTTCGGCTCGGGCCTGTTCTTCCTGCTGATTGCGCTGATCCTGGGCTGGGCCGCGTTTCGCAGCACGGAGCCCTTGGTGCTCAGCGGCTTCGTGCTGGTGATGCTGTTCCTGAAGGGGCCGATCGACCAGATCGCCGGCACACTGCCCAACGTGGGGCGCGCCAGGGTCGCGTTCCAGCGCATTGCCGACCTGTCGGAGCGCTTTGCCACGCCCGAGCCCCACCTGCACCTGGCGCAGGCCGGCAGCGGCGCCACGGTGAGCAAGGACATCGGCATGCGCGGCGTGCGTTATGCCTTCGATGCGCCCGATGGCGGCGAGCCCTTCGTGCTGGGGCCGATCGACCTGCAGCTTCGCCGCGGCGAGATGGTGTTCGTGGTAGGCGACAACGGCTCCGGCAAGACCACGCTGATCAAGCTGCTGCTGGGCCTCTACGCGCCGCAGCAGGGCGAGGTGCTGGTCGACGGTGCGGTCGTCACGCCCGAGGGCCGCGACGACTACCGCCAGCTCTTCACCACAGTTTTCTCCGACTTCTACCTGTTCGAGGATCTCGTCGCCAACGAGAAGAGCGAAGAGGGCGCGCACGCCCTGCCGCAAGCCGCGCTGCCTTATCTGCAGCGCCTGGAGATCGCCCACAAGGTGAGCATCAAGGACGGCTCGTTCAGCACCGTCGACCTGTCGACCGGCCAGCGCAAGCGGCTGGCGCTGGTGCATGCCTACCTCGAAGGCCGCCCGGTGCTGGTGTTCGACGAATGGGCGGCCGACCAGGATCCGACCTTCCGCCACCTCTTCTACACCGAGCTGCTTCCCGAGCTGCGCGCCAAGGGACACCTGCTGGTGGTCATCTCGCACGACGACCGCTACTTCCACCTGGCCGACCGCGTGATCACCATGAAGGCCGGCCGCATCACGGAAGACCGGGCTCGTGCGCCGGCGAGTCTCGCCGCATGAAGGCCCGCGCCTTTTTCGATCGCGTTCCATACACAGAGGAGTTGACATCCCATGCAGCACATCCATGACCTGATCGGGATCGGATTCGGCCCGTCGAACGTCGCGCTGGCCATCGCGCTCGACGAGAAGCGCCACGGCGGCCATCCGTTGGACGCCCTGTTCATCGAACGGCAGCCCAGCTTCGCCTGGCATCCGCACATGCTGCTGGAGCAGGCGCACATGCAGATCTCGTTCCTGAAGGACCTGGCGACGCTGCGCAACCCGACCAGCCGCTTTACCTTCGTGAACTACCTGCACGAGAAGGGGCGCCTGACGGATTTCATCAACCTCAAGAGTTTTTTCCCCAGCCGCCACGAGTTCAACGACTACCTGGGCTGGGCCGCGGGCCAGTTCGAGGACAGCTGCCGCTACGGCGAGGAGGTGTTCGAGGTGCTGCCCGAGAAGCAGGGCGGCGAGGTGTCGCTCCTGCGCGTGCGCTCGCGAGACGGGAGTGGCCGGGTGCAGGAGCGCCTTGCCCGCAATCTCGTCGTCAGCATTGGCGGAACACCCAACATCCCCGAGGCGTTCCGCACCCTGCGCGGCGATGCACGCGTCTTCCACTCCAGCAGCTACCTGAAGGACATCGGGCGCCATCCGGAGGCCCGCAGGGTCGCCATCCTGGGGGCGGGCCAGAGCGCGGCGGAAATTTTCATGGACCTGCAGGGACGTCCGGGCGCGCCCCAGGTGGACCTGATCATGCGTGCGCGCTCCATCCGGCCTTCGGACGACAGCCCCTTCGTGAACGAAGTGTTCAATGCCGACTTCACCGACTACATGTACAGCCGCGGCAGCGACGAGCGCGCCGCGCTGCTCGACGAGTTCTCGCAGACCAATTACGCGGTGGCCGACCTCGACCTGATCCAGCAGATCTACAAGGTCTTCTATGACCAGAAAGTGGCGCGCGGCAACCGCCTGCGCATGCTGCGCCAGCACGACGTGCGCGCGGTCCGCGCCGCTTCGGATGGGGTCCATCTCACGCTGCTGGACCGCGACGTGCAGCGCGAGAGCACCGTTCGCTACGACGCCGTGGTGCTCGCCACAGGCTATGCGCGCGACCAGCATAAAGACTTGCTGCAGCCGCTCGCGCCGTACCTCGGCGACCACGACGTCGATCGCTACT
The DNA here is from genome assembly GCF_040544635.1 of Variovorax paradoxus. Lineage (GTDB taxonomy): Bacteria > Pseudomonadota > Gammaproteobacteria > Burkholderiales > Burkholderiaceae_C > Variovorax > Variovorax paradoxus_R. The sequence continues at coordinate 151,990 of NZ_JBEPKJ010000006.1, forward strand.
ACCGCCTGAAGGGCACGCCCGATTTCCATCCGGGCATCTACCTGCAGGGCGCCTGCGAGGACAGCCACGGCCTGAGCGACACGTTGCTTTCGGTGACCTCCGTTCGCACCGGGGAGATCGGCAATGCCCTGCTTGCCGCCCAGTCCCGTGCGCGCAGCACGGTGCGCGACGCGTCGCAGGCCGTGCAGATCTAGCTCCCGGCCCGGCCGCGGGTCTCCTCCCCTGTTCCGGGGGCGTGCCACGCTTCGGCGGCGGGGCGCCCGAACGTCCCGCTTCCCCCTCCATGCGCAGAATCGTTCCTTTCGCTCTTGTTCTTCTTCTGGTCACCGCCGGTGCCGGGCTGCTCTGGGCGCGTCGTCCCGCCACGGCGTTCGATGCCGTGCCCGTGGTGCGCTCGACCATCGAATCCAGCGTCACCGCGCTCGGCACGCTCCAGCCGCGGCGCTATGTGGACGTCGGCGCGCAGGTGTCGGGGCAGATCCAGCGCCTGCTGGTTCAACCCGGCGACGTTGTGGCCAAGGGGCAGTTGCTGGTCGAGATCGACCCCAGCGTGCAGCGCGCCACGGTCGATGCGGGCCGGGCCTCGCTGGCCGGCCTGCGTGCGCAGCTTGCGGAGCAGCGCGCCCAGCACCGCCTGGCGGAGCAGCAGCACGCGCGCCAGCGGCGGATGGCCGCCGACGGCGCCACGCGCGAGGAAGATGTGCAGGGCGCAGAGGCCGCGCTGGCCGCCGCCGCGGCCCGCATCGACAACCTTGGCGCACAGATTGCGCAGACCCAGGCCACGCTCAAGGCGGACGAAGCCCGCCTCGGCTATACGCGCATCTATGCGCCGATGGCCGGCACGGTCGTTTCCGTGGAATCGCGCGAAGGGCAGACCCTCAACGCCACCTACCAGACGCCCAACGTGCTGCGCATCGCGGACCTGTCGTCCATGACGGTGTGGTCCGAGGTGTCCGAGGCCGACGTGCGGCGCGTGAAGGCGGGCATGCCGGTGTACTTCACCACGCTCGGCGCGGACCAGCGCCGCTGGCACGGCACGGTGCGCCAGCTCCTGCCCGCGCCGCCGACGCCCGCGGGCAAGCCCGGAGGCGGCGAAGCCAATGCCAACCCGTCGGCCGCGGGCAGCAAGGTCGTGGTCTACACGGCGCTGTTCGATGTCGACAACAACGACGGCGCGCTCATGCCGCAGATGACGGCGCAGGTCGCCTTTGTCGAAGCCTCCGCGAAAGACGTGCCGGCAGTTTCGGTGGCGGCGCTCGTGCCGGTGTCCGGCGGCGACCGTTTTGCCGTCCGGGTGCTGCGTGCCGACGGAACGGTCGAGAGCCGGCAGGTACGCGTCGGCGTTCGCAACCGGCTCATGGCGCAGGTTCTCGAAGGCGTGGAGGTGGGCGATCGCATCGTCGCCGCCGGTGCCGACAGTGCCGACCGCACGCCCGCGCAACCATGACGCCGATGGCCCTGCCGCTGATCGAACTGCAGGACATCCGCAAGTCCTACGGCCGGCCCCGTGGTGCCGGCGAGGGCGAGGCACCGCCCGCCGCGCTGGTGTTGCGTGGCATCTCGCTGCGCCTGTATGCGGGCGAATTCGTCGCCATCGTCGGGGCATCCGGATCGGGCAAGTCCACGCTGATGCACATCCTCGGCTGCCTCGACCGGCCCAGCAGCGGCCGCTACCTGTTCGAGGGGCAGGACGTGTCCACCTTCGATGCCGACGCGCTGGCCTGGCTGCGGCGGGAGGCCTTCGGCTTCGTCTTCCAGGGCTATCACCTCGTGCCCACCGAATCGGCCCGCGAGAACGTCGAGATTCCGGCGCTCTATGCCGGCATGCCGGAGACCGAACGCCGCGCACGCGCCACCGCGCTGCTCGAGCGCCTGGACATGGGCGCGCGCCTGGACCACCGGCCCAACCAGCTGTCGGGCGGGCAGCAGCAGCGCGTGGCGATTGCCCGCGCGCTGATGAACGGCGGCCGGGTGATCCTGGCCGACGAACCGACCGGCGCACTCGACAGCCGCAGCGGCGCAGAGGTCATGAAGCTGCTGCACGAACTGGCGGACGCCGGCCACACCGTGATCCTGATCACGCACGACCGCAACGTGGCGGCGCAGGCGCGGCGCATCGTGGAGATTCGCGACGGGCAGATCGTGGCGGATTCGGGCGGCGACCGTGTGCCGCCGCAACCGGCGCCCGATGCCGCGGCCCCCGTGCCGGCGCAGGGCCTTCGCCAGGGCCGCAACAGCCATGCATCGCTGGCGGCCGACCTGCGCGAAGCGGCGCGCGCGGCCTGGCGCGTGATGTGGAGCAACCGCTTTCGCACCGGCCTGACGCTGCTCGGCATCGTCATCGGCGTGGCTTCGGTGATTGCGATGCTCGCAGTGGGCACAGGCTCGCAGCGGAAGGTGCTCGCGCAGTTCGAGACCTTCGGCGTGCGCACCATGTTCGTTGCCGCGCGCGAAGGCAGCGTGCGTTCGCCGAGCGCGCCGCTGACGCTCGGCGACGCCGAGACCATCGCCAGCCTGCCGAACGTCGAAGGCATCGCGCCCTACATCGAGGAACGCGTCGTGGTGCGCCGGGGCAACGTCGACCATTCGACGGAAGGTGGCGGCACGACGCTCGGGTTCGCCGACGTGCTGGGATGGACGATGAGCGAGGGCCGCATGTTCGACCCAGCCGACGAGGCGGGCGCGGCCAAGGTCGCGGTCATCGGCCAGACGGTGCGCAAAGCCTTGTTTGCCGATGGCAGCGATCCGATCGGGCAGGACATCCTGGTCGACAAGGTGCCGTTCCAGGTGGTGGCCGTGCTCGCGGCCAAGGGAACGAGCAACAGCGAAGACCAGGACGACCGCGTCGTCGTGCCGTTCTCCGCCGCTGCCGCGCGGCTGTTCGGCCATCAGAACCCCACCTGGATCGGCGTGAAGGTCCGGGACATGGAAAAGGCCCTCGCCACCGCCGAGGAGATCGAGACCCGGCTGGCCGAGCAGCGGCGCGTGCGCGACGTGCGCGTATGGAACCGGGTCGAGGCGATCCGCATGCAATCGGCCACCGCGCGCACCATGACGATGATGCTCGGCCTGATTGCCGCGATCTCGCTGGTGGTCGGCGGCATCGGCGTGATGAACGTGATGCTGATGACGGTGCGCGAGCGCACACGCGAGGTCGGAATCCGCATGGCGACCGGCGCGCGCCAGGTCGACATCCTGCGCCAGTTCATGACCGAGGCCGTGCTCGTGACCTCCGTGGGCGGCACGGTGGGCGTGGCCGCAGGGCTGGTGATTGTCGCGGTGCTGATGCTGGCCGGCGTGCCCGTGGTGTTCTCGCTTCTTGCCAGCCTGGGGGCCTTCGGCTGCGCCGTGCTGACCGGCCTGATCTTCGGTTTCATGCCCGCAAGGAATGCGGCCCGGCTGGACCCGGTCGTGGCACTCGCATCGCAATAGCCGCAATTCATACCATGCCGACAGAAGAACTTCGCCGCCCCCGTCTTTCGCTCGCCTGCTGGGCTTGCATGTTGTCGCTTGCGGGCTGTGCCGTGCCCGCGGACCCGCCGCCGCATGCGGTGAATCCGCCCGCGTCCTGGCAGGGCGATGGTGCGCAGGCCGATGCCAGTGCTCCGGCGTTCGATGCGCATTGGTGGCGGCACTTCGGCAGCAGCGAGCTCGATGCGTTGATCGCACAGGCAGAAGCGCACAACCAGGACCTCGCGAGGGCATTGGCCCGCGTCAAAGGGGCCAGGGCACAGGCGCGAATTGCAGGGGCGCAGCTTCTGCCCGAACTGACGGGCCAGGTCGACGCAAGCCGCGAGGCCCGCCTCGGCGGCCGCGCGGAAGTCGACGGCAATGAAAGCATGGCCGGGTTTGCGGCCCGCTACGAGCTGGACCTCTGGGGGCGCCAGGACGCGCTGCATCGGGAGGCGCGGCAGGGCATGCGTGCCAGCGTCTTCGAGCGCGACGCGGTGCGGATCGGTGTCGCGGCCGAGGTTGCATCGTCGTGGCTGCAACGGGCGGGGTTGCGCGAGCGCGCGGCCATTGCGCGGCACAGCCTGGAGAACGCGCAGCGCGTCTTGCGGCTGGTGGAGTCGCGCGGCCGTGCCGGTGCGGCTGCGCCGCTGGAGCTGGCCCAGCAGCGCGGCCTGGTGGCCATGCGGGAGCGCGAGCTTGCGCGCCTTCGGCAGGAGGCCCGCAACGCCGAAACTGCGTTGGCCCTGCTGCTCGGCCTGCCTGCGCCGGAGCCGGTGGCGGCAGAAGTGCGGCTCGACGCAGTGCAGGTTCCCGCCATCTCGGCCGGGCTGCCGTCCCGGTTGCTGGTGCGCCGCCCCGACATCGCGCAGGCCGAGGCCCGGCTCGCCGCCGCCAATGCGAACGTGCAGGCGGCACGTGCCGCACTGCTGCCGCGCGTCACCTTGAGCGCGTCCATCGGCGTGCAGGGGCAGGCGCCCGGCGCGCTGTTCGACAACCCGCTCTACAGCCTTGCAGCGGGACTCGCGGCGCCCATCTTCGACGGCGGGCGCCTCGCGGGCGCGCGCGATCTTGCCGAGGCGCGGCGCGAGGAACTGCTTGGCGCCTATCGCGGCGCGGTCATCGCCGCTTTTGCCGATGCGCAAACGGCGCTGCATGCAGTCGCCGGCATTGACGCGCAGGCATTGGCGCACGCCGGCGAACTGCGGGAGGCGCGCCGCGCGGCGGAGCTTTCGGAGCTGCGCTACAAGGCGGGCGCCGAGACGCTGCTGGTCCTGCTCGATGCGCAGCGCGTGCTGTATGCCGCGCAGGACCTGGAGATTCAATTGCGCCAGGCCCGGCTGCAGGCGCGCGTTGCGCTGTACCGCGCCTTGGGCGGGGGATGGCGCGACGACGGCCGCGTGCTCGCGCAGGGCGAGCGCTGAGAGCGCTTTCCCCGATGCTGCTTTCATCGCACGTCACGTGAGCGCCTGCTTCTTCGGAACTGGCCGGAATGAACATATGCGTGGGTGCTGCGTCAATACGAAAGACGAAGCCAACCCCGGCACAGATTCAACGCAGTCGACGATGGCCACCAAAACTTCCGCTACCCACGAGGCTGCCGTCGACCGGGCCTGGGCGCTTTTTTGCCGGCTGCACGATGCGCCCTCGTGCATCCATGCGGGTCAGCTTGTCCATTGGCTCGGCGAAGACCCCCGGCATGTGCGGGCGTTCGACGAGGCGCTCACGCTGTGGGCGCTTGCGGGCGCAGCCCTGCTGGGGCCCGTGCTCGAAGAAGCGCAGCACAACGGCTCCGATCTGCAATAGCCCGTGCGGCAACGCTTCAATCATCTCGTGAAAACAACCGTCAAGCTCCGCGCCGGTGCGCTGAGCCGCCGCATCGCCGCTGTCGCTGCCATGGTCGCCGGCCTGTTCGTTGGCATCGGCCCGGCAGGGGCCAGGCCTGAAGCTCCGGCGGCAGTGTCGGTCGACATACGCCGCACCGGCGACGGCATCCCCCACGTGCGGGCCGCCACATGGCGGGGGCTCGGCAGCGGCTACGGCCAGGTGCAGGCCGAGGACGCGCTGTGCACGCTGGCCGACGCCTTCGTGACCTACAGCGGACAGCGCTCCCTGTACTTCGGCGCCGGCAGCAAGCCGGCCACGCGCTCGACCTTCGGCGAGCCGGTCAATCTCGATCTCGACTTTTTCTTCAAGGCCTTCGCAGGGCAGGAGGCCGTCGGGGCGCTGAAGCGGGAGCAGCCGGCCGAGCTCGTCGAACTCATCGAGGGCTACGCCGCGGGCTACAACCGCCATGTGCGCTCGCTCCGGCAGGGCGGCAAGGACGCACGGCATGCCTGCAGCGGCGAGCCCTGGGTGCGGACCATCGAACCCGACGATATCTACCGCCGCATGATCGCCGCGGCGCTGGCGGGCGGGTACGCGCGTTTCGTCTCCGAGATCGCGAATGCGAAACCCGCCGCGGCCGCACCGCCTGCGCCTTCGGACAAGCTCTCGCTGTCGTCCCGACTCGATATTCCGGTGGGCGACGCACGCGGCATCGGCAGCAACATGCTGGCCTTCGGCCAGGCCGCCACGGGTGAGCGGGGCGGCAGCGTGCTGTTCGGCAACCCGCACTGGTATTGGGGTGGCCCCGACCGCTTCTACCAGGCGCACCTCACGCTGCCGGGCAAGATGGACGTGGCGGGCGTGTCCTTCCTGGGCATTCCGGTGGTCATGATCGGCTTCAACAACGACGTGGCCTGGAGCCACACGGTGTCGGCCGCGCGCCGTTTCGGGCTGTTCGACCTGACGCTGGACCCTGCCGATCCCACGCGCTACATGGTCGACGGCCGCTCCGAGGCCATGCAGGCCCGCACGCTCGCCGTGGCCGCGCGCAAGCCGGACGGTACCGTGGACCTGGTCCAGCGCACCCTGTACAGCACGCGTTTCGGCCCGGTGGTCGACCTGGGCGCGCGCAACGCCGCGCTCGGCTGGAGCGCCCGCAAGGCACTCGCGATGCGCGACATCAATGCGGGCAATCCGCGCATCTTCCGCAACTTCCTGCGCTGGAACCAGGCGCGTTCGCTCGACGAGTTCATCGGCATCCAGCGCGAAGAGGCGGCGATGCCCTGGGTCAACACGGCGGCCATCGGGCGCGGCGACGGCCGGGTCTGGTATGCCGATATCGGCGCGGTGCCCGGCGTTCCCGATGACCTGCGCTCGGCCTGCGCCACGCCGCTGTCGAAGGCGTTTGCCGCACTCGATCCGGCAACGCCCCTGCTCGACGGCAGCCGCTCGGCCTGCGAGTGGCAGTCCGCGAAGAACGCCGCGCAGCGGGGCGCCCTTGCCGCCGACCGGATGCCCAGCCTTCTGCGCGAGGACTATGTCGCCAACATGAACGACAGCTACTGGCTCACGAACCCGGCGCAGCCATTGACGGGATTCGCATCGATCCTCGGCAGGGAAGACCGGCTGCTTTCGATGCGCGGAAGAGAAGGCCATCGCATCGCCGGTGAACTTGCAGGCATGGGCGAAAGCTCCGCCCGGGGGCTGGCAGGCCAGGTCATGCGAAAGACGCTGGAGGCCCGCGCCTACACCGCCGACAAGTTCAAGGCCGCCATGCTCGACGGCGCCTGCACGCCGGGCCGGGTGGAACTGCCGGCCGACGACGCGGTGGCAACAGCGCGGACGATCGACATACGGCAAGCCTGCCAGGTGCTGCGGAACTGGCCGAACCGCGCCGACGCCAGGGACCGGGGCCCATTGCTGTGGGACGCCTTCTGGACACGGGCGCAGAAGATCCCCGCACAGGAGCTCTACACGCAGCCGTTCTCGGCGTCCGCACCGCTGCAAACGCCATCCGGCATCAACGCCGCGGATCCCCGCATCGCGCGCGCGCTGGCCGGCGCGGTCGAGGACATGTCGCGCAAGGGATGGGCACTGGACGCGCCGCTCGGCGAGCACCGCTTCGCCCGCAGCGAAGGCCGCCGCATCCCATTGTCCGGCGGCTGCGACGCCGAAGGTTATTTCACGAACGCCTGTGCGATAGAGGGCGACTACGCCATGGGCGATCGCTCCCACGGCAACACCTATCTCCAGGTTGTGTACTTCGACCGGCATGGCGTGCAGGCGCACACGCTGCTCGCGCACGGCGAGCGCGAGACCGCGGTGAGAAACGGCAAGGGAGCGGCGCCGGTCGCGCGCTACGCGAGGAAGGATTGGCTGCGCTTTCCGTTTCGCGAGCAGGACATCGCACGCGATTCCCTGCTGCGGCAGCGCGCGCCGGGTCGCTGAATTGCCCGGGGCTCAGCCCCGCTTGGGAATGCCCAGGCCCTTGGCAACGGCCGGGCGCGCCACGAAGGCTTCGAGCACGCGGGCCACGTTCTTGAACTCGCCGAAGCCGACCAGGTCGCCTGCCTCATAGAAGCCGACCAGGTTGCGCACCCACGGAAAGATGGCGATGTCGGCGATGGTGTAGCTGTCGCCCGCTACCCACTGGCTGCTTGCAAGGTGCTTGTCGAGCACTCCGAGCAGCCGCTTCGATTCGGCCACATAGCGGTCGCGCGGACGCTTGTCTTCATAGTCCTTGCCCGCGAACTTGTTGAAGAAGCCGAGCTGGCCGAACATGGGGCCGATGCCGCCCATCTGGAACATGAGCCACTGAATGGTTTCGTAGCGGCCCGCGGCGTCTTGCGGAATGAACTGGCCGGTCTTGTCGGCCAGGTAGAGAAGAATGGCGCCCGACTCGAAAAGCGCAAGCGGCTTGCCGCCGGGGCCGTCAGGGTCGAGGATGGCGGGAATCTTGTTGTTCGGGTTGAGCGACAGAAACTCCGGCGACATCTGGTCGTTGGTTTCGAAGCTCACCAGGTGCGGCTCGTAGGGCAGGCCGGTTTCTTCGAGCATGATCGAAACCTTCACCCCGTTGGGCGTGGGCAGCGAATAAAGCTGCAGCCGCTCGGGCTGGAGCGCGGGCCATTTCTTGGTGATGGGAAAGCTGGACAGGTCGGTCATGGGTGAATCAGGAAAGCGGAGTTGGGAACGCCGCGCCTTCCGGGTTCAGATGCCGAGCCAGGTTATCAAGGCTGCCTCGACTTCGGCGGAGGGTGCGACGAAGCCAGTGTAGGTCGATGTGGTGAGCGCGCGCTTGCCAGCGTCGCTTTGTGCCAGCCCCAGCAGGGCTTCGCGCGCGGCGCTTGCGGTGGCGGCATCGAGCTTGCTCGACACCAGCCATTGCTTGATCGGTACCGCGCGCGACTCTGCGCAGACGTTGCCGCCGCCATCCTTCCAGGTCTTGATCACGCCCGATGAGGCCGTGGCACCGTAGGCAACGAAGCCGTTCTGCACGTAGAAGGGCACCGCGTCCTGGTAGCGCGTGTTGGTGAGCTTGAGCGCGGCAGGCTGCACGCCGTGCTCGCGCAGAAGGGCGCGCGTGATCACCGAGGTGATCGAATCCGCGTCGGGCATGACCAGGCCCTTGCCCGCGATGCTCTTCCAGTCGGAGATGGGCTGCGGCTCCTTGCACAGCAGCGACACCTTGTACGCGGTAAAGCCGCTCGTCCAGGCCAGCGTCTGGTAGCGGCCGCTCTTGGTGGCTTCGAGCGCCACATGGGCCGGATGGATGAACGCGATGTCGACCTGCTGTCCCTTCAAGGCCTCGCGCGCACTGTTGTACGAGATCAACACCTTGATGGTCACGGGCTGCTTCAACGCCTTGCTCAGTACCTCGGCAATGGGTTCGAAGCGAGGCGCAATCTGGCTTTCGGTGACCTGGTAAGTCACGCCTTCCGTCACGCCGATGACCAGCGCGTGGGCGGGGGCGCCCGCCGCCAGCAGCAGGGCTGCAGCCGCTTGCACGGCCGGACGGAGCAGGGACGGCTTGCGGCGCCGGCTCTCCTCCCTGGCGGTGCAGATGTCGGAGCCGGTCTTCGCAGTGTGGAGGTCCATCAAACCATCATAGGGGCCGGGGGCACGGCCGACGATGATCGCAAGCACCTATGCGCGCGGCGCCTCGCCCATGGCATGGCGCCGCGGCGGGAGAAATTTCAGAACCGCGCCTTGAGGAAGGCCGAAGGCCCGTGCAGCTTGACCTTGACCCGGGTCTCCGCGGAGCTGCTTTCGCGCGCCAGGTCGATGTTGGTGACGCCGTAGGCCAGCACCAGGCCGACGTTCTTCACCGGGAACCACTCCACGCCCGCGCTGGCGTTGTAGATGTTGCCGTGAAAGCGCCCGCCGCCCTTGCGCACGCCCGAGAGGTCGGCAAACAGGCGCAGGTCCGGGTTGATGGCATGCCGCACGCCGACTTCTAGCAAGGGAGCGAAGGCATCGTCGCTCGCGTCCTCGTTCAGCTGGCCGATCCGTCCATTGACCGCGACGTTGGCGTTCGCGCCAACGTTGATGCGGTAGTAGGCCGCGCCCGCGCCCAGGCCGAACACCGTGTTGCCGGAGCCGAGCCACCACTTGTACGAGAGCTTGGCGAAGTCGAGCTTCACGTTGAGGTTGGCGTTGCCGATGGCGTTCACCGTGCCGAAGCCGCCGAGAGACTCGCTGCCTGCCGCCTGGCCGAAGTAGTCGCGCTTGTAGCGGTAGTAGTCGAAGGAGATGCCGTGGCTGTCGCCGATCAGCAGGTCGGCTGTGACGCGCGGCATGGTCACGCGGCCGGGTTCGAGGTCGCGCGTTCGCAGCGCGCCATACGGCGAACTGACCGATGCATTGAATTTGGGGTCGGCGCTGAAGGCTCCCACCGAGAAACTGAAGCGGTCCAGTGCGGGCGAAGGGTCGGCCCATACAGGTACATGGGCGAAGAGCAGTCCGGCACCGGCCAATGTGCCCAGCGTCGTCAATCTGGCGGTATTGGCGAACGGGCGGGAGCGAGGCAGCAGCATGAAGGGTCCTTCAGAAGGCAAAAAAAAGCCTCGGGACCGACACGCAATTTTTATGCGCGCAGTGCTTCCGGGCGGCGGCTCCCTTTTGATGACCGCCAAGTTAATAGCGCGTTCGCAAAACGCCCATGCGCCGATTGCCGTTCTGCTTGTAGGACAGCGTTGATGCGTCCGCCGACAAGCGTGAAAAAGTACTAGGGGTAAGCTTTGAACATGCGCAAACACCTCTCCGCAACCACCGGCCCGCAGCGTCTTTTCTATGGCGGCGTGGCGGGCGTCGTCGTCGCGGCGATTCCCTGGCCGCTCGACGCCATGACGCGCGGACTTGCGGGCTGGTGTGTCGCCGCCGCCGTCTACCTCGTGCTCACGTGGTGGCTGGCCCATACCTTCGATGCACGACGGACCCGCGAGCGCGCGCAGTCGCTGGACCAACCCAACGTGGTGATCCTGGTGTCGATGCTGGTCGCGATTGGTGCGAGTGTGGTTGCCATTGCCATGCTGCTCCAGCAGGTCAAGCTGATGAGCGGGCCGGCGCGGGCCGGGCATATCGGGCTCGGGGTGATGGCGCTCGCGGGGTCGTGGCTCATGATGCACACGATCTACGCCTTTCACTACGCGCACCGCTACTACATCGACCAGCGCGACGGCTCGCCCGATGGCGGGCTGGATTTTCCGGGCAAGGACGAGCCGGACTATTTCGACTTTTTGTATTACGCCTACGTGGTCGGCATGACCTCGCAGGTGTCGGACGTGCAGGCCACCTCGCGTGAGATGCGGCGCATCACGCTGGTGCACAGCGTGCTCGCGTTTGCCTTCAACATGCTGGTGCTTGCGTTGTCGGTCAACGTGGTCGCGGCGGCGATGTAGCAGCGGCGGAGCCCGCGCCCGGCCACAGCTTCACGAGGCCCGTGGAAAGCGCCACGCCGCAGACGATGACGGCCGCGCAGATCAGCATCCACTGCGTGATGTTCTCGCCGAGGAACACCGCGCCGTAGAACACTGCGAACACCGGCACCAGGAAAGTCACCGTGAGCGCGCGCGCCGGTCCCGCATTCGCGATCAACCGGAAGAACAGGATGTAGGCCAGGCCGGTGCAGGCAATGCCCAGCGCCAGCAACGCGAGCCATGCGCGCAGGCTCGGCATTTGCGTGGGCCAGAACCAGAGCGCGGGCAACGCGAGGAACAGCGTGGCGCCGATCTGGCTGCCGGTGGCCGTGGCCAGCGCGGGCACGCCGCCCAGGTAGCGCCGCGTGGCGCTGGCCGCCACGCCATAGCTCGCGCAGGCGCCGAGGCACGCCAGCACGGCCCACAGCGCGGCGTTGCCGCCCGCATCGGCATGCAGGCCCGCGCTGCGGCTTGCCAGCATGGCAACACCCGCAAAGCCGATGATCAGCCCGACGATGCGCGAGCCGTCGGGCCGGTCGCGAAACCAGGCCCACGCCACCAGCGCGCCGAACATCGGCACGGTGGCGTTGATGACGGCAGCCAGGCCGCTGTTGATGGTGAGCAATGCAAAGCAGAACAGTGCGAAGGGAATGCCGGAGTTCAGCACGCCGATCGCCATCGACGCCTTCCAGTGCTGTGCCAGCGCCGCGCCGTGCCCGCGCATGAACAGCAGCGGCAAAAGAAAGAGCGTGGCGACGCCGACGCGCACCGCGGCTGCCGGCAACGCGCCGAACTCGGCCGCGCCGATGCGCATGAAAAGAAAAGACGCCCCCCAGAGCGCGCCCAGCAGCACAAGATCGAGAAGCCAGGCCTTGGGCTTCGGCGAGGCGGTGGTGTTGTCTTTTGTTGTCGTGCTCATACGTTCTTTCGATCAGTGCGCGCAGCCGGAGCCGAACTCTATTTCGATTCGAGTTCCAGCAATGCGGTTTTGCGATGAAGCCCGCCAGCGTAACCGGTCAGCGACCCGTCGGAGCCGAGCACGCGATGGCAGGGCACGATCACGCTGATCGGGTTGCGCCCCACGGCCGCGCCCACCGCGCGCACCGCGGCCGGGTTGCCCACGTTCACGCTGAGTGCGCCGTAGGTCATGGTCTTGCCCGCCGGTATGGCAAGCAGCGCCTGCCACACGCTCTGCTGGAACACCGTGCCGTGCGAGAGGTCGAGCTTCACGTCGAAGGTGTCGCGCTTGCCGGCGAAGTAGTCGCGCAGCTGCGCGCCGGCATCGACGAGCGCGGGATGATCGTCCTTGGTTTGCCAGCCCGTGGTGTCGGGCCAGTGGCGTTGCTGGTCGAACCAGACGCCTGCTAGGCCTTCGTCGGTGGCCGCCATGGTGATGCCGCCCAACGGCGTGCCGATGTGCGATGTGTAGATGACTTTGCTCTTGAACTTCATGACATTTCAGGCTGCGAGGCCTGCCGTTGTGATGTTGTTGAAAGAAGGCTCCGCCGCGGGCGATTCCGCGGCCGTAGCCGGTGAAGGTGCGTGCCATGCACGCAGCACCGCGTAGCTGCGCCAGGGGCGCCATGCCTGCGATGCCTCGCTGGCCGCGCGTGCGGTGCTCACGCCCAATGCTTTCTGCAGCGCGACGTCGCCCGCCGGAAATGCGTCGGGCCAGCGCAGTGCGCGCATCGCGATGTACTGCGCGGTCCAGGCGCCGATGCCGGGGAGTTCCTGCAGCGCGGCGATGGTCGAGGGCACATCGGCGCCCGCATGCAGCGCCAGCTTGCCTGCGGCAACTTCGCGGGCGATGGCCTGCAGCGCCGCTTGCCGCTGCCGCACGATGCCGAGCTGTCCGAGTGCGTCGCCGCTCGCGGCCGCCACTGCCGCGGGCGTGGGAAACAGCCGGTTCAGTCCGTCGATGGGCGTGGCGATGGGCTCGCCGAATGCCGCGACCAGCCGCGAGCCCAGCGTGCGCGCCGCGGCCACCGTGATCTGCTGGCCGAGCACCGCGCGCACCGCGAGCTCGAAGCCGTCGACCGTGCCCGGCACGCGCAGCCCGTCGCCATGCGGAAAGGCTTCGTGCAGCGCGGCGTTGATGGCCATCGGCTCGGCGTCGAGGTCGAGCATGGCGCGTGCGCGGCTGATCACGATCGGCAGCACCGCGGCGAGCGAATCGCTGACCGAGAGCAACATCTGCTCGCGCTCCATGTCGAAACGAAGTTGCAGCCATCCGGCGTGTGTCTGGGCGCCTTGCTGCACGCGCAGCGTGCGGGCCAGGCGAACATAGGCAGGCGTGCCGCCTTTGACGGGTGCCTTGCCGTCGGCCGTGAAAGCCACTTCAACGCCGCGCAGCGCACGGCGCGCAAAGAAGCCGAGCATCGCGTTCACGTCATACGGCGGGCGGAAGCCCAGGCGCACTTCGATGGCTTTTCCCTCGCCGCTCTCGGCACCGCCCGCGCGCCGCAGCGCACTCGGGTTGAGGCCGTAGTGCTCCAGGAACGCGGCATTGAAACGGCGCACGCTCGCAAAGCCGCTGGCCAGCGCCACCTGCGTCATCGGCAGCCGCGTGTCGGCAATCAGTTGCTTGGCGGCCAGCAGGCGCCGCGTTTGCAGGTACTGCAGGGGCGAAACGCCGAACTGCGCCTCGAAGATGCGCCGCAGATGGCGGTCGCTCACGCCGAGGCGTGCCGCAATCTGCGCGGCGCCCGGGCCGTCTTCGGCCCACGCATCGGGTTCGTCGATGAGGCGCGCGGCTTGCAGTGCGAGAATGCGCGAGGCATCTTCGGTGGACCAGCTCGCCGCGCGCGGCGCCAGTTCGGGCCGGCAGCGCAGGCAGGGGCGAAAGCCTTCCGCCTCGGCCTGCGCCGCATGGCGGAAGAACCGGCAGTTCTCGCGGCGGGGCAGTTTCACGCGGCAGACCGGCCGGCAATAGATGCCGGTGGAGGTCACCGCGGTGAAGAACGAGCCGTCGAAGCGCGCATCGTGCGTCTTCATCGCCAGGTAGCAGGCGTCGCTCTCGAGTGCTTCAGTGGAGGCATGTGTGGAGGCATGTGTGGAAGGCATGGGCAAATGATACGGTTTCGACTCGTTTCAACTGGCCGTTTTCGGACATGTGGGCACGAGACTGCTTGCCTACAATGGCTCGGTCTTTAGAACTACAGGGAATGCCTTCTCATGCAACTCAGTGCGTCGATTTTCAAGGCCTATGACATTCGCGGCGTGGTGCCCGTCACGCTCGATGCCGAGGTCGCCGAAGCGCTTGGCCGGGCTTTCGGCAGCGCCGCCCGCGCCGCCGGTGAAAAAACCGTGGCGGTGGGCCGCGACGGCCGTCTGTCGGGCCCTGCGCTTGCCGAAGCACTGATCAAGGGCCTTGTTGCCACGGGCATCGAGGTCATCAACGTCGGCGCCGTGACCACGCCCATGCTGTACTTCGCAGCCCACACGCTGTCGAGCAGCGGCATCCAGGTAACCGGCAGTCACAACCCCAAGGACTACAACGGCTTCAAGATGGTGCTGGCGGGGCGCGCGATCTATGGCGACGAGATCCAGGGCCTGCGCAAGGTCATGGAAGAAGGCACCGCCAGGCTCGCACCCGGCGGCAGCGTGCGCAACGTCGACGTGACCGATGCTTATGTGAAACGCATCGTCGGCGACATCAAGCTGGCCCGCCCGCTCAAGATCGTGGTCGATTCCGGCAACGGCATTGCGGGCGCTTCGGCACCTGCCATCTTCCGTGCCATCGGCTGCGAAGTGACCGAGCTGTTCAGCGAAGTCGACGGCGACTTCCCCAACCACCACCCGGATCCGAGCAGGCCCGAGAACCTCAAGGACCTGATGGCCGCACTGGCCACGGGCGACGCCGAACTGGGCCTGGCCTTCGACGGCGACGGCGACCGGCTCGGCATCGTCACGAAAGACGGCCAGAACATCTTCCCCGACCGCCAGATGCAGCTCTTTGCGCAAGACGTGCTCTCGCGCGTGCCGGGCGGCACCATCGTGTACGACGTGAAGTGCTCGCAGCGCCTGGGCCCGGCCATCGAGGCCGCGGGCGGCAAGCCGATGATCTTCAAGACCGGCCATTCGCTCATCAAGGCCAAGATGAAGGAAATCGATTCGCCGCTCGGCGGCGAGATGAGCGGCCACATCTTCTTCAAGGAGCGCTGGTTCGGTTTCGACGACGGCACCTATGCGGGCTGCCGCCTGCTCGAGATCCTGAGCAAGACGCCGAACGCGAGCGACACGCTCAACGCGCTGCCCACGAGCTTCTCGACCCCCGAACTCAACGTGAAGTGCGCCGAAGGCGAGCCGCACGCGGTGGTCGACAAACTCGTCGCAGGCGCGAGCTTCGCGGCACCCGCCGTGGTCTCGACCATCGACGGGCTGCGCGTCGACTGGCCCGACGGCTTCGGCTTGATTCGCGCTTCCAACACCACGCCGGTGCTGGTGCTGCGTTTCGAAGGCCAGACCGATGCGGCCCTGAAGCGCATCGAAGCCGAAATGCTCGCGCTCCTCAGAACCGTCAAGGCCGACGCGACGTTGGCCGAAGCGTCGCACTGAGTCCCGTGCGTTCGCTGCTGCTGCGCCTCTACGGCGTCTTCACCTCCGTCGTGCAACCGCTGGTTCGCCGCAAGCTGCGGCGCCGCGCGGTGGCGGAGCCCGGCTACGGCGTGGCCGTCGAAGAGCGCTTCGGCTACTACGACGACGAAACCACCGGTGAGGGCCAGTGTTGGGTGCATGCGGTTTCGCTCGGCGAAACGCGCGCGGCCGCCATCCTGATTGCGGAGTTGCGGCGGCAGTATCCGGGCATACCGATCCTGCTCACGCACGGCACCGCCACGGGCCGTGAAGAAGGCGCCAAGCTGCTCGAGCCCGGCGACACGCAGGTGTGGCAGCCGTGGGACACGCCGGGCGCGGTGGCGCGTTTTCTCGATCGCTTTCAGCCGCGCATCGGCGTGCTGATGGAAACCGAAGTCTGGCCCGAGATGGCCGCCGCCTGCGCCGAGCGCCGCATTCCGCTGGTACTCGCCAATGCGCGGCTCAACGAAAAATCGCTGGCCGCGGCCGAGCGCCTTGGCTGGCTCGCGCGCCCCGCGTATTCGGCGCTGGCCGCCGTGTGGGCGCAAACCGAGGCCGATGCGCACCGGCTCGTGTCCCTCGGCGCCAAGGTGGCCGGCATCTACGGCAACCTCAAGTTCGACGCCTCGCCCGACGTGCGCCAGCTCTCCGCCGCCGTGGCGCTGCGCGAACGCCTGCCGCGGCCCATGGTGGTGCTCGCAAGCTCGCGCGACGGCGAGGAGCGCATGCTGCTCGACGTGCTCAAGCGCTTCGGCGCCACGTCGCCTGTGCCGCCGGAGCAGGGCGCGGTTCGTTCGATTGCCAAGCGCGTGCACGACGTGCAGTGGATGATCGTGCCGCGCCATCCGCAACGCTTTGACGAAGTGGCCGCGCTGATCGAATCACAAGGCTTTGCCGTGGCGCGCCGCAGCGCCGCCGGTGAGCCGACCGACGCCGAGATATGGCTCGGCGACTCGCTCGGCGAAATGGCGCTTTACTACGGCCTTGCCGATGTCGCGCTGCTCGGCGGAAGCTTCGAGCCGCTGGGCGGCCAGAACCTCATCGAGCCCGCCGCGTGCGGTTGCCCCGTGGTCATGGGCCCGTCGACCTTCAACTTTGCCGAGGCCGCGCAGCTTTCGCTCGCGGCCGGCGCCTCGCTGCGTGTCGAGAACATGGAGCAGGCGGTGACCGCGGCCCTCAAGCTGGTCGAGAACCCCGAGCGCCGCGCCGTCATGGCGCAGGCCGCGCTGGCTTTCTCGTCGTCGAACCGCGGCGCGGCCGAACGCACTGCCGCGGCGGTGCTGGCCATTGCACAGGCCGCCGATCCCGTGGTCACCGAAAGCGCGCCGCTGGACGATTCCAGAGCAGAACCAACGCTGGAGTGACCTGGCAAACAGTTAAAAATTCACGATTGTTTCGCCGAAGGAAAGAGGCGATGGCTTCGTGAAATAAGCCCAATGCCGCGAAGGCGCTCCTCCCACAATGCGACATCGTGATTGTTCAGGAGGGCGACAGTGGAGAAAAAGATCATTGCGGCTGGCGGTCCGCCAGCATCTGGAGGGTGCTTGCCCTTCTTGCCCTGTCTTCGCAGTGGCGCCAGGGGTTCCATCGCCGCGGCGCTGCTCGGGTGCTTCCTGAACTCTCCGGCGCTGGCGCAAGAGGTACCGGAGCCAGGCACGCTGCAACGCCTGGCGGCTCAATCCGGCCTTGGCACGTGTCTGAATGCCGTGCGCCGGATCGGGCCTTTTCTCACGGGGCCGGAGGGCTCTTACGCGGTTCTTTCGATGAGCCATCCGGTGGCCCCCGACGCCAGCGCCTGGACCGTGGCGATAGAGCGTGCCCGTGAGGGCGTTTCCGATCTGGTGTCGGCCACCTTCGCTCCCACGATTCGGGGCGGCTGCGACGTCGTCTACGAAGTCGTCCAAGTATGGCGCATGTCGTGCCAGGACTATGCACTGAAGGCCGGGTCTGCAGCCGGCAGCGTTCCCGTCATCGGACAGCGCATCGGCGTGCTGGCGGCAAGCCCGACAAGTCATGTGTACCTGATGCGCACGGCCGGCGGGTGCACCAGCGTCACGAAGGAATACCTGTTGCTCTGAGGGAGCCGCGCGGATCCGGCGGCTCGCACCCTTCGCGGCGTTCTAGCGCGTTGGCGGATTCAGGATGACTGGCGGCGGCGGTGCCGAAGGCATCGTCGGTGCTGGCGGATTGAACGGCGGCACCGGCACCGGCGGCACCACGGGAATGGGGGGCGGAGTGACCGGCACCGTTGTCGAAGGCGAAGTCTGGAGGCGCTCGCCGGGCGATGGCGGCGAAGCCGTGCTTCCGTTCTTCGCCAGCGTCGCGTTGATCGCGTTCATGTCTTCCACGGTCAGCGTGCCGTTGGCCTGTCGCAGCTTCAGGTTGCCCAGCAGCACGTTGTAGCGCGCCTGCGCGAGATCGCGCTTGGTCTGGAACAGCTGGCTCTGCGAGTTGAGCACGTCGATGTTGATGCGCACGCCCACCTGGTAGCCCAGCCGGTTGGCATCGAGCGCGCTCTGGCTCGAGGCCTCGGCGGCTTCGAGCGCCTTCACCTGGCCCGCGCCGGACACCAGCCCCAGATAGGCCGCGCGCGTGGCCTGCGCCACGCTGCGGCGGGTGCCGTCGAGCACGCTGCGCGACTGGTCTTCGAGCGCCAGCGTTTCCTTGATGCGGTTCTCGGTGGCAAAGCCGGCGAAGAGCGGCAGGTTGAACACCACGCCCACCGACGCGGCATCGATGCGCGTGCCCACGGTGCTGGTGCTGGTGCCGTGCGGATTGCGCGTGATGTTGTAGCCCAGGTTGGCGTCCAGCGTGGGCTTGTGGCCGGCCTCGGCCTTGCGGATTTCCAGGCCGGCCACGTCGAGGCCGAGCCGCGCCTGGCGGATGGAGGGGTGCACTTCTTCGGCCTGGGCCACCCAGGCTTCGATATTGGCCGGCATGGCCGTGGGCAGCACCACAGGCTGCGAGAGCGGCACCGGCACGCTGCCGGGGCGGCCGACCAGTTGGTCGAGGATGATCTTCTTGACCTGCAGGTCGTTCTCGGCGGCAATTTCCTGCGCAATGACGAGGTCGTAGCGCGCCTGGGCTTCACGCGTGTCGGTGATGGTCGAAGTGCCGACCTCGAAATTGCGCTTGGCCGATGCGAGCTGCTCGGCCACCGCCACCTTTTGCGCGCGCACCAGCGCCAGGCTGTCCTGGCTGGCGAGCACGTCGAAGTACGCCTGGCTCACGCGGACGATCAGGTCCTGCTCGGCTGCGGTGAGCACCGCTTCGGCAATCTCGGCCTGGCGCTTGCCTTGCTCGTAGGTGGCCCAGTTGGCGGGCCGGTAGATCGGCTGCGTGGCGTTGATGCCGACGTTCTGCGTGGTGAAGTCGCGCGGCGTGCTCGTACCGCGGCCGGCGCCGGTGAGCGTGTCGATGTCGAGGTTGTTGCGCGTGGCGCCGGCCGTGAGCCCCACGGCGGGAAGAATGCCCGCCTTGGCCTGCGCGGCGCGCGCCACGCTCGCGTCGTACTGGGCCCGCGCACCCTGGTAGGTGGCGTCGAAGCCGCGTGCGGATTCGTAGAGTTCGTTCAGTGTCTGGCCTTGGGCCGGCAGTGCGAGCAGGGTGGCAAAGAGACTTGCGAGCGCTGCGGAAAGAGGCGAAAGCCTGGGCCTGGAAGGCATTGAACGTCCTTGAAGAAAGAATCAGTAGCGCGGCACGGCGGGGTCGTGCTGTGCGGACCAGGCGTCGATGCCGCCGGCCACGTTGGCCAGCTCTGCAAAGCCGTTCTGGCTCAGGAAAGCCGCCACGCGCTGGCTGCGCGCGCCGTGATGGCACAGGCATGCAATGCGCTGGCCCTCGTCGAGTTCGGAAAGCCGGGCCGGAATTTCGTTCATCGGGATGGCGACCAGCGTGAAGCCTTGGGGCGCGACGCTCGCCGTCTGCAGCTCCCACGGCTCGCGCACGTCGAGCAGCACGGGCGCCGCACCGGGGTTTTGGGCAAACCAGGCTGCCAGATCGGCGGGGCGGACTTGATCGATCATTCGAGGGTGCCCGTTCAGAACGAGAAGCGCGAGGGCTCGGGGAAATTGAGCAGCCGCGGCGCCACCGTGTCCCACGGCTGGATGGTGTCCCACTTGCTTTCGCTGCTGCGGGTGACGAAGTGCGCGCGCATCATCGGTTCGTCGCCCACGATGGCGGCAAGGCGGCCGCCCACCTTGAGGGAGCCGAGCAGGTTCTGCGGAATGCGGGCGACGGAACCGCTGAGCACGATCACGTCGAAGCTCGGGCCGCTCGGCAGCGGCACGGCGCCGTCGGCGTTGCGCACCTCGACATTGGCGACGCCGTTCTGGCGCAGCGTTTCGGCGGCGCGGGCGGCCAGCACGGGGTCGATTTCGAGCGACAGCACCTGCGCTGCGCGATGGGCGAGCAGGGCGGCCATGAAGCCAGACCCGGTACCGATCTCGAGCACCGACTCGTGCTTTTGCACATGCAGGTCTTGCAGCATGCGTGCCTCGACCTTGGGCGAGAGCATGACCTGGCCGGGAACGGAGCCATCGCCCAGGGGGAGCTCCATGTCGAAGAAAGCCAGCGCGCGATGCGCGGGCGGCACGTAGTCTTCACGCCGGATGGCAGCCAGCAGGTCGAGAATTTCAAGGTCCAGCACATCCCAGGGCCGGATCTGCTGCTCGATCATGTTGAAGCGCAAGCGCTCGAGGGTGGGGGTCGGGTTCATTGGGGCTTTTCCTTGTGGGGCTCAGGACAAACCTTCAATTTTAGGTCTCGCCGCGCCCGCCCGCGGAAGCCGGGCCGTCCATGCACGCTTCATGCCGCGGCCTCCGGGCGACGGGTGAGGCCGTAAAGCACGGTCTCGGCCTGGGTGGCAATGTACTTTTCAGGGTCGAGCGCGGTGTCTTCGTCGACGCACACCATGGCCGAGTGCTTCCACAGCATCAGGAAGACCATGGGCGCCACCACCGAGTAGATGGCGTGGTCGATGTCGACCGGCGCGAACTCGCCCTTGTCGATGCCCCGCTGCAGGATGCGCCGCAACAGCGAATGGCCCGGCCGGATCACTTCCTTGCGATAGAACTCCGCCAGATCGGGAAAATTGGCGCCTTCGCTCATCATGAGCTTGGTGAGGCCCGAGGCCTTGGTCATGCCGACCCGCTCCCACCAGACGCGCATGCAATAGCGCAGCATGTCCGCCGAGGTGCCCTCGAAGGTCTCGAACTCCTCGTTCCATTCGGAAAACCGGCCGCTGAGGTTTTCGACCACCACGGCCTTGAAGAGCTCTTCCTTGCTCGGAAAATAAAGAAAAAGCGTGCCCTTGGAGACCCCCGCACGCGCCGCAACTTCCTCGGCGCGGGTGGCGGCAAAGCCTTTTTCGACGAAAAGATCGAGCGCCGCCGCCAGCAGTTCGCCGGGGCGCGCTTCCTTGCGGCGCTCGCGTTTGGAGCGCACCGGGCAGATCTTGTCGACAAAGGAACGGGGGGAGGGCATGAGATTAATGACTCGCGGGTTAGTAATGTAGTGACCAGCATCCGGCCCGTCAAGCCGCGACAATATCGGGTTCGCTTTTTTCCTACCTGCCGGAGCAGCCCATGTCTTCCTCATCGTCGCAAACCGAAACCATCGTGCTCGGTGGGGGCTGCTTCTGGTGCACCGAGGCCGTGTTCGACCGCGTGCAGGGCGTGCTGGACGTGGAGTCGGGTTATTGCAACGGCCAGGTGGTCAACCCGACCTATGAGCAGGTCTGCACTGGCCGCACCGGCCACGCCGAAGTCGTCAAGCTGGAATTCGACCCCGCAGAGATCAGCCTGCGCGAGATCCTCGAAATTTTCTTCGTGGTGCACGACCCCACGACGCTCAACCGCCAAGGCAACGATGTCGGTACGCAGTACCGCAGCGGCATCTATTTCGCGAACGAAGCCCAGAAGCAGGTGGCCGAAGAGGTCATCCGCGAAATAGAAGCCAGCAAGACCTACAGCGCTCCCGTCGTCACCGAGGTGGCGCCGCTCGCCAACTATTCGACCGCCGAGGCCTACCACCAGGACTACTTCCTGAACAACCCGAACCAGGGCTACTGCGCTTTCGTGGTCGGCCCCAAGGTCGAGAAGTTCCAGAAGACCTTTGCCTCGCGTGTCAAGAAGGCCTGATCAAGGCCCGACCCGATTGTTCAAGGCCCCGTTTCCCGTGCACATCATCGCCAGCCAGGTTCCGCATCGGTCGATCTTGTCGACCCGCGCGATCGCCATCGCGCTGGTGATTGCGCTGTGGTTCGCGGGCACGCTGGGGCTGATTCACCGGTCGCTGCACGTGACCGGTCTTGCGCAGGCAACGGCAGCCGCGCAGGTCGGCCATCATGACGATTCGGGCGGGCACGCATCGCACGTGTCTCACGGCATTGCCAGCCTGTTCGGCGATCACACCGATGCCGAATGCCGGCTGTACGACCAGCTGTCGCACGGCTCGGGCGCATTGGGCGTTCCCATGGTGGTGTTGCCGGTGCTGCTGCCGTCGGCCACCTTTGCCTATCTCCAGGGCGAGGCCATCGCCCGCTGGGTTGCGCTGTTCGACGCGCGCGGCCCGCCTTCCACTCGCTGAATCCCTCCGTGTTCCGGTGTGCCGCACCCGCGCTTTGCGGGTGGCGGCAGATCGTCCCTTGATTCAACGAGTGCTCTTTCATGATTCCCAATTTCCGTCGCAACGCTATCGGCGCTGCCGTTCTTTCGCTGGCTTCTTTCGCGGCCATGGCCCAGGCGCAGCCGCAGCCGGCCCCACAGGCGCAACCGGCCGAAGCGGCCGCGGCCACCCTGCCTGAGATTGCCGTCACCGGCAATCCGCTGGGCGCGGCCGACCTCATCGCACCCACCACCACGCTCTCGGGCGAAAAGCTCCTGATGCGCTCCGAATCGACGCTCGGCGAAACCCTCAACAACGTGCCCGGCGTGAGCAGCAGCTACTTCGGCCCCAATGCGAGCCGGCCGATCATCCGCGGCCAGGACGGCGACCGCATTCGCATCCTGCAGAACGGCGGCGGCGCTCCCGATGCTTCGGCGCTGAGCTACGACCACGCCGTGCCGGTGGATGCGCTGGTCACCGACCGCATCGAAGTGCTGCGCGGTCCCTCCGCGCTGCAGTACGGCGGCAGCGCCGTGGGCGGCGTGGTCAACGTGATCGACAACCGCATTCCGACCGAGCCGATCAACGGCTTCGGCGGCCGTGCCGACCTGGGCTTTTCCTCCGGCAACAAGGAAAAGAGCGGCGGCGTGGTGCTCGAGGGCGGCAACGACCGCTTCGCGCTGCACGTCGATGCGTTCAACCGCGACTCCAAGGATGCCTCGGTGCCCATCGACCTGGAATGCAGCAAGCCTGGGCGTCCCTCGCTGGCCCGCAAGATCTGCAATTCGGCCAACGAGGCGCACGGCGGCGCGGTGGGCGGCACGCTGTTTTTCGATCGGGGCTGGATCGGCGCCTCGGCCAGCACCTATCGCAGCAACTACGGCACCGTGGCCGAGGACGACGTGACCATCGGCATGAAGTCCGACCGCTATGCGATCGAAGGCGAATGGCGCCCGGGCGGCATCATCAGCAGCGTTCACGCCAAGCTCAGCCACACCGACTACCGCCACACGGAGTTCGAAGGCGGCGAGGCCGGCACCACGTTCTCGAACATGAGCAACGACCTGCGCATCGAGGCTCGCCACCGGAAGATCGGCAACTTCGAAGGCCTGGTCGGTTTCAGCAGCGAAACCAACCGCTTCGCCGCGGACGGTTCGGAAGCCTTTGCGCCGCACAGCCGCACGCGTTCCAACGCACTGTTCATGTACGAAGAACTGGGCACCTCCTGGGGCCGGCTGAGCTTCGGCGCGCGCACCGAGAAGGTTCGCGTCACTTCGCTCGGCTACCCGGACGATCCGACGGTGACGCGCTTTGCCGTTGGCGAACGCACGTTCAATCCGCACAGTGCGGCGCTGGGTGCGCTGGTGAACCTGACGCCGCAATGGCAGCTCACCTCGAACCTGGCCTATACCGAGCGGGCACCGAAAGACTACGAGCTGCTCGCCAACGGCCCGCACGTGGCAACGGCTGCCTGGGAGGTCGGCAATCCGAACCTCGACAAGGAAAAGTCGACCGGCTTCGACCTGGGCGCGCAATGGAAGTCGGGTGCCAACACCGCGCGGGTCAACGCCTATGTCACGCGCTTTCGCAACTACATCGGCCTGACGGCTTCGGGCCGCACGCTCGACGAAGAAGGCCAGGTGGTGACCGATCCCGAGGCGACCGACACCTTGGCCGAGTACGCCTACAACGGCGTGCGCGCGCGTTTCACCGGCATCGAGGCGAGTGGCAACCTGCGCCTGTTGGGCACCGACGGTTTCGCGCGGATGGCCGATGCCTCGACGCTCGACCTGGAATGGCGCGGCGACATCGTGCGGGCCAAGAACCTCGACACCGGCGAGCCGCTGCCGCGCATTGCACCGTTGCGCCTGGGCGCCACGCTGGCCTATGGCAACGGCCCTTGGGGCGCGCGCCTGGGCTTCGACTACAACGCGGCGCAGCGCCGGGTGCCTAGCGTGGGCGCGCGCGAGACCGACTCTTACACGCTGTGGAATGCCGCCGTCACTTATCGGATGAAGGTGCAGCGCGCCAACCTCACCTGGTATGCGCGCATCGACAACATCACGAACAAGCTGGCCTACAGCCCGACGTCGATCCTGACGACAACGGTGTACCCGAACGCGCCGCTGCCGGGACGTTCGCTGAAGGTCGGCCTGCGCGTGACGTTCTGAAGACGTGAAGGCAGCCGAGCCCGCTCTTCTCCTCGTGGAGGAGCGGGTGGGGTGAACGGAATGCACCCTCGGCTATCCTCGACGGGGTGAACCCGTTCGTCATTTCTTCGTTGCTGCCCGTCGTCGTCCTGATCGCAGCAGGCTACCTGGCCGGCCGACGCCGCTGGATCGGCGGCAACGCCGTCAAGGATCTTTCCAACCTGATCTTCCTGCTGCTTGCGCCAGCATTGCTGTTTCGCGCGATGAGCACGGTGCATGTGGAAGAGCTGAGCCTCAAGCCCGTGGCGGCATATTTCATCGCCTCGGGCCTGTTGTTCGCGGGCACCCTGGCGCTGCGCGGATTCAACCGCACGGCCGCGGTCCTTGCCTTGGCCAATACCTACAGCAACACCGTGATGATCGGCATCGTGCTGGTCGGCCTCGCCTATGGCGAGCAGGGCATGGTGGTGCTGCTCACGCTGATCTCGCTGCATTCGCTGGTGCTCTTGACGAGCGCCACGGTAGTGCTCGAACTGGCCGTGGCGCGCGAGCACGCGGGCGGGAGCGGGGATGCGAAGCGCTCCATGTCGGGCACCGTGTTGCGGGCGCTGCGCAACGCCATCATCCACCCCGTGCCGCTGCCGATCATCGCGGGACTGCTGTTCGCGCAGACGGGGCTCGTGATGCCCGAGTTCCTCGACAAGCCGATCATGCTGCTCGGGCAGGCGTTCGGCCCGGTGGCGCTCGTGATGGTGGGCATCACGCTGGCGTTGACGCCCATCGGGCGGCACTGGCGCGGCGCCATGGTGCAGTCGCTGGTGAAGAACCTGCTGCATCCGCTGCTCGTGGCCGGCATCGGCTGGCTGCTGGGCGTGCGCGGCATTCCGCTCACCGTGATGGTGGTGGCGGCGGCGCTGCCCATCGGCGCCAACGTCTTTCTCTTTTCGCAGCGCTACCGCACGGCCGAAAACATGGTGACGGCCAGCGTCGCGGTGTCGACAGTGCTCGCGCTGGCCACGCTCACGCTGGTGATGACCCTGGTGCAGTGGCTTCCTTGAAGCTTTCGTAGCCTTTCGGGCTATCGAAGCAGCGGACGTCCCGCAACGGGGCGCCTATGCCGTTCGGCAGGGTGGCCGTTTGGCGAGATGGCGAGCGGCGCCTGTCGCTCTACATTTGCCGGCTGATGATTTACCAGGCGCGGTTTTCGCCGTTTTCCGCCATGGCGCCGATCGCGATGGTGGTCGCGCTGTGCTGTGCCGCCCTGCCGGCGACGGCCGATACGAAGCCGTGCAGAACGCCGTGCCTTTCGGCCGGCGTGCCGCGGGAGTCGGCCCCAGCGTCGCCGCCGGCAGCCAAGCCGGCCGAGCCCAGGCCGGCGCCTGTTGCGGCAACGCGGCCAGGCCCTAAGCCCAGGCCGCAGGCAGTGGCCGTGGCTGTACAGCCGCCGTCCCCGCCGGTACCGGAAGTGGAGAAGGCCGCGGCCCCCAAAAGGCCGCCGCTCTCCAGGCGCTGCAGCGAAATCAACATGCGCGCAGCGGTGGGCGAGCCGCTGTCGGATGAAGACATGAAGATCTTGAGGAGCCAATGCTGATGATGAAGACCACCCATCCCATCGGGACCACGCTGCGCGTGTTCGCACTGTGCGCCGCGGTGCTCTGCGCTGCGTGCGCGCATCGGCCGGCGCCGGGCAACGCCATGCCTTTCGATCAGGCCGTCAACCAGGCCGTGGACGACCTGATCGTGCAGACGCAGAAGCTCCCGGCCTTTCTCGCCAAGGTGGAGTCGACCATCAAGCAGAGCCGCATCGTGATCGACCCGCTGCTCGAAGGCTCGAGCGGCCAGCAGACCGAGGTGACGCGGGTGGCCGAGCAGCGCATCGTCCAGCGCATGCAGTCGCAGTTCAAGCAGTTCACCGTCACGCCGTTCAACAACGCCGAGATCGAGCGTGCGCAGTACGTGCTGAACGGCACGCTGGTGCGCGACAAGGATGCGGCCGAAGGGCGCTATCGCCTGAACCTGGCACTGACTGAAATCAAGAGCGGGGTGGTCATTGCGCAATCGGTGGCGCGCGTCAGCGATGCGACGCTCGACACGCGGCCGACGGCCTTCTTTCGCGACAGCCCGGTGAACGGCAAGGACCGCGGCGTGGAAGGCTATATCCGCACCGCCGAAACGCAGCCCGGGCAAGCCGCCGATGCGTTGTACCTGGAGCGCCTGCCGACTTCGACCGTGCTGCAGGAAGCCACCGCGGCTTACGAAGCGGGCCGCATGAGCGAAGCGCTCAGCCGTTACGAAGCCGCCTCGCGCCGGCCCGATGGCCAGCAGCTGCGCATCTACAGCGGCCTGTACCTCACGCAAGCGCATCTAGGCCGCGCGGCCGATGCGGAAAAAACCTTCGGCACCCTTGCGCGGCTTGGGCTGGAAACCAACAACCTGAGCGTGAAGTTCCTGTTCAAGCCCGGCTCGACCGACTTCCTGGCCGACCCGAAGATCAGCGCCGCCTACCCGATGTGGCTGCGGCAGATCGCGCGCCAGGCCGCGCAGATCGATTCATGCGTGGTGGTCACGGGCCACACGAGCCGCACCGGTTCGGAGTCGGTCAACGAGCGCCTGTCGCTTCAGCGCGCCGTGAGCGTGAAGACCCGGCTGGTGGGCGAGGCGCCGCCGCTGTCGAGAAAGCTGCGCGAATCCGGCATGGGGTTTCGCGAGAACATCGTGGGCACGGGGGCGGACGATGCAAGCGATGCGCTCGACCGCCGCGTCGAATTCAAGGTCGCAGCCTGCGAGGCTTGACGAAGCTCAGGGCGCGAGGCGTTCACGCACCCAGCCGCCGCCTTCGAACCGGTAGCGCAGCCGGTCGTGCAGCCGGCTCTTGCGGCCTTGCCAGAATTCCCAGCGATCAGGCACGAGCCGGTAGCCGCCCCAATGCGGCGGGCGCGGAGGCGAGAGCAGGTGCTTGGCGGCGGCCATGGCGGCGTTCTTCACCAGCACGTCGCGGCCGCTGATCACTTCGCTTTGCGGGCTGGCCCAGGCGCCGATGCGCGAGTCGAGCGGACGGCTGGCAAAGTAGGCATCGCTTTCTTCGGCGCTGGCTTTTTCCACGCGGCCCTCGATGCGCACCACGCGTTCGAGTTCGACCCAATGGAACTGCAAGGCCGCATAAGGATTGCCCGAGAGTTCGCGCCCCTTGCGGCTTTCGTAGTTGGTGTACCAGACGATGCCGCGCGCGTCGTAGCCCTTGATGAGCACGATGCGGCTCGAAGGCCGCAAGTCGCTGCCCACGGTGCACAGAGTCATGGCGTTGGGCTCCGGCACCTGGGCGCCGATGGCTTCGCCGAGCCAGCGTTCGAACTGCTTCAGCGGATCGTCGGCGCTGTGGGTTTCGCCGAGTTCGGCCCGCTCGTAGCTCTTGCGCAGCGCGGCCAACGTTTCGTTGGTTGGAGAAGAGGTCATGCCGACATTGTTGCGCATGCATTGCCGAACGCCATTCCGCGGACATACTCGGCCCATGGCGACAAAGGCGAATTCTGCGTTGGTGATCGTGCTGGCTTCGGGCCGGGGCGAGCGTTTCATTGCGGCGGGCGGCGTGGGCTCCAAGCTGCAAGCGCTGCTTGCGGGCAAGCCGCTGCTCGAACGCACGCTGGACGCCGTCCGCGCCAGCGGCCTGCCATGGCGCCTTGAAGATGCCGGCCACCCGGGTATGGGCGATTCGATTGCCGCCGCGGTGCGCGCCACGCCCGACGCCGCCGGCTGGTTGATCCTGCCGGGCGACTTGCCGCTGGTGCGCCCCGAAACATTGCGCGCGGTGGCGGGGGCGCTCTCCGGCCGCGTATGCGCGGCGCAGCCGCAATACAAGGGCGAGCGTGGCCACCCCGTGGGCTTTGCGGCGGGATGCCGCGCGCAGCTCGCGGCGCTGCAGGGAAACTTCGGCGCGGCGTCCATCCTGAAGGCGATGCGCGCCATCGATGCGGTTGCCGACCTTGTGGTGGACGACGTCGGCATCGTGACCGACATCGACACGCCCGAGGCGCTGGCGCGCGCCGAGGTCCTGTGGCGGGAGCGCTCGGCGACTTCGGCTAGCTAACCGATCAACGCCGCGCAATCACCGCGCACGCGGTGCGCGGGCCGGAATTGC
The DNA here is from genome assembly GCF_040544635.1 of Variovorax paradoxus. GTDB lineage: Bacteria > Pseudomonadota > Gammaproteobacteria > Burkholderiales > Burkholderiaceae_C > Variovorax > Variovorax paradoxus_R. The sequence continues at coordinate 180,651 of NZ_JBEPKJ010000006.1, forward strand.
CGGCCGGCTGGGTCGTGAAATCGTCGCGATCGCGGTGCACGACGAGCGTGCGGCCCACCACGTTGTTGGGGGCGCCTTCGGTCAGCGAGATCGAATGAACGTCGACGCGAAAGCGCGCCACGCCGCTGGCGTCCGCCACGAGACTCGGAAGTTCGCCGGCATGACTGCCCGGGGCGCTGAACTTGCCGTGCGTGCCGCCCGCCGGATTGAAGTGGCCGCCCGAGGCGTTGCCGTTGTCGGCGCAGTCGCCCTTTTCATGGATGTGGAAACCGTGCTCGCTGCCAGGTGCCAGGCCGCGCACTTCGCCGGCCACGCGCACACCATGGTCCAGCGCGGTGAAGGTCACCGTGCCGCGTGTGGGGTTGGGCGAGATTGCCGTGGTGGGCATCAGTTCGGCGGCCGCGCTCGGCTTGCCGCCCATCATGCCGCCGCAGGCTGAAAGCAGGGCGCTGGCGAGAAGGGCGGTGCCGGAGGCGATCGAAAGACGATGGTTCATGGTTTTTTGGACGGTCCAGAGGATTGTTGGAAAGAAAAAGAAGGGGAAGAAGTTTTCTTGTCCGGAGACCCCGGAACATATACCGGAGCGGAGGGTGCGCCGCAATCGGCCACCGTCCCGGATTGCTCTTGTTGTTCCCGCTGCTCCTGTCGCTCCAGCTGTTCTTGCTTCTCGTGCGCCAGCGCCACCAGCCGCGCCAGCGCCGCATCGTGGATCGAATGCCGGCGCAGTTCCAGCAGGGTCTGGCGGGCGTAGTCGAGCGAGCTGCCGTAGCGGCCCACGGCGTGGGTGAAGATGTGGCGGTAGCGGTCGTCGCTGAGTTCGCCCGTGAAATTGGGGCTGCGCCTCGAGAGCGTGAAGGCAAGCGCACGCACGGGCCCTTCAGGCGTGGTGCACTTCAGCCACTTGGGGTCGTACACGCCGGTCGGCATTTCGCGCAGCCAGAGCCTGCGCAAGGTTTCAAGGCCGTGGGCCGCCGGCACCCGGAACACCATGCCGCGGCAACTGCCGCCCGACAGCAGGCCGAAAACGAGGCCGGGCGTCTGCACGCTGCCGCGGTTGATGCGGCTCCACATCTTCAAGGCGCGATGCCAGCCGTGCACCCAGGCAAAGCGCCGCTCGGCAAAGTCGAACTCGGGGCGCCATATGAGCGAGCCGTAGCCGAAGAGCCAAAGATCCTCGCGGCCACCCCAATCGGCGATGGCCTGTTCGAGCATCGGCTGCGGGTCGCGCAACGGCCGGAGCATCGGGTCCCACCCCGGCGGTCCGGGATCGGGGCCCGGGCCCGAAGGACCGGAGCCTACAATTTGGCGATCATGGTTCACCGCACCATTATTTACCGACCGCTTCCCTACGGAGTACTACGACCCATGAATGAAGACGACAGCCAGCAGAAATTTGCCCTCGGGTTTCTCGTGATACTGATTGCGCTGGTGATCTCCTTCGTACTGGGCGTTGCGTTCTGGCACAAGGGCAAGAACTCGGCAACAAAGGCCAGGCCCGCCGTTGCGGTTGCAGCGGCCCCCGCGGCGCCGGCGCCCACCACCACCGTGGCCGAGGTCACCGAAACGGTCACTGTCGTGATTCCCGACGGGGCCAGCATTCGCGTGGCCGACGGCGTGGTGAACTTCTATTTCGCAACTGGCAGCGCAGATCTCGCACCGGGTGCCGCGGAGGCGCTGGCTGCCGTCATCAAGGGCGTGGAGAGCGGGCGCAAGGCCGTGGTGTCGGGCTTTCATGACACCACCGGCGATGCGGCCATCAACGAGCAACTCGCCAAGAAACGCGCCGAGATGGTCCGTGACGTGCTGGTAGGCCTGGGTGTGCCGGCCGGCAAGGTCGATCTGCAAAGGCCCGCCGTCACCGCAGGTTCAGGCAACAACGCCGAGGCGCGCCGCGTCGAGGTCAAGCTCATCGATTGAGCACCGTTGGCTCAAGTTGGCGCGCGGATGTAAATTCGTATTGCCGGGGTGGCCGTTTTCGATCGGCCTTGTTCTGCTGTCTTGGTACCATTGACTTCCAAGTCGAAGGTCGCAAAAGTGACAGTGGCCAGTTGCCGGCAGCGCGACCGAATACATCCCCATGAGCACACATCCCACCGTCCTTGACGTTACCGATCGCATTCGCGAACGCAGCCGGGGGCCGCGCAGCGCGTACCTTGAGCGCCTGACCGAAATCCGCAACCGCGACCGCGGCTCCGACCGCATGGGCTGCGCCAACGTGGCGCACGCCGTGGCCGGCATCCCGGCCAACGACAAGTTCAAGGTGGTGACCGAGCGCGCGCCCAACATCGGCATCGTCACCGCCTACAACGACATGCTCTCGGCCCACGCGCCGTACCAGAGCTATCCCGACATCATCAAGAACGAGGCGCGCAGCCTCGGCGCCACCGCGCAAGTGGCCGGCGGCGTGCCCGCCATGTGCGACGGCGTGACCCAGGGCACGCCCGGCATGGAGCTGAGCCTCTTCAGCCGCGACGTGATCGCCATGGGCACCGCAGTGGCGCTCACGCACGACATGTTCGACGGCGCGCTGCTCTTGGGCGTGTGCGACAAGATCGTGCCGGGTCTCCTGATCGGCGCGCTGCATTTCGGGCACCTGCCCACCGTGTTCGTGCCCGCCGGCCCCATGCCCTCGGGCCTGTCGAACGGCGAGAAGTCCAAGGTGCGCGAACAGGCGGCGCAAGGCCTGGTTGGCCGGCAGGGCCTGCTCGACGCCGAGATGGCGGCCTATCACACCGTGGGCACCTGCACCTTCTACGGCACCGCCAACAGCAATCAGATGCTGCTCGAGGCCATGGGCCTGCACGTGCCCGGCACCGCGTTCATCCAGCCCGGCGACGCCATGCGCGAATCGCTCACGCGCGAGGCCGTGCGCACCGTGCTCGGCCGCGCCAGCGCGGCGAAGTTCAATTGCCCGCCCATCGGTGAAATGGTCGACGAGCGCTGCATCGTCAATGCCATGGTCGCGCTGCTGGCGACCGGCGGTTCCACCAACCACCTGATCCACTGGGTGGCCGTGGCGCGCTCGGCGGGCATCGTGATCGACTGGGACGACTTCTCGCGGCTCTCCGACGTGATTCCGCTGCTGACGCGCGTCTATCCCAACGGCAGCGCCGACGTCAACGCATTCCAGGCCGCGGGCGGCCCGGGCTTCGTGATCGGCGAGCTGCTCGATGCGGGCCTGATGCATGCCGACGTGCTGACCGTGCGCGCCGGCGGCATTCGCGAATTTGCGAGCGTGCCCTCCCTGGGCGACGACAAGCGACTGGTCTGGAATTCCGCCGCGCCGTCCAAAGACGAAGCGGTGGCGCGGCCTGTAGAGAGCCCCTTCAGCGCCACCGGCGGCCTGAAGCTGCTCAACGGCAACCTGGGGCGCAGCGTGATCAAGGTGTCTTCGGTGCCCGACGACCGCCATGTGATCGAAGCGCCGGCGCGTGTCTTCGATTCGCAGGCCGCGCTGCAGCAAGCCTTTACCGCCGGCGAACTGGAGCGCGACGTGGTTTGCGTGGTGCGCTGGCAGGGACCGCAGGCCAACGGCATGCCCGAGCTGCACAAGCTCACGCCGCCGCTGTCGGTGCTGCAGGGCAAGGGCTTCCGCGTGGCGCTGGTCACCGACGGCCGCATGAGCGGTGCATCGGGCAAAGTGCCGGCCGCCATCCACGTTTCCCCCGAAGCCGCCGCGGGCGGTCCGCTCGCCAAGGTGCGCGACGGCGACGTGGTCCGCCTCGACGCGGTGGCGGGTACCCTTGCCGTGCTGGTGCCCGATGACGAATGGGCCGAACGCGAGATTGCCAAGCTGCCCGACGCGAAACGCATCGCCGACGGCCACGGCCTCGGCCGCGAACTGTTCGCCGGCATGCGACGCAATGCATTGACTGCTGAAGAAGGAGCCTGCTCATGGCTGTAGACAACAAGAAACTCACCGCACTCGACGTCATGCGCGATGCGCCGGTCATCCCGGTCATCGTGCTGCACGATGTGAAACATGCCGTTCCGTTGGCGCGCGCGCTGGTGGCCGGCGGCATTCGCATGCTCGAAGTCACGCTGCGCACGCCGCAGGCGCTCGAATGCATCGAAGCCATTGCCAGGGACGTGCCCGATGCCGTCGCCGGCGCGGGCACCATCCGCAGCGCGGCCGATGCGCAGGCCTCGGCGCTGGCGGGCGCCAAGTTCGGCGTGAGCCCCGGCTACACGCGTGCCGTGGGCAAGGCGTGCCACGACCTCGGATTGCCGTTGCTGCCCGGCGTGGCCACCGGCAGCGAGATCATGACGGTGCAGGAAGACGGCTACACCGAACTCAAGTTCTTCCCCGCGCTGCAAGCGGGCGGCCTGCCGATGCTCAAGGCGTGGCAAGGGCCATTCGGCGACGTTACCTTTTGCCCCACCGGCGGCATCCATGCGGGCAACGCGGCCGAATTTCTCGCGCTCTCGAACGTGGCTTGCGTGGGCGGCTCGTGGATCGTGCCGACCGATGCGATCCGCGACGGCAACTGGGCACTGATCGAGCAGCTGGCGCGCGCCGCGAGCCAACTGCAGCGCTGACCATGCGCGCGGATTTCGACGCGAGCGACCTGAAGGTCATCGCGTTCGACGTTTTCGGTACCGTGGTCGATTGGCACAGCGGCATTGCCGCCGAGGCCGAGCTTGCGTTGCCGGGCGTCGACGGCGACACCTTCGCGCTGGCATGGCGCGCCGGCTATCAGCCCGCCATGAAGTCCGTGATGGAACGCATTGCCGCGGGCGAGGGCGGCTTCACGCTGCTCGACGAACTGCACCTGAGCATGCTCGAGCAGGTGCTGCACGATTTCGGCCTGACCGAGCAGCTCGACACCGCCGCCAAGCGCCACCTGAGCCGCGCCTGGCACCGGCTGCCCGCCTGGCCCGACTCGGTCGAGGGGCTTACGCGCCTCAAGAAGAAATTCACCATTTGCACGCTTTCCAACGGCAACATCGGCCTTCTCACCGAAATGGCCAAGCGAGCCGGCTTGCCGTGGGACTGCGTGCTTTCGGCCGAAGTGTTCAAGGCCTACAAGCCCGATCCGCGCACCTACCTTGGCGTGGCGGGCGTGTTCGATGCCACGCCCGGGCAGGTCATGCTGGCGGCGGCGCACCACGACGACCTTGCCGCGGCGCGCGTGTGCGGCCTGAAGACCGCCTACATCGAGCGGCCTCAGGAATACGGCCGCACGCAGCCCAAGGATGTTTCGCCCAACCCCGAAAACCACCTGCACGCGCGCGACATCAACCAATTGGCGGACCAGCTGGGCTGCTGATCGCGCTGCCGCTCATCGGGCGCAATTACCTTGCTCTCGCTGCGGTCAGGGATTTCGCAGACTTGATCATTCCACGCATCATTTGCGTCAGCGGAAACTCCACGAACTTGTAGACCATGTGCGAGGCTGCAATTGCCGCGATGCCGACCGCGGCGGAAATGGCGAGTATCTGGGCCGGCGAGGAAATGCCGAGCAACTTCACCGCAATGGGGATTCCGACCAATATGAACGGATGGAAAAGGTACAGCGAATAGGAGCTGTCCCCAATGGCCAGCACCGTGCGCATTCTTTTCCAGAATGACCCGAGCAATATGATTCCGATGAACATCATGGCCGAAGGGATTGCGAGTGCGAATCCCCTCAGCTGGCCGCTGCCAAGGCCTCGTGATATTGCCAGGTAGGCCAGAAAAGCCCCGGCGGTGGTCAGGACGATGGAGACAGGGATGTTCTGCTGAAACAGCCCCTTCTTGAACGCGACGCCGATGGCCACCCCGAAGGCAAATTCCACGAACAGCGAAAAATTGATGACCTTGGGGTCTACGCCGAAAAGCAGCCCTGCCAACGACCCCGCAGCCAGTATCAGGCATGCAAGGTATGCAGTTTTCCGGTTGGCGGTCGGCAGCGCGACGAGAGCCCAGAGTCCGTAGAAGATGATCTCGTAGGTCAGCGTCCAGCCGTTGTTCACCAGGTATGGCGCAGTTGTGGGCCACAGGAAAAACGACGCCGCGATATCCGTTGCCTGCTGCGCGTTGCTGTTGATCAGGTTCGGTTTGAAGATGAGAACGAGCAGTGCCAGCAGGGAGAGTCCCCAGTAAAGCGGAAACACACGCACGAACCGTTTTTCCATGAACTCTGCGTGCGTCATCGTCTTGTTGGCAGTGACGAAGTAGATGATGAAGCCGCTGATCATGAAGAAGATGTCGACCCCGATGATCCCGAAATCGAACAGGGGAATGGCGCCACCGGAGAGCGCATGCGACTTCTGCGCGATGTGGTGAACCACCACCAGGAGAGCGGCAATGCCTCTTCCGGCCTGGATGGACTCGACGTATTGGGGCTGATCGACCGCAATGGATTGGGACTTCACGAGATGCGATCCTGCTGAATGGCGCCAACGAAGGCTGGCGCGCCGGAGGGGGCGGCATGGCTGCGCCGCAGCAACTTTTCCTGAACCAGCTCGGCTTTCTGCATCAGCGCCATTGCGGAAAAAACGAGCGGACTGACGATGGCGAAGTGACGCGCAAAAGAACCGAAGTCCGGTTCAAATACGCCTTCGATGATGAGAAAGGACAAAGGCGCAAGCGCTATCTTGCCGGCCTGAATGATCCTTTTGTTGTCGGATTTCGCGCTCTTGACAATCACTTTCACCATCCAGATGAAAGTGAAAGGCATGATGGAAATGAATGCCAGCTGGCTGACCGACCCGAAGCGCAAAAGCTCCAGGGGAAATGCCAACCGGAAGAAAGTAATCGTTGCATTGAGTGCTTGCAGCAATGCATTGTCGGAAGCGATGACCGCCTCGATAACCGTGCGCGAGCCTTCGGCACCTACTTCTCTGTTTTCGTTGACCGCCAATCTGGCAAAGTCCAGGGTGACGCCAAGCGCAATCTGGAATGTCAGCGCAAGTGCGATGTAAACCAGGACGATGATGACGAGCAATCTGAATACGGTCAGCTGTTTTCTTATCAGCCTCAGCCCAAACCAGACGGCACTGACCAACAGCCAGTACTTTCTCACCACCCACCCATAAATCGTCGCCGACAAAAGCCATGTCAGCCCGAACCATGTTTGCCGTGCTGCCATGACCGAAACGAGTACCACGGCGGCAGACAGCATGTCCTTTGAAAGGACCGACAGGAAAATCGCCCTGATCACCCCCCACGCAAGCGATGCGAGAAATACACCCAAAGGGACTCGAGCGAACTGAAATATCGGTATCAAGGTGAGCGACACGCTCAGCAGGGCGCCGGCCAATGGCGCAGTGCTGGCGCTCAGCCCCACCGATTCCAACAAGAATGCGCTGCAGGCGTAGGAGTTTCTTTCCTCGATGGTCGTGGAGGTCAGTTGGCACGCATCGGCCCCGAAGAAGCTCAGGAGCGTGTCTTCGTCCGGGAAAATCTGGGCTGCCGTGTCGTGGTACGCAAACGGAATGGCTCCAACAACCAGGGCGGCGAATAAAAATATGATGAGCGATATCGCCGGATCAATGGCTTTGCCGCGTATGCTGAGACTGGTCAAATTCACTCCGCTTGGAAGAAATCGCTCATATGGAAAATGGGGCAGGAATTAACGAGCACTGAGACTTCTGTACGAACAATTTGCTCAAGCCTGAAAGCTCTTGTTGCAAACTAAGGCATTGTGAAGCGTTTAGCATTAATGCCTGCGCTAGCTAAACACCAGCAAAGAATATGCCGGTCGCCCTGCAAAGGCGCTTATTTTGTCTCGTTAATTCGCCCGCGCATTCCAGGCATCGCGTTTCTTACGGTTGCTTGCAATCTGGCAGATGCAGGCTGACCGCGTGGCCAAGCTCCTGGGCAAGTTGCTTGCCCGGGATCGCAGAGGGCCGCTGCTATGGCTGGCTACGATGTGCGCAAAGCGTCTGCGCCGGCTCCGGGCTTGCCGCCCTGGGTCTTCGATTTGTCCTGGATCAGTTCGACCTTGTAACCGTCCGGGTCGGTCACGAAAGCGATGACGGTGGTGCCGCCCTTCACCGGTCCGGCTTCGCGCGTGACGTTGCCGCCGGCCGCCTTGATCTTTTCGCAGGCCGCGTAGGCGTCGGGTACGCCGAGCGCAATGTGGCCGTAGGCCGTACCGGGTTCGTAGCTTTCGGTACCCCAGTTGTAGGTGAGCTCGATTTCGGCCTGATCGGGGTTGCCGTTGTCGTAGCCGACAAAGGCGAGGCTGTATTTGTACTCGGGGTTCTCCGACGTGCGCAGCAGGTTCATGCCGAGCACCTGGGTGTAGAAGTCGATCGAGCGCTGGAGGTTGCCGACGCGCAGCATGGTGTGGAGAAGTCGCATCTCGTGGTGCCTGTCGTAGTGGGAAAGAGGAATTTCAATTGTCGGGTTTATGCGAGCGCGAGCAAGTGCGCCTCGTGCTTCTGCAGAAATTCGCGCAGGTGCTGCGGATATTCCGGCACCACGGCGTTGCGCACGCTGGGCCGCGCCGCCAGCGCCTTGCGCCATGCGTTCACCTTGGGCAGCGCATCGAAGATGTGCGAGTTGCTGATCTCGTCGAACACCTCGAAGTAGCGGAAGATCGGCGCGAAGACCGCATCGACCAGACTGAAGTTTTCGCCCGCGAAGTAGGGGCCGGCACCCAGCGCGGCTTCGACGCGCTCGAACTTGGCGGCGAGTGCCAGGCGCTTCTGTTCGAACACTTCGGCGTCGCGCGTGGTTTCGTAGCCCCACAGGTCGCCCAATATGGCCGAACCGAATTCCATCCACGCGCGATGCTCGGCGCGGGTGAGCGGGTCTTCAGGGTGCAGGCGCGGGCCGGGCTGGGTTTCTTCCAGGTATTCGCAGATCACGTTGCTTTCGAACAGCACCGCTTCGCTGCCGTCGGGCCGCTGAAGGCGCAGCAGAGGCACCTTGCCGAGCGGCGAAATCGCGACGAACCAGTCCGGCTTGTTTGCGAGGTCGATCACCACGCGCTCGAAGGGCACGTTTTTCTCGGCCAGGGCGATGGCTGCGCGCTGCACATAGGGGCACAGCAGGTGGCTGACGAGGGTAAGGGGCTTGGCCATGGGATGTTCCAAAAAATAGGGATGTGGGAGCGCCGCATTCTTGCGGTCCCGAACAACCTTTTCCCGGAAAGCCCATTCGCCAAATGGGCGCCTTGTGCTATTTGGCAGTGTCCAGCCAGTGCGCGATGCGGCCTGCGTGCATCACCCCGATGCGGTCGGCCATGGCATGGGCCTCGGCGTCGTTATGAGTGACCAGAATTGCGGTCTGCCCGGCGCGCTTGAGAATGGCGCGCACCTCGGCCGTCAGGCGTTCGCGCGTGCCGCCGTCGAGGTTCGAAAAAGGTTCGTCGAGCAACAGCAGCTCGGGTGAAGGCGCCAGCGCGCGGGCAAGCGCAATGCGTTGCTGCTGGCCGCCCGACAGTTCATGCGGAAAGCGCTCGCCGGCGTCGGCCAGGCCGACGAGCGACAGCATTTCGGCCACGCGCGACTGCTGTTGCGCACGGCTCGAGCGGCGCAGGCCGAAGGCCACGTTCTGGCTCGCCGACAGATGGGGAAACAGCGCGTACTCCTGAAACATCATGCCCACGCGCCGCTGCTCGGGGGGCAGGTGCACCTGGGTCGAAGACAGCAGCACGTCGCCGAGCTGGATCGTGCCGGAGCGCACCGGCTCGAAGCCTGCAATCGCCCGCAGGACGGTGGTCTTGCCGCAGCCCGAGGGGCCGAACAGGCAGGCGATTTCGCCCGCCGGCAGGGACAGCGAGAAGTCGTTCACCACGGTGTGCAGGCCGCGCGGTGTTTCGTAGGCGAGCTGGATCGATTCGAGGGAGAGAGGGGAACTCATGTTTGGTGCGGACCGGGCTGGGCCGATGGCATGCCCAGTTGATTGCGCGCCAGCAGCACCACGGGCAGCAGCCCCGCCGCGACGATGGCCAGCGCGGCAATCGCGCCTTCTTCGTACGTGCCGCGAGCGGCTTCGGCATAGAGCCAAGTGGCCAGCGTGTCGAAATTGGCGGGGCGCAGCAGCAGCGTGGCCGGCAGCTCTTTCATTGCGTCGACAAAAACCAGCAGCGCACCCGTGGCGATGGCGGGCTGCAGGAGCGGCAGGTGCACCCGGCGCAGCGTGCCGCCGGTGGTCTCGCCCAGCAGCCGCGAAGCCTGCTCGATGGCGGGCGGAATGCGGGCGAGCCCGGCTTCGATGCCGCCCACCGGCATGGCGAGAAAACGAATGGCGCAAGCCGCCACCAGCACGACGCCCGCGCCCATGAGCGGCAAGCCCGAGAGGCCGAACACATTGGCCAGCGCCGCGTCGAACGCCAGTGCGGGCGTGAGCAGGCCGATGGCGAGCACCGTGCCCGGCACGGCGTACCCCAGCGTGGCAACACGTGCCTGCCAGCGTGCACGGTTGGGGCGCGAGCCCTGGCTGCGGGCCGCCCACGCGACCACCAATCCCGCGGCGACCGCCACCACGGTCACGCCCGCGGCCAGCGCCAGCGTGTTGCCGAGGCTTGCGAGCAGCCCTTGCGATACACCGCCGCCCTGGTGCAGCCGCTTGGCGCTTTCCCAGACGAGGTAGAGGGCAGGCGCCACGAATCCGATCATTACCGGCAAAGCGGCGGTGGCGGTGGCGAGCCAGGCAGCGCCGCCGCGCAGTCGCCGCGGCTGCATGGGGCGCATGCGCTGCGCCGAGCCGAAGCGCTGATGCTGGCGGCCGTTGCGTTCGAGCCAGACCAGGGCCACCACCACGAACAGCATGGCGCAGGCGATCTGCGCCGCGCCGGCCAGGTCGGAGCGCGTGATCCACGTGGTGTAGACCGCCACCGTGAGCGTGTTCACGCCCAGGAATTCCGAAGCGCCGATGTCATTGAGCGTTTCGAGCAGCGCAAGGCTCAGGCCCACCGCGAGCGCCGGCCGTGCGAGCGGCAGCGCCACGCGAAAGAACGCGCCGCCGCGGCTTTCGCCCAGCGTGCGGGCGGCTTCCATCAAGTGTGCGGGCTGCGTCATGAACATGGCGCGCGCGGTCATGTAGACGTACGGATAGAGCACGAAGCCCAGCACGAAGATCGCACCCGGCATCGAGCGCAGGTCGGGCAGGCGGAACTGGCGCGGGCTGTCGAAGCCCAAGGCCCAGCGGATCGCGCCCTGCACGGGGCCGATCGGGTGCAGCAAGTCCAGATAGGCGAAGGCGACGATGTAAGTCGGCATGGCCAGCGGCAGCAGCAACGCCCAGTGCAGCACGCGCCGCCCCGGAAAGTCGCAGGCCGTCACCAGCCACGCGCAGCCGGTGCCGATTACCAGCACCAGCACTCCGACACCGGTGAGCAGCACGGCCGTATTGAGCGCCGCCTGCGGCAGCACGTGCGCAAACAGCGGCCCCCAATGCGCCACGCCGGAGCCGAACGCAAGCCACGCCAGCGTGAGCACCGGCGCAAGCACGCCGACGGCGATTGCGAACGAGGCGCTGCGCCAAAGCGGCCCCGCCGCGTGCAGGCCTGGCAACCGGGGCTGCGCGCTCAGCATTCAGGCACCGGCAAGGCGTGCCCGGCCGTGTTCATCACTCACTGATCGAAGCCGACCTTGTCGACAAGCGCACTGGCTTGCTTGCGGTACTTGGCAATTTCCGTGAGCGGCAGTGGGTCGACCTTCAGTTCGCCGATGGTCTCGCCGATGATCGGGTCGAGCACCACACCCTTGCGCACCGGATATTCATAGTTGGCTTGCGCGTACAGCGACTGCGCCGGCTCCGACACCAGGAACTCGAGCAGCTTGACCGCGTTGGCGCGCTGGGGCGCGTTCTTGGCCACGGCCGCGCCGCTGATGTTGACGTGCGTACCGCCGCTCTTGCCGCTGGCGAAGGTCGGGCGGATCACCTTGATGGCGTCGCCCCACTTGCGTGCGTCGGTGCCTTCCTTGGCGCTCTTCATCTGGCCGACGTAGTACGAGTTGGCCAGGCCGATGTCGCAGATGCCGCCCAGGATGTCGCGCGCCACGTCGCGGTCGCCGCCGGTGGCCTTGCGGGCCAGGTTGGCCTTGACGCCGCGCAGCCATTGTTCGGCCTTGGCCTCGCCGTCATGCGCGATCATCGATGCGATCAGCGCCGTGTTGTAGGGGTGCTGGCCCGCGCGGATGCAGACCTTGCCCTTCCACTTCGGGTTGGCCAGGTCTTCATAGCTGAAGCGGGTGAGCGGCTGGTTCTTGTCGGCGTAGAGCACGCGCGCGCGCAGCGAAAGCGCAAACCATTGGCCGTCGGCGCCGCGCAGGTTGGCGGGAACGGCCGATTCCAGCGCGGCCGATTTCACCGGCTGCGTCACGCCGCCGTCGACCAGGTCCATCAGGTTGCCGATGTCCACCGTCATCAGCACGTCGGCCGGCGAGCGTGCGCCTTCGGCCTTGACGCGCTCGAGCAGGCCGTCCTTCACGAACACGGTGTTGACCTTGATGTTCGTCTGCGTGCTGAAGGCCGTGATCAGCGGCTGGATCAACGCGGCTTCACGCGTCGTATAGAGCGTGAGTTCGTCGTTGGCGGCGAAAGCAGGCAGGGCGGCAGCGGCCAGCCAGGCGGCGGAGACGCCGATCAGTGCGCGGGCGGCGCGGCCTTGAACGCCGAGGCGGTCGGTCATGAAGGATCCTCCAGATGCAGGGACAGGTTTTCGAGAAGCATCGCGGCCGCATGGCAACGATGCGAATCATTATCACTGCCATTGAGGCGGTTTTTACGTCCTTGCACTTACAAGAAGCACCGGGTCGCGCCGGTTAATCCACCCATTGACAAGCCTGGTCCGGCGTTGCGCGCGTGGTGCGAAAGCGGTTGGCCGGGTGCGAGGGATCCTCATAGCCGAACGAAATGCCGCAAACGACCTGGCGGTCGTCCGGAATGTCGAACCAGCGATGGAGAAACTTAGAGCGCGAGGCGACCGCCGCCTGGGCGATGCTTGCCACGCCGAAGCTGCGCGCCGCCAGCATGAAGTTGCTGACGTAGGCGCCGCAATCCAGTGCGCCGTAGGTGCCGAGCAGCGCCTCGGTGGTGACGAGGGCCACGTGCGGCGCCCCGAAGAACCTGAAGTTCTCCTTGCCCTGCCGCGCCGAAGCCTCGCGGTCGCCGCGTGCGATGCCGACGCTCTCGTACAGCTGAAAACCGCATTCGCGGCGGCGCTCCTGGTACACGCCGCGGTATTCCGATGGAGGCGCGATGTCGAATGCGGCATCGGCCGCGGCTTCGTCCGAATCAAAAACCTGGCGCAAGCGGTCGGTGGCGGCCGCACTGGTGACGATGACTTGCCATGGCTGGGAGTTGCACCAGGAGGCGGCGCGCTGCGCCATCTGCAGGATGGCATCGATGGTTTCGCGCGCGACGGGCTCTGCAAGGTAGGCCCGGCAGCTGTATCTCTCGGCAAGAAGGCTCTTGAAAGCCGGAGCGAGGCCAGGGTCGAAGGGCGTGGATGGCATGGCGGCGGCCCGGCTTACCGTGGAGATGGCATTTCGAACACCAGGCAGGTGGTGGTGGCATGCGCGTACAGCGTGCCGTCCGGTCCGAAAAGCCGCGCTTCTGCGGTGGCCAGTTGCCGGCCGCAGTGAATGACCTTGCCTTCGGCGCGAACCCGCTGCACCTTGGGCGTGAGGCCCTTCACGTAGTTCACGCTGAGCTCGGCGGTCGTGTAGGCGCGGCCGGCCGGCATCATGGTGTGGACAGAGCAGCCCAGCGCCGAATCCAGCAGCGTGGCAACCCAGCCGCCATGGATGGTGCCGAGCGGATTCAGGTGCTGCGCAAGCGGTGTGCCCTGGAACACGGCCACGCCGGGGCTCACCGAAAGAAGCGTGAAGTCGAGCGTCTTGGCGATGGCGGCATAGGGGATTTCGGCGCGCAGCATCGCTTCCATCATTTGCAGACCGGTCTTGCCGACAATCTGCTCGGGGCGTGCCAGTCCCGGGCCGGGCCCCGCGTCCAGACGTTGGACGATCTCGGCCTCCTGGGCGATCCAGGCGTCGATGGAATGGGGCTCGGACATGAAAACTCCTTGATAGTTGCAGGTGCAATTATTGTAGCTACAATAAAAACATGAACACCGCTCTGAAGCCCCCTGAGCTGAAGCCCCGGGGATGCACCAATTTCCGCTTGCGTCGGCTCTCCCGGCTGGCGTCGCGCCTCTATGACGCGCACGTTGCGCCCAGCGGGCTCAAGACCACGCAGTATTCACTGCTCTCGCATGTGCTGCATTTCGGGCCGCTGCGTCCGGTCGACCTGGCGCGCGAAATGAACGTCGACGCTTCCACGCTCACGCGCAATCTCAAGCCGATGCTGGCGGCGGGCTTCCTGGTGCAGACCGAAGGCCCCGATGCGCGCAGCCGCATGCTGGCGATCACCGATGCAGGCCGGGAGAAGCGAGCCGAAGCGCAGCGCCTGTGGCACGGCGCGCAGCTGGCGCTCAACGAGATCCTCGGCACGGAGCGTGTTCTGGCGCTGCATGCCTTGCTCGACGAGAGCCTGGAATTGCTGCAGCGCGCAGGGCTGGGCGATGTACAGCCGGAAGACCAAACAGGAGCCCGCGATGAATGAAACCTCTCTGCGGCGCCATGCGCTCTGGCTCGTGCTGCTGGCCGCCGCGGGCGCTTTCGCGCTCACGATGGGCGTGCGCCAGACGATGGGCCTGTTTCTTTCGGCGCTCAACACTTCGACTGCGCTCGGCATCGGCAGCATCAGCCTCGCGTTCGCGTTCGGACAGCTCTGGTGGGGACTCACCCAGCCCTTCGCGGGCGCCGTGGCCGACCGCATCGGCGCCGGGCGTGTGGTGTTCATCGGCGTGCTGCTGGTGGCCATCGGCACGCTGATCACGCCGCTCATGACGAGCACGGCCGGCCTGATCTTCGCCATTGGCGTGCTCGCGGCCGGCGGCGCCGGCATGGCGGGCCCTTCGGTGCTGATGGCCGCGACCACGCGCCTGGTGCCGGCGGACAAGCGCGGCCTGGCCACCGGCCTGGTCAATGCCGGCGGTTCCTTCGGGCAATTTGCGATGGCACCGATCGCTGTCGGCCTGACGGCGGCCGTGGGCTGGGCCGGCGCCATGCAGTGGCTCGGCGTGCTGGTGCTGCTGGCGCTGCCGGCCGCATGGGTGCTCAAGGGCAATTCGAACGCGATGGCCGCGGCCTCGGCGGCCGCATCGGGCACAAAACCGCTGAGTGCGCGCCAGGCCATCGGCCAGGCGCTCGCGACGCCCAGCTACCGCTACCTGAGCCTCGGCTTCCTGGTCTGCGGTTTCCACGTCGCCTTCCTGGCCACGCACCTGCCCGGTGTCGTCGCGGCCTGCGGGCTGCCGGCCGAGGTCGGCGGCTGGGCGCTCGCGATGATCGGGCTCTTCAACATCGTCGGCAGCCTTGCCATGGGCTGGGCCGTGGGGCGCTGGCGCATGAAGTCGTTGCTGTCGCTGGTCTATGCCACGCGCGGCATCGCCGTGCTGCTGTTCCTGCTGGCGCCCAAGACGACCCCCGTCATGCTGGTGTTCGCCGCAGTGATGGGTGTGACTTTCCTGTCGACCGTGCCGCCTACCGCGGGCCTGGTCGCCAAGATGTTCGGGCCGGCCAACATGGCGATGCTGTTCGGCATCGTGATGCTGGCGCACCAGGTCGGCGGCTTCCTCGGTGCGTTCCTGGGCGGCTACGTCTTCCAGGCCACGGGCAACTACGACATCGTCTGGTACATCGACATCGCGCTTGCCGCGGGCGCCGCACTGGTGCACCTGCCGATCCGCGAAGCGCGGCTTGCGCGTTCGAAGCTGGCGGCGGCATGAGCGCGCACCGCGGTGCACAGCAAGGAGGTCGATGAATGAGCCAGGAACTCGATCCGCGCACGCGGCTGCTGCTCGAAGCGCCAATCGTCCCTACGCTGCTGCGCCTGGCCGCGCCCAATGTGCTCGTGATGCTGGCGCAGGCTTCCGTGGGGCTCATCGAAACCTACTTTGTCGGCAAGCTGGGCACCGATGCCCTCGCGGGCATGGCCCTGGTGTTCCCGATCGTCATGCTGATGCAGATGACGTCGAGCGGTGCAATGGGCGGCGGCATCGCTTCGTCGATTGCGCGCGCCCTGGGTGCGCGCCGCCGCGGCGACGCCGACGCATTGGTGTGGCACGCGGTGGTCATCGCGATCGGCTTCGGCTTGTTCTTTTCGCTCGCGCTGCTGGCGGGAGGGCGCTGGCTGTACGGCGTCATGGGCGGCACCGGCGCGGCGCTCGATGCGGCCCTGACGTATTCGAACTGGGTGTTCGCGGGTGCGGTGCTGGTGTGGCTCTTCAACTCGCTGTCGGCCATCATCCGAGGCACCGGCAACATGGCGGTGCCGGCGAACGTGACGGTGGCTGGCGTGGTGTTCCTCATTCCCGCGTCTCCGCTGCTCATCTTCGGTTGGGGGCCGCTGCCGGGCATGGGCATCGCGGGCGGCGCGATGGCGCTGCTGCTGTACTACCTGCTGGGCTCGGTGGCGCTCATCGTGTACCTGCGTTCGCCGCGCAGCCTGCTGCGCCCCACGCTCGCCGCGCTGAAGCTGCGCTGGCCGATGTTCCGCGACATCCTGCGTATCGGGCTCGTGGGTGCGGTGTCGACCGTGGCGACCAATCTTTCGATAGGCATTGCCACGGCATTGACAGGCCATTTCGGCTCGGGCGCACTGGCGGGCTACGGCACCGCATCGCGTCTCGAGTATTTGCTGGTGCCGCTGGTATTCGGGCTTGGCGCGCCGCTGGTCGCGATGGTCGGTACCTGCATGGGCGCCGGGCAGCGCGAACGCGCGCTGCGTGCCACGTGGGTTGGCGCGGCGTTGGCCTTTGCACTGACCGAAGCCATCGGTCTGGCCGCGGCGCTGTTTCCGCGGCCCTGGCTGCTGTTGTTCGGCAACGACCCCGCCATGCTCGAAACCGGCGCGCACTACTTGCGCGTGGTGGGGCCGCTCTATGGTTTCTTCGGTGTCGGCCTGGTGCTGTACTTCGCCTCGCAGGGGGCAGGGCGCTTGCTGTGGCCTGTGCTCGGCAACATCGCGCGGCTCGCCGTGGCCGGCATCGGCGGTTGGCTCGCATTGCGCTGGGGCGGCGGGCTGACCGGCGTGTTCGCTGCGCAAGGCGTGGCGCTCGCGGTGTACGGCATCGTCATTGCGTCGGCAATTGCAGGCGGCGCATGGTTCGGCCGCGTCGGCTGGCCGCGCTCGCCCACAAATCTGCTGCGGCGCGTGGCGGCGCAAGCCTGAGCGGCTTCGCTCAGGCAAGGCCTATCGCGCGAAATCAATAGCGGTAGGGATTGTTGGGGCGGCGGTCGTAGCGATTGGGTACGCCGTCTCCGTCGTAGTCCCTGCGGCCATAGCGGCGCTCTTCCCAATGGCGATGACGGCGGTGCTCGTAGCGGTCGTGGCCACGGTGGTAGCCCGGACCGTAATAGGGCCGCGGGGGCGGCGGAGCGTAGTAGTGATGGCGCGGCGGTGGCGGCGCGGGCACGACATACACCTGGGCCTGAATGAAGCGGCCGCCGGTCTGGGCTTGGGCCGGAGCGCTGAGGGCGGCCAGCGAGAGCAGGGCAGCGGCGCTGATTGCAAAGATGAGCTTTTTCATGGCAACTCCAATGGAGTGGTTGGAAGCCCTATCGTCGTGGCTCCATGTGAACGCTTTGTAAGGCTGGAGCGAAATCCGATGAAGAGCTGTAAGCCGCTGCGCAGCCGTTGCGCCATCCTAGGCGCCTCGTGCCGGGGCCGGAACCGGCCGAACGGACGTCAGCCGTGTGGCGGAGGCAGCATTCGCCGGAGCGCCTCGAAAAACAGGTCGGACTGCTCGCGTTCGCCCTGGATTTGCGCCGCGGCAAGAGCGGCCATCTTGGCATCGACGGGAACCAGCGGGCGCCCGGTCGACTGCGCAATGACCTGATGCAGGCTTGCGCGTTCCAGATAGTAGAGATCGTCATAAGCATGCGCAATGGTCGCGCCCGCCACGACGACGCCGTGGTTCGCGAGAAAGGCCACGTCCTTCCCCGCCATGGCACGCGCGATGCGCTCGCCCTCGGCATCGTCGAGCGCGAGCCCGTTGTACACCGCGTCAATCGCGATGCGGTTCATGTAGCGCATGGCGTTCTGGCTCAGCGTGGGATCGAGCGCGCGATCGACCGTGAGCGTGAGCGCGGTCGCGTAGGGCATGTGGCAGTGCAGCACGACGGCGTGGCCGGTGATGCGGTGCACCGCGCCGTGAATGAAGAGCGCAGTCGGCTCCACCCTGTGGCGGCCGGCAAGCACCTCGCCATGCACGTCGATCAGCACGATGTCATCCGGCCCGATCTCGCTCCAGTGCAGGCCGCGCGGATTGATCAGGTAGCGGTCCTGCGCGCCGGGCAGCATCACGCTGAAATGGTTGCACACCCCTTCGGACAGGCCGTGGTGTGCGGCTGCGCGCAATGCAAGCGCCAGGTCTTCGCGCAACTTGCGCACGGCGGGGCTGGCGTAGTCTGAATCTGCGGACATCGACAGGGCCTCGTGGATGTGGACGTGGTTGAAAGAAAAAGGTGTGGTTCAGGCGTGGATTGCGCCCGCATAGGCAGCGACGAACCTCTGGGCGTCGGCGCGCACCGCCGAGGCTTGCTTGCCCGGCTTGTACAGCGCAGAGCCGATGCCGAAGCCGGACGCGCCGGCCGCCCGCCACTCGGCCATGTTGGCCGGCGTGATACCGCCCACGGGCATCAGCGGCGTGCCGGCGGGCAACACCGCAAGCAGCGCCTTCACCACAGCGGGCGATGCCAGTTCGGCCGGAAACAGCTTGAGGCCGGTCGCGCCCGCGGCCAGCGCGCCGAAGGCTTCGGTCGGCGTCATCACGCCGGGCAGGCACACCATGCCGAGCCGCACGGCTTCGGCGATCACTTCGGCGTTGAAGTTGGGCGACACGATGAGTTCGCCGCCGGCTGAATGCACGTAGCGCACTTGCTGCGCATCGAGCACCGTGCCGGCGCCCACAAGCGCTTGCGGAAAGCGCGTGCGCATCAGCGTGATGCTGGCGTAGGGCTTGGGCGAATTGAGCGGCACCTCGAGCAGCCGGAAGCCGGACTCGACGATGGCGTCGCCCACATCGGCGGCCTCGGGCGGCGTGAGCCCGCGCAGGATGGCGACCAGCGGCAGCTCGCGCATCGCGGCGTCGAATTTTTCTTGGGGAGTGGTCATGAGGGCGTTCTGTCTGCGTCGAGAAAGCCGGACAGCACATGCAGTCCGGCCCAGGTGGCTTCGGCGCCGAGCGTGCGAGTGGCGGTGCCGGTGGCGCTCAGCGCGAGCGTGTAGCGTTGGGTGAGTGCAGGGGAGCCGATCAGCACCACTTCGCCGAAGGCATGCAGCGATTGCGTGCGCAGCTCTTCGCCGATCAGGAGGCCCGAGAGATAACTCGCGAGTTCCTGCCTGGGCATGCGTTCGAACAGCGCCAGCGTGCGCGCGCCGAAAGCGTTGTGCAGCAGGCCCTGGCCGTTGTCGGCACGGGTAACGCCCTGCACGAAGGCCGCCTCGTCGAGCGGTGCATCGGCATCGAGCGTGCGCGCGAGAATCGAATGCTGGCTCAGCAGCGCATAGAACTCGCCGGTCATGAAGGTGCGAAAGCCCGTAACGCGGCCCTTCTTGACCGTGGCCCACTTGTTGTGCGTGCCCGGCAACACGAAGACGCCTTCGTCGACGTCCATCAACGTCATGGCGCCGAAGATTTGCACCTCTTCGCCGCGCATGACATCGGGAACACCGTCATGCTCGTCGCTGAGGCCCGGCACGATGGCAATGCGCGAACCCGGCAGCGCGTCGATGTCGATGATCTTGCGGCCCACTTCGACGCGGCCCGCGGGGCAGGCGCAATACGGCGCCTCGACCCAGCCCTGCTTGCTGCCGGCCATGCCGGAGATCAGGCAGCGTGTGCCCTCGGGCTGCATCCAGTCGCCGAACAGTTCCTCGAATACGGCGGGAAAGCCACCGGCCGGCACTTTGAGAATGCCGCGGGTATCGCTGCGCTCTTCGAGCACCTTGCCGCCGGCATCGATCAACGCGCCGCGCAGGGAGCTCGTGCCCCAGTCGATGGCTACCAGTCTTGTCATCCTAGTGATTGTCGCGCGGCACAAAGCTTCCGCGGCGGCCGCGCAGGAAGGCCAGGTCGGCGCCCTGGTCGGCCTGCAGCACCGTATCGACATAGAGCTTCCAGTAGCCCGAATCGAGTGGTGCCTTGGGCGCGACCCATTTCTCGAGCCGCTTGGCCAGTTCTTCGTCGCTCACGTGCAGGTGCAGCTTGCGGTTGGGCACGTCGAGCTCGACGATGTCGCCGTCTTGCACCAGCGCGAGCGGGCCACCCGCGGCGGCTTCGGGCGATGTGTGCAGAACCACCGTGCCGTAGGCCGTGCCGCTCATGCGCGCATCGCTGATGCGGACCATGTCCGTGATGCCCTTGCGCAGCACCTTCGGCGGCAGCGGCATGTTGCCCGACTCGGCCATGCCGGGGTAGCCGCGCGGGCCGCAGTTCTTGAGCACCATGACGCAGTGCTCGTCGATGTCCAGGTTCTCGTCATCGATGCGCTTGTGCAGGTCGTCGGCGTTTTCGAACACCACCGCGCGGCCCTTGTGCACCAGCAGTTCGGGCGTTGCGGCACTCGGCTTGATGATCGCGCCGTTGGGCGCGAGGTTGCCGCGCAGCACGCAGATGCCGGCCTTGTCCTTGAAGGGCTCGGCCAGCGTGCGGATCACCTGCGGGTTGTAGTTTTCGGCGTCCTTCACGTTGTCCCACAGCGTCTGGCCGTTGGCGGTGATGGCGTCCTTGTGCAGGTGCTCCGCAATTTCCTTGATGACCACCGGCAGGCCGCCCGCGTAGCAGAAGTCTTCCATCAGGAAGCGGCCCGAGGGCTGCAGGTCGACCAGGCACGGCAGCTCGGAAGCCAGCCGGTCGAAGTCGTCGAGTGAAAGATCGACGCCTATGCGGCCTGCAATGGCCAGCAGGTGAATCACCAGGTTGGTCGAGCCGCCGATGGCCGCATTGACCTTGATGGCGTTCTCGATGGCCTGGCGCGTGAGGATCTTCGACATGTTGAGGTCTTCATGCACCATGTCGACGATGCGCCGGCCGGCCATGCGCGCCAGCACGTTGCGGCGGCCGTCGACCGCCGGATAAGCCGCATTGCCGGGCAGGCCGATGCCGAGCGACTCCACCATGCAGGCCATGGTGCTCGCGGTGCCCATCGTCATGCAGTGGCCATGGCTGCGGTGCATGCAGCTCTCGGCCTCGAAGAAGTCTTGCAGCTTGAGCGTGCCGGCGCGCACCTGCTCGCTCATCTGCCACACGCCGGTGCCCGAGCCCAGTTCCTGGCCGCGCCATTTGCCCGAGAGCATCGGGCCGCCCGAGACGCCGATGGTCGGCAGGTCGACGCTGGCCGCGCCCATCATGAGTGCGGGCGTGGTCTTGTCGCAGCCCATGAGCAGCACCACGCCGTCGAGCGGATTGCCGCGAATGCTTTCTTCCACGTCCATGCTCGCAAGGTTGCGGTACAGCATGGCCGTGGGCCGCAGCAGCGTTTCGCCGAGCGACATCACCGGAAACTCGACGGGAAAGCCGCCCGCTTCGTACACGCCGATCTTCACCTGCTCGGCGAGCGTGCGGAAGTGCGAGTTGCAGGGCGTGAGTTCGCTGAAGGTGTTGCAAATGCCGATGACGGGGCGGCCGTCGAACTGGTCGTGCGGCACGCCTTTGCCCTTCATCCAGCTTCGATAGATGAAGCCGTCGCGGTCGTTGCGGCCGAACCATTGCTGGCTGCGCAGGTCTTGGGGATTTTTCTTCTTCGGCGGGGTGGTCATCGCTTGTCTCCGGTAACTGGAAGTGTGCAGGCAGGTCAGGGTTTTTCCTGCCGAAATGCGTTTTCAATCATCATATGATAAGCGTGAGACGTTGTCATGGCGTTCAGGGTTTTCGAGTGGCCGGCAGCGTCTTTCCGACCCCCGGGTATCGGACAAGAAGCAAAAGCAAGAAAACATAACAAAGACGAGAAACAGGCACGCATGATCAAGAATGTTCACGGCAATACCGTCGACCGCATCGGAAGCGACATCGTCGCTGGCCGTTATGCGCCTGGCGCGTCGATTCCGCCGGAACCGCTTCTGTGCGAGGAGCTCGGCGTCAGCCGCACCGTGATTCGCGAGTCGATCAAGTCGCTGATTGCAAAGGGGCTTGTCACCAGTGGTCCCAAGGTCGGCACGCGCGTGCAGCCCGCGGACCAGTGGAACTGGTTCGACGCCGACGTGATCGTCTGGCAGACCGAAGCCGGCCTTTCCGCCGAGTTTCTGCGCGACCTGCAAGACCTGCGCCGCGTGGTCGAGCCGGCAGCAGTGGGCCTCGCCGCCGAGCGCGCCACCGCGCAAGACATTGCCGAGATGGAAGACGCCTATGCGGGCATGAAGCGCGCCATCGAGTTCGGCGGCGACTACATCACGCCCGACCTGCGTTTTCACCAAGGCCTCATCCGCTCCAGCCACAACCGCATGCTGGTGCAGATGAGCCGTGCGCTCGGTGCGTTGCTGCGCACGAGCTTCGAAATATCGACCAGCCGCAAGAACGGGCCCGCCAGTTCGCTGCCGCTGCATCGCGCGGTGCTCGACGCCGTGATTGCGCGCGACTCGGCGCGGGCCGAAAAAGCCGTTCTGGTGCTGATCGACGGTGCGCGACACGATATCGAGCAGGTGCTGGCCTCGCGCAAGAAGCTTCCACGCATCAGCCGCCCCGCCACCAGGCTCAAGGCCTTTCCGCTCTAGCGGGCGACAAATTTCATAACAACAGCAGAAGTGACAGGAGATGGATTATGAATAGAGTGATCGACGGGTTTTTCCGCGTGCTGGAATTCCTTGTGGTGGTGTGCATGGTGGCCATGGTCATCATGGTGTTCGGCAACGTGGTGCTGCGCTACGGCTTCAACTCGGGCATTTCGGTGTCCGACGAAATGTCGCGCTACTGCTTCATCTGGCTCACCTACATCGGTGCCATGGTGGCCATGCGCGAAGGCGCCCACCTGGGCGTCGACACACTCATCAAGAAGCTGCCCCTGGGCGGCAAGAAGTTCTGCTTTTTCATGAGCCAATCTCTCATGCTGTTCTGCAACGTGCTGTTCCTCATGGGCACGTACGAAATGCACGAGCTGCAGGTCACCAACATATCGCCGGTGGTCGGCATCTCGATGATCTGGGTGTATGGCATCGGCTACGTGGTCGCCGTGGTCATGGGCATCTTCAACATCGAGAAGCTCTGGCGCCTTTTCCGCGGAAGGGTCCCGGAGCAGGAACTGATCCAGGTCATGGAATCCGAAGAGCAAGTGCTCGAAGTTTCGGCGCATGGCAAGGTGGCCCAATGACAGTCACCATCTTCATCGTCTCGCTGCTCGGTGCCATGGCGCTGGGCATTCCAATTTCGTATTCGCTGCTGGTGTGCGGCGTGTCGCTGATGGGCTGGCTGGCCTACACCGGCGGCCTGCCGGCGTTCGACAGCCAGATCATTGCGCAGCGTTTTGTCGATGGCGCAGACAACTTCCCGCTGCTCGCCGTGCCATTCTTCTTGCTGGCCGGCGAGTTCATGAACGCCGGGGGGCTGAGCCGACGCATCGTCAACCTGGCGATGGCGTGGGTCGGCCATTTCCGCGGCGGCATGGGCTATGTGGCCGTGGTGGCCGCGATCATCATGGCGTCGGTTTCGGGCTCCGCCGTGGCCGACACCGCTGCGCTGGCCGCACTGCTGATCCCGATGATGAAGTCCGCGGGCTACCAGCTGAACCGCTCGGCCGGCCTGATCGCCGCGGGCGGCATCATCGCGCCGGTCATTCCGCCGTCGATCGGCCTCATCGTGTTCGGCGTGGCCGGCAACGTGTCGATCACCAAGCTGTTCCTGGCCGGCATCGTGCCGGGCATCCTCATGGGCCTGGCTGTCGGCGTCGCCTGGTGGATCGTGGCCAAGAAGGAGAACGTGAAGTCGGCGCCCCGCGTGGCCTGGGGCGAGCGGCTCAAGGTCACGGCGCAGGGCAGCCTCGCGCTCGCACTGCCCGTCATCATCATCGGTGGCATGAAGTTCGGCGTCTTCACGCCGACCGAGGCGGCGGTCGTGGCTGCGGTCTATTCGTTGATCGTCGGCCTTTTCGTCTACGGCGAGCTGAAGGTCAAGGACCTGTACCGGCTCACGCTGGCTGCTGGCAAGACGACCGCCGTCGTGATGTTCCTCGTGGCCGCCGCCATGGTGAGCGCATGGCTGATCACGGTGGCCAACATCCCCGCCGAGGTGGTCACGCTGCTCGAGCCCTTCCTCGACAACAAGATCCTCTTGATGTTCGTCATGATGGTGCTGATCGTCATCGTCGGCACCGCGCTCGACTTCACGCCGACGGTGCTGATCCTCACGCCGGTGCTGATGCCGGTGGTGCTCAAGGCCGGCATCGATCCGGTGTACTTCGGCGTGATGTTCATCATGAACAACGCCATCGGCCTCATCACGCCGCCCGTGGGCACGGTGCTCAACGTGGTGAGCGGCGTGGCGCGCATCTCGATGGACGATGCGTTCAAGGGCGTGATGCCTTTCTTCATCGCCCACCTGGTTGTGCTGTTCACGCTGGTGTTCGTCCCTGAAATCGTGACCATTCCGCTCCAGTGGTGGATGGGGCGCTAGTTGGTTTTCCGTCAGTTCATTTCAACCTCAATCGAAGGAGACAAGCATGTTGTTTCGCAGAACCCTGATGACCGCCGCCCTCGTGGCCGGCGGCCTGCTGGCATCGACCGGTGCCATTGCGCAATTCGCCGACCGCACGATCAAGTTCACCAACGGCGTGAACGAAGACCACCCGGTGGGCGTGGGCGTCAAGAAGATGCAGGAAGTGCTGGCCGCCAAGACCGGCGGCAAGATGAAGATCGTCGCCTTCTGGGGCGGCGCCGCGGGCGGCGACCTGCCGGCCACGCAGGCTCTTCGTGCCGGTACCCAGGAAATGGTGTGCACTTCCAGTTCGCCGCTGGTCGGCATCGTGAAGGAACTCGGCGCATTCGACCTGCCGTTCCTGTTCGCCAACGAGAAGGAAGCCGATGCGGTGCTCGACGGCCCCGCCGGCGAGTACTTCAACAAGAAGCTCGAAGCCGCGGGCCTGGTGAACCTGGCCTACTGGGAGAACGGCTTCCGCAACCTGACCAACAGCAAGAAGCCCGTGGCCAAGCCCGAGGACTTCGAAGGCGTGAAGCTGCGCGTGATGCAGAACAACATCTTCCTGGACTCGTTCAAGACCCTGGGCGCCAATGCGGTGCCGATGGCTTTCGGCGAAGTGTTCACCGCACTTGAAACCCGCACCATCGACGGCCAGGAAAACCCCTTCGTGACCATCGAGACCTCGAAGTTCAGCGAAGTACAGAAGTACCTGAGCGTGACGCGCCATGCCTACACGCCGTTCCTCATCCTCTACAGCAAGAAGCTGTGGGACCAGCTCAACCCGCAAGAGCAGGCCGTGCTGCGCGAAGCCGCGAAGGAAGGCCAGAAGGTCCAGCGCGAAGCCAATCGTGCACTCAACGAGAAGGCGCTCGCCAACCTGCGCAAGACCATGACGGTGAACGACGTGTCGCCGGCCGAGCAGAAGCGCATGCTGGACAAGGTGAAGCCCGTGTACGACAAGAACGTGCCCACCATCGGCGCGGAAGCCGTGGGCGTGGTGACCGATGCGCTGAAGAAGGCGCGCGGCGGCTGATCGATTCCTGACGTGGTATCGGGGCCGCGCAGCGCAAGCTGCCGCGGCCCTTTTTTTCTGGAGTTTCAAAAATTGAAGATCACCGAAGTCGAAACCATCCGCCTTGGCGAGTTTCCCAATATCGTGTGGGTGCGCCTGCATACCGACGAGGGCCTGGTCGGCCTCGGCGAAACCTTCATGGGCGCGGAGGCGGTCGAGGCCTATCTGCATGAATGGGCGGCGCTGAAGCTGCTCGGCACCGATCCGCTGCAGATCGAGGCACGCAACCGTGACATCACCGGCTATCTGGGCTGGCGCGGGTCGGGCGTGGAAACGCGCGGCAACTCGGCCGTCGACATTGCACTGTGGGATTTGTTCGGCAAGGCTGCCAACATGCCGGTGCACACCGCCCTGGGCGGCAAGAGCCGGGACGCGATCCGCATCTACAACACCTGCGCCGGCTATCAGTACATTCGCAGCGCCACCAACCAGACCAGCTCCAACTGGGGGCTGGCCAACAACAACGGCCCCTACGAGGACCTGCAGGGCTTTCTGCACCATGCCGACGAGCTGGCCGAATCGCTGCTGTCCGAAGGCATCACGGCCATGAAGATCTGGCCGTTCGACCCCGCTGCGGAAAAGAGCCACGGCCAGTACATCAGCAATGCCGATCTCGACACCGCGCTGGAGCCGTTCCGCAAGATCCGCAAGGCCGTCGGCGGCAAGATGGACATCATGGTCGAGTTCCACAGCCTGTGGCGCCTGCCCATGGCGCAAAAAATCGCCCGCGCGCTGAAGGAGTTCGACACCTTCTGGCATGAAGACGCCATCCGCATGGACAGCCTCGACCTGCTCAAGCAGTACGCGAAGGATTGCGATGCGCTCATCTGCGCCAGCGAGACGCTCAGCTACAAGTGGGGCTTCAAGGACTATCTGCAGACCGGCGTGGCCGGCGTTGCAATGCTCGACCTGAGCTGGTGTGGCGGCCTCACCGAAGCCCGCAAGATCGCGGCCATGGCCGATGCCTGGCAACTGCCGGTGGCACCGCACGACTGCACCGGCCCGGTGGTCTGGGCCGCGTCGACACACCTGAGCCTGCATGCGCCCAATGCGCTCATCCAGGAGAGCGTGCGCGCCTTCTTCACCGGCTGGTACAAGGAGCTCGTCACCGAGCTGCCGAAGGTCGAGAACGGCATGATCAGCCTGAACGACAAGCCCGGGCTCGGCCTGGAACTGCTGCCAGACCTGCACAAGCGGGCCGACGCGATGGTGCGGGTTTCGAAGCTCTGAGCTTCGTTGGCTGGTCCCGTTCAGTCGGTGCGCAGCCTCAGCAGCGCACGCACAAAGCCGTGGTCCGAGCGCGAGCGGTCGCGCCCTTCGTGCAGGTGGTCGTTGAAATAGTCGACCCTGCGCACGTCGCCCAGGCTGTGCCGGCTTGCCGCAACGAATTCCTCGCTCACGAAGATCTGGTCGAGCACGGCCGGAAAGCCTTGGTGAACGTGTGAATAGGCCACGTCTTTCTTCAGCGCCGATTCGCCCTGCATCTCGTAGGCGTTGAACAGCGCCACGTCGCGCGCCGCCTTGTCGTAGGCCACGTCGGAAGTGGCGGCCACCAGTTGCGTGGTTACGCTGTGCGGCTCGTCGTTGAAGTCGCCCATCACCACCAGTGGCGTGTTCGTGCCTTGCAGCAGGTCGATCACGATGCAGCGCAACGCGGCCGCTTCAACGCCCCGCATGACGAGCGAGCGCAGCGAAGCCATCGCACCCACCTTGCGGTCTTCCCGGTCTTCCAGATGATTGCCTTGCGCGTCTTGAAGGAATTTCGGGCGCTTGGACTTCAGGTGCACCGTCAGCACATGCACCTGCTGCCCGTGCTTCATGCGCAGCGTGACCAGAAAGGGCGGTCGCTCGAAGCGCGTGTGCGGGCCCAGGCCCGGCACGTCGACGCCGAAGCCCGGCGGAAAGTCGACAAAAGACTGCGCATGGTCCACCGGCAGGCGCGTGGCAATGCCGACCCGCGGCGTGCCCTGCGCGCCGTTGTGCGGCGGCGTGTTCTCGGCGCCGGGTACCGAGACGAAGTCATAGCGCAAACCGCTGCGCGCAATTGCGGCCTTCAGCGCGCTTTCGTCCCAGACCTCTTGCACCGCGAGCACGTCGGCATTGAGCGCGTGAAAGCGCTCGCCGATCCAGCCGATCTTGCGTTCGTATTCGCGCTCGTCGTAGGCGTCCTGGTTCTCGTAGTACACGCGGTGCGGGTTCGCGAGATTCAGCAGGTTGCACGTGGCGACGAAGAGCGTGGCGTAGTTGGGTGGGATGTATTGCATGGCCCGCGATTGTGTCCGTCCGCCGTGACGGGCGGGGCGACGCCTTTGGTACTAATGGGCAGAAAGGCGACCGGCGCAGCTTTGTGGCGTAGCTGACAAAAGCCGTGAGAAATGTGCTGAATTTGTGCTCTTGCAACATTTGTGTTGTGACTTGTAAAACGACAATTCGATGCTGCGGCTTTTTCATCCGCACCAAATTCCAACGGGAGGACATAAAGATGAAGATTCGATCGACCTGTGCTGTCTTGCTGGCGTGCATTGCACTCGCCGCATGCCAGTCCGCCCCTCTGTACGAGCCCGGCCGGCGCGCGCTGGTTGCGGCGCAAGAAGACGAGGAGCGCACCGTGGTTGCCGAGATCTCGCGCACCAGGGCTTACACGCCCGACGTGCTGATCCAGATCGTGCACAACCCCGCCGACAGCGGGAAGCTCTGAGGCGGAATCTTGAACTTGAAATCAATCAACTACGGGATGCCTTCCCACCGCGCTCTGCTGGCTTGCGCCTTCGCAGGCACCCTGTTGCTTGCAGGTTGCGGCTCCAGGCCCACCACCGTGCCCGAACTCCCCTCCGTCACCCGCATCATGGTGATCCCCGTGGCGCCGATCAACAAGCTTCACACCGAGAACAAGGGCGTCCCGCTCGGCGTGCTGTGGCAGTCGATTGCCGATCGTGTGAAGGGCTCTGAATTCAACGAGCGCATGGAAGCCGTTCGCAAGGACATGGGGCCGAAGATGACGGCGGCGCTGGTGCAGCAACTGAACGCGCTGGGTTACCAGGCGCAGGCGCTCGAGGGCGTTTCCAGGCCGGCGGCTTCGCCGGACCACATCGACTACGGCAAGCTGCCGACGTCGGAGCCGGTGCTGCATGTTTACTTCAACGAGGTCGGCATGTATTCGGCGCGTTTCTCGACCGACTACGTGCCGCGCGTGAACCTGAGCGTCTATTTGATGACCGCGAAGGACGGCGACTCCGTGTACTCCGAGACCATCTACTACGGTGCCGACGCCAGCGGCGATTCTTCCGGCAGCGTGCCGGCGAATGCGCGAGACCGCTGGGGGAGCTTCGGTGAACTGGTCGCCAAGCCGCAGGAGGTCACCCGCAGCTATGACGACGCGGTGACCGCGCTGGCGACCAGAATCGCAAAGAACATACGGGCGAGCACGGCACCGCCGCGCTGACGAGCGACCCGGAAAAAACAAAGGGCACCGAGGTGCCCTTGTTCAATTGCGGGGTAGGTGTTCTACCCGCGGTTCCGCTTAACGGCCGAACGAACGGCCACCGCCGCCACCGCCGCCACCGCCGGAACGGTTGCCGCCGCCGCCACCGTAGCCACCGCCACCACCCGAACGGCCACCGCCGCCCGAACGGTTGCCGCCGTAGCCGCCACCACCACCGCCGCCCGGACGGCCGCGACCGCGTCCGCCACCCATGTGGTCGACGCTCGTGCGCAACGGATCCGGCTGGCCATCGCCGCCCGCGACCGCTTCAGCGCGCAGGTGTGCAACCTGGTTGGCTTGCGTCGGGCTGTGGCTGTTGCCGTGATGGCGCGGTTGGCGCTCGTCGTGCGGCAGATGATTCTGCTGTTGATGATGTTGGGGCGCATGGTGCGGCGTGCGTGCCGGGCCTTGCGGTCCGCGGCCTTGTGCCGGGCGGGCAGCGCCTTGGCCGCGCGGGCCTTGGCCTTGGAAGCCCTGGCCTTGACCGCCACCGTTGGCGTTGCGGCCTTGACCGCCGCCGCCCTGGCCGCCACCGCGGCGTTGACCGCCGCCGTTGCCACCACCACCGCCGCCACCGGCGCGTTCGCCGCCGCCCTGGCCGGTCTTGTTCTCGCGAATGCGTTGCAGCATTTCGGTGCGGGCAGCCTTGGCGGCCGCCTGCATCACGTCGCGGCTCGGCGGACGGCCTGCGCCGCCCCAGATCGTCTGGCGACCCATGGCGATCGGCTCGGCGCGTTCGCCGTCTTCAGGGCCGAAGCCTTCGACGAACTGCACCGGAATCGTCTGCTTCGTGAAGCGTTCGATTTCCTGCATGAAGCCTTCTTCGTCCAGGCAGACAAAGCTCACGGCCTCGCCGCTCGAACCGGCGCGGCCGGTGCGGCCGATGCGGTGAACGTAGTCTTCGCTGACGTTCGGAATTTCGTAGTTCACGACGTGCGGCAGCTCATCGATGTCGATGCCGCGGGCCGCAATGTCGGTGGCCACCAGCGCGCGGATGTCGCCGCTCTTGAAGCCGGCCAGCGCCTGCGTGCGTGCGCTCTGGCTCTTGTTGCCGTGCAGCGCCATCGCCTGGATGCCGTTCTTGGTCAGGAATTCGGCCACGCTGTTGGCGCCGAACTTGGTGCGCGTGAACACGAGCACCTGGCTCCACTTGTTCTCGTTGATGATGTGCGCGAGCAGCGCCTTCTTCTTGCCGCGGCCCACCGGGTGGATCACCTGGGTGATGCGCTGCACGGTGGTGTTGCGCGGCGTGACCTGGATGCTTTGCGGGTTCTTGAGCAGCGTGGCGGCCAGGTCGCGGATTTCGTCGCTGAAAGTGGCCGAGAACAGCAGGCTCTGCTTTTCCCGGGGCACCAGGGCGAGAATTTTCTTCACGTCGTGGATGAAGCCCATGTCGAGCATGCGGTCGGCTTCGTCGAGGATCAGCATCTGGACCTGGCTCAGGTCGAGCATGCCTTGCTGCTGCAGATCGAGCAGGCGGCCGGGGGTGGCCACGAGAATGTCGACGCCCTTCTTGAGCTTGCTGATTTGCGGGTTCATGCCCACGCCGCCGAAGATCACGGTGGAGTCGAGCTCCAGGTACTTGCCGTAGGTGCGGACCGACTCTTCGACCTGGGCCGCGAGTTCACGCGTGGGGGTGAGCACCAGGGCGCGAATGCCGATGCCGCCGAACTTGTTGGTGGCGCTGGCGCTCGTGCTGAGCTTGTGCAGCATCGGCAGCGTAAAGGCGGCCGTCTTGCCGGTGCCAGTCTGGGCGCCGCCGAGCAGGTCGTGGCCTTCGAGAACCGCGGGAATGGCTTGCGCCTGGATGGGGGTGGGGGTGTCGTAACCGTGCTCGTGCACAGCCTTCAAGATGGCGGGAGCCAGCTTCAGTTCGTCAAAATTCATTGGAAACAATAAGCGCCATACACGGCGCAGTGGCATCGGCCCGCTTGGCGTCTTTTGGTAACGCCGAGCCAGTCAAGGCAGATGAAGGTCAGGGGTGGGAGCCGAAAAACCCGTCGTGATAAAGGGCTTTCTTCGTCCCCGGCAGAGAGCCGGTGTTGCGGGCAACTGGACCCGGCAACGGTGCCTATTGTCGCATGAGTCGATAATCCATGGTTTGCCGCGTCCGAAAGCTTTCTTCGGGCGCCCGCACTTTTCCCCAATTTCCGCTACCCAAGGTAACTATCCACAGATGGCTCAATACGTCTATTCGATGAACCGTGTCAGCAAGACCGTGCCGCCCAAGCGGCAGCTCTTGAAAGACATTTCGCTCTCTTTCTTCCCCGGCGCCAAGATCGGCGTGCTCGGCCTGAACGGCTCGGGCAAGTCCACGCTGCTCAAGATCATGGCGGGTGTGGACAAGGAGTTCGAGGGCGAGGCGCTGCCCATGCCGGGGATGACGATCGGCTATCTGGAGCAGGAACCCAAGCTCAACAACGAGCACACGGTGCGCGAATCGGTCGAAGAGTCCATGGGCGCGGTGTTTGCGGCCAAGGCCCGCCTCGAAGAGGTGTACATCGCCTACGGGGCCGAAGACGCCGACTTCGACGCGCTGGCGGCCGAGCAGGCCCAGCTCGAAGCCATCATCGCCACCGCCGGCACCGATTCCGAACATCAACTGGAAATCGCCGCCGATGCCCTCCGCCTTCCGCCGTGGGACGCGAAGATCGGCCTGCTGTCAGGCGGCGAAAAGCGGCGCGTGGCGCTGTGCCGCCTCCTGCTGTCCAAGCCCGACATGCTGCTGCTCGATGAGCCGACCAACCACCTGGACGCCGAATCGGTGGAGTGGCTCGAAGTGTTCCTGCAGCGCTTCACGGGCACCGTGGTGGCCATTACCCACGATCGCTACTTCCTCGACAACGCAGCCGAGTGGATCCTGGAAATGGACCGCGGCCGCGGCATTCCCTGGAAGGGCAACTACAGCACCTGGCTCGAGCAGAAGGGCGAACGCCTGGCGCAGGAGCAGAAGAGCGAAGAAGCCCACGCCAAGGCGCTGAAGAAGGAACTGGAGTGGTCGCGCCAGAACCCGAAGGCACGCCAGGCCAAGAGCAAATCCCGCCTGGCCCGCTTCGAAGAGCTGAGCGACATGGAATACCAGAAGCGCAACGAAACGCAGGAAATCTTCATTCCGGTGGCGGAGCGTCTGGGCCAGCAGGTGTTCGAGTTCCACGGCGTCAGCAAGTCCTTCGGCGACCGCATGCTGATCGACAACCTGAGCTTCACCGTGCCGCCGGGCGCGATCGTCGGCATCATCGGCCCGAACGGCGCCGGCAAGTCGACGCTCTTCAAGCTGCTCGCGGGCAAGGAGCAGCCGGACACTGGCGAAGTCGTCATCGGCTCGACGGTCAAGATGGCCTTCGTCGACCAGCACCGCGACGAACTCGCCAACAACAAGACCGTGTGGGAAGACATCTCGAACGGCCTGGACATCATCAACGTCGGCAAGTTCCAGATGGCGAGCCGCGCGTATGCGGGCCGCTTCAACTTCAACGGCGCGGACCAGCAAAAGAAGGTCGGCACGCTGTCGGGCGGCGAACGCGGCCGGCTGCACCTGGCCAAGACGCTGATTGCTGGCGGCAACGTGCTGCTGCTTGACGAACCGTCGAACGACCTTGACGTGGAAACGCTGCGCGCGCTCGAAGACGCGCTGCTCGAATTCGCCGGCACCGTGATGGTCATCAGCCACGATCGCTGGTTCCTCGACCGTATCGCCACGCACATCCTGGCCGCCGAAGGCGACAGCCAGTGGACCTTCTTCGACGGCAACTACCAGGAGTACGAAGCCGACAAGAAGAAGCGGCTGGGTGAAGAGGGTGCCAAGCCCAAGCGCATGCGCTACAAGGCGCTCAAGTAACGCTGCCGCGGTGCTTACCAAATGAAACCGCCTTCGGGCGGTTTTTCTTTGCGCCCGGTCGGTCGCGGTGTCACCATGGTGCGGTCCATTCTGTCGAAAGAGGCCGGTCATGACGATGTCGACACGCATCCTCTGGTTCACCGCACCGATATGGCTGGCCGGTTGCGGCGGAGGGGGCGGCGGGGGCGGCAACTTTTCGCTCGCCGCGTTGGGTACGCCGGCCGCGGTCACGACCCCATCCCCGGCAACGGCGCCCCAACCCGTTCCCGGCGCCGCGCCTGCACCGCCTTCCGGCCCGCTTCGCGTGACGGAACTGGCCACCGACCTGTCGAACCCCTGGAGCATGGCTTTTCTGCCGGATGGCCGAATGCTCGTCACTCAGCGCGGCGGTCAACTGCGGCTGCGCAACGCCGATGGCACGCCCGTCAATGGTGGGGCCGACACAGTGTGTTGTGCACCGGTGGTCGATACCGACGGCCAGGGCGGCCTGCTCGACGTGGCGCTCGATCCGGCCTTTGCCAGCAACGGCCGCATCTATCTGAGCTTCGCCGAGCGCGACAGCGCGAACGTCGCGCTCAACGGCACGGCCGTGGCACGCGCCCAACTCGATACCGCCAATCGCACGCTGAGCAACGTCACGGTGATCTACCGGCAGGCTCCCAAGGTGAGCGGCAGCAGTGGGCACTACGGCTCACGCCTGGCATTCGACCGCCTGGGCTATCTGTTCGTGACCATGGGCGACCGCCAGATCGACACGCAGCGCGGATTCGCGCAAGACCTGTCGCGCGGCAACGGCAAGGTGGCACGCCTTACGACGGAGGGCGCCCCGGCGCCCGGCAATCCGGACTTCGGCGTCGCTGGCGCGCAGCCAGAGCTGTGGAGCTACGGCCACCGCAACCCGCAGGGCGCCGCGATGCGGCCGGGCACGGATCAGCTCTGGACCAGCGAGCACGGACCGCAGGGCGGCGACGAGATCAACCTCACACAGGCCGGCCGCAACTATGGTTGGCCGGTGATCAGCTATGGCCAGGAGTACGGCACCCTCACCCAGGTGGGCGAGGGCACCAGCAAGGCGGGCATGGAGCAGCCCGCGACCTGGTGGGAAAAGATCGACGGCTCGGTCTGGACCCCAGGCACGCAGAAGTCGTCGATCGCGCCGAGCGGAATGGCCTTCTACACCGCGACGAACATCCCGGAGTGGCAGGGCAACCTGTTCGTCGGGGCATTGGCCGGTACCGCGCTCTGGCGGCTCACGCTAAGCGGCGACACTGTCACCGGCCGCGAGCGCCTGCTCGCAAACCGCGGCGAGCGCGTGCGCGATGTTCGCCAGGGCCCGGACGGCTGGCTCTATGTGCTGACCGACAACGGCAAGCTGCTGCGCCTTCAGCGCTGACGGCGCGGCCGGCGCTTTCTCGAGAGATCAAGCTGTGCCCGCGACGCGGGTCGCAGCCTGGAGCGCGCTCCAAGTCAAGCGCTTTCTGTGGGTTCCTTTGGCGGCGGTGTCCGGGGCGCGAAATCGCCCGGCTGCGGCCAGCGCAGCTGCACGCGCCTTTGCACCGTGTGGATGTTGTTGCGCAGCGCATAGAGCTCGTCGGCGTAAGAAAGCGGCACGGCCACCTTGTTCACCACGCGGTCGAGGTCCTCGAGTTCGCTGAGCAATTCCTCGCGTCCGCCTTGCTGCGCGTCGATCTTGGCTTCGATGTCGCGCAGCCGCGCATACCAGCGGAACACACGCCGCCGCACGCGGAACTGGTAGAGCGGTGGCACCACGCGGCTCAGCGGCAGCATCAGCACCAGCAGGCCGCCGAGCACCAGCCACATGCGCTCGATCAGGTTGCTGGCCCAGAACGGAAGGTAGCGCTGCCAGAACGGCGGCGTGCCGTTGATGGCGCGGTCGCCCTCGGGGCTCACGGGTAGTTCGCTGGTGCGCGTGTTGGGGAAGTCGCGCGCGCGGTTGAACCAGCCCGCATCGCTGTGCAAGCCTTGGGCGGCCTGCGCAAAAAGCTGCCGCAGCGCCGAGTGCGTTTCGTCGCGCGAAAGCATCGAGGTGGTGGCGGCGAGCAGCGTGACGTCCGAAGGCGGCAGGTCTTTCGACAGGTCGACCACGCCGCGCGGCAGCGTCACTGCAGAAAGAAAGGGAAAGCGCCGCGAGTAGGCATCGGCCTGGCCGAAGTCCATCAGCTTGATGTCGGGTGCGCGCAGCAGGCGCTGCACCTGCGGCGACTGCGGCGCCGAGGCGAGCACGATGACGTCGAGCAGGCCGGCCTGCAGCGCTTCGGCCGCGGCCGCCTGTTCAAGGTTGGAGAGCTGCAGCGCATCGGGCTCCAGGTGGTTGGCCTTGAAGAGCCTTTCCATGATCTCTGGCAGGCCGCTGCCCGGCATGTCGACGTTCACGCGCAAGCCGCGCAGTTGCGTGAGCGAGGTCAGCGTGGCCGTCTTGCGATCGATCTTCTGCGCGGTGTCGGCGCGATAGAAGAGCCATATCGGCTCGAAGAACAGGCTGCCGAGGGAGGTGAGCCCGGCTTCCTCGTCGGCCACCGGGTCGGCGCTGCCGCCGCGCACAAAGCCCACATCGGCGCCGCCGGTGCGCAGCAGTTGCAGGTTCTCGGTCGATCCCGTGGTGGCCTTGAGCTCCACCTCGATGCCGCTGTTCTTGAGCACCTCGGCATAGCGCTTGCCGAACTGCGCGTACGCGCTGCCGGTGGGGCCGGTGGCCAGCGTCACGTGCTTGGGCGGCTGCGGCTGCAGCCACCAGTAGGCGGCAATCAGCACGCCGATCACCAGGAACACGACAGGACCGGCCGAGGCGATCAGGTCGCGTATCGACAGCAGGATCAGCTTCAGCGTCTTGGGCATGGCCATGAGGAATTCAACCTTTTGTTGCTGCGAGGTCGGCCGCGCAGGGAATATGCAAATCGCCGACGGTAACGGCGCGCGCCGCCAGCACGGCGCGCAAGGTGGCGCGTGCCACCGCTTCGGCCGCCATGGTGCCGAGCACTGTCATGCCCGGCCTGGATTCGGCGCCGGGGCCTTCGAGCGGAACGCGGCCGGTGGCCAGCGCAAACAGTGTGTCGCCGTCGCTCATGGTGTGCACCGGGTTGATGGCGCGCGCGAGGCCGTCGTGCGCCACGCTGGCGAGGCGATTGGCCTGCACCTTGGTCAGCACCGCATCGGTCGCGATCACGCCGAGCGTGGTGTTGGTGCCCGCGAGCAGCGGCTTGGGCGCCTCTCCGCGCAGCAGGGCCTGTCGTGTGTCGAGCAGGGCAAGGCCGTCTTCGGTGCGTGCGCCGGCCACCGGCTGCGCGGTGTCGGGGTCGATCACGTCGCCCAGCGCATTGACCGCGATGAGCGCGCCCACCGTCACGCCGCCCACGGTGACAGAGGCGGTGCCGATACCGCCCTTCATCGCGCGGTGCACGCCGAAGAGCTTGCCCACGAGCGCGCCGCTGCCGGCGCCCACGTTGCCTTCGGCCGGGGCGCTGTTGCTTGCTGCGTCGCAGGCCGCATAACCGGCCGCGGCGTCGGGGCGGATGCGCGCATCGCCCATCGGCAGGTCGAACAGCACGGCCGCGGGCACGATGGGCAGGGTGCCGAAGCGCACGTCCATGCCGATGTTGCGTTCCTCGAGCCAGCGCATTGCGCCCTCGGCGGCGGCCAGGCCCCAGGCGCTGCCGCCCGCCAGCATGATGCCGTGCACCTGCTGCACCAGGTTGCCGGGCGAGAGCAGGTCGGTCTCGCGCGTGCCCGGTGCGGCGCCGCGCACGTCGACACCGGCAACAGCCCCTTCGCGCGCGAGGATCACGGTGCAGCCCGTGGGCCGGCGCGTGTCGGAGAAATGACCGACTTCGATGCCGGCAACATCGGTAATGGCGCCTGAAGACGAAGAAAGAGAAGAGGGTGCGGATGACGAAGCAGGCATGGCGGCCGATTATGGGACCGCGCCCTCTACGATAGGCGCCATGACAGTTGCAAGAAGTTTCTCCGCGGACGGTGCTGTGCGCCACGCGGTCGTGATTGGTGCGGGCGCCGTGGGCAGCGCAACCGCCATCGAGGCACTGCGCGCGGGCCTGCGCGTGACGGTGATCGAGCCCGGCGAACCCGGCGGCCCGCACGCCACGAGCTACGGCAATGCGGGCTGGTTGTCCTCGCATTCGGTGGTGCCGCCCGCGCTGCCGGGTGCATGGCGCAAGGTGCCGGGCTGGCTGGCCGATCCGCTGGGGCCGCTGGCGCTGCGTTGGCGCTACCTGCCGCGCGCGTTGCCATGGCTGCTGCGCTACCTGGCTTCGGGTTGGACCGAGGCGCGCGTGCAGCGCACCGCCGACGCACTGCGCACGCTGCTCGCCGATGCGCCGGCGCTGCACGCCCGGCTTGCCACCGAGGCCGGCGTGCCGCAGCTCATCGAACAGCGCGGGCTGCTGCATGCCTACCGTTCGCGCGACGAGTTCGAGGGTGACGCGCTCGGCTGGCGCGTGCGACGGCGCACCGGCGTGCAGTGGGAGGAATGGGCCGAGCCGGAACTGCGGCAGCGGGAGCCCGACCTCGACGCGCGCTACACGCTCGGCATCTTCGTGCCCGAGGCCGGCCACTGTCGCAACCCGGGTGCCTATGTGGCTGCGCTGGCGCAGCATGCATTCAGCGCCGGTGCACAGCGTGTGGCAACGCGCGCCACGGGTTTTCGCGTCGAGGGCGGGCGGCTGCGCGCGGTGCTGACAGAGGCCGGTGAAATCGCCTGCGATGCCGCCGCCATCTGCGCCGGCGCACGCTCAGGTCCGCTGGCCGCTGCAGCCGGTTCCCCGGTGCCTCTGGAATCGGAGCGCGGCTATCACGTCGTCGTCGAAGGCGCCGCAGTGGGACCGCGCACGCCCACGATGGTGGCCGACGGCAAGCTCATCGCGCACTGGATGGACGGCGGACTGCGGGCGGCGGGCCAGGTCGAGATCGGCGGGCTCGAAGCCGCGCCTGACTGGCGCCGCGCCGAGATACTGCACCGGCACCTGCAATCGATGTTTCCCGCCCTCGGCCGTCAGTCAGCGGGTTCAGCCTCGGTGAAGCACTGGCTCGGTCACCGGCCCAGCCTGCCCGACGGCCTGCCGTGCATCGGGGCTTCAAGGGCCAGCACAGACATCGTGCTGGCCTTCGGGCATGGGCATGTCGGCCTGTGCGGCTCGGCGCGCACAGGCAAGCTCGCGGCGCAATTGCTCGCGGGTACAACGCCCGAGACGCCGCTTGCGCCTTTCGATCCTGGCCGCTTCGGCTGATCGGCCCGATCTGTCTTTTCTGCGATTCAGGCTCAGCGATAGCTCTGGTAGACGCGGCTGCCGCCATCGGCCAGCACCAGCAGGACGTCGTACGGATCGCGCCGGTCCCCGTAGGCGGCGCCGTCCATGCCGGGTGAGCCGACCGGCATGCCCGGTACGGCAAGGCCGATGGCCTTGGGTTTTTCCTTCAACAGCCGGTGCACCTCACGCGCCGGGACGTGGCCTTCGAGCGCATAGCCGCCCACCAGGCCCGTGTGGCATGAGCCCAGCTTGGCCGGAACACCGAGCCGGGAGCGCGCGGCATTGTTGCCCTCGTCGTGCACACGGGTGGCGAATCCGTTGGCGTTGAGGTGCTTCACCCAGTCCTGGCAGCACCCGCAATTCGGGTCTTTCCAGATTTCGACCATCGGCGCGGCGGCCATTGCGGCCAGCGGCCATGCCGTCGTCGATGCGAGCGCCAGCACCGGGGCGGCGCGCAGAAGCAAGGTTCGTCTTTGCATGGGGTTCTCCTCTTCTCAGGACACCAGCTGCGCGCGGGCCTTGTCGACCCACACCTGCAGGTTGTCGAGCAGGTCTTTCTGGCTGAATGAGCAGCTCTCTTCGCTGAACAGCGCGCTCGATTCGAGCCGGTCGAGCAGGTTCAGCAGCACTTCGCCATAGCGCGGCGGCAGGGCTGCGAGCAGTTCGCTGCTTGCGCGCGCTTCGTTCGAAAGGACGGTGATCGATTCGCCGCGGCCGTTGCGCAGCGCGTCGATTCGCGTGCCGATGGCGTCGAGTTGCGATGCTGCGTTCATGCGCCGGCCTTTCCGGGCGGCGGCAGCGAGAGGCCGCGCTCGCGCACCAGGTCGCGCAGCACGTCGGGGTAGTCGGTAATGATGCCGTCCACGCCCCAGTCCATCAGCCGCAGCATGTCGGCGCGCTGGTTCACGGTCCAGGGCAGCACCTTGAAGCCGAGCCCTTGCGCCTCCTTGATGGCTGGGGGTGTCAGGTCGGCGTAGGCCGGCGACCAGATGACAGGCGCACCCGGCTTGCCGGCGGCGGCCTTGACCAGTTGCGGCGTCGAAGCGAAATCGGTGGCGTTGAGGCCGGCTGTCCAGCGGCTGTCCTTGAGCGTACGCGGTGAGCTCAAATAAGCCCGCGGCAATTGCGGCGCGAGCTGCCCGACCAGCGCCAGCGTGCGCCAGTCGAAGCTCTGAATCGTCACCCGGCCGCCCATCTGCGCCTTGTCGATTTCGGCGAGCAGGGCGCGCACCATCGGCTCGGGCGCGGCGGTTTCGTCGGGCCTGGTCGGGTCGATCTTGGTTTCGATGTTGAAGCGCACCGTTGCGGCCGCGGTGCCGCGTGCGCGCACGTGGTCGAACAGGGCGGCCAGCGTGGGAATGCGTTCGCCGTCATGCGGCTGCTGCAGCGCGAACTGCTTGCCGTAGTTGCTCGCGGGGTTCAGTCGGCCCACGTCGTAGCTCTGAAGCTGCGCCAGCGTGAGAGAGCGGACGGTTGCGCCGGTCTTCGGCGCGAGCCAGGCGCTGTTTGCGTCGCGCGTGTGGTCGGGGTTGAGCGCGGTGTCGTGCGAGATGACGACCACGCCGTCGGCCGTGAGCCCGATGTCGAGCTCGAGCGTGTTCACGCCCAGGTCGATGGCTTTCGAGAACGCCGCCAGTGTGTTCTCGGGCGCGAGGCCACGCCCTCCCCGGTGGGCCTGCAGGTCGAAGTGCTGCTTGGCCCTGGGCAGGATGGCCGCGCAGCCGGCCATGAACAGCGCGCCGGCAATGCATGCCGCCAAGGTGCCCGAGGCGAAACGATGCGCGCGAAGTAGGGAAGCGGTCATTTCAGCTGCACCTTGATGCCGTCGTCCTGAACAGTGATGTCGCCGATCTCGTAGGTCTTGCGTCCGACCGTGAGCTCGTCGGCGGTAAAGCTGCGCAGCACCTGACCTTGCAGCAGTTCCTGCGCCACCAACGCGCCCACCTGCTGCAGGCGTTCCGCATCGCGGCCGTGTACGCCCTGCAGCTCGATGCGTTCGGCCTTGGGTTGGTCGAGCCGCAGCGCGCGCGTGGTGGCGTCGTAGCGCAGCGCGCTGCTGACCGACACCACGCCTTGCACGGGCGAGGCGGCCAGCAACGGGCTTGCAATCGTCAGCGTGGCCGTGATGGCCGCGCGGTTCCCGCGTGCGTCCAGGCCCAGCTGCGGGTCGCGCAGCCCGACCATGAAAATCTCGGCATAGCGCTCGGCCACCGGAAAGCGCTTGGCGATCTGCGTTTGCAGCTCATCGCGCGTTGCGGTGTATTCGCTGGTGAAGAAATTGAAGCCGGCCAGCGCCGAGAGCGGCGACTGCAGGGCGGCGGCACCCAATAGCGCGCACAGCAGCCAGCGGCGGGAAGGGAAGGGCAGGGGGCGGGTTTGCATACTCCTTGGAGCTTGCCACAGCCCGAAAGCTCCCGCCAGCCGGCCCAGGTTCAGAGTAGCCTGCGACGGGCGTAGCGCACCACTGTTACGCCCGGCTTGGCCTGGCGCGTCGAGGGCATGACGAGCACGCAATCGTCATAGGGCGTGGTCACGGGTTCGCCGTCGTTCCAGCCGATGACGGTGCCTGCGCGCTCGATCACCTCCAGCCCTGTAAAGGGCTGTGCAAAGCGAAAATCCTCGCTGCGCGCCACCACCGGTCCGGTCACGTCCAGCGCCCATTGGCGCGGTGCGTCCGGCTGCAGCCAGCCGGGCAGTTGCTGCGCAATGGCGGCATCGTCCAGGGTGCCGGCCGCTCGCAGGAAGCGCGCGCACTGGTCTTGGGCCACGGTGCGGCTGGCGGGGTCGCCGTGGAAGCCGCACTCCACCAGCAGCGCATGGGCGTCGCTTTGCGCGTCTGGCATACCAAACCGGCCGAAATCGCGCATGCGTACGCCGTCCTTGTGGCCGGCATCGATGACCACATGCTCCGGGCTGCGCATCGCCTGCGCCAGCCGCAGGTTGCGCGGCTGCGTGCCGGTAAGGGTCAGCGGCGCGGAGGGCTCGTGCATCGAGTGCAGGTCCAGCAGCCAGTCGGCCTGGGCTACAAAGGACTGCAGCGCCGCGGCGCGCCGCCGCTCCCGCGTGGTGGCGGCCTCCAGCCGTTCCGGCGACCATTGGCGGTTGAGGTCTTCGTCGACGAAGCGGGAGGCATCGTGGTCCGCGGGATCGAAGCGCTCGAAGGCCTCCAGGTTGCAGAACGCCAGCGTGAGCCGGCCGCTCCGGGGGCGAACACCCGCTTCCAGCAGGCCCTTGAGCGCCCAGGCGCCGCACACTTCGTTGCCATGCACGAGCGCACTGATCATCACGTGCCGGCCGGGCACCGCGGATTCGAATTGCCAGACGCCTTCGGTGCCGGTGTTGCCGGCGCGCCATGCGGCGATGTCGGGGGCGGGGAGTTCAAAAAGAAGAGACGCGGACAAGCTCATTCCTTGATGTTGGCGAATTTGACGATGGTCTTGTACTTGGCGGTTTCGCTGACGAGAAACTTGTCGATCTCCACATCCGAGGTCGGGACAACCGAACTCGCGGCATCCATCTTCTTGCGGAAGTCGGGCGACTGCAGCGTTTCGCCCAATGCCTTCTTCAGTCTTGCCGCCACCGGCTCCGGCAGCTTTGCAGGCCCCATCAGCGCAAACCAGACGCCGATGTCCAGGCTCTTCAGGTTGGGGTTCTCGTTGAGGGCGGGCAGGTCTGGCGTGACGGCCGACCGCTTGGCCTCGGTGGTGCCCAGCGCCACCATCTTGCCGCTGCGGATGTAGGGCAATGCGCTGGAAAGAACGAACACGCCGAAGTCGATGTTGCCGCCCAGCAGGTCGTTGGTCAGCGGCGCCACGCCGCGGTAGGGCACGTGCGTCATGAAGATGCCGCCCTGCTGCTTGAGCATCTCGCCCGCCAGGTGCAGGGAGGTGCCGACGCCGGAGCTGCCGTAGCTGTACTTGCCGGGGTTCTTCTTCAGCAGCGCAAGAAATTCGCCGGAGTTCTTCACGCCGGCCGACGGGGCCGCCACCAGCACTAGCGGCTGGGACGCGATCAGGCCGATGGCGGTGAAGTCCTTCAACTCGTACTTCACGTTGCCGTTGACCAGCTTGTTGATCGCCACTTCGTTGCTGGCGCCGACGAGCAGCGTGTAGCCAT
This sequence comes from Variovorax paradoxus, assembly GCF_040544635.1. Lineage (GTDB taxonomy): Bacteria > Pseudomonadota > Gammaproteobacteria > Burkholderiales > Burkholderiaceae_C > Variovorax > Variovorax paradoxus_R. The sequence continues at coordinate 223,072 of NZ_JBEPKJ010000006.1, forward strand.
CGGGCGCGGCATTGGCAACCTTTTGTGCGCCGATGGCTCCACCGGCTCCGCCCACGTTCTCGATGATCACCGGCACGCCCAGCCGGCTCGACAACTCGACGCCGAGCGCACGCCCGGTGAGGTCGGTGGAGCCGCCGGGCGGGTAGGCCACCACCAGCGTGATCGGTTTGCTCGGGTACGCCTGGGCATTGGCCGGAGCGGATGCCGCGCAGGCGAGGCCGCACAGCGCCAGGGCGAGGCTCGAAGAGAAAGCACGGGGAAGACGCATCGTTGCCTCTGGGGATGTAGTAATCCCGAGAATTCTGTGCGGCCTTTTGCTCTGGCGTGTGCCGTATTGGCACGAACCCGTGCCGATGGAGCCGATGTCAGCGCGGCGCCATTGCTTGCCAAACGCTTTCGGCCAGTGTTCCCAGGCGGCGCTTGGGCCGGTAGAGCCGAACTTCGAAGCGCACTTCCATGCGCCGCCCGCCCGCCGGCACCAACCGGCCGGCCTTGCAATCGCCTTGCACCATGGACCACGGCAGCCACGCCACGCCAAGGCCTCTCAGTGCATATTCATAGAGCGCGTCGGCCGAATCGGATTCGATGCAACGCTTGAGGCGTGGCGCCTGGGGATTGTTGGCCAGCAGGTCTTCCACCATGCGGCCCATCGCAAGCGTGCGGACGTACGAGAGAAACGGCACTTCGCCGGCACCCTCGAAGCTGTGCATCGCGCGGCCCTGCGCGTCCGCGAGCGACACTGGAACGAGCTTGTCTGACGCCACCGTCACATGGGAAAACTGCCGCCCGTCGAGCCGGACGGTGAGGGCGGCGTGGTGAAAGATGAGCGAGAAATCCACCTCGTTGTGTTCCAGCATGCGCACCGTTTCCGCCAGTGCGCCGGTCAGCACCCGCACTTCGCCCTGCCGCAGCAGGGGCCGCAGGCGCACCAGCCAGTCGGCCATTACCGTGCGCGCCAGCGTGCGGCCGGTAACCAGCGTGACCGTGCGCGCCTGCCGGCCCGCCACGTTGCGCATTTCCTCGCGCGAGCCCTCGACACTGCGCACCACCTGGCTCGCGTGGTCCAGAAAATTCTCGCCCGCGGCCGTCAGCACTACCGGCGAACTGCCGCGCTCGATCAGCACCGTGCCGGCCCATGATTCAAGTGCGCGGATGCGCCGTCCGAAGGCCGGATGCGTGACGTGGCGAAGCTCGGCGGCGCGCGTGAAGCTGCGCGTCTGCGCCAACGCGATGAAGTCTTCCATCCATTTGAACTGCATGGCGGTCGAGGCTGCTAGTAGCCCGAGGGGTTGGTGTGCTCGATGTGCATCGGGACGGATCTTAAGCATGGCCCGCCCGCTGATTCGCACGAAGGGCGCTGCAAGTTCCGCATGCTGCTATGCGAAAAGGAAAATCTCCTACGCCACGATGCCGCCCGGCAAGCGAGCTTCGAGGCTTCAGCACAAGAGCACGAGCAAACGATGCAGGGCGCGACGCGAATCGGTATTTCTGGCTGGCGCTATGCGCCATGGCGGGGGCGCTTCTACCCGAAGGGGCTGGCGCAGCGCCTCGAACTCGACTTTGCCTCGCGCATGCTCCCCACCATCGAGATCAACGGTTCGTTCTATTCGCTGCAGCGCCCCGTGTCGTACCAGGCGTGGCACGACGCAACGCCGGACGATTTCGTGTTTGCGGTGAAGGGGCCTCGCTACATCACCCACAACCTGTGGCTCAAGGATCCACTCACTGCGCTGGCCAACTTCTTTGCCTCGGGCGTGTTCGCGCTCGGCTCCAAGCTGGGTCCGATCCTGTGGCAGTTGCCGCCGTCCTTTGCCTACGACGCCGATCGCCTCGAGGAGTTTCTGGCACTGTTGCCGAGGGACGGCCGGTCCGCCCTTGCGCTGGCCCGGCAGCACAACGAGAAGCTGGACGACGACCGCGCGTTTCTGAAGGTGCCCGCGAAGCTGCAGATCCGGCATGCGATGGAGGTGCGGCATGCGAGCTTCGAGAACCCGGGCTTCATTGCGATGCTGCGCCGGCACGGCGTTGCGCTGGTGGTTGCCGACACCGCGGGGCGCTGGCCCCTGCTCGAAGACCTTTGCGCCGATTTTGTCTACATGCGGCTGCATGGCGACAAGGAGCTCTACGCGAGCGGCTACAGCGACGAGGCGCTCGATCGCTGGGCCGGGCGCATGGATGCCTGGCGCAACGGGCGGCAGGTCAAGGATGCAAGGCTGGCCGAACCCTCGCGCCTGCTGTCACGCAAGAAGGGGCGCGATGTTTACTGCTACTTCGACAACGACGTGAAGGTGCATGCGCCATACGATGCCGCGCATCTGGCCGCCCGGCTCGGTGTGGCCACAGGGCTGGGGCCGAAAGACAGCTTCGTCTTGCCGCCCGGCATGGCCGTGCGAAAGCCCGCGCGTGGACGGGCTCGCAAGAAGTAGCAGCGCTTCCCGGGTCAGTCGGTCGGTCAGTCGTGCAGCGACGAAAGAAACTGCTTCAGTTCGGCCGTCTGCGGATTGCCGAACATTTCCGCCGGTGGTCCCATCTCATGCACGCGGCCCTGGTGCATGAAGATCACACGGTCGCTCACCTTGCGCGCGAAGCTCATCTCGTGCGTGACCATCAGGAGCGTCATGCCTTCGTCGGCCAGCGACTCGACCACGCGCAGCACTTCGCCCACGAGTTCCGGGTCGAGTGCGGAGGTGATTTCGTCGCACAGCAACACGGCGGGCTCCATCGCCAGAGCGCGGGCGATCGCCACGCGCTGCTGCTGGCCGCCGGAGAGCTGGTCGGGCATGGCGTCGAACTTCTCGGCCAGGCCCACGCGATCGAGCAGCTTGCGCGCCTGCGAGGCCGCTTCCATGCTGCCGCGCTTCTTCACCAACGTGGGCGCGAGCATCACGTTCTTGCCGACCGTGAGATGCGGAAACAGGTTGAAGCTCTGGAAGATCATGCCCACGCGCTGGCGCAGCTCGCGCATGGCCATGGCGCTCTCGTGCAGCAGGGGCTTGCCGTCGACGGTGAGGGAGCCTTCCTGGAACACCTCGAGCCCGTTGATGCAACGCAGCAGCGTGCTCTTGCCCGAGCCGCTCTTGCCGATGATGGCGATGACCTCGCCGCGCTTCACGTCGAGGTCGATGCCCTTGAGCACCTCGTTGGCGCCGTACGATTTGCGCAGCGCGGTCACGCGCACGATGGGCGCGGCGGAGGTGTAGGGTTCAAGCACGGCGGCCATGGGATTTCCTCTCGAGGTTCTTGGCGTACAGGCTTACCGGGAAGCACAGCACGAAATAAAGCAGCGCCACGCAGCTGAACACCACGAAGGGTTGGAAGGTGGCGTTCGAAATCATGCTGCCGGCCTTGGTGAGTTCGACAAAACCGATCACCGAGGCGAGCGCCGTGCCCTTGATGACCTGCACCAGAAAGCCGACTGTCGGCGCAATCGCGATCTTCACGGCCTGCGGCAAGATGACGTGGCGCATCTGTTCGGCGAAACTCAGCGCCAGGCTGCCTGAAGCCTCCCATTGGCCCTTGGGGATGGAGGCCACGCAACCACGCCATATTTCGGTAAGAAAGGCGCTGGTGTAGAGGGTGAGCGCCACGCTGGCCGCGGTCCATGCCGACACGTCCACGCCGAACAGCGCAATGCCGAAGTACGCGAGAAACAGCTGCATCAGCAGCGGCGTGCCCTGGAACAGCTGCACGTAGAAGCCGACGGCGCGGTTCATGACGCTGCCGCCGCGCAAGCGCAGGAACAGCAGCAAGGCGCCCATCAACCCGCCGCCGACGAAAGCAATGAGCGAAAGCACGACAGTCCAGCGCAGCGCCATCAGCAGGTTGCGCAGGATGTCCCAGAGAGAAAAATCGACCATGTGGGGGCTTCCTGCGTTCAGCGGCCGAAGAAGAACTTCGGTCCGGCCCAGTTGAGCAATTTGCGCAGCGCCACCGCCAGCGCCAGATAGATCAGCGTGGCGACGATGAAGGCCTCGAAGGCGCGGAAGTTGCGGCTCTGGATGAGGTTGGCCGCATAGCTCAGCTCTTCGGTTGAAATCTGCCCGCACACCGCGGAGCCCAGCATCACGATGATGATCTGGCTCACCATGGCGGGCCACACCTTCTTGAGCGCCGGCGGCAAGATGACGCGGGTGAACACCTGCACCTTGTTGAGCGCAAGGCTCACGGCAGCCTCGATCTGCCCCTTGGGCGTGGCCTCGATGCCGGCGCGGATGATTTCCGTGGCGTAGGCCCCGAGGTTCATCACCATCGCAATGATCGATGCCGTCTCCGGCGTGAGCTTGACGCCCGCCGCGGGCAGCCCGAAGAAGATGAAGAACAGCTGCACGATGAAGGGCGTGTTGCGGATCAGCTCCACATAGCTGCCGACGAGCCAGCGAAGCCACGCGGGCCCGCTGGCGCGCGCCCAGGCGCAGGCCACGCCCACGGCCATGCCGATGAGGGTGGCAATGGCCGTGAGGCCGACCGTCCAGGCCACCCCTTTGGCGAGCAGCCGCCAGTCGACAAGAACTGCACCGAAGTCGAATTCCATGGCCGCGCCTTCTTCTTTACTCGTCGGGGTTCAGCGGTGGTCGGTCAGACGGGCAGGTCGCCGGCGGCCTTGCCGAGCCACTTCTTCGACATGGTGTCCAGCGTGCCGTCCTTCTTGGCTGCGGCAATGATCTCGTTGACCTTGGTCTTCAATGCGGTTTCGCCCTTGGCAATGCCGATGAAGCAGGGGCTGTCTTTCAGCAGCAGCTTGAATTCGGCGCTCACCTTCGGGTTCTTGGCGAGCATGTCGCCCGCCACCGCGGCGCTGGTTGCAAGGGTTTGCGTCTGGCCGGCCACGAAGGCGGCGATGGTCGCGTTGTTGTCCTCGAAACGGCGGTAGTCGACGTTCGGCGGCGCCACCTTGTTCAGCTCCTGGTCTTCCATTGCACCGCGCGTCACGGCGACGGTCTTGCCGGCCATGTCGGCAAAGCTGGTGAGCTTCATGCTCTTGGCGGCATACACGGCCTGGAAGAAGGGCGCGTAGGCGGAAGAGAACTCGATCACCTTCTCGCGTTCGGCGTTCTTGCCGAGCGTGGAGATCACGAGGTCGGCCTTGCGGGTCTGCAGGTAGGGAATGCGGTTGGCGCTGGTCACGGGCACCAGCTCGACCTTCACGCCCAGCTTGGCGGCAATGAGCTCGGCCATTTCAACGTCGAGGCCCTGGGGCTTCATGTTCTTGTCGACCGAGCCGTACGGCGGGTAGTCGGTCGGCACGGCGATCTTGATGGTCTTGGCCTTCAGCACGTTGTCGAGCGCGTTCTGGGCCTGGGCGGTGCCGGCTGCGGCCAGCATGGCAACGGAAGCAAGCGCGAGCGTGAGGTGGCGTTTGGACGAAGAGAAAGTCATAGCAGGGCTCCTAGGTAAGTCGAAGAATCGGGGTCATTGGGAGAAGACGCGGCCGGCTTGCGCCGCTTCGGCCTGGCCGCAGTGTTCTGTTGCAGCGGCGCCAGCGCATCGCGCAGTTGCGCAAGCGGATCGGTCGGCGCCTGCACGCGCAGCGCGGACTGCACGGTGCCGATGTGCGCTGCCATCAGGGCTTCGGCCGCGGCGTGGTCGCCCCGTTCGAGTGCGGCAACGATCTGCACGTGGTCTTCGCACGACTGCACCGCGTCGTGCGTGCTTTGGTAGAGCATGGCGATCAGCGTGGTGCGCGCCGTGAAGTCGCGCAGCGTGTCGGCCAGCAGCGTGTTGCCCAGGCATTCGGCCAGGCACACATGAAAGTCGCCCAGAAGAAAGCTGCGGTTGCCGACGTCGCTTTCTTTCAGCGCCGCTTTTTCACGCTGAAGATGAGACTTCAGCTGGCGCAGCGCGGTCTTGTCGATCTTGCCGGTGCTTCGAATGAGGCCAAGCTCTATGACGCGCCGCGCCTCGAAGGCCTCGCGTGCTTCTTCCTGCGAAGGCTCGATGACGAACCAGCCACGCCGTGCGCTCACCGTAACAATGCCGCGCGCCGCCAGCCGGGTGAGGGCTTCGCGCACGATGGTGCGGCTGCAGTCGAAGAGCATTGCCAGCTGCTGTTCGCCCAGGCGCGAACCCGGCGCGAGCTTCTGCGCCATCACCGCTTCGACGATGCGTGCACTGATTTCGGATGCGGATGTAGACATTGGTCTGCATACCAGCAGCTTTTGTGCCAACTGGTATGCAAGATATGTGCACCGAAATGGGTTTGCGCTGCATGCCGGTGGTGCATGGCGCCTGCTTCAGCGTGCTCGTTTCGGGGGGGCGTGCGTTTGGGGCGCCGCTGTTCGGGGCGGCGCACCCGCCGACGGGGTACCTTTCTCCGCGAATGTCCCCCGGCCTACGGCCTCCTCCTTTATTTCGCTGCGCAAGGCACCCCATCAGCGGGTGCGTTGCAAAGAGCGGTCGTTGATCAGTGGAACACCAGCAGCGTGTCCCAGTGCACAGGGCATCGGGTGCTCCCCGCAGCGAAATAAAGGAGGAGCCGAAGGCGGGGGACATTCGCGGAGGGGAGTACCCGGTGGCCTTTGCACAAGCCCTGAACCGAACCGCCAGCGATCGCCCTGAGCCGAGCCAGCAAATCAATCCATCCGCGCGCCCGAAGCCTTCACCGCCTTGTCCCAGCGCGGCGTCTCGGTGGCAAGAAAGCGCGCGAAGTCCTCGCTGCCCAGATAGGCCGGGTCCGCGCCCTGGCTCACCATGCGGTCGCGCACCTCGGCACTGGTCAGCACCTGCTTGAATGCGTCGCTCAACTTGGCGACCACGTCCTTGGGTGTGTCCTTCGGGGCGAAGAAGCCGTAGAAGCCCACCACCTCGAAGCCCTTGATTCCTGATTCGATGACCGTCGGCACATCCGGCAAGGCGGGGTTGCGCTCGCGGCTGGTCACGGCCAGGGCGCGGACCTTGCCCTGCTTGTGATAGTTGGCCGCCTGCGGAATGGATTCGGCCATGAACTGCACCTGCCCGCCCATCAGGTCCGTAAAGGCCGGCGCACTGCCGCGGTAGGGGATGTGCACCATGAAGATGCCCGTCGCGGTCTTGAACATCTCGGGCACGAGGTGGCTGATGCCGCCGTTGCCGGCGGAGCCGTAGTTGACCTGCCCGGGCCGTGCCTTGGCGTAGTCGACGAACTGCTTGAGGTTCTGTACCGGCAGCTTGGGCGTGACCAAGAGCGCCAGCGGCTGCATGGCGGTGCGTGCAATGGGCACGAAGTCGCGCTGCGTGTTGTAGGGCAGTTTGCTGTAGAGCGCGCCGTTGATCACGGCCACGCCGGTGTTGGCCAGCATCAGCGTGTAGCCGTCGGCCGGGCTCTTGGCGACAGCGTCCGCACCCACCGAGCCGCCAGCCCCGGGCTTGTAATCGACGATCAGGGGCTGACCGAGCACGGCCTGCAGCTTGTCGGTGAGCAGGCGCGCGTGCTGGTCGAGCGGGCCGCCGGCCGGGAAGCCGATGACGACCTTGATCGGCTTGTCGGGGTAGGCGGCCATGGCGGGGGTGCCCAGGCCGAACGACGCGACGGAAAAAGCAGCCAGGATGGCGGCGCGGACCGGGTGGGTCATGGAAATCGTCTCCTCTTTTTAGTGGAGACGATCATAAGCAGCAGCGCTAGCCCGCCAGCGTCGCCTTCAGCGTGATCTCCGGCACGCTGGCCAGCGCTTTCGACAACGGACAGCCGGCCTTGGCGGCGGCTGCGATCTGCTGGAACTTCGCTTCGTCGAGATTCGGCACGCTGGCGTCGAGCTCGAGCGCAATGCGGTCGATCTTGAAGCCCTCGCCGTCCTTGGCCAGTCGCACGGCGGCCTTGGTGTCGATCTTGGTGGCGGTGAAGCCCTCTTTCTCGAGAGCGAAGGCAAAGGCCATCGTCAGGCAGGCCGCATGGGCCGCGCCGACGATTTCCTCGGGGTTGGTGCCGCGCTTGTCGTCCTCGAAGCGGCTCGCGAAGCCGTAGGGGTAGTCCTTGAGGGCGCCGGTCTCCGTGCTGACCAGGCCCTTGCCGGTCTTGCCGGCGCCTTCCCAGTGAACGCTTGCGTGCTTGTCTGCTGCCATGAAATTCTCCTTCATTCGGGTGACGGGTGATGGGAACGCATGTATCGCGCGGAATGGCCGGCTTGTCTGTAGTCGCAAGGCGCATGCGCTGCAGATCGGCAAATTGAGAAGAATGGGCGTCGCCAAGGTGACGCTCCCGGGGGCTTCCCCGATGGGAGCGGCGGCCGGTGCGGCTTAGGCTGCGGGCTGTTTTTCTTTCTCTCCGTTCGCCTGCCTTGACCATGCAACAACGTCCGCACCACAAGTTCTGGCCCAAACGCCTCCCGCATTCGATCACCGTTCCCACCACTTCTCTGTGGCACAACCTCGCGACTTCGGCGGCGCGCTACCCCGACAAGGCTGCGCTGGTGTTCTTTGGCCGCGTGGTGACCTACCGCGATTTCGCCGCCCAGGCCGAGCGCCTGGCCGGCACGCTGCAGGCCATGGGCGTGAAGCGCGGCGACCGCGTGGTGCTGAACATGCAGAACTGCCCGCAACTCGTGATCGCGCATTTCGCGATCCTGCGGGCCAATGCCGTGGTGGTGCCGGTCAACCCGATGAACCGGGCCGAAGAGCTCAAGCACTACATCGTCGATCCCGATGCCAAGGTCGCCATCACCACCGGCGACCTGGCCGGCGAGCTGGCCAAGGCCAGCAACGCGCTGCCGCCCGGGCAGCAGCTCGATCACATCATCGTCACCCAGTTCACCGACGCCTTCGACGCCGACGCAACCGGCGACGACGCCCCCGCGCCGGCGTGGAAAGATTGGCTCACCACGCGCCATCCGCTGCCCGAGCTGACCGGCGGCAAGGCCATGGCCTGGACCGATGCGCTCGCGGCCGGCCATCCGGTGCCCGAGCATGTGGTGGGCGCCAACGACATGGCCTTGCTGCCCTACACCAGCGGCACCACCGGACTGCCCAAGGGCTGCGTGCACCACCATTCGAGCCTCATGCACAACGCGGTGGCCGGCCAGCTCTGGGGCCAGGCCACCTCGGAGGCGGTGGTGCTGGCCGTGGTGCCCATGTTCCACATTACCGGCGTGGTGAGCATGATGCACACCGCCATCCTGGCGGCGGGCACCCTGGTCATCATGCCGCGCTGGGACCGCGACGTGGCCGGGCGGCTCATCTCACGCTGGAAGGTCACGAGCTGGACCAACATCCCGACCATGGTGATCGACCTCATGGCCAGCCCCAATTTCGCGAGCTACGACCTGTCGAGCATCACGCACATCGGCGGCGGCGGTGCAGCCATGCCGCAGGCGGTGGCGCAGCGCCTGTTCGAGCAATACGGCCTCAAGTACCAGGAGGGCTACGGCCTGACGGAAACGGCCGCGCCGTCGCACACCAACCCGTCGGACAACCCCAAGCAGCAGTGCCTGGGCATTCCGTTCATGAGCACCGATGCGCGCGTGGTCGATCCCGATACGTTGAAGGAGTTGCCCGTCGGCGAATCGGGCGAGATCATCATCCACGGCCCCGAGGTGTTCGAAGGCTATTGGAAGCGCCCCGATGCCACCCGGGCCGCCTTTGTCGAGTTCGAAGGCAAGCGCTTTTTTCGCTCGGGCGACATGGGCCGCATGGACGAGGACGGCTATTTCTTCATCACCGACCGTCTCAAGCGCATGATCAACGCGAGCGGCTTCAAGGTGTGGCCCGCCGAGGTGGAGCTGCTGATGTTCCGCCACCCCGCCATCCAGGAAGCCTGCGTCATTTCCACCAAGGACAGCTACCGCGGCGAATCGGTCAAGGCCGTGGTGGTGCTGCGCGCCACGCACAAAAACACCACCGAGCAGGACATCATCGACTGGTGCCGCGAGAACATGGCCGTCTACAAGATTCCGCGCAAGGTGCAGTTCGTCGATGCGCTGCCCAAGAGCGGCAGCGGCAAGGTGATGTGGCGACTACTGCAAGAGGCTGAGAGCCAGTAGGCATGCAGGTTGTATGCTATTAAAAATATAGCAATAAGCAGATATGCGGGGCAAGTACGGAAAATGTACGAAAAACGACAGTTTTAATGCAACGCCCCAAGAAGCACGCCGAGCCCGAGCTGTCCCACGAGATTTGCTGGGCTGCTGGGACCGCGCAGTGTGCCTTTCCCGCCGCCGCAGGGAGCCGGAGCCTACAGCGCGATTACGCTCCGCGATCGGGCCCCGAACCCGCCTAGACGAAAAAACCTGCCAGCGGCCTCTCTGGAGGCACGCAAGGCATTGCCAGGCGGTGTGAGTGCACAACTCACCTTGGCGGCACACATGAAGCGCTGGTGCACTCGCCGCATGATGGCCGGAGTTCTCGCGGTCCAAGTGCCTGCGCACCCATCGACCGATCTCGAAACTTCATTTCGTCAGGCCTAACACTAGTCGTATCGATTGGTGTCACCAGTAAACTCTTGCAACCTAACAGAGGATTACAAGCGGCATGACTGAACCTGATATTGAGGGCTTCCTAGCTAAACCTGTCATGACCGCGAACGGTGGTATTTACACCGGCCGGCTGTCCTTTGACGATGTGCAGTTCACCGGGCGTGGCAAAGACGCGATGGCCACATTTACCATCACGGTCCGGCAATTACTGGATGCAGCGGACTCCGGCTTCCTTTGGACTGACCAAGACGTTCAGCGCGGAGTGCGGCCGGAGATATCTGGGAAGGTGCCACGCGAACTCGCTGTCGGGGACGGTTATCCAGACCCCAAGATTTATATCTTTAGCGAAAGTTCGGCCGACGAAATGGCTGATAAATTGTTGAGAGGCTTTCAACTTTTCATCAATCCGCTCGTGTGGAATTTGAGACCAGGAAAATTCGAGGCATATAACGACCATGCCAATCGAAAAATCTACATGTATGGCGGAAAAGTCTATCTTCCCGATTCACATCACCGGCACCAAGCAATCCTGAAGGCCGCTCGAATCTACAAAGAAGCTCCGCAAGACTACAAGCACTTCGATCTTGAAAAGCAGTTCAAAGTCGATTTGTATTTCTTAAAAAAGGAGGATGAAGGAAATTACTTCTTTCAAAAAAATCAGCTTTCCACTCCAACCGCAAAATCAAAGGCCTACGACCTAACAACCCAAGACGATCTCTCTGTTCTTGCTAAAAAAGTAATTGACCTCACCCCGACACTGCATGCAAATGTGAATCGAGTCACAGATCGCTTGTCCGGTAAAACACCGGATGTAGTAACGCTATCTACTTTGAGAGAGATGCTCAGGTCAACAGTAGACTACGACCACCTGGACGAGACTGAGCTTGAAGGGATCGCAAAACTTGCGTCATCCTTCCTTTCAATTCTCGCGAAAATTAGACCTGAACTAGGCGTCTTGCCGGTGACCGACCGGAAGGCAATCCGCCTAAGGTCTCTGGTTGATGCGCCAATAATGTTCCAAGGCTACGGCTCGTTGATATCCGATTTCGTTTCGGATGTTGCCAACCAAGGCTATACGGTTGCTGTAGAAAGCTGGGACGAGAAATTACAAAGACTCGCCGCATCCGTGCAGTACGCAGAAGGTTCATGGGCCGGAGATTTCTTCGATAAAGCCAATCCCGCTTGGACACGGTTAGGAGTCGTGAGGCCTGGACTAACTGGTCATCCCACTGTGAGCAACACTCGGGCATCGAAGCTGCAAGTGTCCCGCGCATTACGCTCTGTTGTTGGCAACGACCCTCAAGAGTCGACCCAGTTAGAGCTGATTGTTCAATGAAGCCGGGTCATAAATCGCTTCTTGATGGGCGAAATGTAGTCCCACTGGAACAACGCGATATAAATCGGGCGGCACAAACTTTTATCGCCTTGGACGACGGAGTCAACGCCAGGTACGAGCCAGACTCTTGGACTCGATTTCAGATCACGATCGACGAGCAAACTGGTGAAGAATACGGTGAAATCGTTTTTTCAGCCGATCTTTACCCCGGACAAAATATCGCCAATCCGAATGCGATTCTCTCCCCTAAGGCTGCAGCCGCTCACGAATTGGCCCACTACTATCGCTGGGAAAGCAAAACAGAATTGCCCCACGGGCAACTGGTCCATATCGACGAGGCGATGACGAGTTTGGAAGCCGCACTTCGTTACGCAGCCAAGTTGAGCTCCGTGGACACAAGTGGCCTCATATCGGATGCATTGGAACGCCTGCGTCGTTTTGTCATTGAAATAAAGCTTGAAAAGAACTGAATAAAATCCAATTAGATGGATAAAAACCAGGATTAGGCTGCGCTCGATAGCCTGTTTCTACAGCTGGGGCCACGCGGCCGAGCCCGATCCGCCCATCATGAACGACGCCGGAACTCGATGCTGATGACGTCGCGCTGCAGGCGGTGCACTCATTCTCGATGCAGTGACTTTCGGCGACAGCATCACCGAGGGCGGGAACTGGAAATGAATCAGTGCGAGCTTGCGGGGGGCGTGCAGCGGCTCCAGCATCGAACTGCTGCCAGAGGGCGTCGCGCACATCCGGTGCAGCATCGCGGTACCTGAGGCGGCTGCTGCTACCCAGCAGCTTGCGCACGGCGGCCAGCAGAACCTGGATCTCGGTCATGTGGCCTGCGAAGAGCGGAACGCCTTCACGTTCATCTTGAACTCGGGCGGCATCCGCTCGACCCACTGCTGGACCATGGACTGGGCCGGCATGGCGTAGTAGCTGCTGTCGACCTCGACCAATGGAAATACCGAGGCGTAGCAGCGCAGCCTGGCATTGGCACGTCGCGCTTATCTAAAGCTTGGCGGCTCCATCTCGCGCTTTGCTCGCAGCGGCCGCGGCTTTTCTGGCAGCCAGTGCATTGTCTTGAAACATAACGGTGGAGGCATCGATCCGGCCAACTCGCTCCACCGCAATCAGGCTCGTCCGCTGACCTCGCCACCGCACAGTTTGCGAAGTCAGTCGCGCACCATTTCTTGCGACGACTTCCCCAGGCTCCGTTTCCGTCGGCCGGCCGTAGCGCTCAGTGAGGACGGCGATGGCTTTGTCGAACTGATCATGATCAGTGTTGAAGAAAATCTCGCTGACGCGTCCCTCGAACGTGTTGAGAGTGGCGTGATACGAAAATCCCAGGTCCGGTGTCCCCCACAAATCACCGCGACCTGGAAAATATGTACTCGGCGCATAGCACAACACCGTTGGCTTTACCTCGTAGTAGCCGACCTGGGGCATTGGCGGGCACACCGGCAATGCCTCGATGGTGGCACCGAGTCGCACTCCAAAAACTGCCGATGGTTCCTGCGCCCATTGAGCATGAGCGGTGGCCATTGCGAATAAACATCCCGCGGCAACTAGTCGCACCGCGAGGAGGGTGGTCGAGAACGATCGGCGGTTCTTCATAGTGATTGCTCCTGACCGAACTAGAGCCACAGGCCCACTAGGAGGACGGGCACCAGCGGCGACGCCGCGTCTACAGATAGTGCGGTGATCGCAGCTGGTAACCAGCCTAGGCCGACGCCCAGCAGAAAGCCGTAATTGGCGATGCAGTAGATCCACGCGACGATGAACGTGACGCCGACTACGCCACCAATGCTTTGATAGATTTCTTTGTTCATGGTGGCAGGGTACGACCAAGGCGCACGTGCATGAAGAGCGATCTGTCATGAATGACGGGGAGGGCCTGTAGGAGTCTTGTCACCCACGACCCTCAATCCGCCCGTCATCGATATTGATGCTCCGGGCGAGGCGGGCGAGCCCAACGCTCAGACCGTTGCCCAACGGCTTGTGCGACGACACCGGCATAGCAGCCAAACCTCGATCGAGGCGATCCGCAGCCTCGAAACAACGGGCGCGCTGAAGGTTGCGGCGCCGCACGCAGTACAGCGTGAACCTGCACAACATCTACCCGCTCGACTTTGCCTGGACGGGTAGTGCAGCCACTGCACCAGTGGTGCATTTGGCGACCGGGGGTAGTGCGCCAGCTGCACCCGAACCTATCAAAGAACCTATCAATAAGAAGAAGGAGAGCGCGAGCGCGAAAATCGCCATCGGCTTGGATGCCCAGACCGTATCTTCACCGCCTCACTGCCGAGCACCTGACGCTCCGAAGAGCGCCCATCCCGGCGTGGATGTTGGACGCCGAGATCGTTGTGCGCTGGCTGCTGGCCCGGTGCGGCGCAAGTCCCGCTTCCTGACGAACTCGCCTGTGCGCCGGCTGGCTCTCCGCTCGCACAGAAGGCCCACACCAGCGAGCGCACCGGTGCAGTACGCCCTGCGCGAGCGACACGAGCGAGCTGGACATCGAGCGCGGCACCGGCCCGAATGGGTGCAACCGCTACCGCGTGGGTGCAAAACCTGCGGGGTGCAGATTCTGCGGGGGTGCAAAACACGACCGAAAGGGGTGCAACGGGTTGCACCCAAACCGTCATAGAACCGTCAAAGAAGGAGGAGAACGCGTGCGCGACTCCGTGCGTGGGTCAACGAGGCCCGAAGCTGCTGCCCGACGACAAAAGCCACCCCACGCCGGCGGCCCCTAGGGCGCCCGCAAAGCCCGCGACGCCACACTCCCCTCAGGACAGCCATTCGGGGCCCCCTGCGCCCGTTTTCGACGCTTTGGCGAGCTTTTGGCACCGGCCGGTGGGCTCCCATTCCTCCGCGCCCGTGCGCGGCCGAGCCCCCAAAACCTGCACCCAGAAAGACGCTCTCTATTCGCTCGACCTCCGCCTGGACGGGTGGTTCAGCTGGGCAGGTCAGGCCTGAGCAGTGCAGATTGCGACCAACAGCCGCAACCGGTTGCCTCGGTTCAGGTCGTAGACTTCCAGCTCCCACAAAGAGGATGGAGGACCCATGGCTGTGCTGAATCGCTTTGACGGCGCGATGCAGGTGATCGGTGGCGTGTGCGCTGCGGTCGTCTTGGGTGTTATTGCTTGGCACTGGTACAAGGATTGGTCTAGAGAGAACGACCGCAAGGCACTTGAGCAGCAGAAGCAAGCTGTCGGAACGGATGCGAGCGTCACGGCCAGCCTGCTCGTCGCGGCGTACAAGGCTTGCCGACCCCTTGGGCTAGACGTTCGTGCGTGCGTGGGCCACAAAGGGCCTCTCATCCAAGACCAGACCGCCCCGGTCGTCGCGTCACTGGCCGTCGAGCGACAAGGGGCGTACGAGGCAGGATGCCGAAGGCACTACGAGGTTCAATATTGCAACGACTTGCTGATGAGGGCCATCAACATCGAGTACCAGACTTCGAAGGATCGGTGACCCCATAGACTTCCAGCACCAACAAGGAGGAGGACATGCTCTGCGAGAACTGCAACGCACTGAACAGCAAGCGCACGAGGGAGTACGGCGCGCACGCAGACCTCAAGCATGTGGACAGCCAGAACTGGAGCAAGATCGCCGGAGGCATGGCGAAGGGTTCCATCGAGCACTACGAGTGCCAAGTCTGCGGTACCAAGATGGTTGCCGATAGGGACAAGAACGACGAGTACGCGATCTGGGAGATCGAGTGATGAGCTTCGTCCCTTCTGCAACACAGGGACGAAGAACGACAGCAGAACTGGCGGCGCCGAGGTCGGTGCGGTTGCCGCTCGAAGTCGGATCTTCTACTGACCTATCGCCTTTCCATTGATGGACAGCCCTTCGCATTTTTCTCGAACAACTCTGTCGTACGCGAGCTTGTCGGCGTAGCCAATCGTGCTGTGTCCGATGCCTGACATCATGGCAGCCGCGCATTCCTTTTTCCGCGCATCAAATCTTTCTGCAGCGTGGGCGTCGTCCGGATCGGCGGCCTTCCCGACGAGCATCAATAGCACAAAGAGAACGGCTGGAACGATGAACACCCACTTCAGCCAGCCGCCTTTTTTTTCCGCAGGCGGCGCTCCCGCGACGGCGGGCAGTTCTACGCCTGGCAGCTTGATCATTGGATGGCCACAGGAGGGGCAAGCACGTGCCTTGTCGCTTAATTTCTTTTCACACTCCGGACATGCAACTAGGGCCATCGCAACCTCACGGTAGTTTGCCGCCAGATTACGCTTTAAGTATTAATGGTCGAATGGGCGCTTTGTCATGACTTTCATGGGGCAATACACTGGACGCCTCCCGCTACTCGCCGCGCCCCTACTGACAGTGGCTCCGAACATTTGCGCTGCTAGTCCATCAGCTATTCGCGCTTGCCAACACGCCGTCGCTATGCGTGCTCAAGTCGGTGCCATATTTGGTGCGCACCGACGCGTCCAAGCCGAGTAGCTGAGCGCGGCATATCGGGTGTTGAGCGCCGAGATGAGCGCGGCGAGGTCACTGCGCCAGCGTTGAAATAGACCGGGGCTAGCATGTCGTCGGCGGGCCTTCGGAGGCAAGCAGTGGGCTGCCCGAGCTTTAATCACCGCGGGTCATCGTTTCCTGCTGGGCTTTCGCAGTAGCGGCCCAATCCTCGGGCGTCATGACGCCACCCACCACCAGCACGCCCTCGCTCTGCGTGGTGAGGTCGGTGCGGTTCTCGGTGCGCACAGGCGCGTCCAGGCCGAGAAGGCATGCGCGCCGCGTCATGATGTTGAGCGCGGCGAGGTCGCTGCGGTAGGCATTGCCGCACACCCGTGCACTGGGATGAACATGGCGTCGAGGCGCTCCAGCTCCAGTTGCCCCACCTGGCCGGTTCGCTCGGCCAGCATGCGCTTCAGGGCGCATTCCACGCAGTCTCATGCGGACTGGGGCTGGACACTTTCGGCTTGTCGGCGATCTGGGCGTAGTTCAGGCCGCACCTTGCGGTGGTGGAATGCTTTCACAGCTGGCCAACGGACTCGAGTCCTGATTTTGAGTCTTATTCTTTCTTGTACTCCGAGTATTTGCGTGCATCACCACGCACTCTATCTGCGGGATACTTGGCTCGATTGATTGTCATTTTTTCGACGACCGCTGCGGCGAGATCGACATCAAGCTTATCGGCGAGCCGAATTAAATAGACTAAAACGTCGGCCATTTCATGCCGAATCTGCTCGAGCCTCTCCTCATTGAGTTCGCTTTTGCCGCCCGTTTGAAGCCATTGAAAATGTTCGAGAAGCTCCGCGGCTTCGACACATAGGGCGATGGATAAATTCTTTGGGGTATGGAATTGATCCCAGTCGCGCTCAGCAACAAAGATTCGAATTTCTTCGCGGAGTTTGATAAAATCACTGCCCTCCGAATACTCAACCATGGTAGTGCTCTGCCTTAAATTTCTCAATATCCTCTAAGCAGCCGGAGCGATGAACCATGCGGTGGCAGTTCGAACATAGCACCGTAAAATCATTTAATGGATTCATTGCCACCTTCGTGCCCTTAAGGGCGGCTATCGGCTTCAAATGATGGGCTTCAATGTACCCCTTTCCAAGAGCGCCATACTTTTTTTCAAAGTTGGTGTTGCAGACCTTGCAGACGTAACCCTGTAATTTCTTGACGTCCTTCGAAAGCCTGACGTTGCGTTCAATGCGCTTATGAAAACGAAACTTAGTCCCATCTTCGTAATGAAGATCCACTGGTTCATCGCCTTCACTTGCGTTATTCGAATCGCTAATGACCTCCCCCTCGAGGATTGCCTGATATAACAACAACATGCTTGACAGATCGCCAATCAGTTGTGCTTCCGGCGGTAGTTGATTGATTGGATAAAACTTAGCGCAGATATTTCCTGCTTCATAGAAGGCGGTATCGTTGGATGGTGCTGTCGGAGCCAAGTCAATAACAAGGTCTGGAAACAGATTAATCTGAGCTCCCAGCATGGCTCGAAAATTCGCAGCCCTGGCACGAAGCGCAGTTTTCGCGTCTGCCTTGTAGTTTTTTTTCGCCTCCGTCATGCCCTGATTGAGACTGAGATAGACGCCTTGCATGTCCTCGCGAAATAGATAAACAGGGTAGTAGCCGCTCTGTGCCGATGTTGTTACTAGCTGGTCGAAAATGCCTACCCAGGGTCCTTTTACCCAGCGCCCTTGCCCAGCACTAGCCTTAAAAATGAGGCGCCCATGATCTCCTGAGGCGCTTGCGACAGCATCGCGAAAATCCTTGCGCAAGAATTTCGCGGTCGGATGCTCTTTGAGATCGTCCTTGGCGGCCGTCAAATAGGTGGTCAAAACACGTTCAATACATTCTCTCAATTGCATGGTTGTCCTTGACCTGGTATTTTCGAACTTGAGCTCAGATACCGAATGGTACTGGGGGCATCGCGCATCGTGCCCGCAAGCGGCCTGTGGCGACCAATATCTGCAGACGCTCGGTGGCGTTGAAGGGCGTAGCGGCAGCTCGTGCAGTGACACTTCGATTGCCGCATTGACCTGGGCGGCCGGATGGTCTCAATCGCCTGGAACTGCAGCGAGCGGCTGCTGATTTCCGGGGCGACAGGCCGTGGCACGGCTCGGCGTTCAGGATTTTGGAAGCGACCAGGTCTTGCTCAGGCGGAGCAGCGCCGACGCCGCATCTCGGGTCAGCTCGATGTTGTCCGGCCTGTCGCCGACATGCAGACCGGCCTTCTGGAGTGCCTTGCTCACCGATGGCCACTTGATGGTGCCGCGTCCCACGATGGGTTCGAAGTGGCAAATCAGCATGCCATCAACTCGCTCGAGGCGGCTGATTCTGGTTGTCCCAATCAACTCCTTGATCGGTCGATGAGTTTTTGGGCTGCTGCCGGTGACGGCCGGGAAAACGAGGTCGCCGACACGCAGCTGGCTCGCGACGGGCGAGTCGACCTTGATGCTCGTGCGATCAGGCGGCGCCCGACGAAAGCGCGGACCGGTCGGAGTCGCTGCCTTTGGTGGAGCCTCTCCCCTCACAACCGCATCAAGCTCGTCCATGAGATTTCGGCCCAACACCACGGCGAGCTTCGGGTCGATCGGCAACGGCCTGGGCGGCGTCCGCACCGGTTCTAGCGACGTCGTCAGCATCCACACTGTCGGGGCACGAACTCGGCCAGCGGCCGACGCTCGGTCCTCCGGGATCAGGGGGCCCAGCAGCTCTGACCCGACGTCGATCCTTGCCCGGTTGAGGCGCCGGACCGGCGGATGTCGCTTTACTTCGATTGCCTCGATCCGTTTCAAGAACTCGTCGTTGATCTCCCGGGCCTGGGGTTGAGCCATCGTCACCCGGATGAGTTCGAGAACAGATCCACGAATCTGGGAGTCAGTAGACCATGTGGCGGCTTCAAGCAGTCGTTCGGAGTTCGAGGTCATGTTTCCCGACCCGACCATAGAGTAGGGACCGATCACGGCCACCTTGGCGTGCAGCCCGGCAAACGAACGGAGCTGAGCCCCGTTGTTGTGGATCTGCCGGAGCAACCGGGCCGACGTGGCCCCGTCTTCGATGCAGCGCTTCGACGCATCGCAGATCAGTGTGTCGCCGGCTCGAAGGCCCAGGTGATCATTGGTGACATAGGAGATCGCAGCCAAGATCGGTGGGCGATCACCATTCTTGTCGTGCAACTTGCCCACTGCCTCGCGCACTCTAGGCCATAGGTCGTCGCTCAGCAGTACCGTGATTGGCGGCGCTGCACCGGCGGCCGCGTCCGAAAAGCCCAGCGGCTTCGATCTCTTGATCCTGTGCAGTGACGCCATAGTGGACTTTTTGCTTTTGAGCGGAGTTCCAGTATCGGTCTACGCCGAGGCAATATGGCTGGATTGTGTCTTCAACGCGGCCTCAATCGCCACGGGTAATTTCTTCCTGCTGCACCTTGGCGGCGGCGGCCCATTTTTCGGGTGACATGACGCCACCCACTACCATGATGCCGGTCGTGCTGTTGGGGTCGAGGTCGGTGCGGTTCTCGGTCTTAAGCGGCGCGTCCAGGCCCAACAACCGGGCACGGCGCGTCATGATGTTCAGCGCGGCGTTGAGCGCGGCGAGATCACCGCGACAGGCGTTGGCATAAACCGGGATAAACATCGCATCAAGGCGCCCAAGCTCAAGCTTTCGAACGATGGCGGCGGGCTCCTGCAGCGTGCGCTTGAGCGCGCTCTCCACAGCATTCCATGCGGCTTGCGGGCTGCCCATGCCGAGCCTATCCGCGATCTCGGCGTAGGTCAGGCCCATCTTGCGGTAGTGAAGCGCCTTCACCTGCTGTTCAACGGCTTCGAGGCGCCGCTGGCTGTGCAGGCTTTCGCCGGGTCGATTCTTCGCCCTGCGCTTGGGCTGGACGGCGGCCAGCGAATTGCCGGCCGCGGCCGGAATGTCAGTATTGGCCATGGTTCAGGCCTCGTCGCGCACAGCCATGACTTCGCCCCTGGCAGTGCGCCACAACGAATAGCCGTCTGGCGGAGGTGCCCAGCCGGCGGGCAGGTCAATCAGCGCGCCACCACGGATGCGAGCGAACTCAGCGAACGGCAAGCGCTCCATGTGGAAAGCCCCATCGGGGACGGCGGTGCCGTCAGCGCGGAAGCGATAGGTGACAACCTTCATGGCTCACTCTCTTTCAGTATGGACTGGTAATTTACGTAGTGGTGTGCAGAATCTGCAGGCGGTCGTGCATGACTTCGATCTCCGCATCAAGGTGGGCGACACCCGCATGGGTATTGGCTTTGCGGCTGATTCGCCGAACCACTGGCGCTCCAGTTTCTGCAGTAGGCCCGGTGGTAGTGACTGCAGCATCTGCAGCGCCACTTGCCCCCATCGGTGCAGTTTCTGCAGCGTCACGGTGCAGTTCCTGCAGCGCTGTTTTTTTCTTCGGCGTCGATGCTTCGGACACTGCGCGCCGCGCCTCGGCCAGCGTCTTGAACGCCTTGTAGTCGTCGGTCGCCTTGCATGCATCGATGCCGAGGTTCTTGCGCTCGAACACCTCGATATCGGTAAACCGATAGAGGTTGCAGAGTTTCGAGCCGCGATCCACTCCGATCGTCTTGCGGGTCTTGCGCAGCAGGCCGACAGCTTCGAGCTGGCGCAGCGCCTTGGCGAGCGTCGTCGAACTTGCCCAGCCGCGATGCTTCAGTTCCGACAACGGCGCGCTGATGTCACCGTTGTTGAAGCCTCCCATGCGGCTGCGCAGGTCCACGAACAATGCCCGAGCGGTCCAGTCCAGTGCAATGAAGGCAGGACTCCTGAGCAACGAAAGGTCGATCCGGATATGGGGCGCGACGGGGCCCGGGCGCTTGTCTCGGCCCATTTTTATTGCCGCTCCATGTCTGCACCCACGCCATAGGGCCTCTCGCTCTCTGCCGCGAGACACGGGCGCGTGTCCGCCGAGGCCGCGCCTTCCAACACTGCCAGCTGGTTCGACATCGAGCCGCCATGCGTGCGCACCTCTGATACCAGTGTGTAGAGGGCACAGCGGGCATGTCGAAAACCGGCTCGATCCACAAGCACTACCAAATCAGTAGTGATGGCGTAGCCAAACCGATCGCGCAGTTCTTTGATGCGAGCGGCGACCTGATAGATGCCGAGCTTGCGAAGGTCTTCGGTACTTTGCGGCCGATGCCGGAGCGCGGCCACGATGCGGCGGCGCTGGGCTTCACTGTGGGTCGAAGTGGGGCTAAACTCGCACCCAGACTGTCCAGTCTTGAGGGGGCTTACCGCTGCAACGGTCGGCCCCTTCGCCTTTTCGAGTGTAGGGTTGTCCATGCTGCACCTCACGCCGTGACCTGCTCGGCGGCCGTTTCTGCTTCGATGCGGCGGCGCCACTCGGCCGCGGCTTCCTGGCTGATGAGGGTGCGCCGGCCCACCTTCATCAAGCGCGGCGCCTTGCCTTGCTTGATCAACTCATAGAAGTGGGTCCGGCTGATGTTGTGGCCCTCGCAGAACTGCGGGACCGTGGCTGCTGACTTCATGACTGTTCGCCTTTCTTCGGTAGTGAACAGTTGTAGTCTCGGGATTTGGGCTCCTGATTCCTATGGAGCTTTCTGCGCAAAAGTTTCCCTAGGAATTGCGCCGCTTGCTTCGAACCGCTGCACGCGCTGGCGCTGTGAGCCAGCCGCGCATCACCATGTTGTCGAGCAGTTCTGTGCAGTTCTTTTTTGTCTCGCGCAGCGCGTCCGGATCGATCTCCAAGAGCCGTGCGAGGGCAGCGCTGGTGATGGCCGAGTCGGTTTCGTTCACCCATCGTTGAATGTCCATGCACGGAAGGACAGCGCGAGCCGCAAAGGTTTTCATGTTCGCCGCGTTGTGCTTGCCGAAGATGCGCGCCGCTTCGCGGTGTGGTTGCGGGATGGGCAGCTTGGCAAATTCCCGTCGCTTTTCCGCGATGAAGTCGCGCACATCGGCGACGATCTCGTCATCGGCCTTGCTCAGATCGATTCGTACGAACACCCCGAGCATGCGCTCCGGAAACGTCTGATCCAGTGAATCGAAAAATCCCGGGGGGAAGGCGTCGCGAGTGCACTTGCCAGGCTCATAGATGCGGCCAATTTCCCGGATGTGCTCTGGCAGCCGCTTCTCGAAGAAATACAGTTCGTCAGTCCGAAGAGATTTCACACTGGAGAGAGGTTCGTACCCGCTGAGAATGCGCTGCACGTCCTGATCGACGTCAGACCGTTTCGCCAACATGAGTTGCAGCATGAATGCGCTGTCATGACCTCGGCGGACCAACGGCACCTCGCGCAGATAGTCGGAAAGCTGGCCGTCATCGTCGTTGCGCGAAAGGTGCCCGCGCAACAGAAGGTTGATGTACCAGTCCGCCGCGTCCATCTTCTCCGCGTGGGCATACTTTGCCAAGTCGAACCACGGCGGTGGCGTGAAGGTTGTTTTTTGTCGAGCCATTGAAGCTATTTGGTGTGCGAGAGTGAGGGTTACAGGGCCAGGTGGGCCAGTGCCGTTCGTGCATGGTCGCGTGTCAGGTGGCCATAGTGCTTCTCGATCATTCCGATGCTCGTGCCCGACAGTTGCGCGACCGTCAAGCTGTCAACACCCGCGTGGATGAGATCGGTGATCGTGCTGTGCCGGACGCTGTACGTCGTCGCCTTTGGCGGCATGTCTGCCAGCGCGGCCGCTTGGTTGAAGTGGTAGCCCCAGGTGTCCCGACCCCATGGCCGGCCGGCAGCATTGGTGAAGATCGGCGCGGCAGGCAGCTTGTCCTTGCAGTGCAGCGCGAAGAATGCGGCGGTCTTTTCCGGCAGCGAGATTTTGCGATTGCTGCCCGCCTTGTCCTTGCTAATGGTCAGCACCCCGAGCCGCTTGTCGAAGCTGCCAACGGTCAGCGCCGCCAGCGCCCCGGGGCGTAGAGGTACCAGTGACAGGGCGCGAAGGAAGTCGGCCATTTCGCTGGTGGCGCACTCGATCAGCTTTCGGCGCTGGTTCTTGTCGAGATACACGTCGCGGCGCTTGTCCGCATTCTTGTTCGGTGCGAGCTTGGCGCGCCATGCAAAGTTCGACGTCACCAGGCCGTCCCGGTAGGCGAGGTTGAGCACGGCCCGGAACGTGTTCATGTCGCGGTTCATCGTGCTGTCGGAACGCTTCTTGCCCTTGTTGGCGCCGCTGGGGTTGGGCTTGTCGCGGAGAGCCCTGCGCCATGCCTCGATGTGCGCCGGGGTCAGTTTGCCGATCTCTACCGCCATCAGCTTCTTATCGCTGAGAACGTGCCGATCGAGCCGCGCTTGGGTATCGTCCGCCGCCATGTCTCCCTTGCCGTCGCGGATATGCGCCACGTACTTCCGGCAGGCCGCGCCCACGGTCGTAGCGTCGTTGCTGCCGCCCTTCCCAAGATGCTCGAGCCATACGCTCGTGGCTTTGCTTGCTGCGTCGAACCTCTGATGATCGGGCAGTTCTGTGAAGTCGCCGAGCGGGCGATAGAGCTGCTTGCCAGTGGTGTCGTCCAGGCTGCGAGCCAGCCATGTGCCGTCGGTGCCCGCGGTCATCTTCCGAAAGCCGACGTAGCAGCCCTTGGACAACTTCGCCCAGTACGGTTCGCGCCTGGGCTTCAGCTTCGTGCGTTCGGAAACCTTGGAGATGTTTGACATGGCGTGGCGTACGAAAAACGTACGGAAAACATTTGCGTACTTGAGCGTACCTCAACGAACCAAAAACCGCTTGCTACAGGGGAAAAACTGTTCGCGGGTGTTCGCTGAAAACCGCGAACTCTGCCCAAGAGCGGCAGCGGCAAGGTGATGTGGCGGTTGCTGCAGGAAGACGAGAACGAGGCCGCCGCGTAACAGCGGGTTCGTGCCCGCGGGGCGGGGCACTTCGCACCGAGAATCCGTGGCTTTTACTGCCACGTTTTTCTCTCTCTGCTCATGCGCTTGCGCTTCCTGCCTGTCATCTGTCTTGCGCTTTTGCCCCTGTTGTCGCACGCCGCTGCGCGAACCTGCCTGGTCGTCGGCATCAGCGACGGCGACACGCTCACCGCCCGCTGCGGCCGCATCGGTTCCTATGAAGAGGTCAAGGTGCGCATTGCCGCCATCGATGCACCTGAAAGAGCCCAGCCCTACGGACAGCGCAGCAGGCAGGCGCTGAGCCGCATCTGCTATTTCGAGCAGGCCGTGATCACCGAGCACGACACCGACCGCTATGGCCGCACGGTGGCCGATGTGAGTTGCAACGGCGAGGATGCCGGAACGCGGATGGTGGCCGAAGGTTGGGCATGGGTGTACGACTTCAACGGCATTGCCACGCGGCGCGGCGGCGGGTTGTTCAAGTTGCAGGAGAGCGCGCGTGCACAGCGCCAGGGGCTCTGGGCCGGCGCCAAACCGACAGCGCCGTGGGATTGGCGGCGTCGCCAGCGCGAGAACCGTTCGAACGACTTTCTTTTCTGAGCCGCGCTCGGGGCTGCCGGCCCGGCGGGCGCCTCGCCGCCTAGGACTCGCTCTTGCCCTGCACGTCCGCCACCACGCGCGCGTTGCGCTGGAAGCTCCAATAGGCGCTGGCCCAGTCCATCATCACGACGATGCGGTTTCGAAAGCCGATCAGGAAGTACGCATGCGCAAACAGCCAGAACAGCCATGCGAGCCGGCCGCTGAAACGCAGCGGGCCGAAAGGCGTGCCCAGGTCCACCACCGCCGAGTTGCGGCCGATGGTGGCCAGGTTGCCGTAGTCGCGGTAGCGAAAGGGCACCGTCGGCGCGCCCGCAATGCGGTGAAGAATATTCGCGGCCGCTGCGCGGCCCATCTGCTTGGCGCCGGGCGACACGCCGGGCACGGGCTTCGGCGGCTTGCCGGGTGCATGGCTCATGGCCGCCGCAAGATCGCCGACCACGCTGATTTCGGGGTGGCCGGCCAGGCTCAGGTCGGGCTCGACCTTGATGCGGCCCGCGCGATCGCATTCCGCGCCCGTCGCTTCGCCCAGCATGCGGCCCAGCGGCGAAGCCGCAACGCCCGCCGCCCACACCACGCAGCTGCTGTCGATGCGGTAGCCGGTGGCCGGCGCGCCGTCTGCGCCGCCGCCTGACTGCACTTCGAGCCCATGAGCGTCGATGGCGGTCACGCGGGCATTCAGCCGCACTTCGACGCCGAGTTTTTCCAGTTGTTCCAGCGCTTTCTGGCTCAGGCTCTCGGGCATGGCCTGCAGCACGCGCGGCCCGCCTTCGACCAGCAGAACCTGCGCGCTGCTAGGGTCGATGTGGCGGAACTCCCCGGAAAGGGTGTGCTTGGCAATCTCGGCCAGGGTGCCGGCCATTTCGACGCCGGTCGGCCCGGCACCGATCACCACGAAGGTGAGCAGGGCGCGGCGGCGCTGCGGGTCGGTTGCGGTTTCGGCCGTCTCGAACGACATCAGCACGCGCCGGCGGATCTCGAAGGCGTCGGCCAGCGTCTTGAGGCCGGGCGCAAGGGGCGCCCATTCGTCATGGCCGAAATAGCTGTGCGTGGCGCCGGCCGCGACGATCAGGTGGTCGTAGCTCACCCGGCTGCCGTTGGTCAATTGAACCGCTTGCGCCGACGGATCGATGGCGCTCACTTCGCCGAGCAGCGTGGTGATGCGCGGCTGCTGGCGGAACAGGGCCCGCACCGGCGCCGCGATGGACGGCGCGGCCAGTCCGGCGGTCGCCACCTGGTACAGCAGAGGCTGGAACAGGTGGTGATTGGTTTTTTCGATCACCGTCACATCCACGTCGGCGCTGTCGAGTCTTCGGGCGGCTTCGAGTCCGCCGAATCCGCAGCCGACGATGACGACGTGGGGGCGGGCGGAGGCGTTGTTCGTTTGCATCGAACGGATGATACGCAGCCGCCCTGCACGCCGGCGCATCTTGTGCCACAGTGACTCCCCCCACCGATCGGCGCCTGCAATGCAGCGCCAGGGCGAGAACTTGTCCTACGCACTGCAGCAATACGAATCGGCTACAACTTGCGGTTGACCCGACTGGAGACACCATGACGCTTTCCCGGCCGATCACCCAGGCGGCGAGCGCACTGCGCGACAAGTTCCGCGAGGTGCGCGCCGCCAGCCTGGCGCTCGCCGCGCCGCTCTCCGCCGAAGACCAGTGCATCCAGTCGATGCCTGACGCGAGCCCGACCAAATGGCATCTCGCGCACACGACCTGGTTCTTCGAGACCGTGCTGCTCCAGCCGCACGCCACGGGCTACCGGCCCTTCGATGTGCGCTTTCATTACCTCTTCAACTCGTACTACGAGGCGCTCGGCCCGCGGCATCCGCGGCCGCAGCGGGGGCTGCTCACGCGCCCGTCGGTGGACGAGGTGCATGCCTACCGAAGCCATGTCGACGAGGCGGTGCTCGCGCTGCTCGACGGGGAAATGGGCGACCACGACTGGGCCGCCATCGAGCCCATCGTGACGCTCGGGCTGCACCACGAGCAGCAGCACCAGGAACTGCTGCTGACCGACATTCTTCATGCGTTGTCGTGCAACCCGCTGCTGCCCGCCTACAAGCCGGCCGCGGGGCCCGCGCTGCGGCTCGCCGCCGTGCCGCCGACCATGCGCTGGCTGCCGCAGCCCGGCGGCGTGGTCCAGGTCGGCCATGAAGGGCCTCGGCAAGGCTTTGCCTTCGACAACGAAACACCGCGCCATGATGCCCTGCTGCAGCCTTATGCCGTTGCCGACAGGCTGGTGAATTGCGGCGACTACGCGCAATTCATTGCCGATGGCGGCTACCAGCGGCCCGAGCTCTGGCTGTCCGACGGCTGGGCCGCGGTGCAGGCGCAGGGCTGGCGGCATCCGGCTTATTGGATTGCGGCGGACGACCCACGGCTCGGAGCCCTGCAGCACCAGGGCGGCTGGCAGGTGTTCGGGCTGCACGGCGTGCGGCCCATGGAAGCCGAGGCACCGGTTTCGCAGCTGAGCTTCTACGAAGCTGCCGCGTATGCCGAATGGGCCGGTGCGCGGCTGCCCACCGAGTTCGAATGGGAGGCCGCCTTCGATGCGCCCGGCATCTCGCAGATGACCGGCCATGTCTGGCAGTGGACGCGTTCCTCTTACGACCCCTATCCCGGGTTCAGGCCCATGCCCGGCATCGCGGCCGAATACAACGGCAAGTTCATGGTGGGTCAACTGGTGTTGCGCGGTGGCAGCGTGGCCACCCCGGCCGGGCACACGCGGCCCAGCTACCGCAACTTCTTTCCGCCGGCGGCGCGCTGGCAGTTCTCGGGGCTGCGGCTCGCGAAAGACGTCTGAATCATGCGCAATCCAACATCTTCGTCCTCCTTCTCGTTCGCCGCCGCGCAACAGCAGCGCCAGCCCGCGGTGCCCGCCACCGCCGCCGTCGTGCCGAGTGCGCCGCTCTCCGAATTCGGCCGCGAGATGCAGGAGGGTCTTGCGCGCAAGCCGCGCAGCATTTCACCCAAATTCTTCTACGACGCGGCAGGTTCGCAGCTGTTCGACCGCATCTGCGAATTGCCTGAGTACTACCCCACGCGCACCGAGCTGCGCATCCTCGGCGAATGTGCCGGAGAGATCGCCGAACAGATCGGCCCCGGCGCCGAGATCGTGGAGTTCGGTGCCGGCTCCCTTACCAAGGTGCGGCTGCTGCTGGATGCGCTCGAGGCACCCAAGCGCTACCTGCCGATCGACATCTCGGGCGAGCATCTGGAGGCCGCCGCCGAGCGGCTGAAGGCCGACTACCCCCAACTCGTGGTGCAGCCGATTGCGGCGGACTACACGATGCCGCTGGTGCTGCCGGCGCCAATGCCGGGCGCGGGCAAGCGCGTGGGGTTTTTCCCCGGCTCGACGATTGGAAATTTCGAGCCCGACGAGGCGCTGGCTTTTCTGCAGCTTGCGGCGCGGATGCTGCGCGGCGGGGGGCTGCTGATCGGTGTCGATCTGGTGAAAGACCCGGCTCGGCTGCATGCGGCGTACAACGACGCGCAAGGCGTGACGGCTGCGTTCAACCTCAATTTGCTGCGGCGCGCCAATGCCGAGCTCGATGCCGACTTTGATCTTGATGGCTTTGCGCATTCGGCGTTCTACAACGCGCCGAAGCAGCGCATCGAGATGCACCTGGTGAGCCGCCGGGCCCAGGCTGTTTCACTGAACGGTGAGCGGTTCGGGTTCGAGGAAGGGGAGACGATTCATACCGAGTACTCGCACAAGTTCACCGTGGATGGGTTGCGGGCGCTGGCTGTGAAGGCGGGGTTTCGGCCTTTGGCGGTTTGGACGGATCCTGAGAGGCTTTTTAGTGTGCATTGGTTGGGGGCCTGATTTCTTGTTGGCTGTTGGCTTCGTTTGCTTCCCGAGGCCGGGATATCCGCCCGGCGGCGGACTCACTTTCTTTTGCTTCGCCAAAAGAAAGTAAGCAAAGAAAAGGCGACCCCACTGTCTGCGACCCCTGCGCTTCGCTACGGGGCAACCTGCGGTGCTCGGGTTTCGCGGGGTCTCGCAGAACTCGCTTCGCTCAAACAGCTGCGAGCCCTGATCCGCGAAACCCTGCGCTCCTCGGCGCATACAGAGGGGCTTGGAAACCGAACGGGCCTTTGCTTCGCTCGGCCACCAAGCCCCTGCGGCGCTACGCGCCGCGGGGGGCGGTATCGGCTGTTGGCTGTTCGTGCTGGGGCCGAGCGAAGCGATGGCCTGTCGGCTCCCACCCCTTCTGTATGCGCCGAGGAGCGCAGATGGAGGCGGGATCAGGGCCGCAGCTGTTTGAGCGAAGCGAGTTCTGCGGACCCCCGCCGGAGTCGAGCACCGCAGGTTGCCCGTAGCGCAGCGAAGGGACGCAGACAGTAGGGTCGCCTTTTCTTTGCTTACTTTCTTTTGGCGAAGCAAAAGAAAGTGAGTCCGCCGCCGGGCGGATATCCCGGCCTCGGGAAACAAACAAGGCCCCAGATCACCCGGACAGAAACCCATACAAAAAGCAAAGGGCACAATATCCCTTCCCCGTGGAGAGCAAGACAATGAAAGCAACCTGGAACGGCGTCACCATCGCCGAAAGCGACGACACCGTGCTCGTCGAAGGTAACCACTATTTCCCGATGAGCTCGCTCAACCGCGATCACGTCACCTTCAGCAATCACAAGACCACTTGTGCCTGGAAGGGCACGGCCAGCTACTACTCGCTGCTGGTCAACGGCGAACTCCACACCGACGCCGCCTGGTACTACGCAGACCCGAAGCCCGAAGCCGAGGAAATCCGCGATCGCGTCGCGTTCTGGAAGGACGTGAAAGTCACCGCGTCGTGACCATGGCCGCGTTCGCACCGCCGTTCATCCAGCCCGCCGAACTGCCGGCCGCGCTGCGCGAACAAGGCTATGCGGTGCTCAGCCCGCAAGGCGTGAGCGACTGGCTCGGCGTGCCGCTCGACCAGCTCGAAGCACTGCACGCCGACTGGAACAGTCTTCCACCGGATGAATACCTGAAGGACGGCGGCCGCTATCGCACGCGGCGCCATGCGTGCTTCACCGTCGAAGGCCAGGCGATTGAGCAGGTGCCGCATCGCGCGCACTGGCAGCCGGTCGAATACAACGCACTGCATGGCGGCATGCAGCGCTGGTTCGCGCCCATGCACGAAGCCACCGTGGCGCAGCCGGTGTGGCAGCGCCTGCTGCAACGCCTGGGCGAAGCGGCGAGCGGCATGCGCGGCGCCGCGGCGCAACCGTGGTTCGTCGAGGCGCACCAGTTCCGCATCGACACGGCCGGCGGCATCGGCCGGCCCACGCCCGAAGGCGCGCACCGCGACGGTGTCGACCTGGTGGCGGTGGCGCTGGTGGGCCGAAGTGGCATCAAGGGCGGCGAAACGCGCGTGTTCGAAGCCAACGGAAGGCGTGGCGAGCGCTTCACCATGACCGAGCCGTGGACGCTGCTGCTGCTCGACGACGCACGCGTGATCCACGAGTCCACGCCGATCCAGCCGCTCGAAGAGGAGGCCGCCGGTTGGCGCGACACCCTCGTCGTCACCTGCCGCGCTCAGGGTTTCCAGGGGGATTGACCCCGCTGGCTTGAGTCCTACAGTCACGCCCCGGCCGAGGGGTTAAATTCGAGGCCCGGCTCGATTGCGAGCCGCGCCTGCCTGCGAACGAATGAAAGTGAGGTCCGCCATGTTCAATCACATCCTGGTTCCGATCGACGGCTCCGAAACTTCCATGCTCGCGGTCAGCAAGGCCAGCGGCCTGGCGCTGGCGTTCGGAAGCCGCATCACGTTGATTCACGTGATCGACAACTATCCTTTCATCGGCGTGGGCGCGGACTACGCGCTCGGCCAGAACGAATACCTGGCCGCGGCCACCGCGAGCGCGAATGCGGCGCTCGCACGCGGCGTTGCCGCCCTGGCGGCCGAAGGCCTGCACAGCGACCAGCGCGTGATCGACGGGCATGTGGTGCACGAAGGCATCGTCGATACCGCCATTGCCATTGCGGCCGACCTGATCGTGATGGGTTCGCACGGCCGCAGCGGCATCGAGAAGCTGCTGCTCGGCAGCGTGACCCAACGCGTGCTCCAGGACGCACCGATGCCGGTGCTCGTGGTCAAGGGCGGGCTGTAGAAAAAAGAGAAGAAGAAAGAGAAAGGGCGAAGTCCGGCTGGCTCTGAAAGCGAAGCATCTGCTGCGTTGCGGGGTGCACGAAGCCCAGCTCGCTCGCATGCAGCAGCAGGCGCGGGGCGCGCGCCTGGACCTCGGCACTGCCATAGAGCGCATCGCCCAGAATCGGATGGCCGATCGACAGCATGTGCACGCGCAGCTGATGCGACCGGCCCGTGAGCGGCTCCAGCAGCACGTGCGTGGCAGCGGTTTCTCCATTCGATACTGAAGAAAGCGCCCGCCAGCGCGTGACGCTGGGCTTGCCCGCCGGATCCACCTTCTGCAGCGGGCGCCGGGGCCAATCGGCCATCACCGGCGCATCGATGGTCGACCATTCGTCTTGTTGCGCCGGCATCGTGCCGTCCACGATGGCCTCGTAGCGCTTGTGCACCACGCGGTTCGCAAACGCGTCGCCGAGTGCGCGCTGCATGGCGGCGCCGCGCGCCATCAGCACCAGTCCGCTGGTCGCCATGTCGAGCCGGTGAACGATCAGCGCGTCGGGCCACCGCTGCATGGCGCGCGCGCTCAGGCAGTCCTGCTTGTCTTCGCCGCGCCCGGGCACGCACAGCAGGCCGGCAGGCTTGTTCAGCACCAGCAGATGGGCGTCTTCGTGAACGAGATCGATGAGGTCGAGGGAGGCGGTATCGGGCATGGATGCGGCCGAGTGTAGAGAGGAAGAAGGAGAGCCCACCCTCATGCGAGGCTCATGAAGCCTCGGCTATCCTCGAACGAATGTCCGGCCCCGCCTTTCCTTCCTCTTCCGCTGCGTCGGTTTCCGCCTCCGTTACTCCGCCCCCGAGCTTTTCCGACCTCAGGCGCGAGCGCCCGTTCATGCAGATGTGGGTGGCGCGCCTGTTCGGCACCGCGGCGTCGCAGATGCTTTTGGTGGCCATCGGCTGGCACATGTACGAGCTCACCGGCAGCGCGTGGGATCTCGGCCTGGTCGGCCTCTACCAGTTCGTTCCCGCGCTGCTGCTGGCGCTGCTGGCCGGCCACGTGGTCGACCGCCGTCATCGGGGCCGTATCGTGGCGGCCTGCTTTGCGGTGCAGGGGGTGGTGGCGCTGGTGCTGCTGCTCGCGGTGGCGCAGCGGTTCGACACGCGCGGCCTGCTGCTGGGGCTGTCGCTGGTGCTCGGCGCCGTGCGGGCCTTCCAGATGCCGGCGCAGCAGGCGCTGACGCCGCTGCTGGTGCCGCCCATCATGCTGCCGCGGGCCATGGCTTTCAGCTCGGCCGGCATGCAGGGCGCGATCATCGGCGGGCCGGCGCTCGGCGGCCTGCTGTTCGTGGCGGGCATGGCGGTGGTGTACGGCGCGAGCGTGCTGTGCTTTGCCATCGCCTGCGTGCTGGTGCTGCGGTTGCGCTATGCCTATACGCCGGCCGCGCGCGAGCCGGTCACGCTGGCCACGGTATTCGCCGGGGTCAATTTCATCTGGAAGCGCAAGCCGGTGCTCGGCGCCGTGTCGCTCGATCTTTTCGCGGTGCTGCTGGGCGGCGCGGTGGCGCTGCTGCCCATCTACGCCAAGGACATCCTGCACAGCGGGCCGTGGGGGCTCGGGCTCCTGCGCGGGGCGCCGGCCGTGGGCGCGCTCGTGATGTCGATTGCGCTCACGCGCCGGCCCATCGAGCGCCGCATCGGCCGCACCCTGCTGATCGCCGTCGGGGTCTTCGGGCTGTGCATGGTGGTGTTCGGCATCTCGCGCAGCTTCATCGTTTCGCTGATTGCGCTGGCAGTGTCCGGCGGGGCCGACATGGTCAACGTCGTCATCCGCCAGACCCTGGTTCAGCTCGAAACGCCCGACGCCATGCGCGGCCGGGTGAGCGCGGTCAATTCGATCTTCATCGGCGCCAGCAACCAGCTGGGCGAGTTCGAATCGGGCGCCACGGCGGCGCTGCTGGGGCCCGTGGGCTCTGTGGTGCTGGGCGGCGTGGGAACCATGATGGTGGCGCTGGGCTGGTTCAAGCTGTTCCCCTCGCTGGCGCAGCGCGACCGAATGGTGGTCGCGATGCCGGCCCAGACAGTCAAGCAGAGCTGAACAGGGGGACCGGTCTCAGAAGACCGAAAACGCCTTCGGCGCATCGATTGCAAGATCGCTTTGCGCTTCGGCCACGCAGGGCAGTATCCAGCCCTCGGTCTTTTCTTCGGCGCTCAGGCCGGGCCATTCGACGATGTGGTGTACAGAGCCCGACAGCAGCTGGCAGATGCAGGTGCGGCAGGTGCCGTTGCGGCAGGAGCTCGGCATTTCGATGCCGGCCGCCTCGGCTGCTTTCAGGAGCGTGGTGCCGGCCCCGGCCTCGAAGCCGAGGCCCGAGGGTTCGAGCCGGACCTTCATCGCTGCGGAGGCTGCTGCTGTTGTTGCTCGCGGCGCTGTTCGCGCAGCATGAAGAGATAAAGGCTTTCGACCTTCTCGCGCGCCCATGGCGTCTTGCGCAGAAATTTGAGGCTGGAGCCCACGCTCGGCTCGAACGTGAAGCAGCGGATGGGAACAAGCTCGCCCAGTTGCTCCCAGCCGTAGTAGTCGGCCAGCGCCGTGACGATGGCTTCCAGCGTGAGCCCGTGCAGCGGGTTCCGCGGCTGGGCCGGCTTGGCAGGCGCTGGCGCTTCGTCGGTCACTTGTTCTTGAGCTTGCCGCGCGGAATGACCGCGGTGGTGAGCGTGCGGACCGGCTCGATGCCGCCGGTGCCCACGGGCTTGGGCGGCGAAGTGTCCTTCTTCGGTTTCTTGGCTTCCTTGTTCGCGCGTTGTTGACCCTTGGCCATATCTGACTCCTGTTTGATGCTGTGTATGCGGCGTATGTAGCGCCCAGTTTAGCGGTGCGGCGACAATACCCGGTTCCATTTGATTTTCCGCATTCATGTCAGATTACGAAGTTCGCCCCGCCACGATGCGCGACGCCAAGGCCGTCGCTGAAGTCCACACCCTGGCTGCCCAGGTTGCCTACCAGGGCATCCTGCCCGAAGAAGAGCTGCGCGCGCTGGCCCCGGCCACCCGCGAGGCCAAATGGCGCGAAGCCATCGAGTTCAGCGAGCCGCAGGTGCAGGTGGCGGTGCTCGGCAGCGAAATCGTCGGCTTCGTCGGCTTCGACCGCTCGCGCGATCCCAAGACGCCGTCCACCACGGGCGAGATCTGGGCCATCTACGTCAAGCCCGAACACTGGGGCAAGGGCATCGGCGTCGCGCTGTGGGACGCCGCGCGCGAAGGCCTGGAGGAAGAGGGCTGCACCACGGTCACCGTGTGGGTGCCCATTCGCAACGACCGCGCCATGCGCTTCATCGAGCTTGCCGGCTTCAAGCGTGAAATGAAGACCGCCAAGACCACCGCGCTCGGTACCGTGCGGGTCGAAGAAATCCGCCTCAAGCGCAGCGTCGCCTGACGCGCCTGCCGCGTACGGGTATTGCCGGCGAGGGCCGCGGTTGCGGCTAAGCTCGCCGATTCTTTTTTCACACCGACCATTGCCATGGCCACCAGCCTGCTTCTGCTGCTCGACGACATCGCGACCGTTCTGGACGACGTCTCCGTCCTTACCAAAGTCGCCGCCAAGAAAACGGCCGGTGTTCTGGGCGACGACCTGGCGCTCAACGCGCAGCAGGTCTCGGGCGTCAAGGCCGACCGCGAGTTGCCGGTGGTCTGGGCCGTGTGCAAGGGCTCGTTCGTCAACAAGCTCATCCTGGTGCCCGCGGCACTGGCCATCGGCACCTGGCTGCCCTGGCTGGTCACGCCGCTGCTGATGATCGGCGGTGCCTTCCTTTGTTTCGAGGGCTTCGAGAAGCTGGCTCACAAGTTCCTGCACAAGCAGGAGCACGAGGCCGACACGGCGCGTCACGAGCGGGCGGTGGCCGACGAAACCGTCGACGTGGTCGCGGTCGAAAAGGACAAGATCAAGGGCGCGGTGCGCACCGACTTCATTCTTTCGGCGGAAATCATCGCCATCACGCTGGGCACCGTGCAGGGCCAGCCGTTTGTCACGCAGTTCAGCGTGCTCGCAGGCATTGCGCTGATCATGACCGTCGGCGTCTACGGCCTGGTGGCCGGCATCGTGAAGCTCGACGACGCGGGCCTGTACCTGAGCCAGCAGGCCAGCAAGGCGGCGCAGGCCCTGGGCCGCGGCATCCTGGTTGCGGCGCCCTGGCTCATGAAGGGGCTGTCGATTGCGGGCACCGCGGCCATGTTCCTCGTGGGCGGCGGCATCCTGGTGCACGGCGTGCCTGCGTTCGGCCACGCGATCGAAGACTGGGCCAAGGCCACGGGCGGCGTGTTCGGCGCGCTCGGCTCAATGGGCGTGAACGCCGGTGTGGGCCTCGTGGCGGGAGCCATCGTGCTGGCAGGCGTGGAGCTCGTCGGCAAGCTCCGGGGCAAGAAGGGCTGAGCCCTCTTGCCGACCAATTGACCGATTGACCGGTCGGCCGATCCTGGGCCGGTGGGTCTTTTCCTGGTTGCGTGCCTATTCGCGCGATTTGCCGCGCTGGAACAGGCCGACCCCGACCAGCGCCACCCCCAGCACCAGCGCGAACCAGCCGACCAGGTAGGCGCCCGCCACCATATCGAACCATCGCGTGCCCTGCAGAAAGCGCGGCCCCAGCAGAACGGCGGCACCAATGGCGAGGCAGAGAATGCCGCGTTCGAACGTGCGGAGTTGTCGTTTGGGTTGGGCCATGGCTTTTTTTCGATCAGGTCGCTTGCGTTGTCAGTGCGACATTGTCCCGCGCATCGCGGCCGGATGCCCCTGCAGCGGGAATGACTTTCCCGTCGGCACCAGCGTGTCGCCGTCCACGCGCAGGATCGTGATGTCCTGGTCGATGAAGTTGCCCACATACAGGTACTTGCCGTCGGCACTCCACACCGCGCCTTCGGGCAGGCCGCGCAGCACCACCTCGTTCGCGCGCGTCACTTTCTTGCCGTCGATCTTCAGCAGCACCACCGAGCCGTTGCGGTTGTAGAAGTAGGCGTTCTTCGCCGAGTTACTGCCGCGCAGGAGCACGGCCACCGCGTGCCGGCCGGTCGGGCTCACGGCAAGGCCCTCGGGGCCGTCGCCGACCACCACCTTGTCGACCACGCGCGGCGGCGTGGCCTCAAGGTCGATCACGCTGACCGTGTCGATCTGTCCGTCCGATGCGCCGGAGTTGCCGTTGTCGGCCGTGAGCGCAAGCTTGCCGTCGGGCGTCACGTCGACGTTGTAGGGCCAGAGGCCGGCCGCGAGGTCCACCTTGTTGTAGCTGACCTTCTCGCCGTTCACTTCGAGCAGCGCGATCTTGTGGGTCGGAAACTTCGCGGCCAGCGCGCGCTTGCCGTCGGGCGTGAAGCGCACGTGTGCCACGGAATCGTTCATGGCCACGGTGTCGATCAGCGTCACCTTCTTGCCCGCGATGCGCAGCACGCTGACCGAGTTGTCGGCGCGGTTGGCCACCAGCGCGAGGTTGCCCGCGCGGTTGATCGACAGGCCCGAAGGCTGCTTGCCCACGGTGAGCGTGTCGATCAGCTTGGGCGGCGTGGTGGTCAGGTCGATCACGAAGAGTCGGTTGTCGGGCACCTGTCTGCGCACGCCGTTTTCTTCCACCACGTTGAGCGAGTTGGCGACCAGCGCCAGCGTTTCGCCGGGCGTGATGGCAAGGTTGACCGGCGGGCCGGCAATGGTGTTGTCCAGCTGCAGCGTGCCGACGAGCTTCGGGGCGAGCGGGTCGGTGCCGATGTCCAGCACCTGCACCGTGTCGCGCCCCATGGGGGCGAGGATCACGGCACCGGCATCGCTCCACGACTGCTTCTCGTCGTTGGCGACCAGCATCAGCTGGCGCTGCGGCACGGTGGGT
Organism: Variovorax paradoxus; assembly: GCF_040544635.1. Taxonomy (GTDB): domain Bacteria; phylum Pseudomonadota; class Gammaproteobacteria; order Burkholderiales; family Burkholderiaceae_C; genus Variovorax; species Variovorax paradoxus_R. The sequence continues at coordinate 259,632 of NZ_JBEPKJ010000006.1, forward strand.
GTCAGGTTGGTGCAGCCCGAAATGGCGGCGAGGGCGGCCAGGGCAAGGGCGGCCAGCGAGGCAGGGCGAAATTTCATGAGGCGGTCTCCGTGTTGTAGGTCTTTGTGCTGCGGGCCGCGCGTGCCCGCAGCGCATGGTAGCGGCACAATCGAACGCCCCAACCTCCAAGAGCGGCCCGCATGACCATCGAGATTTCCAAGGAAGCGCGCCAGCAGGCGATCACCTCGATCGAGCGCTACTTCAACGAGAACATGGAAGAGAAGATCGGCAACATCGCGGCCGGCGCGCTGCTCGGCTTCTTCCTTGAAGAGGTGGGCCCGATCGTCTACAACAAGGCCGTGGCCGATGTGCAGGAGCGGCTGCAATCGCGCATTTCCGAAGTCGATCTGGAAGTGCACGAAGACGAATTCCAGTACTGGCGCAAGTTCGACCGGCAGAAAAAAAGCAAGTAGGCGCGGCGCCCGCCATTTCAAAGGTGCTTCCAAACGTTGCAAAATCCCGGACCATGCACCAACAAAGCCTGTTCGCCCGTTTCGCGCCTTCTTCGCTGCGGCGCGCCGTCGCTGTCCTGCCGCTCGTGCTGGCCGCATCGCTCGCAAATGCCCAGCAAGATTCGCCGTCGGCGTTTCCCCAGGACGCCGTCGGCTACCTGAACGAGGAGCTGCCGCGCATGGAGGCCGCCGTCGCCGCCCGGGACCGCAGCTTCTTCCACGGCGCGATGGCCCGCACGGTGCAGTTTTCCGAGCGCTGGGGCTTCAAGGCCAAGGCCAATCCCGACCTCGCGGCCTACCCGATGTGTACTGCGGCGGTGATGGACTACGCAGTCGTCGGCATGTGCAAGCTCACGCCCGGCGACGAAGCCTGCGAGCCCGGCCTGGCGCCACGTTTCGATGCCAACGTGCAGCGCTGCCGCGAAATTGCGGCGCGAAAATAGGCCTCTCGTTTTTTCGACGAAGAAGAAGGGCCTCGCACCTGCGCGGGGCGGAGACACCATGGACTACGCCCGCTACCAGACCCTCTCCATCACGCGCCGCGGCATCAACGATGCGGTGCTCGACATCCAGATGCGCGCGGCCAACGGCAAGCTGCCGACGGCGGGCCATGACGGCCACCGCGAGTTGGCCGAAATCTGGCGCGACGTGTCGGCCGACGACACGGTGCGCTGCGCGGTGCTGCGGGGCGAAGGGCTGGGCTTCTCGGGCGGCGGCGATCTTGCGATGGTGCAAGACATGACCACCGACGACGCGGTGCGCCAGCGCGTGTGGAAAGAAGCGCGCGACCTCGTCTACAACATCATCAATTGCGACAAGCCCATCGTGAGCGCCATGCACGGCCCGGCCGTCGGCGCGGGGCTGGTGGCGGGGCTGCTCGCCGATATTTCCATTGCCAGCAAGGGCGCAAAGATCGTCGACGGCCATACGCGGCTCGGCGTGGCGGCTGGCGACCATGCGGCCATTGTCTGGCCGCTCCTGTGCGGCATGGCCAAGGCCAAGTACCACCTGCTGCTGTGCGAGCCGGTGAGCGGCGAGGAAGCCGAGCGCATCGGCCTGGTGTCGCTTGCGGTCGACGAGGCCGACCTGCTGCCGCGCGCTTACGAAGTGGCCGACCGGCTCGCCGCCGGCAGCCAGAGCGCGATTCGCCTCACCAAGTACGCGCTCAACAACTGGCTGCGCCAGGCCGGGCCAACCTTCGATGCCTCGCTGGCACTGGAGTTCATGGGTTTTGCAGGCGCCGACGTGCGCGAGGGTGTCGCCTCGCTGCGCGAACGGCGGGCGCCAAACTTCGGCTGATCAGGCTGGCGGGTAGACAACGCCAATTTCGCCTGAGACCCATGGCGCGTACTTCCGCATCGCACGCTCGAAGAGCGGCGATTTGGACCAGCCGGCCAGCCAGGTGCGCAGCAGCGGCCAGGGCTGGCCTTCGAACCACGCGGAATCGACCATGGCGAACTGCCGCACGAAAGGCATGACCGCGGCATCGGCCAAGGTGGTCCGCGCGCCGAAGAGTTGACCGGAACCGGCGGCAAGCCTTGCCTCGAGCTGCAGGAGGAATTGCGAACCGCGTTCGCATGCGTTCCCGGACGAATCCTCGAACCGGCCCGGGTATTTGTAGCGGTCGAGCTGCGGCTTGAAGTCGTTGTCGCACGCAGCCACGAGCGCGAGCATGTCGTCGGGCGTGCCGGCGCCGGGCTCCAGCCAGCGCAGCGGGTCGTTGCGGCGCAGGGCCCACAGCATGATGTCGAGGCTTTGCTCCAGCACCGTGCCGTCGACCATCGCCAGCACCGGCACCGTGCCTTTCGGCGACACCGCCAGCATTTCGGGCGGCTTGTTCTTCAGAACCACTTCGCGCAGTTCGCAAGGCTCGCCGCTGGCGGCCAGTGCGAGCCGGGCGCGCATGGCGTAGGGACAGCGGCGAAAGCTGTAGAGAACGGGAAGGCCAGGGTGTTGCATCGAACGCAAGAGTCTATGCCGGTGCTGGGGCGGGGCAATGTCGGTCCGAGATAAACGCAACTTGGTTGCGTTGGTTCGTATAATGCAATTCTGTTGCATATAAAGCCATATCTCATGACCGACCGCCTTCCCGTCACCGTGCTGTCCGGCTTTCTCGGCGCCGGCAAGACCACGCTGCTCAATCACATCCTGCACAACCGCGAGGGCCGCCGCGTGGCGGTCATCGTCAACGACATGAGCGAGGTCAACATCGACGCGGCCCTGGTGCGCGGCGGCGGTGCAGAGCTTTCGCGCACCGACGAGAAGCTGGTCGAGATGAGCAACGGCTGCATCTGCTGCACGCTGCGCGAAGACCTGCTCGTCGAGGTGGGCCGGCTTGCGAAGGAAGGGCGCTTCGACCAGCTCGTGATCGAGTCGACCGGCATCTCGGAGCCGCTGCCGGTGGCCGAAACCTTCACCTTCGCCGGCGAGGACGGCAAGAGCCTGGCCGACGTGGCGCGGCTGGACACCATGGTGACCGTGGTCGATGCCTTCAACTTCCTGCGCGACTACGGCTCGCCCGACAGCCTCGGCCAGCGCGGCCAGTCGCTCGGCGATGAAGACACGCGCACCGTGGTCGACCTGCTGATCGAGCAGATCGAGTTCTGCGACGTGCTGGTGGTCAACAAAACCGATCTCGTTACCGCCGAAGAGCGCGAGCGCCTGATGGCCATTCTGCGCAGTCTCAATCCGCGTGCGCGCATCGAGACCTCGGAGTTCGGCCGCGTTGCGCTCGATCGGGTGCTGGACACGGGCCTGTTCGACTTCGAGGAGGCCGAACGCGCGCCCGGCTGGCTGGCCGAGTTGCGCGGCGAGCACGTGCCCGAGAGCGAAACCTACGGCATTCGCAGCTTTGTCTATCGCGCGCGGCTGCCGTTCCACCCCCAGCGCTTCTGGGAGTTGGTGCAAAGCGAGTGGGAGGGCGTGGTTCGCTCCAAGGGATTCTTCTGGCTCGCAAGCCGCGCCACGCGTGCGGGCTCGTGGTCGCAGGCGGGTGGCGCCTGCCGCTACGGCGTCGCGGGGCTGTGGTGGGCGGCGGTGCCGCGCGAACACTGGCCTGCCGACGAAGAAGCGCTGGAAATCATCCGCAAGAACTGGGACCCGGCCACCGGCGATGCGCGGCAGGAACTGGTGCTGATCGGCATCGGCATGGACGAGGCCGGCCTGCGCGCGCGGCTCGATGCCTGCCTGCTGACGGAAAGCGAAATGCGCTACGGCGCTTCGTGGTGGGCGAACCTTCCCGACCCGTTCCCTTCGTGGAACGTGTAGGCCACGGAATAGATACAGGCCCGCCCGGCGCTCAGCCCTTGCATTCCCCGCAGGTGCCGTGCAGCGTGAGCGCGGTGTGGCGGGCGTCGATGCCTTGCTTGCGCAGTTCCCGGCCCAGCCGGCTCATCATCTTGGGGAGCTCGGGATCGGAAGGCAGCGCCAGCACCTTGTGGCACTGGTCGCATTCGAAGATGTTGCCCGAAGCGGCTTCGACGTGGCGCGAGAAGCGGTTGACGCGGTCCGCGCCCACGCGGCGGTCGCACAGGCCCGCTTCGACCAGGCGGTCGAGCACGCGGTAGATCGTGACGCGGTCGGGCGTTTCACCCGTGGCGGTGGTGTAGGCGGCAACCACGTCGTCATGCGTCAGGGGCTGGGAGGCGTGTTCCAGCAATTCCAGCACGGTTTGCGCGGCACGCGTCACGCGCAGGCCGGTGCTGCGCAGCAGGGCTTCGCTGTCGAATGCCTTGGCGGCAGGAGAGGGCTTCGGGTTCAGGCTCATGGAATTTCCGCGGAACCGCCATTGTGTTGCATTCCGTGAGACAGCGCCCCAGGCGGCCCGAATGCGCTAAGGTCTGGTGTTCGAGTTTTTTGAATACCTTCTACCGACCATGTCCCGTTCCCCGATCGAAATCGAAACCGCTCCCCATCCCACCGCCACGGTGATCGTGATGCACGGCCTTGGCGCCGACGGAAACGACTTCGTGCCGATTGCCAATGAACTCGACCTGTCGAGCGTGGGCCCGGTGCGCTTCATGTTCCCGAATGCGCCGGTGATCCCGGTCACCATCAACGGCGGCTACCAGATGCCGGCCTGGTACGACATTGCGGTGGCCGACCTGGCCGCGCGCGAGGACGAGGCGGGCCTGCGCCGCTCGCAGGCCACCATCGAAACGCTCATTGCCAGCGAGAAAGCCCGCGGCATCAAAGCCGACCGCATCGTGGTGGCCGGTTTCTCGCAAGGCTGCGCCATGGCGCTGATGACCGGCCTGCGCCATACCGAGCGGCTGGCGGGCATCGTCGGCCTCTCGGGCTACCTGCCCATCGCAGCCACCACCGCGGCCGAACGGCACGCGGCCAATCACGAAACCCCGGTGTTCCTGGCGCATGGCCGGCAAGACCCGGTGGTGCCGCTCGACAGGGCGCTGCAGTCGCGAGACGCGCTCGCCGCATTGGGCTATACCGTCGAGTGGCATGAATACACGATGGCGCATTCGGTCTGCATGGAGGAGATTGCCGATCTGAACCGGTTTCTCCTGCGCGTGCTGGCGCCATAACGCCCTTCACTTCATGCCCTTCGGCGCCTTCACGCACCCGCGAAAGGAGACGACAAAATGATTCTGGTTATCGGACACGCCATGGCGAAAGCCGAAACCCTGCAGGCGATGCTGGCCATCAGCACGGAGCATGTGCTGCGCTCGCGCACCGAACCCGGCTGCATCTCGCACGAGGTCAGCGCCGACGTGCAGCAGCCGCTGCGGCTCACCTTCGTGGAGCGCTGGAGCGACATGGAGGCGCTGAAGGCGCATTTCCGCGTCGAGGCCTCGCGTGCCTTCGCGAAGGCGTTGGCCGCCATGGCCGACGGCATGCCGCAGATCTCCGTCTACGAATCCGACGAGATCGATCTCGCGGCGGCGCGCATCTGATTTTCGATTTCAGGCGCCGGATCTGGCTGAAAAAGGGCTCGCGACATGAACTCAGCTATCAAAACAATAGCGGCGCGCAGCATAGCGAATCCCGGGATTCCCTGCACGAGCAGTGCCCGCGCGGCCGTGCTACCTTCCAGCCCCTTAGAAGATTGACGGGTATAACAATATGAGCAGCAGATTGCAGCAGAGGCTAGGGGCACTCTCAGCCGCGCGGTTGAAGGGAATGCGGCGGGGCCTCGAGAAGGAAAGCCTGCGCGCGCTGCCGGACGGCAAACTTGCGCTCACGCCGCACCCCATTGCCCTGGGCTCGGCGCTCACCCACCCGCACATCACCACCGACTTCAGCGAATCGCAGCTGGAGCTCATCACGGGCGTGCATGCCGATGTCGAATCTGCGCTCGAGGAGTTGACCCGCGTGCACCAGTTCACCTACCGCGTGCTCGACACGCTGGGAGACGAGCGGCTGTGGGTCTCGAGCATGCCCTGCGGCCTGCCGACCGACGAAACCATTCCCATCGGGCGCTACGGCTCCTCGAACGTGGGGCGCGCCAAGAGCGTCTACCGCATGGGCCTGAGCCACCGCTATGGGCGGCGCATGCAGACCATTTCGGGCATTCACTACAACTGGTCGCTGCCCGACGTGTCGAGCGAACAGTATTTCGCGCTCATCCGCAATTTTCGGCGCCACGCTTTCCTGCTGCTGTACCTGTTCGGCGCCTCGCCGGCGTTGTGTTCGAGCTTTGTCGCGGGCCGGCCGCACGAACTGCAGCCGCTGGGCGACGGCAGCATGTTCATGCCGCACGGCACTTCGCTGCGCATGGGGCGCCTGGGTTACCAGAGCGATGCGCAGGCCTCGCTGGCCGTGAGCTACAACAGCCTCGAAGGCTACGGCGCCTCGCTGCAGGACGCACTCACGCGGCCCTGGCCGGCCTATGAGTCCATCGGCATCCGCAACCTGGGCGGCGACTACAACCAGCTGGGCACCAGCCTGCTGCAAATCGAGAACGAGTTCTACGGCACCATCCGACCCAAGCGCGTGATCAACCCCGGCGAGCGTCCGCTGCATGCGCTGCGCGAGCGCGGCGTCGAATACGTCGAGGTGCGGCTGATGGACCTCGACCCCTTCGAGCCGGTGGGCATCAATGCGCAGACCATGCGTTTTATCGACGTGTTCCTGATGCAGTGCCTCTTGAGCGACAGCCCGACCGATACGCCCCAGGAAATTGCCGAGCTGGCGCACAACCAGCACCTCACCGCCGCACGCGGGCGCGAACCGGGCCTGCAGCTGCTGCGCGGCGGGCGCGAGGTGGGGCTGGCCGACTGGGGCATCGAACTGGTCGGGCAATGCCTGCCCATTGCCGCCGCGCTCGACGCCGCCAACGGCGGCACGCAGCACGCCGATGCGGTGCGTGCGGCGCTTTCCGCCTTGCAGAACCCGGACAGCCTGCCTTCGGCGCGCGTGCTGGCCGTCATCGAGGAGCGCTACGGCAACTCTTTCACCGGCTTTGTGCGGGCGCAGTCCGAGCAGATTCGCGCCGCGCTCCTGGCCCTGCCGTTCTCGGCCGAGCAGCAGGCCGGGTTCGAGCGCATGACCGAGGAGTCGATCCAGGAGCAGAAGCGCATCGAGGCCGCCGACACCCTGCCTTTCGAGATCTACCGCGAACAGTACGTGTCGCCAGCGCGCCTGGGGCTGGGCCGCGGGCGAATGGCCGTCGCGGCCTGACGCCGTTACTGTCCTACGCGTCTCACTGTCACAAAGCCCGCCTGACGACAGCTGCGGGGGCCGATGGCCTACAGGCATTGGCCGGCATGGCTCACTGCGGAGTCCGCCGCCATGGAGACCATGGGTGGCATGCACCCCGCAAGTTCCAGTTTTTCCCTCCGGCTCGTGGTTTGGCCGGAGATTCCGGCATGACTTTCAAGGCCTATCTTGTCGAGGACAACGCCCTCATCCGTGAAAACCTCGTCGGTTTCCTGCATGACGTGGCCGATGCGGACGTGGTGGCCTGCGCCAGCAGCGAGGCAGAGGCCGTGCACTGGCTGCATCAGCATCGCGACGACTGGGACCTGACCATCGTCGATCTCTTCCTGGAGCGCGGCAACGGCCTGGGCGTGGTCAGGGCCTGCCGCGACCGCGCGGAGAACCAGAAGGTCGTGGTGCTGAGCAATTACGCCACGTCCGAGATGCGCCAGCGTTCGGAGGAATTGGGCGCCGATGCTTTCTTCGACAAGTCGGCCGAGCTCGACCAGCTGGTGGCCTACTGCGAAACCCTGCGTCACGCGCGCGACTGAGTTCGCGCCAAGACCGCCGCCCAGGCACGCTTTTCTGGGGTAAAACGCCAGCCGGCCGCCACAGCGGCCAGCGGACACCCCCATCTCCAAGGAAAGCAGCGAGAGCGACACAATGAGCAACAGCACCATCGACTTCAAGGGCCGAGTGGTCATCGTGACCGGCGCGGGCGGCGGCCTGGGCCGCCAGCATGCGCTGGCCCTGGCGGCGCGCGGGGCCAAGGTGGTGGTCAACGACCTCGGCGGCACAGCCGACGGCTCCGGTGCGTCGGTGAGCGCTGCGCAGGCCGTGGTCGACGAAATCAAGGCCGGGGGCGGCGAGGCCATGGCCAACGGCGCTTCCGTGACCGACTTCGAAGCGGTGCAGGCCATGGTGCAGCAGGCTGTCGACGCCTGGGGCCGGGTCGACATCCTGGTCAACAACGCCGGCATCCTGCGCGACAAGAGCTTTGCCAAGATGGAGCTCGCCGATTTCAAGCTGGTGGTCGACGTGCACCTGATGGGCGCGGTGAACTGCACCAAGGCCGTCTGGGCGCTCATGAACGAGCAGAAATACGGCCGCATCGTCATGACCACCTCGTCTTCCGGGCTCTACGGCAACTTCGGCCAGAGCAACTACGGCGCCGCCAAGCTCGCGCTGGTGGGCCTCATGCAGACGCTGAGCATCGAGGGCGCAAAGAACGACATTCGCGTCAATTGCCTGGCCCCCACGGCGGCCACGCGGATGACCGAGGGCCTGATGCCGCAGGAAGTGCTCGATGCGCTCAAGCCCGAGGCCGTGGTGCCCGCCATGCTGGTGCTGGCCTCGGCGGATGCGCCGAACCGCACCATTCTTTGTGCGGGCGCCGGCACCTTCGAGGCCGCGCACATCACGTTGACGCAGGGCGCCTGGCTCGGCATTGGCGCGGACACACCCGAGCAACTGGCCGCGCGGCTCGCCGAAGTGACCTCGCGCGAAGGCGAAATCGTGCCGCAAAGCGGCACCGCCCAAGGCAGCAATGAGGTCGGCAAGGCCATGGCGAACGCAAGAAAAGGCTGATGCGCCAGCCTTGTTCATGGCACTTGACCTAGAGTGCACTTGAGCATTTCCAATGAATTCACCGGGACTTCCGGTTCATTCATTCCACGAGGAAATTGCAGCCATGAACACGACGACAGACAACAAGGCGCTGGTGCAGCGCATCCACGCCGAGCTGGACCAGGGCAACGGCCAGTTCTTCACCGACAGCCTGGCCGACGATGCCCGCTGGACGCTGGAAGGCACCACGCCGTGGTCGCGCACCTACGCGGGCAAGGCCGCCATCCGCGAGGAGCTGCTCAAGCCGCTGTTCGCGCAATTCGCAGGCCCTTACGTGAGCAAGACCGAGCGCATCATTGCCGAGGGAGACCGGGTGGTGGTGCTCTTCAGCGGTGACGTGCCCACCAAGGCCGGCAAGCGCTACAACAACCGCTATTGCTACGTCTATCGACTCGAAGGAGGCAAGGTGAAAGAACTGACCGAGTACTTCGACACCGCACTGGTGCAGGAGGCGCTCCAGGCGCCGTCCGCCGCCGCCCATGCCGGCTGAGAGCGGCACTCCTTTTCACATCGGCGAGCTCGCCGCGCGCACCGGCCGAACGGTGCACGCCATTCGCTGGTACGAAGCGCAAGGCCTCGTGCCCGGCGTTTCGCGCGACGAGGGCGGCCGGCGCCTCTACGGCGAGCTGCACGTCGGCTGGCTCGACCTGATGGACCGGCTGCGCCGCACCGGCATGTCGATTGCCGAGATGCGCGAATACACCGCGCTCGCATTGCGGGGCAAGACCACGCTGCACCAGCGCCGCGACATGCTCGCGGCGCACCGTGCGCGCGTGACCGAAACCATTGCCGATTGGAAACGCGCCTTGTCGCTGGTCGACCGCAAGATCGGCTTCTATGACGAGTGGATGCAGACCGGCCACCGGCCGCCGCTGATTCCCGCCGGAGCGCCCCGCACCAAGGCGCTCACCCGGAAACCGGCAAAGCCCGGGTGACCCCGGCTACTCCGCGATGAAGCCCGCGTCCTTGCGGATCGATTCGCGGTCGCGGTGGTTGTTCAAGCGGCCCAGCGTGTTGTCCAGCAGGCGCTTGAGTTTGTCGGACGCGCCGCGAAAGGCCTCGTCGAGGCTGGTGGCGTGCTGCGTTACCGCAAGCGGTTTGTGGTGGGCGAGGCGGGCTTCCATCACGCAGCATTTGTCGCCGCCGCCGGCCTTGTCGTGGTTCTCGTCGCTCAAATGAACCTCGACGCGTGTCACGTCCTCGACGAAACGGCTCAGCTGTTGCTTGATCTCGGTATCCGCCCAGCGCTCCAGCGCGTCCTTGTTGTTGATGCCGTTGCTCGTGTTGACCTGAATCTGCATGCCATGTCCCTGCTGATGGATGAACGAGCCCCTACTGTGCGCCCTAAACGGCCCCGCTGCGCGTAGGCGTGTTCCCCACCTTGGAGCAGGCAGGGATTCAACTCTGGATATAGGTCGTGAGTTGGGCGATGGTCACTTCGTGGTCGGCGATGATGTCGTCCATCAGGTCCTGGATGGAGATCATCCCGACCACCTTGTCGCCGTCGACCACCGGCAGGTGGCGGAACTTGCGCTGGCTCATCAGCGCCATGCAGGCGCGCGTACGGGTTTGCGGAGTCACGGTCATCACGTCGGGCGTCATGATCTCGGAGACCTTCATTTCCTTGGAATTCTTGCCCTGCAGCGCCACTTTGCGGGTGTAGTCGCGCTCGGAGAGAAAGCCCACCAGCTTCTCGCCGTCCATCACCATGAGCGCGCCCACTTCGAAACGCGCCAGGGTTGCCAGCGCATCGAACACGCTGGTGTCCGGCGAGGTGCGCCAAGCCGCGGAATCGTGGCGCTTGAGCAGTTCGGAGACGGGTTTCATCGCGGTAACTCCATCAAAAAGTTTCAATTTGGCCGACGCGCCGATGCGCGGCATTCAGTCAAATGATAGGGGCGGAACAGCCCCCCGCGATGCAAAACCTCTAGGGGATTGCGCGTGTCGCACCGAGACGCGCGCCAACGCGAACTAAGGTGTTGGTGCCAGCACGCGGCTGAGCGCCACCGGGTCGCCCAGCACGCTCTTGACCAGGCCCTTCTCGTCGAAGTTGACCTGGTACTCCGACCAGCTGTCGCGCCAGTAGCGCCACGTGGGTGCATCGAGGCTGGGGTTCTCGCCGGCCACCGGATAGCCGATGGCCATCAGCACCTGCTCGCGCGTCATGCCGGGCGCAACCTTTCCGGCGACGATGGCATCGCGGACTGCGGGCGCAAAGGCCGCCATCTTCTGCTTCGGGTCTTCGGTCACCACGTAGCGCTTGGCGAAGTCGATCAGCGTGATGTTGCGGCTGTAGTCGTTCTTGATGCGCTGGGGCTTGCCTGCCAGATCGAGGTTGAACCAGCGGAAGTCGTAGGCCGTGATGCGGGCCGGTGTGCCCACGGCCACGATGCTCGTGCCCTGCTCGTCGTAGTTGATGTCGCTGATGGAGTTGCCGTAGGTGCGCATGTTGCAGCACAGGTAGCCGCTGATCAGCGGGCCCTGCGGCGGCGAGGGACGCTGGGCGTGGACGACGGTCGTGGAAACGACGGTGGCTGCCAGCAGGGCGGCAGCGGCAAGGCGCTTGAACATGGATTTCCCTCGGGTGTCTATTTTTGAAAATGACTGCGGGTGCAGCGCGCGGATTCTAGAGGGCGAGGCGCGCCGAAGCGCAGGCAAAATGGGCATGCGCAGCTATCGAAAACGTAGCGGCGTGATCCGGCGCACATTCCCGGTCCACAATGCGCACCCGGCCTCTTGAGCCAACCCCCTCGCAGACTGAGCAAACGAAAGAACATCCATCGATGGCGATCCAGTGGTTCCCCGGGCACATGTACACGACCCAGAAGGCCATCACCGAGCGGGTGAAGGACATCGACGTGGTCATCGAGCTGCTCGATGCGCGGCTGCCGGGCTCCAGCGCCAACCCGATGCTGGCCGAACTCACGGCCGGGCGGCCCTCGCTGAAGGTGCTCAACAAGCAGGACCTGGCCGACGCCGCGCGCACCGCGCTCTGGCTCGCGCACTACAACGCGCTGCCGGCCACGCGCGCCATTCCGCTCGATGCGAGCCAGACCACGCCGGCACAGGCCATCGTGCGCGCCTGCCACGAGCTCTCGCCCAACCGCGGCGGCATGGCCAAGCCGATGCGCGTGCTGATCTGCGGCATTCCGAATGTCGGCAAGTCGACCCTCATCAACACCCTGACCGGCAGCCGCAAGGCCAAGACTGGCGACGAAGCCGGCATTACCAAGCTCGAGCAGCGCATCACGCTGGCCGACGACTTCTACCTGTGGGACACGCCCGGCATGCTGTGGCCGCGCATCGTGGTGCCCAAGAGCGGCTACAACCTGGCCGCCAGCGGTGCGGTGGGGCGCAATGCCTTCGACGAGGAAGAAGTGGCGCTGGAGCTGCTCAACTACCTGAAGACGCACTATGCGGCGGGCATCGCGGAGCGATTCAAGCTGGTCGAACTCGATGCAGCAACCATCGCCGGGATGAAGGACGAGGACGTGCTTGACACCATCGGCCGCAAGCGCGGTGCGCTGCTGGGCAAGGGCCGCGTCAACCTGCAGAAGGCCGCCGAAATCGTGATGCACGAGTTTCGCGCCGGCAACCTCGGGCGCATCACGCTCGAAACACCCGAAGAGTTTGCGCAGTGGCTCGCCGAGGGGCAGCGCATCGACGCCGAGCGGCAGGCAAAGAAAGCGGCACGCGGCAAGAAGCGCAAGCCGGGTGCCGACCTCGCCGAAGGCCAGGCACCCGAGCCGCACTGAACTGCGCGCGCTCAGCGCTCAGCGCATCTGCAGCCGCGCGTCCTTCGGGTAGCTGATGGTGTAGTCGGCCGCCACGCGCGCAGTCTTGCCGGCGTCCAGGTCGAAGCTCCACATCGCGAGGCCGGGCTGCTTGTTCCAGGCCAGCTCGCCCGGCTGCGGCGAGAACTGCGCGGCCACGCGCACCTGCTCGTCGACCGACACCGGCGCGGCCTCCAGCACCTGCACCGCGATGGGCGTGCGGTGGCGGTTCTCCACCACATAGGCGCGCTGCACCTTGCGCTCGGCGCGCGAGCCGACGAAGCCGCCCGTGCCCTGGCTGTCTTGCTCGGGCTCGGGTTGCACGCGCACGAGTTCGTCGCGGCCGAAGGAGAGCGTGAGCTTCGCGTCGCCCGGCGCGTTCCAGCGGCCGCTGCCGACGAAGTTGCCATCGCGGTACAGCTGCAGCGGACCGGCTGGCCATACGCCCGTCGGCTGCGCAAGTTCGGCGACGAGGAAGGCGCTCGGGTCCACGCGCGGACTGGTGCGCGCGGCCAGCTTCGCCGTGTCTTCGTGCTGGCCCAGCGCCAGCGTCACGCGCTGGCCGTTGGAGGGCACGTCGATGCTTTGCGGCACGGCAAATTCGGTGGCAAAGCTGTTGTCGAACACGGCCACGTCGAAAAGCGGCTCCGCAGCCTCGGCCATGGCGCGCCGGCGGTCGAGGGATGCAGCGGGCGCCGGCGCTGCCATCATGGCGGCCACCGGGCTCGCGGGCGCTCGCTGCGGCGGCTCGATGCCGATGCGCCATGCGCTCGGGGTGCGGCCGGTGGTTTCGCGGCGCGGCTGGCCGGTGGAAAGCACCAGCTTCACGCCGCGCCAGTCTTCGCCCGTGGCCTGCGCCACCAGGGCCTGCCGCTCGATGCGCACCTTGCGCGTGGCGGTGTCGAGCAGCGCGCGGTAGGTGGGCGTCCAGCCGGGGCCGTTGACCTGGTAGCTCAGCTTCACGTCGGCATCGGTGCTGGCGGCCAGCGTCACGGTGACCGCCATCACCTGGGCACCGTCGCCTTGCGAGCGCTTGCGCTCGGCAAGCAGCGGGTTGAGTTGGCGGTCGATGTCGGTCTGCTTGCGCTGGATCTGGTGCTGCTTCAGCAGCGAGTCTTGCCCGGTGCGGCGCATCGCATCGGTCATCGCGGCAAGGTTGCGGGCGTCCGTCGGCGCACGTGCGCCCTGTGCCGATTCGCCGCCGCCGGAGAGGCCCTTGAGATAGCCCGTCACCATGCCGAGTGCCTCGTTCTCCGCCTGCAGCGCGGCCTTCTGGTCTTCCAGTTCGCGGATGCGGCCGTCGAGCGCGCTGGTGGCGCAGCGCGCCGAGAGTTCGCGCGCCTCGCTGAGCACCGAGGTCTCGCCCACGCGCACCGATGCGCCGGCCGACACCTGCAGGCTCTGCACGTCGAGGCCGGCGGGCAGGCAGGCGAAGGTGACCGATCGGCTGCCGGCTGCGACGCGCGCCACGCGTTCCACCGTGGCGCTGCCAGGGTAGACCTTGACTTGCGTGATGCGCGACGCATCCGCGCCCCCGGCGGTTGCCACGGCCTGGGCGTTTGCGCCGGTGCCGAGCACCAGCCACGCCGCGGCAACGACGGTGACGCGCAGGTTGGCACGGAAGAAGGAAGAAGAAGAGATTGTTGTCATCGGAGCCTCGGTAGTGGTTCGTTCCACCACTCATACGGCGGGGCTCGCCGACCGGGGTTAAAGCCGCCGAAAAAAAGTGCGCTGTCGCCAACGCAACTGCGCGGGCCTTGCGGGTCGCGGGCGCGACGGCGCGCAGCGGAGCCGCTTCGTAGAGTGGCTTTTCCGTTCTCGACGCTTCATCCTTCTTCTCTGAAAGACAGCCATGCTCGACACCATTCAGGCCATCAACAAGACCGCCGCCTTCAATCGCTGGGCCGGCTTCGAAGTGACCCGGGCCGCCGCCGGCGAAGCCGAACTGCGCATGGAATGGCGCGAGGAGGACATGGGCCAGTACGCCGGTTTTCTGCACGCGGGGCTCATCGGCGCAATGCTCGACACGGCCTGCGGCTTCGCGGCCTCCACGGTGGCGGGGCGGGTGCTGGCATCGCACTTTTCGGTGAACTGCCTCTCGCCCGCGCTGGGCCGTGCCTTCATTGTGCGCGGCAAGGTGGTGAAGGCCGGACGCAAGCAGGTGTTCACCACCGCCGAGCTCTATGGCCAAGGCGATGACGGCAGCCTCAAGCTCGTGGCGACGGGGAGCGCCATCCTGGTTCCGGTGGAAGGGGCTCTGCCGGTGACGTGATTTCCGCTTTGCAACGGGCGCGCCGGGGCTTCAGCCCGAAGAGCGGCCGCAACCAGTTGAAGCGGCGAATCACCCCGTCGGTGAGTGCCCAGCAGCCGGCGATGGTCAGCGCGACCAGCAGCGTTGGCTCCAGCACCGGGCCGAGTGCAAGAGGGGCCAGCAGCGCAATGCCCGCGATGATCAGCGTCTGGTGCAGCACGTACCACGGGTACACCGATTCGTTGGCCCAGCGCAGCCACGGCCAGGGCCGGTTCAGATGGCGGTGGCCGTAGCCGAGGATGGCGGCAACCGCCAGCCACAGGTAGAGCATGCGCAGCGTGTCCATCGGCACGCCGGAAGGCGGCCCCTGCGCGCCGAGCCGCAGCACGATGAAAGCGGCGATTGCCACTGCCGCCATCGCCAGCGACACCCGGCGCAAGCGCGCCAACTCGCGCCACACGCCTGTGTCCGCGCCCATCCAGTAGCCGTAGAGAAACACGGTGAAGAAAATGCTGTGCAGGTAGAAGTCGCGAATCAGGTTGTGCGTGGGCGGAAAGTGCCGGGCGAGCAGCATCGTCCACACCAGCAACGGAAGCGCCGGCAGCAACAGCAGCTTCCAGCCGCGCAGCCCGTTGAAGCTGCGCCGCATCCACTGGCCGGCTGGCGACTTCCACAACGGCAGCGTCAGCGCAATGAGCGCCGTGTAGGTGAACAGGTAGGGCAGGTACCAGAGGTGGTTCCAGGTGATGCCGAACTCCGCGCCGGCGAACGCCTGTTTCGGCCAAGGGTTGCTCATCGAGAGATAGCGCGGCAGGAATGCGCCGAAGCCCGGCGCAACCAGCCCGTTGGCCACGCCCTCCGCATAGGCCTGGTAGGGCACGATCACCGCCATGCCGAGGGCCAGCGGCAGCATCAGCCGGGCGCCGCGGCTGCGCAGCAGGCTCCAGGTGCCCTGGTTGCGGCTCAGGAAGCCCAGCGACACCCCTGAGATCAGAAACACCAGGTCCATGCGCCAGAGGTTGATCACCCGCATCGGCCACTGCAGCCATTCGGCCGCATGCGGGCTCTTGAGGTGCCAGGGCCAGTCGGCCACGTAGTACATCGCCACGTGGTACAGGATGACCAGCAGGAAGGCCAGCGCGCGCAGCGCGTCGATGTCGTGGCGGCGGTGGTCGGGCAGAAGAGTGGGGGCGGCGATCATCGGAGGGCTCCTCGAAGCAGTAAGCCGCGATGCTCGGCCCCCTGGCCCCCGTGCGGCGCACCCGAGGGACGGATGGCCCCCGTTTTGTGACGAGCGGTGGCCCCGAGGGACGAGACGGGGCGAAATTCGCCCGCCCCAAGGCCCGTTTTCGCGAGAATCCCCGGCCATGGGAGACCACCGCAAAAACCTGTACGAGCGCTACGAGCCGGTCCGCCGCTATGTGGAGGTGGCTTTCTGGATCGTGCTGATGACCTTGCAGGCCGTGTTCAGCACGGTGGTGGCCATCGTCGATATGCGCACGCGCGCCGTGCCGCGCGCCAACTGGGAAGTCGCGACCTGGGAGGGCTCGAGCCACCTGGTGCTGTTGCTGCTGGTTCCGGCGCTGGTCGCCGTCGAGCACCGGCTGTCGCCGCTGGTGCGCGGCCATGTGCTGCGCTTCCTGGCCTGGCATGCGGTGGCGAGCGTGGTGTTCAGCCTGGTCCACGTGGTGGGCATGTTCGGGCTGCGGGCCCTGGTCTATGCCGTGGCCGGCGAGCGTTACGACTTCGGCGGCTGGGCTCGCCAGTGGGGCTACGAATATCTGAAGGACGTGCGGGTGTACGTGAGCATCGTCTTCGGCATCTGGGCCTACCGGCTGTTCGTGCTCCGGCTGCAGGGCGAGGCGCGGGTGCTCGATGCGCCGGAAGAAGGAGGGCAGGCCATGCCGGCTTTGGCTCCGGCGGAACCGGAGGGATTCGAACCCTCGATGCCGGAAATGCCCCCGCCCGCGCCTGCCGCGCGCCCCGAGCGCTTCCTGGTGCGCAAGCTGCGGCGCGAATTCTTGATTGCCGCGAGCGACATCGACTGGCTCCAGGCCGAAGGCAACTACGTCGGCCTGCACGTCAACGGCCACGACTACCTGCTTCGCGCCACACTCACCGATTTTCTGACCCAGCTCGACCCCGCCCAGTTCGTGCGCGTGCACCGAAGCCACGCGGTCAACCTGGGGCGAATCAAGGAAATAGAGCCGCTGGGCGGTGGCGATGCCCGGCTGCACATGCACGACGGCACCACGGTGCCGTGCAGCCGCCGCTACCGCGATGCGCTGCGCGCCGGTGCCAGCTGACCGGGATCGGCGTTTTTTTTCAGCTGTTCTGTTCCGGTGCGGCCTTTGCACTGAGAACGCCCATTAACGGGCCGTAGCGCACCAGGAAAGAGCCTTCAGGCACCATTTTTGCTTCCTTGTGGCGCTGCCTCGGGCAATCCGGGTGCAATGCACCAATTCAAACCAAAAACTGCAAGAAGCTCCAATGGACGCACTCAAACAGGGCGCAGACGCGCTGTTCATCCTTCTCGGCGCCATCATGGTGTTTGCCATGCATGCCGGTTTCGCCTTTCTGGAACTGGGCACCGTGCGCAAGAAGAACCAGGTCAATGCGCTGGTCAAGATCCTGGTCGACTTCTCGGTCTCGACCATCGTGTACTTCCTGGTGGGCTACGGCGTGGCCTACGGCACCCACTTCTTCGTAGGCGCCACCGAGCTGGCGGCCAAGAGCGGGTACGAGCTGGTGAAGTTCTTCTTCCTGCTGACCTTTGCCGCGGCCATTCCGGCCATCATTTCGGGCGGCATTGCCGAACGCGCCAAGTTCTGGCCGCAACTCATCGGTACGGCGGTCATCGTCGGCTTTGTGTATCCGCTGTACGAGGGCATCGCCTGGAACAAGGCCTTCGGCATCCAGGGCTGGATCGCCTCGGTCACCGGCCACGAGTTTCATGACTTTGCCGGTTCGGTGGTGGTGCACGCGGTGGGCGGCTGGCTCGCATTGCCCGCTGTGCTGCTGCTGGGCGCACGCCGCAACCGCTACCGCGGCGACGGCTCGCTGAGCGCCCATCCGCCGTCGAACATTCCTTTTCTGGCGCTGGGCGCATGGATCCTGTGCGCGGGCTGGTTCGGCTTCAACGTGATGAGTGCGCAGACCATCGACAAGATCTCCGGCCTGGTGGCCGTGAACTCGCTCATGGCCATGGTGGGCGGCACGCTGGTCGCGCTGGCCATGGGCAAGAACGACCCCGGCTTTGTCTACAACGGCCCGCTCGCCGGGCTGGTGGCCGTGTGCGCCGGCTCCGACCTGATGCACCCGCTGGGCGCGCTGGTGGTGGGCGGCGTGGCCGGCGCCATCTTCGTCTTCATGTTCACGCTCACGCAGAACAAATGGAAGATCGACGACGTGCTCGGCGTGTGGCCGCTGCACGGCCTCTGCGGCACCTGGGGCGGCATTGCGGCCGGCATCTTCGGTACGCAGGCGCTGGGCGGCATCGGTGGGGTGAACGTGTGGGCCCAGCTCATCGGCACGTTGATGGGCGTGGCATGGGCTGCACTTGCGGGGGCGGCGGTGTACGGCGTACTCAAGGCCGCCATGGGCCTGCGGCTCACGCAGGAAGAGGAATACGACGGCGCCGATCTGTCGATTCACCACATTTCGGCGACGCCGGAGCGTGAGGTGAACTGGTAAACGGAGCGGGCTGAAGCGTATGCATTCGGCTTGCGAAAAGACGGGGTAGAGCAATGCCGCCCGGTATGCGCTTGTTCGCCTGATTTAGCTGCGGCCAGCACAAGAGCAAAAAAGCGCGGCCTGTAGCAAACTCGCCCGACCGCTCCGCTTGAATACTCACCACCGCCCAATGACCCAAACGCCCCCCGCCCTCGAAGTCCTCCCCCGCGACCTTTCCGCCTACCGCAAGGGCAACGTCGGCATCGACTATGTGCACCGTTTCGAGTCCGGCAAGCCAGGCCCGCACGTGCTGATCAACGCGCTCACGCACGGCAACGAAATCTGCGGCATGACCGCCGCCACGCATCTGCTCGACACCAACGTGCGCCCGAAAATCGGCACGCTGACCGTGAGCTTTGCCAATGTGGAAGCGTACGAGTCCTTCGACAAGGCGCTGCCCTTCGACAGCCGTCAGCTGGTGCACAACCTCAACCGCATCTGGTCGCCCGCATGGCTCGACGGCACCGAAGACAGCCCCGAACTGCGCCGCGCTCGCGTGCTGCGCCCGGTGGTGAGCGCGGCCGACCACATCCTGGACATTCACTCCACCAGCCAGCCCGTGATTCCGTTCTGGGTGTACCCCGCCTACGACCGCAATGCCGAAGCGGCGCTGGCCATCGGCCGCCCCTCGGTGCACCTGGTCATGCCCGACGGCCTGGGCTCAGGCACGCCGCTGATCCAGCATGGCCGCCATGGCCTGCCCGAAGGCAAGGGCGTGGCGCTGGTGGCGGAGTGCGGCCAACACTTTCTGCGCTCTGCGTCGGAGCTGGCCACCGCCATCTCGCTCGACTTTCTGGCGCACTTCGGCCTTATCGACAAGGACCCGGCTGCGCCCGCGCCCGGTCCGCAACGCCGCTTCGAACTGCTGCAGACCCACGTCATCAAGTCGGAAGAGTTTGCGTTCGTGCGCCCGCTGATCGGCTTCGAGACCTTTGCCAAGGGCGAGCTGATTGCCATCAACGGACCTGACGAGATTCGCGCGCCATGCGATGAGTGCACGATCTTCATGCCCGCGCAGCGCGTGATCGTGGGGCGCGAGGCGGTGTATTTGACGAAGCCGATCTGAGGTCGGTCGGCAGAACAGGCGACGACGATTTCAGGAGTGAACGCGTCGCCGATGCAGGGTCATCTCAAGCCGCAATGAACAGCGCCGGATCCACCATCGCCCGATTCAGCATCACGGACCAATGCAGATGCGGCCCCGTCACGCGCCCGGTGGCGCCCACGGCGGCAAGCTGCTCGTCGGTCTTCAGCACGTCGCCTACTTTCACATCCACTCGGCTCAGGTGGCAATACATCGTCAGCAAACCGCCGCCGTGGTCGAGCCACACCGTGCCGCCGTTGAAGAAATAGTCGCCCGTGTCGATCACTCGCCCCGGCAGCGGCGCCAACACCGGTGTGCCGGTGCCGGCCGCGATGTCCATGCCGCTGTGCGGATTGCGCGACTGGCCGTTGAACACGCGGCGCAGGCCGAATGAGCTGGAGCGGCGGCCCGGTACGGGGACGCGCATCTGCAGCGCGGCATCGGGCCGCAGATCGGTGAACGTGGCCATCACGGTGGCCAGATGCGTGCGTTCTCGCTCGTAGCGTGCTTCGTTTTCGGGCGACAGGTCGACCGTGCGCGGTGGCACTGTCAGGCGTTGCTCGCGGTACTGCTTTGGGGCTACGGTGTAGGCGACCTGTTTTTCGGCGCCGCTCTCGGGGCGCACAACGATGCTTGCGTCGCCTGGAGTGGCTGCGAGCGGAATGCCCACCAGCGCCGTCCACTCGATGGCGTCGCCCAGCACGAGCAATGGCACATCGCCTGAAAAGGCGGCCGGTCGTCTGGCATTCGGACCGAGCGACAGTCGCGCGACGCCGCCCGGCACCTGGGACGCGTGCGGCCAGACGTCGGGGCGCTGTTGTTGCTTCGGCTTCGCAGGGGGCGCGGCATTGACGTGCGTTGCAGCAGGCAGCGCCAGCAGGCTCAGCGTGCCGAGCAATGCGTGGCGGCGATTCAGCAGAGCGGGCGAGAGGAGGTCGGGAAAATGGGATCGATTGCTGCGCATACGAGATCGAATGAATGAAAGGTGTGCGGTGGCGCTATTGCGCTATTCCAGCCAGGTGCCGGGCGCCAATCCGTCCAGCGTGTGCGGCCCGATGGCAGCGCGAATCAGGCGCAGGGTGGGAAGCCCCACGGCGGCGGTCATGCGCCGCACCTGACGGTTGCGGCCTTCGCTGATCGCCAGCTCCAGCCATGCGGTGGGAATGCTCTTGCGTTCGCGAATGGGCGGTTGCCGCGCCCACACATCGGGCGGGGGATCGAGCAGGCGCGCACGGGCCGGGCGCGTGAGGCCGTCGTTGAGCTGCACACCTTGGCGCAACGCGGCAAGCGCCTCCTCAGTGGGCACGCCTTCCACCTGCACCCAATAGGTTTTCTCCATCTTGAAGCGCGGATCGGCGATGCGCGCCTGCAGCTGGCCGTCGTTGGTGAGCAGCAGCAGACCCTCGCTGTCGGCATCGAGGCGGCCGGCGACGTAGACGCCGGGAATGTCGATGAAGTCTTTCAGCCCGCGCCAGCGGCCCTCGGGCGTGAACTGGCTGAGCACGCCGTAGGGCTTGTTGAAGCGGATCAGGCGGGAAGGGATTACTTGCCCCAGCTGTCCCGCATGCCCGCGGCGCGATTGAACACCCGCTTGCCGTCTGCACCCGCCTGCGCATCGAGCACGAAGTACCCGTGCCGCTCGAACTGAAATGCCGCGCCGTCTTCAGCCTTGGCCAGTGACGGCTCCACGAACGCAGAGCAGGTTTCAAGGCTGGCCTTGTTCAGCTCATCCATCAGCTCCCCGCTGCCCGGATTGGCGGCCGCAAACAGCCGTTCATACAAGCGCACTTCGGCCTGCATTGCATCCGCCGCGGCCACCCAGGTGATGTTGCCCTTCACCTTGATGGCATCTGCACCGGGCGTGCCGCTCTTGGTGTCGGGCACCAGCGTGGCCTGCACTTCGATGAGCTTGCCGCTCGCGTCCTTGGTGCCGCCGGTGCATTCGATGACGTGGCCGTACTTGAGCCGCACCTTGTTGCCCGGGAACAGGCGGAAGAAGCCCTTGGGCTGCACTTCTTCGTAGTCGGTGCGCTCGATCCACACCTCGCGGCCGAGCTTGAACTCGCGCTTGCCCATTTCGGGGTGGTGCGGGTGCACGGGGGCGGAGCAGTCGTCGAGGACGCTTTCATCCTTGTTGGGGCCGCCCATCAGCTCGCCCCAGTTGGTAATCACCAGCTTGACGGGGTCGAGCACGGCCATGGCGCGGGGCGCCGTGGGGTCGAGCGTGTCGCGCAGCGCGGCCTCCAGGCTGGCGTAGTCGATCCAGCCGCCGGACTTGGTGGTGCCGCTGCGTTCGCAGAACAGGCGCAGCGCCTCGGGCGTGTAGCCGCGGCGGCGCAGGCCGGCCAGGGTGGGCATGCGGGGGTCGTCCCAGCCGTCGACGTGCTTTTCTTCGACCAGCTGGCGCAGCTTGCGCTTGCTGGTGAGCACGTGCGTGACGTTGAGCCGCGCAAATTCATACTGGCGCGGATGCGGGCTGGCGATGAGGCCGCCTTCGGCCAGCCGGTCGAGCAGCCAGTCGTAGAACGGGCGCTGGTCTTCGAACTCCAGCGTGCAGATGGAATGGGTGATCTGCTCGAGCGCGTCTTCGATGGGGTGCGCAAAGGTGTACATCGGGTAGATGCACCACTTGTCGCCGGTGTTGTGGTGGGTGGCACGGCGCACGCGGTACAGCGCGGGGTCGCGCATGTTGATGTTGGTGCTGGCCATGTCGATCTTGGCGCGCAGGATGGCGGCGCCATCGGCCACCTGGCCACCCTGCATGGCGCGGAAGCGCGCAAGGTTTTCTTCGGGCGTGCGGGTGCGGAAGGGGCTGTCGGTGCCGGGCGTGTTGAAGTCGCCGCGGTTCGCGCGCACTTCGTCGGCCGTCTGTTCGTCCACGTAGGCGAGGCCGGCGCCGATGAGGTATTCGGCGGCCTCGTACATGAAGTCGAAGTAGTCGCTCGCAAAGTACTCGTGCGGCTGCAGGGTGCCCGGCGCGCTGGGGCGGTCGGCCAGGTAGGTCTCGTAACCGAGCCATTTGACGGCGTCGCGGATGGAGTCGACGTATTCCTGCTCTTCTTTTTCGGGGTTGGTGTCGTCGAAGCGCAGGTGGCACACGCCGCCGTATTCCCTGGCCAGCTCGAAATTGAGCCAGATGCTCTTGGCATGGCCGATGTGCAGGTAGCCGTTGGGTTCGGGCGGAAAACGCATGCGCACCCTGGCCGGATCGGCCATGCCCTGGGCGTGATGGGCAGCGTCGCCGGGCGAACCGCCCCATTTGCGGCCAGAATAGGCACCCTGCGCAAGGTCGTTTTCGATCACGTGGCGCAAGAAATTACTCGGTGCAGCGGCTGTTTTTGCGCTGTCTTTGTCGGTCGGGGAGGTCATTGCGGCATTCTAGAGTGCACCCCCCGCCAGTTACTTTTGGCAACGTTCTTCACACTACGGCGGGCAACCGCTTTGCATTTGGCGCGTTCAATACCTACATGGGCGGGTAACGCCCCAACCAGGAGTCCAAGATCATGAGCCTCACACGTTCAACCTTCTTCAAATGGGCCGCCGCGGGTGTCGTGGCAGCCGGTGCTTTGTTTGCGGCCACTTCGGCCAGTGCCCGCGGTGACGTGAGCTGGTCAATCGGCGTGGGTCTGCCGGGGGTTGCCGTGGGAGTGGGCGCTCCGGCCTACTATCCGGCCCCGGTTTATTCGGCCCCCGCGCCGGTGTACTACGACGCGCCGCCCCCGGTGTACTACCGTCCGCCGCCGCCGGTCTATTACCGCCCGGCACCGGTGTACTACGCGCCGCCGGCGTATTACGCACCGCGTGGCTACTACCGCGGCGGTTATGGGCACGGCCACGGCCATCGCCACTGGCGTTAAGCCATAGCGCCTTCAAGGCGCGATTCGCAAAGTCAAAAAAAGCCGGTTCCCTTGAAGGAGTCGGCTTTTTCATGCGCGTTCGACTGTCGATTTCACATGGCGCGAAAGAGGTGGCCATAAAGCCGGCTGACGGGAATTTTTTCGGGCCGACCCTTCAGGTCCAGGTGCAGCTTGCCGGCCTCGTCGCGATGCACCGCCTCGATGGCCGAACTGCGCACCACCACCGCGCGGTGGACCTGCCAGAAGACCTCGGGGTCGAGCTGGGTCAGCAGCTGCTTCAGCGGCGTGCGAATCAGGTATTCGTGCGTGGCGGTCAGCACGCGAATGTATTTGTCGGCCGCCTCGAAATACAGCACCTCGTCGATCGGGACCATGCGCACGGTGCTGCCGCCGGCTTCGCTGGCGGCAATCATGCGCAGCGGGGCAGTGGAAGCGGGCAGTGCCGACCCGCCGTTGCCCGCGGCGGCCAGCACCTGGCGCCACTGTGCAAGGGTTCTCTCCAGCGCTTCGTCGGCTGCGGCGGGGGCCGGCTTTGTCTGCTGCTGCGCTGCCAATGCCTGCTGAAGCCGAAGCACGGTCTTGCGCAGGCGCTCGGGCTGCACGGGCTTGAGCACGTAGTCGATGGCCTGGGTCTCGAAGGCGCGGGCGGCGTATTCGTCGTAGGCGGTCACGAAGACGAGTTGCGGCATGGGCGCCTCGTCGGTGGGCCAGCGGTCGGCCAGTTCCGCGGCGGCACCCAGGCCGTCGAGGCCGGGCATGCGGATGTCGAAGAACAGCACCTGCGGCAGCAGCCGCAGCGCCTCGCGCACGGCGCTGCGGCCGTCGCCCGCGGTGGCAAGCAGTTGCAGCTCGGGCCATGCCGCGGCAAGTTCGGCCTTGAGGGCGTGGGCGAGCAGGGGCTCGTCTTCGGCGATGAGGGCGGTGGGATTCATGGGTGGGGCTGCAATGGAAAGCTGAGTGTGGCAAGGGTTCCGCCCGAAGGCCCGGCGGCCAGGCTCATGCGGCCCTGGTCGCCATACACGGTGGCAAGCCGTTCGCGCACCTGCTCGAGCCCGAAACCGCTGCCTTCGCCGCCTTCGTCACTTTCGATCGGCGAGGGCCGGGCCGCGTCGAGGCCGACACCGGTGTCACTCACTTCGATGACGAGCCGACCCGCCTCTTGCCGTGCACGCACGACGATCTCGCCGCCTTCCACCTTGGGCTCGAGCCCGTGGCGGATGCTGTTTTCAACCAGCGGCTGCAGCAGCAGCGGCGGCACCGGCGTGTCGCGCAATTCAGCGGGCAGATCGAGTGTGTAACGCAGTCGCTCGCCCATGCGCACCGACATCAGTTCGAGGTAATCGGCCAGCCGTTCGAACTCGGCCGACAGAGGATGCGCCAGGGCGCGCGAGCCGCTGAGCGTCATGCGCAGGTAGTTGTTCAGGCGGTCGAGCATGGCCACGGCGCGCGGCGGATCGGTCGTGATCAGCACGCGAAGGTTGGCCAGCGTGTTGAACAGCATGTGCGGTTCAAGCTGTGTTTCGAGCAGCTTGAGCCGCGCCTCCGTGGCGTTGCGCTGCGCCACGTTGAGTTGGCCCTGCATGTGCCTGCTCTTGCCGAGGCTGTAGAAGAAGTAGGAGATGCCGGCGGTGGCTGCCAGCGTGATGGCAATGGTGGAGACCATCTTCGCCTGGCCCAGCTTATAGAACGCGAACATCGGCCGGCCGCTCCATGCATCGCCAATGGCCTGGCCCGCGAAAAAGCCGATGGTCACGCTCACCGCCACCAGCACGACGCCGCGCGCACCGCGGGGCCAGCGGATGGGCTCCTGCCCGCTCAGCAGCAGCCGGCCCACGTCGATGAGAAACCAGCTGATGAGTCCGATAGACAGCGAATAGACAAGCTGCTCGCTCCAGCGGCCGCCTCCGGATGCGGTGATGGCGGCCGCAATGACGCAGCAGCAGGCTGCGGTGATCAGGCCGTGCCGCAGCAGGTCCCGCAGGTTCTCGGCCCGGGAAACCACCCTGGGAGGCGGGGCTGCTATCAAGAATCGCCTCCACGCAGCGTGCGGCGTTCGCGCTCCACCAGCCGGTCATAAAAACTGCCGCCGGGCGCAATGAACCAGATGACGGCGCCGTGAATCAGCAGGCCCAGGCCCCAGCCCATGAGCGGATACACCGCCCAGCTGTGGCCGCGCGAAGCGGAGATAGCCACCAACCCGAGGTTGACCAGTACATAGACGAAGGCATGGATGTACCAGCCCATCTTGGCGCCGGCGCGGCGGCGGGCGCGCTTTTCGATGTCGCCGGCGGAAGGGTTCGCTTGTGTGGTGTTCATGACAGTTCTCCGATAACGAATGGCTTGAATGGCTGGTTTGGCGGCAGTCGATGAATCGGCTGGCGATCTTAGGCCGCACGGGCTTCGATGGCCACGGCGTCGGTGCGGGCGGCCAGCTTCCAAAGCCGCACGGCGCGCGCCGCGAAAATGCCGCTGAAAGCGCCGTACAGCATGGGAATCGCGACGGCGAAGCTGGCCTGCTGGCGCAGTTCGGGGTGCATGGCCAGGGACACGCCCACCACGTACTTGGTGAGGAAAATGCCCATCATCAGCACCAGCGGTACCGCGCTGCCGGCCACATGAAACTCGCGTGCCGCACGGTCGTAGCGGGTGCTGGCGGGCAAGGGGCTCTGGAGTACCAGCAGCACCAGCGCGGCCGCCGCAACGGCCCAGCCGAGCAGGGCGCCGGGCGAGTCGCCGAAGGCCGAGATCACGCCGGCCAGCGAGAGGCCGGTCATGGCAATCGGCATCACGGTGACCTTGGTCAGGCTGACGCTGCCGGACAGCAGTTGCTTGCAGCCGAGCCACAGAAGCAGCGCGAAGACGGCGAAGACCCACTTCGGGGTGTGAAGAATGATTTGCAGCAGCATGGCGGTTCTCCGTTGAAAAGGCGATTCGATGGGCCGGACTGTGCCGGCGCCCCCATGCAGTCGCCACCGGCCTGCGACGAAATGCAAGCCGGCGGCGCGAGACGCAGCCAGCCGGCGCGAAACGCGCCGTTTTCCGGAGCTTTACCGGCGCTTTACGGTTCGGAAGACAGGAGCGCTACGATCCAGCGCTCCACTAGCGGCTGTACTTGCGCACTGCCACACACACATGGAATCACCGAACTCCGAGCCTTCTTCCGGCGATTCGCCTGCTGTTCAACCGGTACACCCTGCCTCGTCTCCACCTCCCCGGCCGCCTTCGCGCCGCAGAATCTGGCTCGGCAGCCTGATCGCGCTGCTGTTGCTGGTGGTGCTGGGAGGCGGCGCCTGGTACCTCATCAACCGCAAGAGCAGCTCCGCCGGCGGGCCGGGCTTCGGCGGTGCGACCGTCACGGTCGGCAACGCAAGGGCACGCGAGATCGAATTGCCGGTGACCATCGACGCGCTCGGCACCGTCACGCCGCTGGCAACCATCACGCTCAAGGCGCAGGTCGGCGGCGTGCTGACCGAGGTCCTGTTCACCGAAGGGCAGACGGTCGCCAAGAACCAACTGCTCGCGCGCATCGATCCCCGGCCCTACGAGCAGGCGCTGATGCAGGCCCGCGGCACGCGCCAGCGCGACGAGGCGCAGCTCGAGGCGGCGCGCGTCACGCTCGTGCGCTACCGCACGCTGCTGGGGCAAGACTCCATTGCCCGGCAAGACGTCGACACCCAGGCTGCGCTGGTCCGCCAGCTCGAAGGCACCGTCACCACCGACCTGGCCGCCGAGGCCGCCGCCAAGCTGAACCTCGACTACACCCGCATCACCTCGCCCGTGGCCGGCCGCATCGGCCTGCGCGCGGTGGATGCGGGCAACACCGTCACGGCCAACGCGACCACGGGCATCGCGGTCATCACGCAGATGAACCCGATCGACGTGCAGTTCTCGGTGCCGCAAGACCGCGTGCCAGACATCCAGACCCAGCTTGCCAAGGGCGAGCCGCTGCCGGTCACCGCCTTCGACCGTACCCGCGCGGCCACGCTCGACACGGGCACCTTCTCCACGCTCGACAACGTGGTCGACACCACCACCGGCACCGTCAGGGCCAAGGCCCGCTTCGGCAATGCACAGACCACGCTGTTCCCGAGCCAGTTTGTCAATGTGCAGTTGCTGCTGCGCAAGGTGCGCGCGGTGGTGGTGCCGGTCACGGCGGTGCGCACCGGCCCCAATGGCGACTACGTGTATGTCATCAACGAAGACCGCACCGTCTCCATGCGCCAGGTGAAGCGCGGCGAGGCGAATGTCGATGTGGTGGCCATCACTTCGGGCCTGCAGGCCGGCGAAAACGTCGTGACCGAGGGCGGCGACCGCATCAAGGACGGCGGCGTCGTGCAGCTCCAGGGCGACCGGCCCGCTGCAGGCCCGCGCGGCGGCGCCTCGGGCCCGCGCGGTGCGGCATCGGGCCCACGCGGAGCGCGTGGCGAAGGCGGAGAGCGGCGGCGCCAGCGTCCGCCGCAATGACGAGCAATAGCAGCAACCCACGGAACCAGCGAGCGCGTTCGCGATGAGCCCCTCACGCCCTTTTATCGAACGGCCGGTGGCCACGGCGCTGCTGATGGTCGCCATCGTGCTGGCCGGCTTCGTGGGCTTGCGGCTGCTGCCGCTGGCCGCGCTGCCGCAGGTCGACTACCCGACCATCCAGGTGCAGACCCTCTACCCGGGCGCCAGCCCCGAGGTGATGAGCCGCACCGTTACCGCGCCGCTCGAGCGTCAGTTCGGGCAAATGGCCGGGCTCAACCGCATGAGCTCGGTGAGCTCAGCGGGCGTGTCGATCGTCACGCTGCAGTTCGCGCTCGACCAGACCCTCGACGTGGCCGAACAGCAGGTGCAGGCCGCCATCAATGCCGGCGGCTCGCTGCTGCCGGCCGACCTGCCGGCGCCGCCCGTGTACGCCAAGGTGAACCCGGCCGACGCGCCCATTCTCTCGCTGGCGGTGAGCTCCGAGACCATGCCGCTCACCGAGGTGCAGAACCTCGTGAACACGCGGCTCGCGCAGAAGATCAGCCAGGTCAGCGGCGTGGGGCTGGTGTCGCTTTCGGGCGGGCAGCGTCCGGCCGTGCGCATCCAGGCCGACACCAATGCGCTGGCTTCGGTTGGCATTGGGCTGGACACGCTGCGCAGCGCCATCACCGCGGCCAACGCCAACAGCGCCAAGGGCAGCTTCGACGGCCCGCGGCGGGCCTACACCATCAACGCGAACGACCAGCTCGTGACGGCGGACGACTACAAGAACCTCATCGTCGCGTGGAAGAACGGCGCGCCGGTGAAGATGACCGACGTGGCGCGCGTGGTCGACGGTGCCGAGAACACGCAGCTGGGCGCCTGGGCCGCGCTGCGCACCGGCGAGCAGCAACCCGCGCTGTACCCGGCCATCATCCTGAACGTGCAGCGCCAGCCGGGCGCCAACGTAATCGGCACTGTCGACGCCATCAAGAAGCAGTTGCCCGAGCTCGAGGCCTCGCTGCCGGGCTCGCTGAAGGTGGAGGTGCTGAGCGACCGCACCACCGGCATCCGCGCCTCGGTCTCGCACGTGCAGCTCGAACTCGGGTTGGCGGTGGTGATGGTGGTGCTGGTGATCTTCTTCTTTTTGCACAGCGTGCGCGCGACCATCATCGCCAGCCTTGCGGTGCCGATCTCGCTCATCGGCACGTGCGGGCTGATGTACCTGCTGGGCTACAGCCTCAACAACCTGAGCCTGATGGCGCTGACCATTGCCACCGGCTTCGTGGTGGACGACGCGATCGTCATGATCGAGAACATCGCCCGCTACCTGGAAGAGGGCGAGCCGCCATTCAAGGCCGCGCTCAAGGGGGCCACGCAAATCGGCTTCACCATCATCTCGCTCACGGTGTCGCTCATCGCGGTGCTGATTCCGCTCTTGTTCATGGGCGACGTGGTGGGCCGGCTGTTCCGCGAGTTCGCCGTCACGCTGGCCATCACCATCCTGATTTCCGCCGTGGTGTCGCTCACGCTGGTGCCGATGATGTCGGCGCGCTGGCTCAAGCCCCAAGCCGAAGAGGGCGGGCGCTTCGGTGCCAGCGTGCAGCGCTTCTTTGACCGCGTGATTGCCCGCTACGACGTGTGGCTGCAATGGGTGCTGCGCCACCAGCTGCTGACGCTCATCGTGGCGGTGGCCACGCTGGCGCTTACCGTGCTGCTTTACGTGGTGATTCCCAAGGGCCTGTTTCCGACGCAGGACACCGGGCAGCTGCAGGCGCGCATCGAGGCGGCACAGGACGTGTCGTATACGCGCATGGCCGAGCTGCAGCAGCAAGCCGCCAACGCCATCCTGGCCGACCCCGAGGTGGCGAGCGTGAGCTCGGTGGTGGGCGTGGACGCGGCCAACAACACGGCGCTGAACACTGGCAGCATGCTCATCAACATGCGCGCCGACCGCGGCAACCAGGAAGACACGATGCAGCGCCTGCGCGAGCGGGTGCGCGCCGTGGCGGGCGTGACGCTGTATTTGCAGCCCACGCAAGACCTGACCATCGATGCCGAAACCGGTCCGACCGAGTTCCGCGTTTCGCTCGAAGGGGTGGACACCAACACCGTCGATGCCTGGGCGCAAAAGCTCGTGGAGCGCCTGCGCTCCGAACCGTTGGTGCGCAATGCCACCACCAACGCAGGCGCGAAGGGCCTGGCTGCCTATGTGGACATCGACCGCAACACGGCGTCGCGCCTCTCGGTCACGGCCAGTTCGGTGGACGACACGCTCTACAGTGCATTCGGCCAGCGCATCGTCTCGACCATCTTCACCGAAACCAACCAGTACCGCGTGATCCTCGAAGCGCAGCGCGAAGCCCTGGCCTCGCCGCAGCTGCTGGGCAACCTGCAATTGCGCACCGGCGGCGGTGGCGCGACCACGCTGTCGTCGATTGCCACGGTGCGCGAGCAGGCCGCGCCGCTGCAGGTGACGCACGTGGCGCAGTACCCTGCCGCCACGGTGGGCTTCGACACGGCCGAGAACGTGGCGCTCGGAAAATCGGTGGCGGCCATTCGCGCGGCGGCCAAGGAAATCGGCATGCCGGCGAGCATGACCATGAGCTTCCTGGGTGCGGCGGGGGCCTACGAAAAATCGCTCTCCAACCAGCTGTGGCTCATTCTGGCGGCGGTGGTGTGCGTGTACATCGTGCTGGGCGTGCTGTACGAGAGCTACATCCACCCGCTGACGATTCTCTCGACACTGCCCTCGGCCGGCGTGGGCGCGCTGCTTGCCTTGATGGTCACGGGCAACGACTTGGGCGTGATCGGCATCATCGGCATCATTCTTCTGATCGGCATCGTGAAGAAGAACGCGATCATGATGATCGACTTTGCCATCGACGCCGAGCGGCGCGAAGGCAAGTCGCCGCAGGAGGCCATTCACCAGGCGGCGCTGCTGCGCTTCCGGCCCATTCTGATGACCACGCTGGCGGCGCTTTTTGCGGCGCTGCCGCTGATGTTCGGCTGGGGCGAGGGCGCCGAGCTGCGCCGGCCGCTGGGCCTGGCCATCTTCGGCGGGCTGGTGGTGAGCCAGGTGCTCACGCTGTTCACCACGCCGGTGGTGTACCTGGCCTTTGACCGCATGGGCCGCCGGTTCGGGCGCAAGCCGGAGGTTGTGGCCGAATGAACCTCTCCAGGCCTTTCGTCGAACGCCCGATTGCGACGGTCTTGCTGACCATCGGCATCGCGCTGGCCGGGATTGCGGCGTTCTTCGTGCTGCCTGTGTCTCCGTTGCCCCAGGTCGACTTTCCCACCATCTCGGTCTCCGCCAGCCTTGCGGGTGCGAGCCCGAGCACCATGGCCTCGAGCGTTGCCACGCCGCTGGAGCGGCGGCTCGGCGTGATCGCGGGCGTCAACGAACTCACCTCGACCAGCTCGAACGGCTCGACCCGCATCAGCCTGCAGTTCGACCTGAAGCGCAACATCGACAGCGCCGCGCGCGAGGTGCAGGCGGCCATCAACGCGGCGCGGGCCGATCTGCCGGCCACCTTGCGCAGCAACCCGACCTACCGCAAGCGCAACCCCACGGCCGCGCCCATTGCGATTCTGGCGCTCACCTCCAAGACGCGCACGCCGGGGCAGATCTACGAGGCGGTGTCCAACATCGTGAGCCAGAAGCTCTCGCAGGTGGAAGGCGTGGGCGAGGTCGAGATCGGCGGCGGCTCGCTGCCGGCCGTGCGGGTGGAGCTCGAGCCCTTCTCGCTCAACCGCTTCGGCATCAGCAGCGAAGACGTGCGCGCCGCCATCCAGGCCAACAATGCCAACCGGCCCAAGGGCGCGATCGAGAACGACGACCGCCGGCTGCAGATCTACACGCCGTCCCCGGGCCGCCACGCCGTGGAGTACCGCGACATGGTCATTGCCTGGCGCAACGGCGCCGCCGTGAGGCTGGGCGACGTGGCGCGGGTGATCGACAGCGTGGAGAACACGCGCACGCTGGGCCTCTTCAACGGCCAGCCGGCGGTGATCGTGCTGGTCACGCAGGAGCCCGGCGCCAACATCATCGAGACCGTGGACGGCGTGCGCGAGCTGCTGCCCGAACTGCGCGCGCAGTTGCCGCAGGACATCGAGGTGCAGGTGGCCTCCGACCGCACCAACTCCATCCGCGCCTCGCTGCACGAGATCGAGGCCACGCTCATGATCTCCATCGCGCTGGTGGTGCTGGTGGTCGGCCTGTTCCTGCGCAAGGCGCGCGCCACCATCATTCCCGCGGTGGCCACGGTGGTGTCGCTGCTCGGCACCTTCGGCGTGATGCACCTGCTGGGCTACAGCCTCAACAACCTGAGCCTGATGGCGCTCACGGTGGCCACCGGCTTCGTGGTGGACGACGCCATCGTGGTGCTCGAGAACACCAGCCGCCACATCGAAGCCGGCGTGGGCCGCATCGAGGCGGCCCTGCGCGGCGCGCGCGAGGTGGGCTTTACCGTGCTGTCGATCAGCCTCTCGCTCGTTGCGGTGTTCATTCCGCTGCTGTTCATGGACGGGCAGATCGGCCGGCTGTTCCGCGAATTCGCGGTCACGCTGTCGGTGGCGGTGCTGATATCGCTGGTCATCTCTCTCACCACCACGCCCATGCTGTGCGCCATGCTGCTGAAGCCCGAGGAGCCCGACGCCAAGCCGCCGGGGCGCTTTGCGCGCATGTCGGAGAGCGTGTACCAGTGGAGCCTGCGCACCTATGCCCACAGCCTGGATTGGGCGCTCGCGAGCAAGGCCGTGGTCATGGTGGTGCTGCTGGCGGTGGTGGGCCTCAACGTGTATCTGTTCTCCGCCATTCCCAAGGGCTACTTCCCCGAGCAGGACAACGGCCAGCTCAATGCGGGCCTGCGCGCGGACCAGAGCATTTCGTCGGTGGCGCTGAGCGAAAAGCTGCGCCAGGCGGTCGACATCATCCACAAGGACCCGGCGGTCGACACCGTGGTGGGCTTCGCGGGCGGCAGCCGCTCGGGTGGCGGTTTCATGTTCGTCAATCTCAAGCCGCTGTCGCAGCGTACCGAGAAGACCGCGGCGGTCGTCAACCGGCTGCGGCCGCAGCTCAACCAGCTGACCGGCCTGCGCGTGTTCCTGAGCCCGGTGCAAGACCTGCGCATGGGCGGGCGCTCGAGCAATTCCACCTACCAGTACACGCTGAAGGGCGACAACCTCGCCGACCTGCGCACCTGGACCGCGAAGCTGGCGGACAGGCTGCGCCAGGAAACCGCGCTGACCGACGTCGACAGCGACCAGTCGGACAACGGCGTGGAGACCTTCGTCGACGTCAACCGCGAAAACGCCGCCCGGCTGGGCGTGACTTCGAGCGCGGTCGACAACGCGCTCTACAACGCCTACGGCCAGCGCTCGGTCGCCACCATCTACGACGAGCTCAACCAGTATTCCGTGATCATGGAGTGGGCGCCGCGCTACCAGCGCGCGCCCGTGGTGCTGAAGGACCTGTACGTGCCTTCGACGCTCACCACCAGCACCACCGCGAGCGGCGCCACCACCGTCAACTCCCTGGCCAATACCACCGATGCAAGCACCGGCACCTCGACCACCACCTCGGCCAACCCGGGGCTGCGCACTGCCTCCACCGGGCAGGCGCTGGCGGCGAACACCACGCTCATGGTGCCGCTTTCGGCCATTGCCAAGGTGAGCGAACGCGCGGTGCCGAGTTCCATCGACCACCAGGACACCGAACTCGCGAGCACCGTCTCGTTCAACCTGGGCGAGGGCGTCACGCTGCAAGAGGCGCGGCGCATCGTTGCGCAGGCCGAGGCGGACATTGCCATGCCGGTGAACGTGCGCGGCAGCTTCCAGGGCACGGCGCTGGCGGCGCAGCAGTCGCAGGGGCAGCAGCTGGCGCTCATCGTGGCGGCCATCGTGGTCATCTACATCGTGCTCGGCGTGCTCTACGAAAGCCTGATCCACCCGATCACGGTGCTGACCACGCTGCCTTCCGCGGGCGTGGGCGCGGTGCTGGCGCTGCTGCTGTTCCGCATGGAGTTTTCGATCATTGCGCTGATCGGGCTCTTCCTCCTGATCGGCATCGTGAAGAAGAACGCGATTCTGATCATCGACTTTGCGCTCGAGGCCGAGCGCGCGCGCGGCATCTCGGCCGTGGAAGCGGTGCGCGAGGCCTGCATGCTGCGCTTCCGGCCGATTCTCATGACCACGCTCGCCGCCGCACTGGGCGCGCTGCCGCTGGCCATCGGCTTCGGCCAGGGCTCCGAACTGCGCCAGCCGCTGGGCGTGGCAATCATCGGCGGCCTGGTGGCGAGCCAGCTGCTCACCTTGCTGACGACCCCCGTGGTCTACGTGTTGCTCGACAAGCTGCGCCGGCGTTCCGGCAGCGAGCGGCACCTGAGCCGCGCCGCGAGCTCGCCGACATGAAGAGAAGAACGAACGAACCTGCCATGAAACAACGACAACGCATCTTTTCGCATCTGCCCGGCAGGCTGTCCGCACTCGTGTTGGCCGCCATGGTGGCCGGCTGCGCCGTGGGTCCCGCCTACGAAGTACCCACCTCGGCCGCGCCCGCCGGCTGGAAAGAGCAGAAGACCGCCGAAGGCTGGCTGCCCGCTGCACCGGCCGACGCGCTCGACCGCGGCGAATGGTGGAAGCTTTTCGGCGATGCCACGCTCGACGAGCTGGCCGCCCGCGTGCAGGTGTCGAACCAGAACATCGCCGCCGCCGTGGCCAACTACGCGCAGGCCCAGGCGCTGGTGCGGGGAGAGCGCGCTGCGCTGTTCCCGACGGTGTCGCTCGACGGCAGCGGCAGGCGAAGCGGCAACGTCGGCGGCACCAGCAATGCGGCCAGTACTTTTTCCGCAACGCTCGGTGTCGACTGGGCGCCCGATGTATGGGGCCGGCTGCGGCAAGCGGTAAGCAGCGCGCAGGCCAATGCCCAGGCCAGCGAAGCCGACCTGGCTTCGGCGCGCCTGTCGGCCATCGGCGACCTGGCGACCAACTATTTTTCGCTGCGCGAAACCGACGCCGAGATCGTGCTGCTCGACCAGACCATCGAGGGCTACCAGCGCGCCTTCGAAATCACGAACAACCGCTACCAGGCCGGCATTGCCGCCCAGACCGACGTGCTGCAGGCGCGGACCCAGCTCGTGACCGCGCAAGCGGAGCGCGTGGGCCTGCAGCGCACCCGCGCCACGCTGGAGCACGCCATTGCCATGCTGGTGGGCGTGGCGCCTGCCGACTTCAGCCTGCCCGCGGCGCAGTGGACGCCCACGGTGCCGGGCATTCCGACCGGCGTGCCGTCCACGCTGCTGCAGCGCCGGCCCGACATCGCGGCCGCCGAGCGCGCGGTGGCGGCGGCCAATGCGCAGATCGGCATTGCGCGTTCGGCGTACTTCCCGAACTTCGGGCTCAGCGCTTCCGTAGGCGGCAACGCGAGCCGCGTGAAAGACCTGTTCAACGCATCCAACACGCTGTGGGCGCTCGGCCTTTCGGTGGCGCAGGTGGTGTTCGATGCGGGCGCCATCGGCGCGAGCGTCGATTCGGCCAAGGCGGGCCATGAAGCCAGCGTGGCGCGCTATCGCCAGACGGTGCTCGCCGCGTTCCAGGGGGTGGAAGACCAATTGACGGCCGGCGCCGCGCTGGCGCAGCAGGAAGGCCTGCGGCGCGAAGCCTCGGCCGCGGCCGACAAGACCGAGCAGCAATTGCTCAATCGCTACCGTGCGGGCCAGGTCAGCTACACCGAAGTGGTCACCGCGCAGGCAGCCGCGTTGAACGCACGCCGCACCCTGGTGCAGCTGCTTGTAAATCGCCAGACCGCCGCAGTGGCGCTCATTCAAGCCCTCGGCGGCGGTTGGCAGGCTGGGGCAACGTAATCAACGTGCCTTCAGTGCGCGTGACGGTCGATGGATCCGCCCAGGTAGTCCTTGTCGGTCACAAGCACCCAGAGTGCGAGCACCAGGATCGCAGCGGATACGAGCACCGCATTGACCATCGGGTTCTCGATGGTGGCAAAGCCGAGTACCCAGGGAGACACGGCCAGCCAGATGGCGAGCGCGCCTTCGGTCCACTCTTCCCAAGCACGCGGTACCAGGGTCGCCCCCAGCGCCACGGCGCCCAGCGCGATACCTGTCGCCACTGTGCTCCACATCGCGAAAGTCACGTCCTGGAAACCCAGGACCCAAGGCGAGACGATCAGCCACACGCCGAGAACGACGTTGACCGGGTCTTGCCAATGTTTCACCTGCTTCATGGTCATTACCTCCTGTCGCAGCACAAAACCGCGACAGCTGTTGGACCGGGCGGTTCCTGCGGGGTTCCGTGATGCGGCGCTGCAGCATGCGATTGGGCCGCCATGCCTAGTTCCTTGGCTTCTAGCCTCCGCGCGCCACAGGCGGCACCAGGTACGCACCGGATTCGAACAGCTGCGCTTCCGCCTGGTCGATGCGCCGGATCACCGGCTTGCCCGCGCGGCTCGCCAGCAGTTCGACCAGCGCCTCGGTCACGGCCACGCCGGCCGCCACCGAGGGGAAGAACGAAGGGCTGTTGATCGTGAAGAGCAGCGTTTCGTCCGCCAGCAGCGAGAGCGGTGAGGTCACGCTGTCGGTAATGGCGACGATGCGGCAACCCGCCGCCTTGGCTGCCTGCGTCACCTGCAGTGCCTCGCGCGAGTAGGGAATGAAGCTGGCCACCACCAGCGCATCGCCCTTGGCAAAGGCGCGCTGCTGCATTTCGAGCGAGCCGCCCTGGCCGTCGACCAGGTGCACGCTGGCGCGGAAGAGCCGGTACACGTAGACGAACGAGAACGCGATCGGAAAGCACGCCCTGAAGCCCGCCGCGTGCACCGCGGGCGCCTTCTCGATCAACGCGCAGGCCTTTTGCAGCGCCTGCTCGCTCTGCTGGTGCGTGGCCTCCAGGTTGCGGCGCTGCACCTCGAACATCTCGCCCGTGAGGCTCCGGTCTTGCGCACGGCCGATGAGCTGCTTGGCGCGCCCGCCGTACGTTTCGGTGCCAAGGCCCATGTCGCCCGCAAAGGCTTCCTTCAGCTGCGGCCAGCCCGCATAGCCGAGGTGCTGCGCAAAGCGCACCAGCGTGGCGGGCGTGCTTTGCGCGCGCGTGCCCACGTTGCGCATCGATGCCGTGACGACTTCGTTCGGATGGTCGAGCACATAGCGCGCCACCTGCTGCAGTGCAGGGCTCAGTTCGTTGAAGCGCTGGCGGATCAGGTCTCTGGCGCCCATTCGGGAGCTCCTCTGGAATGTGTGTCTGGAACGAATGTACCGGACTCGGCCCGAGTGTTCCACGCAGCACCCG
Source organism: Variovorax paradoxus (assembly GCF_040544635.1). GTDB lineage: Bacteria > Pseudomonadota > Gammaproteobacteria > Burkholderiales > Burkholderiaceae_C > Variovorax > Variovorax paradoxus_R. The sequence continues at coordinate 296,843 of NZ_JBEPKJ010000006.1, forward strand.
GAACAACTGCAGCGAACGGAACAGTTGACGGAACAAATGTTCCAAACAATAATCCACACGAAACGTTAGTTCCAAACACGGCTCCGCCATCCGCCGCCCACCCCGCCACCATGACGCACGTCTTTCACCGCCACCTTCGCCAGACTCCGCCTGTTGCCGCCGGCTCCAAGGGCATGTTCATCCGCGACGCCGAAGGGCGCGAATACCTCGACGCTTCGGGCGGGGCGGCCGTGTCGTCGCTCGGCCACGCGCACCCCGAAGTGCTGGCCGCCATGCATGCGCAGCTCGACAGGCTGGCCTACGCCCACACCAGCTTCTTCACGAGCGAAGTGGCCGAGCAGCTGGCCGATGAGTTGATTGCCTCGGCACCGGAAGGCATGAGCCATGTGTACCTGGTGAGCGGCGGCTCCGAGGCGGTGGAAGCGGCGCTCAAGATGGCGCGGCAGTACTTCGTCGAAACCGGCCAGCCGCAGCGCACGCACTTCATCGCGCGCCGCCAGAGCTACCACGGCAACACGCTGGGCGCGCTCGCGGTGGGCGGCAACGCGTGGCGGCGCGAACCGTTCGCGCCCATCCTGGTGCCGGCCACGCATGTGTCGCCGTGCTATCCGTACCGCGAGCAGCAGGCGGAAGAAAGCGCCGAGCAGTACGGCCTGCGCCTCGCGGCCGAACTCGAAGCCACCATCGTTGCGCAGGGCGCCGACCGCGTGATCGCCTTCGTCGCCGAAACGGTGGGCGGTGCCACGGCCGGTGTGCTCACGCCCGTACCCGGCTACTTCAAGGCCGTGCGCGGGGTGTGCGACAAGTACGGCGTGCTGCTGATCCTCGACGAGGTGATGTGCGGCATGGGCCGCACCGGCACGCTGCATGCCTGCGAGCAGGAGGGCGTGGTGCCCGACCTCATGACCATCGCCAAGGGCCTGGGCGGCGGCTACCAGCCGATCGGCGCGGTGCTGGCGCAGCGCAAGATCGTCGATGCCATGTCGAAGGGAAGCGGCTTCTTCCAGCACGGCCACACCTACCTCGGCCACCCCATGGCCTGTGCGGCGGCGCTCGCGGTGCAGCAGGTGATCCGGCGCGACGGCCTGGTCGACAAAGTGCGCGACGACGGCGTGGCCTTCGGCGCCATGCTGGCCGAGGCGCTCGGCGGTCACGCGCATGTCGGCGACATCCGCGGCCGCGGCTTTTTCTGGGGCATCGAACTCGTGGCCGACCGCGCCAGCAAGGCGCCGTTCGATCCGGCCTTGAAGGTCAACGCAGCCATCAAGAAAGACGCCATGGCGCGCGGCCTGCTGTGCTACCCCTTCGGCGGTACCGTCGACGGCCGCCAGGGCGACCACGTGCTGCTCGCGCCGCCTTTTATCGCCACGCGGCAAGACCTGCGGGAAATCGCCGCCCGCCTCGCGGCTTCCATCGATGCGGTAACGAGCGCCGCCGCGCGCTGACCGCGAACCCGTTTCGAACCCCTTTCCTTCGCCGTTTTTTTTCAACCCGCCGTTCCGAGGAGCGCTTCCATGCCCAAGCTTCGTCTGCCGATTCCCTTCGGTGCTGCCGCTCTCGCGGTGGCCTTCGCCCTGTTGTTGCCGCACACGGCCGCGCAGGCCCAGGACAACAACGACACGCTCGCCAAGATCAAGGCGAGCGGCGCCATCACCTTCGGCTACCGCGAGTCGTCTTTCGGCTTCTCGTACCTCGACGGCAACCTGAAGCCCGTGGGCTACAGCATCGAGATCTGCAACCGCATCGTCGAAGCGGTGAAGAGCGAGCTGAAGCTGCCCGCCATCGAAATCAAGTACCAGGCCGTGACCTCGGCCAACCGCATTCCGCTGGTGCAGAACGGCACGGTGGACATCGAGTGCGGCTCTACCACCAACCTGGTCGAGCGCCAGAAGCAGGTGGCGTTTTCGCCCGACATCTTCCGCTACAACGTGCGCATGCTGGTGAAGGCCGATGCGGGCATCAAGAGCATTGCCGACCTGCAGGGCAAGACGGTGGTCACCACCACTGGCACCACCTCGTTCCGCCTGTTGCGCGAGGCCGACAAGGGCCGCAACCTCGAGGTGAACAACCTCGGCGGCAAGGACCACAGCGACTCTTTCCTGCTGGTGGAAAGCGGCAGGGCGCAGGCCTTCGTGCTCGACGACATCCTGCTGGCCGGCCAGATCGCGAATGCGCGCAACCCGAAGGACTTCATCATTACCGGTGAGAGCCTGCGCACCGAGAACCAGTCGCTCATGTTCCGCAAGGACGACCCGGCCTTCAAGGCGCTGGTGGACCGCGTGGTGTCGGGCATGATGAAGTCGGGCGAGATGGAGAAGCTCTACAACAAATGGTTCATGTCGCCGATTCCGCCGAAGGGCATCAACATCAACTACCCGCTCAACGCCGAGACGAAGGAGGGCTTTGCCAATCCGTCGTCCAAGGGCATCTGACCATCGTTCCTTCCCGCATGACCCGCATCGCACTGATCCACGCGCTTTCGCATTCGGTTGCGCCCATCAACGCCGCCTTCGAGCGCGACTGGCCCGAGGCCCAGCGCATGAACCTGCTGGACGACAGCCTTTCGGCCGACCTGGCGCGCGGCGGCCAAGGCTTGGACGCCGCCATGCACGAGCGCTTTCAGCGGCTTGCGCAGTACGCGGTCGACACCGGCGCGCGGGGCATTCTTTTCACCTGCTCGGCCTTCGGGCCCTGCATCGAAGCAGTGGCGCGGCGGCATGCGGATATTCCGGTGCTCAAGCCCAACGAAGCGATGGTGGCGGAGGCCGTGCAAGCGCAAAGCCATGAGCAGGGCAGGCTCGGACTCATTGCAACCTTTGCGGCCACGCTGGTGTCAATGCCGCCGGAGTTTCCGCCCGGCATCGAGCTCGAGCCCGCGCTGGCCGAAGGCGCGCTCGATGCGCTGAATGCCGGCGACACCGGGCGGCACGACGCCCTGATTGCTGCGCAGGCGGCGGCGCTGCGCGAGCGCGGCTGCACGCGCATTGCGCTCGCGCAGTTCAGCATGGCGCGCGCCCGCGCCGCCTGCGAGCAGGCCAGCGGCCTGCCGGTACTCACCACCGTCGACAGTGCCGTGCGGGCCCTGCGGCTGCGCTCTTAACAAGGCGCCGAACAAGGCTTTCGATAAAAGCCCGCAGCAATCCGGGGCCAGCTGAACCTGGCCTGACTCGATGCCTCGCCATAATTGGTGCTCTTTAAAGGAGTAAGCGTGGACATCGTTTTGCTGGTGAAGGCCGCTGTCATGGGCATCGTCGAGGGGCTGACCGAGTTTCTGCCGATCTCGTCGACCGGGCATCTGATTCTTGCGGGCTCGCTGCTCGGCTTCGACGATGCCAAGGCCAAGGTGTTCGACATCGCCATTCAGACGGGTGCGATCTTCGCGGTGATCCTGGTGTACTGGCAGAAGATCCACTCCACCGTGGTGGCGCTGCCGCGGCAGCCGAAGGCGAGGCGCCTGGCCATCAACGTGGTCATCGGTTTTCTGCCCGCCGTGGTGCTGGGGCTGATTTTCGGCAAGATGATCAAGGCGCATCTCTTCACCCCGGTGGTCGTGGCAAGCACTTTCATCATCGGCGGCTTCATCATCCTCTGGGCCGAGAAGCGGCCGCCCGGTTCGGTGCGCATCGAGCACGTCGACGACATGACGACGTGGGACGCCCTCAAGGTCGGCCTGGTGCAGTGCTTTGCGATGATTCCGGGCACCAGCCGCAGCGGCTCGACCATCATCGGCGGCATGCTGCTGGGCCTCTCGCGCCAGGCGGCCACCGATTTTTCGTTCTTCCTTGCCATTCCGACGCTCATCGGCGCCGGTGCCTACAGTCTCTACAAGGAGCGCGCGCTGCTGTCGGTGGCCGACATTCCGTTGTTCTCGGTGGGGCTGGTGTTCTCGTTCCTGAGCGCGTGGCTCTGCGTGCGCTGGCTGCTGAAGTACATCAGCACGCACAACTTCATTCCTTTTGCCTGGTACCGCATTGCCTTCGGCATCGTGGTGCTGGCCACGGCATGGACCGGCATGGTGGTCTGGGCGGAATAGAACGAACTCCGGGTGGCGCGCCCGGTTCGTTGCCTCAGCGCGACGAAAAATGATCGCCGGCCGTGTGGGCCATCTCGACACGCGAGCCGAGCGCCAGTTTCTTGTAGATGCCCTTGGTGCGGCACTCCACCTCCAGCCGGGGCGTCGAGAGCGTTTCGGCAATGTCGCTGTGGCTGCGCCCTTGCACCACGAGCTCGAGCATCTTGCGTTCACGCGGCGTCAACGCCGCGTCCGGTTCATCCGGTGAATCGGACGCATGCCCTGCGTGCCAGGCGAGGATGCGCTTGGCAATGGCCACGTCGATCGGTGCGCCGCCTTGCTCGATGCTGCGCAGCCCGATGCTGAGCTCGAGATCGTCGCGCTCCTTCAGCAGGTAGGCGACCGCACCGGCGCGCAGCGCCGAAAAAATGGTTTCCTCGGTGCGCGACGCGGAAACCGCGACGGCGGGCACCTGCGGATGGTGCGCCTGCAGCCAGTCGATCAGCTCGACCCCGCTGCCGTCGGGCAAGCCGATGTCCACCAAGGCAACCCCGAAACGCTGGTTCTCGAGGAGTTGCATGGCTGTCTCGCCGCTCTCGGTCCAGACGATTTGCGGCTCGTCGCATCCGAGCGTCGACAGGATGTAGCGAAAACGTTCCTGCATCGCCGGATCGTTTTCGACCACGAGCGTCGGGCTCAGGGAGATGGCTTCGACGGCTTCCAACTGAAAGGTTGACATTTGGGCGACATTTTGGAACGGTAACCGGTTAACTGGGACGTTTTTACTTATTTTCTGCGATTGTTACTGATGATTGCAATTTGTATCGCCCGGTTTATCCCCGTCTTGACAGAACCGCGGCGAGGCAGGTCGCCGGAGCGGTTGCGGACGGGAAAATGCGCCTCGCGCGGGGCGGGCGCCCGTGGGCTCAGGCTGCGGGCGCCAGCGGCATGCGCAGTACCAGCTGTGTCTCGCCGGGCCGCGAATGCAGCTGCAGCTCGGCTCCCAGCCTGCGCGCGCGCGTGCGCAGGCTGCGCAAACCCGCGCCGGCACGCTTGTCGGCGCCGTCCACCACGAAGCCGCAGCCGTCGTCGCGCACGCTGAGCTGCAGTTCGGTCTCGGCGCGCGTCACCGCCACATCCACGCGGCGGCCTGCGCTGTGCTTGAGCACATTGGTCAGCGCTTCCTGCAGAAAGCGCAGCAGGTCGAGGCTCTGCGAGGGGGGCAGCTCGAGCGTCTCGAGGTTCGACACCTGCCAGCGGCAGTCGATGCCGTTGGCGTCGAGCAACTGCGAGGTGCGGTGCCGCAAGGGCGCCAGCAGCTCGCCGAATGCGCGCGCACCATCGTGCCGGCCGGTGGCGTCGATGATCAGCCGCAGGTCGTCGCGCAGGCGCTTGAGCATGGCGAGCAGCTCGGGCGCAGAGAGGTTCTCGGGCTTGCGCTCGAGCGTTGCGATGCTGCCGACCAGCATGCCGCCCAGCCCGTCGTGCAGGTCGCTTGCGAGGTTCACGCGCTCGCCGATGCGCGCATGCGCCAGCTCCAGCGCATGCTGCTGCGCGAGCGTGGCGGCCAGTTCGGCCTTGGCGGCGTTCACTTCCTCGATCAGTTCGGTGTTGAAGTTCTCGATGCGCTTCAGGCTCTGCACGAAGCGCGCGGCCTGCGTCAGCGCCATGCCCAGCAGCAAGCCGTACGACGACATCGTCGTGTAGTAGATGTTGCTGTCGATCACCTGGGTGAACACCAGCAGGTCGTGCGCGCCCGTTACCGCCGACAGTGCCATGAAGGGTGCAAGGGAGCGCATCGGGCTGTTGCGATGGCGCACGGCGTGGACCAGCGAGGCGCTGTTCACCGCAATGATCGTGAGGCCGCCCACCAGCGTCCAGAGTGCGCGGTGAGTGACCAGGTTCGCGGCGCCGGCAAGCCACAGGTCGAGCACGCCGGCCGCCGCGACCAGCAGCGCAAAGCCTTCCAGGCGGGGCATGCGCCGCTCGCAGAAGCGCAGCGCGAAGACGACGTAGGACACGCTGAAAAGCAGCAGCAGCGAGGTGTTCAACGCCTGCCAGCTGTGGTTGCTCGCAAAAGGCCAGGGGCTGGTTGCGATCTGGTTGTAGCCGAACAGAAGCCACAGCACCGACATCAGCGCGAACCAGCCATAGGCCGTCTCGCGCCGGCGCAATAGCCACAGCGCGGCGAAGAAGGCCGAGACCGCGGCGCTTACCGCCAGGCCAAGCATTTGCAGGTCGCGGCGCAAGACGCGCTCCTGCCCGTATTCCGCCTGCATGGCCGCGGGTGTGCCGAGACTGACCGGACCGAGGCCGGCCTGATAGGCGGAAAGGCCCGAAACGCGCACCAGCAGCGTGTTGCGGCCCGCCTGCAGCAGCGGCGGCGCCAGCAGCCAGTAGCGCGGGCTGTTCCAGGCGCGGGTCAGCGGTTCGACCAGGCTTTCGTCGCGCGAGATCGGGCTGCCGTTGAGCGACACCGCGCCGGCCATGTTGAGGTAGTGCAGCAGCAGGCCCATTTCGGCGACCTGCGCGGGTTGGTCCCAGGTCAGCCGGTACCAGACCACGCCGTCGAAGCCGGGCCAGCGCGCGGCCCAGCTGTCGGGCAGGGTGACGGGCGTCCAGCCGGTGACGGGCGGGGCGGTCTCGTCCCAGCCGCTGCCGCGCACCGCTTCGACGTGGAGCTCAGGGGAGGGCTGCTGCGCCAACGCCGTGCCGGCCGCCAAGAGAAGAAGGAGGAAGAAACAGGTGCCGATCTGCGCAGCAAGCCATGCCGCGAAGCCTGGGCGCACGGCCTGCGGGAGAGATTCTTGGTATGGCATTTACCAGCTTTCGGGGATGGCTTGGTCGAGATGGGAAATACACACTTCGTCTTACTTGTTTTATTTGCTTTCAAGAAAGAAGTCCATGCCCACACAGATCCACGCCGACCACGCCAAAGGCGGCTCGCACAAGGCGCCGGCAAAACAGCGGCTGGTGCGGGCACTCCGGTATTTGCCTGCGTTCGCCCTGCTGGTCGGCGGAAGCGTCTACGCGGCCGGATTTGTCGATGGCACCGCGGGCAATGTCGGGTCGGGAACCAACAACGGGACGGCGGGAGTGGGGGGCGCTGCGGCCAGTGTCTCGGGAGACGGAGCCACCGCGCTCGGTGCGGGCGGCGATGGCGGCACCGGAACGGCCGGTGGCACCGGCGGCACGGGCGGGGCGGGGGCCAGCGCAACTGCGAACGGTGCAACGGCCATCGGAGGCGGGGGGAGCGGCGCGTTTGGCGAGGCGGGGGGAACGGGGGGCACAGGGGGGCGTGGGGCCCAAGCCTCGGCGGGCGGTGCGATCGCGCTCGGCGCGGGAGGCGCGGGCACCGACGGTTGTTGCGGCCAAACCGCCCCGGCAGGCGGCAGCGGCGCACAGGCTTCGGGCACTGCCGCGATCGCCATCGGAAGCGCCTCTGGCTCCAGCCAGGGCGCCGTGGCATCCGGCAGCGGCAGCACTGCGATCGGCGGCGCCAACGGCGGCGCTTCGGGCGCGGCCGCATTGGCCACGGGCAGCGTGGCGGTCGGGTCCGGCAGCCGGGTCGCGAGCGGCGCGAACGGCAGCGTGGCCATCGGCGCGAATTCTGTTGCCACGGCGGCCAACACGGTGTCTTTCGGGACCGCGGGCCAGACGCGCGGCCTGGTCAACGTCAGTGCCGGAGCGGTGACAGCCACAAGCACCGATGCCGTCAACGGCAGCCAGCTGTTCACCGTGCAGCAGACCGCCAGCACGGCGGCATCCGCAGCCTCCGCCGCGCAAGGCACGGCCAACTCCGCGCTCGGCCTGGCGCAGAACTCGGCGCAGTACGGCGCGGGCGGCACCTTGCTGCAACTCAATGCCAACGGCGGCGCCGGCACCATCATCAACAATGTCGGCGCCGGCCAGGTTGCCACGGATGCCGCCAACGTCGGCCAGGTGCAGCAGGCCCAGCAGGCAGCCGTTATCACGGCGAACAATTTCACCGTCCAGCAGGTCACCGCATTGCAGAGCTTGATGAACCAGGCGTTGGCCAGCGGTGTGTGCGCGGTGGGCGCGGGCGGCGCCGTGGCCTGCGGGCCCGGGGCCGGCGCCAGCGGTGCCGGCAGCACGTCGATGGGCACCAACGCGCAGGCCAACGGCGAAGACACCGTCGCCGTCGGCAATGGCGCGCAAGCCAGCCATGCGGGCTCGGTCGCCATCGGCGCCGGCGCCAGGGCGCTGGCCGATCCCACCACCGCCGTGGGCAACAACGCGGTGGCCACCGGCAACAACGCCGTGGCGCTGGGCGCCAACACGCTGGCATCGGGCAGCAATGCGGTCGCGCTGGGCCAGGGTTCGGTGGCGGATCGCGACAACACCGTGTCGGTGGGCAACGCGGCCACCGGCCAGTTGCGCGGCATTGCGAATGTCGCGCCCGGCCTGCTTGGCACCGATGCCGTCAACGTCAACCAGCTGCAGCAGGCGGTGAGCAATGCGACCAGCCAGGCCAACGCCTTTGCCGCACAGGGCGTTGCAGCGGCGTTGGCCATGCCGTCGATGCCGACACTGCCGGTGGGCAAGAAATGGATGGGGGCCGCCGTGGGCAACTACGCCGGCGCATCGGCCGTCGGCTTCGCTTTCGGCTACCAGGTCAACGACAACCTGAACCTGGGGCTGGGTGTTTCCACTGCAACCAGCAGCGGCAGCAGCAACCGCATTGCCGCTCGTGTGCAGGCCGGCTATTCATGGTGAGGCGCGCAGAGAAGAAGAACGGAAGAACGCGTGCACCGATCAATGCAGCAAACCGTGCCTTCGGGCCTGATAGACGGCCTCGGTGCGAGAGGTGACGGCCAGCTTGCGGTAGATGTTCTTGGTGTGGCATTCCACCGTCAGCTTGGAGATGGAAAGCGATTCGGCCATGTCGCGGTTGCTCAGCCCCTGCGCCACGAGTTCGAGGATCATGCGCTCTCGCGGGGTCAGCGCGGCCGGGAGCGGGGCAGGCGCATCGGCCGCCGGCGTGGGGGATAGTGACGGCTGCTGCGTCGCAAGCCAGCCGAGGATATGGCGCGCGATGGCCGGGTCGATCGGTGAGCCCCCTTGCTCGATGCTGCGCAGCGCAATGCTCAGCTCCAGATCGTCGCGTTCTTTCAGCAGGTAGCCGATGGCGCCGGCGCGCAGCGCCGCGAAGATGGTTTCCTCGGTCCGCCAGGCCGAGATCACCACCGCGGGCACCTTGGGGTGCGTTGCCTGCATCCAGCCGATCAGTTCGACCCCGCTGCCGTCCGGCAGGCCGATGTCGACCAGCGCGACCCCGAAGTTCTGCGCGCCAAGCAGTTCCTTGGCCGCGGCAATGCTGTCGGCCCATGCGATCTGCGGCTCGTCGCAGCCGAGCATGGCCAGCACGCGGCCCAGGCGTTCGCGCATTGCGGGGTCGTCTTCGACAACCAGCGAAGGGCTCAGGGAGACCGCTTCAATCACTGCCGATTGGGAGGAAGACATGGGGCTCCAATCAGTCCAGCAGGTTGCGCAGCGCCGCCTCGACAGCCGCCGCTGTGGCCAGCGGCTTTTCCATGGGGAACAGGTGCGAGCCGTCGAGCATCGCGATGCGCCCCTTGGTGACCTTCTGGGTCATGGCCATGCCCACCTGCTTCATCTCGGCCGACTGGCGTCCGCCGACGAAGGCCACCTTGCATTTGAGTGGATGGCTGCGCAGCAGGGCTGCGAGGTTATGGGGCAGGGTGTTGTAGATGGCCGTTTCCACGTTGCGGTCGAAGCTCAGCGCGCGCGTGTCTTCGCTGTCGAACGTGCCGTGGTCGATGTAGTCGTGCAGCACCTGCTCGTCCCACTTGGCAAACGCCTTCTTGCTGCGGAAGTGCTCGAACACTGCTTCCCGGTGGGCCCAGCTGTTCTTGCGCTTGCGGCTGACGGCACCAGGCGACACGGTCTTCATCAGCGGGGTGCGCTTCACGAGGTTCAGCGTGTTCGCGCGCCAGCCGCCAAGGATCGGCGAATCGAGCAGCACCACGCCGCAGGCGAGCGCCGGATGCAGCGCCGCGCACATCAGGCTCAGAAACCCGCCGAGCGAATGTCCGACCAGAAACACCGGGCCGCCGGCGCGATCGGCGCGCTGCTGTGCGAAGTCGGCCAGCTGGTGCACCAGGTGCGGCCAGTTGTCGGTAACGGGGTATTTCGGGTCGTGCCCGAACTTCTCGATGGCATCGACCTCGAAGCCGCGGTTGCGCAGGCTGTCGAGAACGACGCGGTAGGTGCTCGCAGGAAAGCTGTTGCCGTGCGAGAAGACGACAGGGGGCATCGCCATGGCCGCAGCCCGCTTCAGATGAGCTTTTCGTCGGGCGTGGAAATCTTGCGCAGCGGGCTGTGCCGCGTGGCCGGCATCTTCAGCGGGTGCTCGGTGGCGGAGTCGTCCCACACCGGGTCTTCGATGCTGTCGAACACCTCGCGCAGCTTCTGGCCCCAGCTGTTGTGCATCATGCGGTAGTAGGGGTTGTCGGCGTCGATGCAGATCACGCGGTCGGTCTCGAGCTTGTTGGCCTCGTACACCACCAGGTCGAGCGGCAGGCCCACCGAGAGGTTGGACTTCATGGTCGAGTCCATCGACACCAGCGCGCACTTGGCGGCTTCGTCGAGCGGGGTTTCGGGCGTGAGCACGCGGTCGAGCACCGGCTTGCCGTATTTCGACTCGCCCACCTGGAAGTAGGGCGTTTCGGTGGTGGCTTCGATGAAGTTGCCGGCCGCATAGACCAGGAACAGGCGCATGCCTTCGCCCTTGACCTGCCCGCCGAAGATGAACGACACGTTGAAGTCGAGGCCCGCGTGCTTCAGCGCCTCGGCGTCGCGGTCGTACACGTGGCGCACGGCCGAGCCGAGCACGCGCGCGGCATCGAACATGCTCTTGGCATTCCAGATGGTGATGGGGTCGCCCTGGGAGCCGTCTTCGCGGGTTTCGCGCAGTTCCTCGATCTGGAGAATTTCGCGCACCGATTGCGAGATGCTCAGGTTGCCCGAAGACAGCAGCACCATGACGCGGTCGCCCGGCTGCTCGTAGACGATCATCTTGCGGAAGGTGCTGATGTGGTCCACGCCCGCATTGGTGCGCGAGTCGGAGAGAAACACCAGGCCGGCGTTGAGTTTGATGCCTACGCAATAAGTCATTTTTTCATCTCGCACGAAGGATGCCCGCTACGCGGCGCCGCGCTCGCGCGTGTTCAGTTTTTGTAAGGCATAGAGCGCGTCGAGCGCCTCCCGCGGCGTCATCGCGTCGGGGTCGAGCGCGGCCAGGGCGGATTCTACGGCGCTGGCCATGGGCGTTTCGGCCGCCGGGGGCGGGGCGAACAGGTCGACCTGTGCACGCGTCTGGGCGTGCTGCGATTCCAGCGCCTCGAGCGCCTGCCGCGCATGGTTGACCACCGCGGCGGGCATGCCCGCGAGCCGAGCTACCTGGATGCCGTAGCTCTTGCTGGCCGGGCCGGGCTGCATTTCGTGCAGAAACACGATGTCGCGGCCCGCTTCGGTGGCGCTTACGTGCATGTTCACGGCGCCATGGTGCGTGGCCGGGAACTCGGTCAGCTCGAAGTAGTGGGTGGCAAAGAGCGTGAACGCCTTGCTGCGGTCGTGCAGCTGGGCGGCAATGCCCGCGGCCAGCGCCAGCCCGTCGAAAGTGCTGGTGCCGCGGCCGATTTCGTCCATGAGCACCAGCGATTGCGCGGTGGCGCTGTGCAAAATTTGCGCGGCCTCGGTCATCTCGAGCATGAAGGTCGACTGCGCGTTGGCCAGGTCGTCCGCCGCGCCTATGCGCGTGTGAATGGCGTCGATGGGCCCGAGCCGGCAAGCCGCCGCCGGCACGTGCGAGCCGATGGAGGCCAAGAGCACGATGATGGCCACCTGCCGCATGTAGGTCGACTTACCGCCCATGTTGGGGCCGGTGATCACCTGCATGCGCTGCTGCGGCCCGAGCTGGGTGTCGTTGGCAATGAAGCCGCCGGACGACTTTTCAGCCAGCCGCGCTTCCACCACCGGGTGGCGGCCCTGCTGGATTTCGATGCACGGGTGCGACACGAAGCTCGGCGCGCGCCAGTGCAGCGTGTGCGAGCGCTCGGCCAGCGCGCAGAGTGCGTCGAGCGTGGCAATGGCGCCCGCCAGCTGCGTGAGCGCGTGCACCGAGGGCTGCAGTGCATCGAGCAGCTGCTCGTAAAGCCACTTTTCGCGGGCGAGGGCACGGTCTTGCGCGCTCAGCGCCTTGTCTTCGAAGGCCTTGAGCTCGGGCGTGATGAAGCGCTCGGCATTCTTCAGCGTCTGGCGGCGGCGGTAGTTGTCGGGCACCTTCGAGAGCGCGCTTTGCGTCACCTCGATGTAGAAGCCGTGCACGCGGTTGAACTGCACGCGCAGGTTGGAAATGCCGGTGCGCTCGCGTTCGCTGACTTCGAGCTTCAGCAGAAAGTCGTCGCAGTTCTCGCTGATGGCGCGCAGTTCGTCGAGCTCGGCGTCGTGGCCGGTGGCGATCACGCCGCCGTCACGCACCAGTGCCGACGGGTCGGGCTTGATGGCGCTCACCAGCAGGTCCGCGCAGCCGGGCGGCGGCGCGAGGCGCTCGGTAATCTGGTCGAGCAACGCAACCGACGGGGGCAGAAGCGGCGCCAGTTGCTCCGCCTTCGCGAGTGCGAGCTGCAGCGCCAGCAGTTCGCGCGGGCGCACCTGCCTGAGCGCGATGCGCGCCGCAATGCGTTCCACATCGCTCGTGTTCTTGAGCTGCTCGCGCAGCGTGCGCCAGGGCGCGGCCGTGCCGCCCAGCACCGTGGACTGCAGCGCACCGATGGCTTCGAGTCGCGCCTGCGCCTCGCTGCGGTCGCGCCGCGGCGAGAGCAGCCAGCGCTTCAGGAGGCGGCTGCCCATGCCCGTCATGCAGGTGTCGAGCAGCGAGAACATGGTGGGCGAATCTTCGCCGCGCAGCGTCTGCACCAGTTCCAGGTTGCGCCGCGTGGTGGGCGGCAGCTCGATCAGGTCGCCGTCGCGCTCCACCGAAAGGCGCTGCACGTGCGAGAGGGCGCGGCCCTGCGTGTGCTCGGCATAGCCCAGCAGCGCGGCGGCGGCGGCATGCGCGTTGGTCAGCGATTCGGCGTTCCACGCGGCAAGGCTGTTGCTGCCCATCTGCTCGCTGAGCTTGCGTTCGCCCAGGCCGCCGTCGAACTGCCAGGCCGGGCGAATCGAGAGCGTGAAAGGCGTGGCCGCGCGCGCGGCCTTCAGGCGCTGCTCGAAGGCGGGGGTGACTTCGGCGCTGTAGAGAAGCTCGCTCGGCGCGATGCGCGCAATCCATGCTTCGAGCGCGTCGGCCGGGCATTCGGCCAGCCGCAGTTCGGCGCCGGTCACGCTGAGCCAGGCCAGGCCGCAGAAATTGCGCGTGCCCGCGTGCACCGCCAGCAGCAGCGATTCGCTCTTGTCGTTGAGCAATTCGGAATCGGTCAACGTGCCGGGCGTGACCACCCGCACCACCTTGCGCTCGACCGGCCCCTTGCTCGCGCCGACCTCGCCCACCTGCTCGCAAATGGCGACCGATTCGCCCAGCTTGATGAGCCGCCCAAGGTACGTATCGACCGCATGAAAGGGCACGCCGCACATCACCACCGGCTGGCCGGCCGACTGGCCGCGCTGGGTGAGCGTGATGTCGAGCAGGCGCGCGGCCTTTTCGGCGTCGGCCCAGAACAGTTCGTAGAAATCGCCCATCCGGTAGAACAGCAGGGTGTCCGGATGGTTCGCCTTGAGGCCCAGGTACTGCGCCATCATCGGCGTGTGCCCGGAAAAGTCGCTGGTCGAGGGGGAAGGTTGGGCAGTCGTCGTTTTCACTCGGGCGATTATCGGGGACGGGCGGACGGCCCAGCCGGCGACGGGCCCACCCGGCGCCGCTCTAAAATCCGCCGGCGCAAACCCCGCGTGAAGAACAAGGCGCCCATGGCCCACCCGGAAGAATTCAAAGGCCCTGAAGCGGACGCGCTGCCCGACACCGCCACTGTGCCCGCAGAGCTCGCCGCGCTGTACCTCTGCATGTCGCCTGCCCAGCTCGCCGACCTGCGCAAATCAAGACGCCCCGATGGGCGCGCAGGCAACGGCCCACCCGTCATCAGGCCCGTGGAAGGCGGCGCAGCCGGCTCCAAAGACCCGGTGCTCTACACGCTCGGCACCTTGCGCGACTTCGCCAAGGCGCACACCGCCCCCACCGCCTTCGACGCCGCGTTGAACTCCGGAATGCTGGGCTGGGTATCCGCCAAGCTGCCTTTCTTTGCCGAGCTCGAACCCCGCATCAAACGCGGCCGGCGCGTGCTCATCGGCGGCGCCTGGGACCGGGCGGACCCCCTGCGCGAGAAGCGCTTCAAGGAGCTGGCGAAGGGCCGCATCCGCTTCACATCATTGACGTGCGCCGAAGCCGCCGCGAGCCTGTGGGCCGACGTTGCAAGCCACTCGGCGCTCGCCGAAAAAGGCTTGGCGCTGCTCAGGAGCGAGACGCAGGCAATCGAAGCTTCGCTGGCCGCCACCGCGGCCCTGGCGGCGGCGTCGAATCCGGATGCGGCGGCCTGACCCCATTTCAAGATCGACCATGGACGAGTACCGATGCTGATCAATTGCGTGGCCTACGAAAACGGCGCCAAGCTCGCCGATATTCCGGTCGAGGACATCAGCGAATACATCACGCGCCCCGGTTGCTTTGTCTGGGTGGCGCTGAGCGACGCCACGCCGGAAGAGCTGGCGCAGATGCAGGACGAGTTCAACCTGCATCCGCTGGCGGTCGAAGACGCGCATCACGGCCATCAGCGCCCCAAGGTCGAGGAGTACGGCGACTCGCTCTTCGTGGTGATGCACCTCGTGGAGCCCTCGACCGAAGGCGCGCACTGCGTGAACGTGGGCGAGGTCGACGTGTTCGTGGGCAAGAACTACGTGCTTTCGGTGCGCAACCGCAGCCAGCAGGGCTTTCTGGGTGTGCGCGAACGCTGCGAGCGCGAGCCCGACTTGCTGCGCAACGGCGCGGGCTTTGTGCTCTATGCGCTGATGGATGCCGTGGTCGACCGTTACTTTCCCGTGATCGACGCGCTCGAAGTGGAGCTGGAATCCATCGAGCAGCAGATCTTCACGCAGGGCGGGGCGGCGCGCGACAAGATCAAGCAGCTTTACGACCTGAAGCGGCGCAGCATGATTCTCAAGCGGGCAGTGGCGCCGCTGACCGAGGCGGCAGGCAAGCTGCACGGCGGGCGGGTGCCGCAGATCTGCGTGAGCTCGCAGGAATACTTTCGCGACGTGGCCGACCACCTGGTTCGCATCAACGGCTCCATCGACGCCATGCGCGACACCATCGGCACGGCCATTTCGGTGAACCTGTCGATGGTCACCATCGAAGAGAGCGAAGTGACCAAGCGGCTCGCCGCCTGGGCCAGTATCTTTGCGGTGTGCACTGCGTTTGCCGGCATCTGGGGTATGAACTTCGAGCACATGCCGGAGCTGAAACTCCGCTACGGCTATGCGGCGGCGCTGGCGTTGATGGGCGGCACCTGCAGCTACCTCTACTACCGGTTCAGGCGCGCCGGCTGGCTCTGAGTTTCTTTCTCCCTCCCCTTCCGGGGGAGGGCAGGGGTGGGGGCAAGCGGCGTATCAAGTTGATAGCGGCTTTTTCGTAGGCCGCTTGCCCCCATCCCAACCTTCCCCCGAAGGGGGAAGGAGCAATGCGGGTTACTCGTCGTGCGTGTCGTGCGTGGCCACCGCGCCGCGGCGCCAGTAGCCTGAGGCCCGCGTCCACTTCGGATTGGCACCGCGCTCGCCCACCAGATGCGCGCGCAGCGCCTTGGCAATTGCCGATTCGCATCCCACCCACGCATGGAAGTCGCCGGCCGGCAGCTTCATCGCCTTCAGCGCATCGAGCAGCACCGGGCTCATCCCGGGCTCGGTTCCGCGGCGGTGCACCCACTGCAGCGTGAGTTCGGTCTGCGTTTCGAATGGAATCTGGTCGGCCTCGCTGTCGATCTCGGCCAGCACCACCACCCGCGCACCGGCCGGCAACTCGGCCAGGCGCCGTGCGATGGCGGGCAGGGCGGTGTCGTCGCCGATCAGCAGATGCCAGTCGAACCCGGTCGGCACGATGAACGAGCCGCGCGGGCCGCCCACGCCGAGCACGTCGCCGGACTTGGCCTGTTCGGCCCATTGAGTGGCGGGGCCGGTCTCGTGCAGCGCGAAGTCGAGTTCCAGCGTGTTGGCCTGTGCGTCATGCCGGCGTGGCGTGTAGTCGCGCATGGTCGGCCGGCCTGCGGGCCACACCGGGCCGTCGGGCCCCATGGTCGGCAGCGTCAGCTCGCCGGTCGCGGCATCGGGAAAAAAGATCTTCGAGTGGTCGTCGAAGCCCGGGCTCGTGAAGCCCGCGAGGTCGTCGCCCGTGAGCGTGACGCGGATCAGGTGCGGCGTGATGCGCTGCACTGTTTTTACCGTGAGCCGGCGAAAGCGAAGCTCGTGGCGCACGCGGCGCGGCGTGCGGTCGGGCAGGGAGGAGGCGGTAGATGTGTCGGTCGAAAAGTCAGTCATTTCAAGAAAGTTCTTTCTAGATGCGTTCCAGTTGCTGGGCGGCGCTGTCGAGCACCGCGGCGAAATCGTGGGCTTGTTGTTCGGTGAGGGGGGCGCCCGAGAGGCGCATGCGCATCGCGAGCTTCAGGTTCTCGATGGCGCGCGTCACCTGCGGCGGGCGTCCGCCGCGCGGGCCGGCGCCATCCACGCCGCCGCTCATGCGGGCCATCATGGCGTCGGCCGTGTCGCGGTTGGCGGCCAGAAACTCCTGGCCGCTGGCGGTGATGCTGTAGCGCTTGCGGCCACCGGTGTCGGCCGTTTCCACGCTCAGGTAGCCCAGCTCTTCCAGCAGCGTGAGCGTGGGGTAGACCACGCCGGGGCTCGGCGCGTAGCTGCCGCCCAAGCGGTCTTCAATGGCCTTGATGAGCTCGTAGCCGTGGGCCGGCTTGTCGGCGATGAGCTGCAGCAGCACGAAGCGCAGCCCGCCATGGCCGAACACCCGCCCGCCGCCGCGACCGCCGCGGCCTCCTCCATGCATGCGCTCTTCGCCGCCGCCGTGATGGCCGCGGCCGCCGGAAAGGCCGTCTTCATGTTCGCCACGCGGGGTGTGGCAGTGGTGATGGTGGTGATGGCCGAAGTGGGGGTGTCTCATATCGAAGTCTTCTTGAGGTATGTCGAAATTATTTTCGATATATCTAAAAAAGTCAAACGACTGTGCCCTGTCGCATCGTCGTGCGATGCCATCCACGGAGGCGGGGGGCTGGTCAGGGGGCCGCTGACTGCGGCCGAAGTAGCCGGAAGACGGGCAAGGCGCCCGTCCGATGATCAGGCGATCATCGACTCCAGGTCGGACGCCAGTTCGCGAGGCGCCGGCATGTCCTGCATCACGTCTTCGGAAAGCCCGATGGCGTCTGCCGACAAGGCCGGCCAGACGTGCTGCGCGTCACCGATGCGCAGCCCTTCGCGCTCCAGTGCGACGCGCCAGACCGCAAGGTGCAGCACGTTGGCCAGGGGGTCGACGTGCTCGGCCTCCATCGGGTTGGCAAAGCAGGAGAGGGCGCTGACGAACTCGGGCGCGAACTTCCAGCGGGCGGCCAGCCGGGAGCCGACTTCGCCGTAGTGGAAGCCGAACTTCTGCTGTTCCACCTCGAGTCGCCCCATGAGGTCGAAGGGGTGGGCGGCGTTGAGCTCGGCTATCTGCTCCTTCATGGCGCTGGCCATGATCAGGTGGCCGATGGCGTGCATGCTGCCGACGGTGAATGCAAGGCTCTGGTCCACACGGCGGGTCTTGCCAGCGAGGTAACGGGCCACCGCCGCCACGCGCAGGCTGTGCGACCAGAAGGCCGGCAGGTTCACGCCGTCGATCTTGCGGAACGTGCCCGTCAGGCCGGAGCTCACCACCAGGGAGCGGATGGAGGAGAAACCCAGCAGCTGGATGGCGTCCTGAATCGACAGGATCTTGCGGCGCAACCCGAAGTACGGCGAGTTGGCCATGCGCAGCACGCGGGCCGTCAGCACCTGGTCGAGTTCGATCTTGCGCGCCACCACGGAAACCGCGGCATCCTCGTTGCGAAGGAGCTCGATGAGATCGAACACCACCTTGGGCACCGTGGGAAGCAGATGGCTTTCGGCAAATAGTTCGTCCAGGGTCATGGCGATCTCGGTGTAGTTTTCGCTGCCCGGAATTGTCATGCAACTTTAGTGTTACATGTTGACGACTTCTGAAATCGAGCCCGTTCTCGCGGACCGATTGCAGACTTCCTGCAACACAGATTGCGTTTGCGGGGCTGTTTTTGGGTGAGGTCGACTTTGCCGCCAACGCCCTCCCGTCGCCATACCGCTTTCGAGGGATGTGCTTCGCGCCAGGCGCTGCTAAAAGCATGGAATTCGTCAAAAGAGGGGGCGGGGCATGGCACACCGATTCGTCAACTTGCGCGCGGACGGAAGTCCGGTCCACCTCTACGACGACAAGAAGAAAAAATTCCGCGAGGTGATCTGGGGCGACTTCCTCAAGGTCAAGAAAGATCTCGGCGACGGCTGGCTCGAAATCGACTGGGCCGCCCGCTCGCCCACCAAGCGGCGCACGCTCTACATCCGCAAGGAAGACACCCTCGCCCGCCGGCCGCTCGAGATCATCTTCGTCGACGTGGGCCAGGGCGACGGCGCCGTGCTGATCTCGCCCGAGACCGACGGCGAAGAACGCATCGTGGTCATCGACGCCGGCGAGGGCGGCAACATGCGCGCCTTTCTCGCCGCAAGGTTCCAGACCTACCGCGGCTTCGACTTTGCCGCTGCCGTGATGACGCACCCGGACAGCGACCACTACCTCGGCTTCAAGGATGTGTTTGCAGACCCCGGTATCGGATTCGGCACCGTCTATCACAACGGGCTCGTCGAGCGGCCCGTGAGCGGAACCTGGGAGAAGCTGGGCGGCAAGCCCGTGAAGGAAGACGGCGCTTCCGTTGCCTACATCGGCGACCTTGCGACCGACTACGCAACCGTAAAGACCATCTTCGGGAACGCCGGCACCAACCACCTGTTTCCGCAGGTCATGAAAGCCGCGCTCGAGAACCCGAAGATCCAGGACATCTGCATGCTCTCCGTGCAGCACGCGACAGTGGAAGACGACATTGCCTGGATGCCCGACTTTGCCCCGTCGGACAACCGCGGCTACACGATTCGGGTGCTGGCCCCTGTCGTCGAAGAAGGCCCCGACGGCATGCCGGCGCTGCGGCAGCTGGGCTCGTTCAATGAAACCAAGAACGGGCACTCCGTCATCCTGCGGCTCCAGTACGGCAAGTTCAGCGTGCTGTTCGGCGGCGACTTGAACGAGGGGGCCGAGAAATTCCTGCTGCAGCACTACACCGGCAACGCCGATAGCAAGTTCCCGAAGACCGGCACGCCGGCCTACGACGACATGGTGACCAAGGCGCGCGACATCTTCAGGTCAGACATCATGAAGTCGTGCCACCACGGCTCCGAAAAGGTGACCGATGCGTTTCTGGATGCCGTCAATCCGGCGGCCTTCATCATCTCGTCGGGAGACGAAGAGGGCCACATCCACCCGAGGCCCGACCTGCTCGGCCGCCTGGGCCGCTTCGGCCGCGGCGGCGCGCCGGTGATTCTTTCCACCGAGCTCCAGCGCTCGTCGCGGGCGATGGAAGACAAGAACTCCGTCGACAAGCTGCTGGCCGGCATCGACAAGCTCGCCGCGGGCACGCTTTCGCCGGACAAGATCACCCAGCTCAAGGCCGATGTGAAGGAACTCGCGCGCAGCAACGTCGAGGTGTATGGCGCGATCTATCTGAAGACCGATGGGGAGCGGCTGATTACCGCTTTTCGTATTGAGGCTAAGTCGGAGATTGAGAAGTGGTTTTATTTTCGGTATCGGTTTGAGGGGGATGTGCTTGTTCGGGAGGATTGAGGCAGGCGCCCTGGCATCCCACAAAGAGGGGATGCCCAGCACCTTCCACACCGCTAACGTGTTGCAGAGGAAATCACAAATGGGAGGCGGAAAAATGCATTGGACAGCTGCGAGCGTAGCCATAGCGGCATTCTTGGTAATGCCAAATATCTCCCTTGCTTTCGAACTGTCGCCTGACGGAACGTCCTTCGAGAAGAAGCTTGCGAAGAAGGGGCAGCCAACCGGGGATAGGTTGCTCAGTCTGATAGCAAACTTAGGCGTCCGGAAGTTCGGTAGCCCAGTTCACGAAGAGATCGCAAACCGATCACTGGATTGCGATGGAGATGCAGATATCTGCGCTGACCCTGATTGGGATCCGGCGCAGGCCTACGTACTTGCCGGCGTACGTTGGAACGATGACCCGCCATTCAGGTTCGAGTCTTCATTCGGCAAGTACCGAGGATGCAAGACCGGCGACACGGTACGCCTCGTAGTGCAACCAGAGTGCTGGGGGCGAGTGTTCTTCGACGGGAAGAAAAGGGCAGCTCGCGGTGAGGCGCTGAATGCCAAGACCGCGCCGCTCCTTGTACGGTCCCATTTTGGCGATATGCAGTTTCTTCACGCGATGGGTTCGGTCGATGGTGAACCGCCGGACATTACCTACGGGCGCATCATGATGTGGGCCGAGTTCACGTGGAAGGTCGCGACCAAGAAGATTGCCCCCGATGGCATCGTCGCGAACCAGGATGTGGTGGGTATTCGCGACGTCTTCGGCTTGAACGGATGGAGCGTGCAAGATCTTTTTGCTCTCGGAAATCCGAACATCCGTAAGCCTTCCTATCTGGGGGCGGTTGCGTTCGGAAGCCTCTTGCACACCGTTCAGGACTCGTTCTCGCGCGCGCATGTAGAGCGAGAACAAGTAACGAAGGGGGCCAAGTGCCCAAGCGCTGCTGGTGAGTACGCGGCGCCAGGCCGCATCAGAGAGTTTCACGCCTATGGTCACCAAGACTCGGACAAGCACTCCACCGCGGACGTTCGTGATGCGTTCTCCGTTCACTGGTCTTCCGGAGCGCCAAGCGCGGTAGATGTCGGAAGAGTGCTTGCGCAGTTCTATGACCGCCAGGCGGAATGGTCGGAGGTTCAGCCGTATGTGGAGTGCATATTCCGGTTGGCGCCAAATGCGACGACGGCGTCCCCTGGTGACTATGCTCTCGATTGATCGACGCATGGTTCATTGAACTAAATTCGCCGACGTAGGTTAGCATCAAGCGAAGACTTGCGAGAGTAATGATGGCCACCGGTGCACCACCTAAAGTTTTTGTTTCCTACAGCTGGTCAACTGCGGACCATCAAGACTGGGTACTCGGCTTGGCCACTGAATTGACCGAATCAGGTGTCGATGTCATCTTAGACAAATGGCACCTGCGTGATGGCCACGATTCCATCAAGTTCATGGAATCGATGGTGACGGATCCAGAAGTCAAGAAGGTGATCATCTTGGCAGATAAGATCTATGTCGAGCGCGCGAACGCCCGCACGGGAGGGGTGGGTACCGAGACACAGATCCTCACGCCCGATCTTTACGGAGGCCAGGATCCAGACAAATTCGTCCTCGTTGTGTGTGAGCGCGATGAAGAGGGTAAGCCGTATATCCCGACCTACTACAAGGGACGGATCTTTATCGATATGAGCGACAGAAGCCAGCAGGCCGCAAGTCAAGAACAGTTGCTCCGATGGATATTTGGCAAGCCTGTACACGTTCGACCCGCGATTGGACGTCGCCCGGACTATCTCGAGAAGGAGCCGTCGATCGATCTAGGCACTGGAGCTGCTGCGCGGCGCTGCTTGGATGCAATTTCCCACGGAAAGCCGATCGCGTTGGGTGCGTTGATCTCGTATTTCGAAGTCTTTCAGGAGAACCTCGAAAGATTTCGCATCGTGCGGTCCAACGAAATGGCTTTCGACGATCAAGTCGTCAGGAGCATCGACGATTTCCTGCACTTTCGAAACGAGGTCATTGCGATCTTCAAGGCCGTGGCCCAATACGCTCCTGCCGGCGATTTTGCAGGCGCGATCCATCATTTCTTCGAGGCCCTTCTGGAGTACACGGCACGAGCCCCCGAACATGCCGGCCGCTATCACGAGACGGACTGGGACAATTACCGCTTCTTCGTTCACGAGTTGTTCCTGTACGCCATCGCAGCTCTTGTTCGTTTCGAGCGCTTTGAGGTTGCCTCCACTTTGCTAACCAAGCAGTACTTGCTCCCGAAGAGCGTGCGTGAAAGCCGCAACGACCCGACCGGCAGCTTCGACCGACTCTTCAATTCCCTGGGCTCTTTCGAAGAGCGAAAGCGTCGAACTGCTAGCAACCGAATCTCGCTCTGGGCCGACAAGTTGATCGAACGGGTAGTTGGAAGTGGCCTAGAAATGCGCGAGCTCTGCCAAGCCGACATGTTGGCCTATGTCAAAGGCCAACTGGCTGAATTGCGCTGGTATCCGGTCACCTGGATCTATTTGGGTGAAAGCAGCGGTACGCTGGAACTCTTCGCTCGTGGAAGTTCGGCTCGATATTTCCAGGAAATACTGGTTCCGTTGCTTGGGATTGACGACAAGGCCGCGTTCGTCGATGCGGTCGGCAAGATGCGCCGCTTTCAAGCGGGTTACTCAACCATGGATCTCGACTCAATGTTCGGGCTCGACAAGCTGTCAACACGCCCGTAGATCGCAGTGCGACTGAGAATATCCACGGAAAATCGACCTAGGTGCGACGTGCGTGAAGCCAGATGCCGATGCCACAATGCACCCGGAATCTGTGGTCCATTAGCCCGATTGACGAGCGACCGGTGCCGACGTGGATCAACGCGGCCACCTGCGCAGGCGAAGCAGGCGATCGATCGTTCATATTCCGAAAGCGTCATGGTCCTTCGCGGAGATCCGCGACCAGCGGCAAGTCCGGAGCGTGCTTGCTTGGCCCCGCAGCCTCACCAAGGTATGGTCTTGACCTTTTGTTCGCCATTGTCCAAAGGCATAGCTTCGATTGCATCTAGAAACTGCGACAGCTCGCGAGGAGCGAAGGCGCGCGGCAGTCTGTGCGTCACTCCCATTTTCCGAAGGCGCCTGTCGGCTTGGTTCATTTTGTGAGCCCAACGGCCGTCCAAAAGGACCAGCTCGCAGGACATTGCCGCGCCCATCGCATGGACGAAATCTGACGCATCATGCGGCCCAAAGACTGCAGCCGCATCAACCACAAAATCGCGAAGCAATGCGTTCATGACAAGGTCGCGCAGAGTCGCGCCTTGAGCTCGTTTGTCAGATTTCGCTAATGCCACTTTGGCAGGGTCAATCTTCAGCGAGTTCACTG
Organism: Variovorax paradoxus; assembly: GCF_040544635.1. Classification (GTDB taxonomy): domain Bacteria; phylum Pseudomonadota; class Gammaproteobacteria; order Burkholderiales; family Burkholderiaceae_C; genus Variovorax; species Variovorax paradoxus_R. Next base: position 320,156 of record NZ_JBEPKJ010000006.1, read on the forward strand.
TCTGCGCCACACTAACTTGAAGGTCTTGAAGGGCTCGATTAACGATGGCTCGATTCTCAACAGAGTCTCCGACCAGTCCAACCATTGTCAGGCGATTTCCGTTTCCCAACCAACGATCGGCCATTTCGCGCAGTATCAAGTTTTCCCTCTTGCCGTCCTCGGTTGGTCGCCCATGGCGTTGCATAAAGCCCGGGTCGCCGCCAAAGTCCGCGACGAAGAGTCTAGGAAGCGCCAGGTCGAAAAAAAGTTCGGCCGCGGCAGCTTGTTGCTCGTCGGTCATGCCGCTGAACTCACCAAAGTTGTGAAGTGACAAGAGTAGTGTTCCACCCGAGCGATTGAGCGCTGCCAAGAACCTGTCTCGAAGTGACAGGTCTTCAGAAAATTTCCGAATCGCCCAGTGATCCATGTAGATGGCAGGAGCCACCAAAGATTGGCGCATTCGCGGCTCGCCCGCCTCAGTCGAAAACATTGAAATCATGCGACGGTTCCCTGTGAGCTACTAGCCTCTCTTGCTCGGCCGTGAGTTGAACGGCCACTGCTGGATCAGCACGGCTTGCCGAGACGCAAACCGATTGCGTTCCAGTGATTTTCGTGTCTTCGAAAGTCGCATGCAGACGCTTCTTGCGGTCAAGTACAGCCTATGCGCCGCCCCTCACCTCTGCGGCATATCCCTAACCGAATACCCCAAACTAACAGTCGCATCCTCCGGAATCCCAGGCATCGTCGCATTCCACGCCGCCCAGTCAGCCCGCATCGCAGCCAACCTCTCCGGCTCCTTCTTCCCCAGATTCGCCCGCTCGCGCTCATCCGCCGGAATGTTGAACAGGTACTCGTTCCCGTCCACCTTCAGATATTTCCAATCCCCATCGCGCATCGCTTCCTGCCCGCGATGGTTCATGCGCCAATGCAGCGGCCTGCGGAAGCTGTGCTTCGCATCTTTCAGCAAGGGCATCAGCGACACGCCGTCGAGCGGGTAGGCCGCATCGGCCTTCACGCCGGCCGCGTCGAGCATGGTGGCGGACCAGTCCATGGTCATGCAGAGTTGCGTACTCTCGCTGCCCTTGGCGATCACTGCGGGCCAGTGCGCGATCCATGGCACGCGGATGCCGCCTTCGGTCAGGTCCATCTTGCCGCCGACCAGCGGCCAGTTGTCGGAGAAGCGCTCGCCGCCGTTGTCGCTGGTAAACACCACCAGGGTGTTGTCGGCCATGCCGTGCTTTTCTAGCGCGGCCATGATCCAGCCGATGCCTTCGTCCATGTGATGGATCATGCGGCGGTACACGTGAATGTTGCCGCCGGCCAGGTCGAACAGGTTGTCTTTGACCGTGGGCGCCTTCTCGGCGTCGTCGCGGGTTTCCCAGGGCCAGTGCGGGGCGGTGTAGTGCAGGCTCAGGAAGAAGGGGGCTTCTTCCTCTTGTTTCTGTTTGACGGCCATGCGTTCCACGTAGTCGACTGCGCGTTTGGAAAGAATGTCGGTCAGGTAGCCGTCTTCCTTCTTGTCCTCTTCGCCGAACCACAGGTCGTGCTGGCCGGTGGAGTCGCAGTGGGTGAAGTAGTCGACCCCGCCCGACATGGGCCCGAAGAATTCGTCGTACCCCGAGCGCAGCGGCCCGAAGTGGGGCGGGTAGCCCAGGTGCCATTTGCCGATGAGGGCGGTCTGGTAGCCGCTGGCTTTCAGTAGCGACGGCAGCGTGGGGTGGTCGGTGGGCAGGCCGAGCGTGGTGCTGCCGCGGCTGCTGCTCCTGATGGGCTCTTCGGCCGCGCCGCGCAGTCGGTATTGATACCGCGCGGTAATCATCGCGAAGCGGGTGGGCGAGCACACGGGCGAGTTCGAGTAGCCCTGGGTGAGCTTCAGGCCGTTGGCGGCCAGGCCGTCGAGCACGGGCGACACGGGGCCGAACGCGGCATCGCGCCCGCCGTAGCAGCCGAGGTCGGCATAGCCGAGGTCGTCGGCCACGATGAAGATGATGTTGGGTCTGGTCATGTGTCTGAAAAGATTCAGGGCTGGTAGCCGGACTTCTGCACGACGGGTGCCCACTGTGCGCGGTAGGCCTTGAGCATTGCGGCGGTCTGCGCCTGCGTGCTCACCACCGGGGTCATGCTGGCGTCCTTGAACTTGCGCTGCGTGTCCGGGTCTTGCATCACCTCGCGAATCATGTTCGACAGGCGTTCGACCTTGTCCTTGGGCATGCTGGCGGGCGCGAAGAAGGTGTTCCAGCCGGTGGCGGCCAGGTCGAGGCCGGCTTCCTTGAAGGTCGGAATGTTCGGCGCAAAGGGCGAGCGCTTGGCGCCGGAGAGGGCGAGGATGCGCAGCTTGCCCGCGTTGTGCTGCGGCAGCACCACGTCTTCGGTGTCGACGGAAATCGGCACCTGGCCGCCGATGAGGTCGTTCAGCAGCGGGGCCGAGCCGCGGTAGCCGATGATCTGCGTCTGCACCTTGGCCTTCTCGCCCACCATCAGGCCGAAGAAGTGCGGCAGGCTGCCGGTGGCGGGCACGCCCACGTTGGCCTGGTTGGGGTTGGCCCGCATCCAGGCGAGCAGATGGTTCAGTTCGCGCACCGGCAGGTGGGGCGACACAGACAGCGCAAAGTCGTAGGCGTTGACGTGCGAAACGGGCACGAAGTCGCGCTCGGGGTCGTAGTTGTTGTCCTTGAAGACCAGCGGCGCCACCACCATCACGGCGGGGTTGGCGAGCATCAGCACGTTCTGGCTGGCGGGGGTGTTCTTGACCTGCTGGGCCGCAAGGCGGCCACCCGCGCCGGGCTTGTTGTCGACCACCACCGGCACGCCCAGGCGTGCGCTGAGCTTGTCGCCCACGATGCGCGCCACGCGGTCGGTGGCGCCGCCGGGTGCGTAGCCGACCACGATGCGCAGCGGGCTGTCGAGCGCCTGGGCGCCGGCGGGGGTGGCCAGGGTGGCCATGGACGCCATGAGGCCGGCTGCGGCAAGCAGCGTGGCAAGGCGGCGGGTGATGGGGGTGTTCTTCAGCATGATGGGGTTCCTCGTTCAGACGACTGTAGAGACGCTACATTCGATTGATCTAATCAACCATCCTCCAGACTAACCCGCAACGCCACATGGCGCACCAGAACCCTTCCGCGCAAAACCCGGGCAGCGCCTCGAACGAACGCCAGCACATGGTCGATGCACTGCGCGGCTTTGCGCTGCTGGGCATCCTGGTGGTCAACATCGCGAGTTTTGCATCGACCTACTACGGCCTGGGCATTCCCGATCCGCTGGGCGTTTCCCTGGCCGATCGCAGTGCCTCGTTCGTGCGGGCCTTTGTGTTCGAGACCAAGTTCTACCTGCTGTTCTCGTTCCTGTTCGGCTACAGCTTCACGCTGCAGATGCAGGCGGCGGAGCGCGACGGCAAGCCGTTCGTGCCGCGCATGGTGCGGCGGCTCGTCGGCCTGTGGGTCATCGGCGTGCTGCATGCCGTGCTGCTCTATTACGGCGACATCCTCACCGCGTATGCGGTGCTGGGCGCGGTGCTGCTCATGCTGCGGCGGCGCGGGGATGTGTTCCTGGCGTGTGCGGCCATCGGGCTGGTGCTGCTTGTTTCGCTGTTGTGGGCCGGCGTCGGCCTCATGTATTCCCAAGCGGACATGCAAATGGCAACCCAGGCGGCGTACGCCGATGCCGCGGCTGCGCTGGCCGCCTATCGTGCCTCGCCCGCCATGGTGGTCGTGCAGCATTTGCGCGACCTTTCGCAGGTCTGGTGGATCACCGCGCTGGTGCAGGCCCCGGAGGCGCTGGCCATGTTCTTTGCGGGGTTCATTGCCGGACGGCGCGGGCTGCTCGCGCATGTGGAAGCGCATCGCAAGCTGCTGCAGCGGGTGTTGTTGTGGGGCTTGGTCATCGGCTTGCCGGGTGCGCTGGCTTACGGGCTTCCAGCCATGCGGCTGAACGACGCGGTGCGCGAGCTCCAGGGCCTTGCGGTCACTTTGCTGACGGCGCCGTTTCTGGCCGCTGCGTATGCGGCCGGCATGCTGCTGGTGTTCCAGACCAAGCGGGGCAGCGCGCTGGCGCGGCTTTTGGCGCCGGCGGGCCGCATGGCGCTGTCGAATTACCTGCTGCAATCGCTGGTCTGCGCGTGGATCTTTCTTGCCTACGGGCTGCGCTGGGTCGGAACCATCGGGCCGCTGGCCACATTTGCCGTCGCGCTGGCAATCTTTGCCGGCAACCTGGTGCTGAGCCGGTGGTGGATGCACCGCTTCGCCTACGGGCCGGCGGAGTGGGCGCTGCGGGCGTTCACCAACCTCCGGCTTCCGCCGATGCGCCGCCGCCACCACGCCGGTCAGCGCGGCGGCACGCCTTCCTGAGCCAGCTGGCCCGTCGGGTATTCCGCGTGGGCGGCCTGCGCGCCTTGACCGAGTTGCTTCTCCTGCATGCCGTCGCTTTCGATGCGCATTCTTGGCAGGAACTGCGGGTATTCGCGCTGCATGAAATCGATGAGCCCTTCGCGCACCTTGCAGCGCAGGTCGAAGGCAAGGCCCGAAGTGGCCGCGGTGCACAGCACGCGAAGCTGCATGGTGCGCTCGGTGGCGTCGGTTACCTGCAGGTTGAAGAAGCGGCGGTCCCACTCGGGCGCCGCCTTCACGATGCGTTCGACCTCTTCGCGCAGCGGCGCCATCGGCATGCCGTAGTCGGCATAGACGAAGACGGCGCCCAGCAGTTGCGACGAATGGCGTGTCCAGTTCTGGAACGGCTTCTCGATGAAGTAGGTCAGCGGCAAGATCAGCCGGCGATCGTCCCAGATCTTCAGCACCACGAAGGTGCCCGTAATCTCCTCGACGCGGCCCCATTCGCCCTCGACCACCAGCACGTCGTCAATTCGAATCGGTTGCGCCAGCGCAATCTGCAACCCAGCAATCAGGTTGCTGAACACCGGCTTGGCCGCCAGGCCGGCCACGATGCCGATCACGCCCGCGGAGGCTAGCAGGCTGGCACCGACCTGCCTCGCACCGGGAAAGGTCATGAGCATCATCGCGCCGCCGGCCACCAGCACCATCGACATGGCGGTGCGCGCAAGCACGCGCGTCTGGGTGAGCACGCGGCGTGCGTGGAGGTTGTCTTCGACGTCGTAGGGGTGCTGCGCGAGCACGCCGTCGGCGAATCCGCTGATGGCCTTTACCGCGAGCCACGTGGTGGCTGCAATCAGCAGCAGGCCGTTGAAATGCCGCACGCTGCCTATGAAGCGAAGGTCCTCGGGCGCGGCCTGGAAAACGAGCAGCAGGGCAATGAGCGGCAGCACCAGCCGGGCGACCGCCTTGCAGTTGACCACCATCGCATGGAGCGCGGGCGTCGGGCGGGTCACTCGCATCAGGACAAGGCCGCCAATGCGGTGGATCAGCAGCGCGAGCGGAACGGCGATCAGGGCTGCGAGCCAGGTGCCGAACCAGGGGTGGGCAAGCATCTCTTCGGTCATTGAGCGGTGGTCGTGGTTTGTGTCTCCAGGGGTTGAAGAATGCGCGCCGCGTCGTCGCGCAGCTGCGTGGCGAGTGCCGTGGCCAGATCGAGACGGCGCAGCAGCCAGGGGCTGATGTCGTTGTCGAACGGGTCGGGCAGGGGAATCGGGCCGCCCACGGTGGTGGCGCCGGGGCTTTCGGGCAAGGTGGGGCCGGTGGTCGGCGCGGTGCCGATGGCCGCTTCGATGCGCTGTGCCGTGCGCGCGAGCGGGCCTTCGATTTCACCCGGAGTGAGCCGGTCGCGCCGCAGCACGAGCATCGATTTGACGGCGCTCAGCTGCGCCAGCAACTGGTAGCTGTGCGCCTGCAGGTGCTCGAGCGGTTCGAGCGGCGGCTGCACCGCGCGCGGTTCGGAGAGCGAACGCTGCGTGGCCTGCACCAGGGCCGAAAGGCTGTCGAAGGCCTCACGGCGCGCAAGCCGCCATTCGAGCTCGGGGCTGCTGTCGATGGCCTGCAGCTGGCCGAGGCCGAGCGCCAGGCGTGCGTGGCGTGCCTGCGCGGTGAGCGTGCGCGCCACCAGCGCCGGAATCTGCCCGCGCTCCCACGAGGGCAGCACATAGCAGAAGCCCCAGGCCAGCGCGGCACCGATGAGTGTGTCGGCAATGCGCTCGAACAGCGCGAAGATGGGCGCGGCACCGGTGTTGAGCATGTGCGCCTGCAGCAGGCCGAGCACCGTGGCCGCCACCGCCGTGATCAGGTAGCGCCGCACCGCAAAGCTGTGGGCAATGGCCTGCGACACCGTGACGAAGGCCAGCAGCAACAGCGCCGACGGATGCGCGGAAAGCAGGCCCACGGCCAGCACGCAGCCCAGCAGCGTGCCGGCGACGCGGCTGTTGCGCCGCTCCAGCGTTTGCGAAAGGCTGCCGCGCAGCACCACCACGATGGTCAGCAGAATCCAGTAGTCGTGCGAGCCCCAGGGCAGCGACACCGCAATGGCGTAGCCGGTTGCAATGGCCAGCGCCGCGCGAATGGCATGGCGCAGCGGCGGTGCGTCCCAGCGCCACAGCGCGAGGAAGGGGCGCCACGACCAGTCGGTCGGGCTCACGAACATCTGCCAGTTGGCGCGCACCACCGCGAGGTTGGGCTCCGCATCGCCGCGGGCCATGGCCGAGAGGCGCAGCACCTCGTCGTTGATGTGGCCGATGCGGCTTGCGAGGCCGCGCGCGAGCATGGCGGCATTCGGGCCCGGCAGGCCGTGGCTCGCCGCATGGTCTTCACCGGGAAGGTGAATCGATGCCAGCCGCGGCCGCCGGTCGGCCACGGCTTCGGGTTGGCGGCCCATCAGCAGGGCGTCGGCGAGCGCGGTGGTCTCGTCGGCCAGCTCCTCGAGCACGCGGCGCATCTCGATGAGCGCCTCGGCATGCGCGGGGTGGCTCTTGAGCGCGTCGAGATCGAGCTCGCTCGCGAGCAGCTGGTCGCGCATTTCGAGCACGATCACCAGCATGGCGGCCAGCCGCTGCCGGCGCGGCGTGCGCGGCGACTCGAGCACGATGTCGCGCGTGGCCTGCAACTGGTCGGCCAGCGCGGCTTGTTCGCGCAGCAACTGGCCGAGCAGCGGGGCAGGGGTTTCGCGCACGTCGCGGGTGTCGTCGCGCGGCGTGAACTGGGTGGCCTCGGTGCGCATCAGCGCAGCAAGCGAATACAGCACGTCCGAGACCGACTGCACGCGATAGCGCGAATTGAGCGCGTGGTTGGCCAGGTTGGCCCAGATCACGTAGAGGCCGGCGCCCAGGCCGAAGTGCCAGGTGCGTTCGATGGCCTCGGCCATGCCGCTCGGCGCGGGCGTAGCCATCGAGAAAACCATCGAGAACATCACCGCAATGGCGATGGGAATGCCCCGCTTGCCCCACGCCATGGCCAGAAAGGCGACGAAGGTGGCGGGCACCAGCACCAGGCCGAGGCGAATGGGGGCGGTGTGCAGCAGCTGCACCAGAAAGAAGAGCGGCAGCCCGATCAATGGGGCCGGCAGCATCTGGAAGAACTTGCCGCGGCGCGGGCCGGGCAGGTCGGGCGGGGCCGTGACGATCACGCCCACCGCGGCGGCGGACGCCGCGATGGTGCCGAGCCACAGGTGCGCGCCGGCCGAAATGACCAGCAGGCCGAGCGCAACGCTCACGCCGTTGGCGACGTATTGGCTCAGCGCAACACGCAGCGCCGCACGAAACCGCAGGGCGGCACCTGGCCCCTGCATCACTTGGCCGAAGTGTCGCCTTCGGAAGGGCTGCCGTCGGCAGGCGCGTCGCGGCGAATGCGCGTGAGCTTGCGCGACACCGGCGCTGCCGGCGCAGCCGCCGGAGCAGGCGCCTCGTCGTCGAGCGGCGCGGCCGACAGCTCGGTGACGGTGCTGCGGGCGTACAGGTCGACCGATTCGTCGGCATTGGGCCGGGCGGCGGCCGACACGGCGCGCACGCGGTCGCTGGCGCGCATCTTGTCGTCGATGCCGGCGAACTTGGAGTACTTGGCGAGCAGCGGCACCAGCTGGCCGTAGATGCGCGGTGCGCCGGCCAGGCATTCGCGCTGTTCGAGGAAGTCGGGCTCGCCCGTGAAGTTGCCGATCAGGCCGCCGGCCTCGGTAACCAGCAGCGAGCCTGCGGCCACGTCCCAGGGGTTCAGGCCGGTTTCGAAGAAGCCGTCGGTAAAGCCGGCCGCCACGTAGGCCAGGTCGAGCGCTGCCGCGCCGGGGCGGCGCAGGCCTGCCATGCGGGGCATCATGTCGGCCATGATGGCCAGGTACTGCTTGAAGTTGTCGCCGCTGCGGAACGGAAAGCCGGTCGAAACCAGGCATTCGCTGAGCTTGGTGCGCTTGGAAACGCGGATGCGGCGCTCGTTCATGTAGGCGCCGCGGCCCTTGGTGGCCGTGAACAGGTCGTTGCGGCTCGGGTCGTAAATGACCGCCTGCTCGATCTTGCCGCGCACCGACAGCGCAATGGAAACGCAATAGACCGGAAAGCCGTGGATGAAGTTGGTGGTGCCGTCGAGCGGATCGATGATCCAGACGTAGTCGGAATCTTTTGCACCGTGCTGGGTGCCCGATTCTTCGGCCAGGATGCCGTGCCCCGGATACGCGCCAAGCAGCGTTTCGATGATGACCTGCTCGCTGGCGTGGTCGACTTCGGTAACGAAGTCGTTGACCTGCTTTTGCGAAATGCGCACGGCCTCGACGTCGAGGGCGGCGCGATTGATGATGGCGCCGGCGGCGCGTGCGGCCTTGACGGCCACATTGAGCATGGGATGCAGGTTGGGGGACGACATTCTGGATTGTGAGAAGAACGGTGGGGTAGGTCCCTTGGAGGCGACCCTGCGGCCCGGCGATGCGGGCGGCGAGAATCGGGGATTTTACCGGCTCCGCCCGTTTCGTGTCTCCAAACCCTCCATGCGCACCCGTTTTATCCTGATCCAGACCAGCCATGCCGGCAATGTGGGCGCCGCCGCCCGCGCCATGAAGACCATGGGTTTCGACGACCTCGTGCTGGTCACGCCGCGGTGGGCCAACGTGCTGCGGCGGGAAGAAACCATCCAGCGCGCAAGCGGGGCGCTGGACGTGCTGAACAACGCCCGCATCGTCGAAACGCTGGACGAGGCGCTCGACGGCATCACCCACCTGTGCGCCACCGCCATGGTGCCGCGCGACTTCGGCCCGCCCACGCGCACCCCGCGCGAGCACCTGGAGCCGCTCGCGAAAGAGGGCGACCAGCATGTGGCCTTTCTCTTCGGCTCCGAGCGTTTCGGCATGCGCAACGAAGACGTTTACCGCTGCAACGTGGCCCTGACCATTCCCACCGACCCGAATTTCGGCTCCCTCAACCTCGGGGCCGCCATTCAGGTGATTGCCTACGAATGGCGGCTTGCGCTGGGCGGCTATGCGGTGCGCGACGCCACGGCGCCCGTCGAGGCGGCCGACGCGAAGGCGGTGGCCGGCATGCTCGACCACTGGGAGCGCTCGCTGGTGGACGTCGGCTTTCTGGACCCCCAGGCGCCGAAGAAGCTGATGCCCCGGCTGCAGCAGCTCTTCAACCGGGCCCAGCCCACGCCCGAAGAAATCCACATTCTTCGCGGCATTGCCAAGGCCATGGCCGATGCGGCCAAGGGGCCGCAGGGGCCCCGAAATGGCTAAAACCCCATCGCCCGTGCGCGAAGACGGCCGGCTTTAGACTCCTCGGCCCCTATCGATATAACGACAACAAAGGCAGCGATGTTCTCTCGTTTGCGCGCCGACATCCGGTGCATCCTCGAACGCGACCCGGCCGCGCGCAGCGCCTGGGAAGTGATCACGGTCTACCCTGGCTTTCATGCCGTGGTGCTGCATCGCTGGGCGCATGCCTGTTGGACGCATGGTTTCAAGTGGCCGGCCCGCTTCATTGCACACGTGGCGCGCGGGCTCACGGGCATCGAGATCCATCCGGCGGCCAAGATCGGCGAGCGGGTGTTCTTCGACCATGCCATGGGCGTGGTGGTGGGCGAAACCGCCGAGATCGGCGACGGCTGCACCATCTACCAGGGCGTGACGCTGGGCGGCACCTCGCTCTACAAGGGCACCAAGCGCCACCCCACGTTGGGGCGCAACGTGGTGGTGAGCGCGGGGGCCAAGGTGCTGGGCGGGTTCGTCGTCGGCGACGGCGCCAAGATCGGCAGCAACGCCGTGGTCATCAAGCCGGTGCCGGCAGGGGCGACCGCGGTGGGCATTCCCGCACGCATCATCCCGTCGAAGGCCGGCGAGAGCGCCGACGTGGCCACGTCGCAGAAGTTCTCCGCCTACGGCATCACCCAGGACGACGACCCGCTGAGCCAGGCCATGCGCGGCCTGATCGACAGCGCCGCCGGCCAGGAACACCAGATCGCGCTGCTTTGGCAGGCCATCGAGAAGCTGTCCGCGCACCCCGGCTCCAAGGACTGCGTGCCCTGCGACGCGGCCCTGGACGAAAACTTCGAGGCGGAGAAGCTCACCCAACTCATAGGCAAGTAGCGGAACCAAGAACCATGAAGACGCAAGAACTGCTTCAGACATTGCAAGCTCGCTTCGAGAAGAACATGCAACGCCACAAAGGCGTCACGTGGGCCGAAGTGCAAGCCAGGCTCGAAAGCCACCCCGCTGCGCTGAAGTCGCTTGGCGCAATGGAAGAAACCGGCGGCGAGCCGGACGTGATCGGCCAGGACAAGAAAACCGGGCAGGTCACGTTCTGCGATTGCGCCCCCGAGAGCCCGACGGGCCGCAGAAGCCTTTGCTACGACCGTGAAGCGCTGGACTCGCGCAAGGAAAACAAGCCGCAGGACAGTGCTCTCGACATGGCGGCCTCCATGGGCATCGAGCTGTTGACGGAAGAGCAGTACCGGGAGCTGCAGAAGCTCGGCAAGTTCGATGCGAAGACGTCCAGCTGGATAGAGACGCCGCCTGACGTTCGCTCACTCGGCGGAGCGCTCTTCGGCGACTACCGCTATGGCAAGGTGTTCGTGTATCACAACGGTGCCCAGTCGTACTACGCGGCAAGGGGCTTCCGCGGCTCGCTTCGCGTGTGAGAGCGCGGCCGGCGTGATCGTGCCCTGAATCACGTCAAGACACATCAAGTCGAACGTTTGGCGGATGTGTTGTGCAGCGAGCCGTGTACATGGCCCGCGTGCTGCCCGAAGGGATCATCGGATGCGAGCGCGGCGGTGTCCAGCTCCTGCAGGATGCCGCAGTTCTGCGCCGATTCGGACCCGCCGCATTGCAGGCGCAGCGCCTTCAATTGCTTCTCGAGCGTCTTGAGTTCCGAGATGCGCGCGGCCACGTGGCCGATGTGGTCGTCCAGCAGCTGGTTGACCTGGCCGCAGTCTTCTCCCGGCGCGTCGCGAAAACGCAGCAGGCTGCGGATCTCGTCGAGCGTCATGTCCAGCGAACGGCAGCGCCGGATAAAGCCCAGCCGCTGCGCATGCTCGTCGTCGTAGATGCGGTAGTTGCCTTCGGTGCGCGCCGGCTCGGGCAACAGCTGTTCGCGCTCGTAGTACCGGATGGTTTCCACCGGCGTGTTCGCGGCCTTGGCCAGTTCTCCAATTTTCATGATGCGGCAAGAACGAAGTGAAGGAATTGGCGTTTGACTCTACACCTGCTTCAGGGTTTCCAATTGCTTTCATGACGAACCAGAATGCTCTGAAACCGGTAGCGGCGCATGCGCATCCCCATTCGCAAGCCCCTGCCGAAACGGCCTGCTGCGGCAGCCCCGCCTGCGGCTCGCCAACCGCTTCCATCAATATCAACACCGCCGACGTCCCGAAGGGCGCCTTGCTCTTCCGCATTCCCACCATGGACTGCGCCGTGGAAGAGTCGGAGATCCGGCGCGCGCTCGAGCCCGTCCGCGGCATCAGCGGGCTGCGCTTCCGGCTCGGGGAGCGGACCATGGCCATCACCGCCGACGACGCAGCCTTGCCCGATGCGCTGGCAGCCATTCGCAAGGCGGGGTTCAAGCCTGAGCCGCTGAACGACGTGGCCAGTGCCCAGCCCGCCGCCGGCGCAGCGCGCACCGCCGGCCTCATGACGCCGGAGCTCTTGCGGCTGGTTGCCGCGCTGGTCCTGGCCATCGCTGCCGAGACGATTTCCTTTCTTGCACCGGAAGGCGCCGGGGTCACGGCGGTGGAGATGGTGCTTGCGCTCGCGGCCATCGCACTGGCCGGCCTCGACACCTACAAGAAGGGCTTCGCGGCATTGGTGCGCGGGCGCCTGAACATCAACGCCCTGATGGCCGTGGCCGTGACGGGCGCCTTCCTGATCGGCCAATGGCCCGAGGCCGCAATGGTGATGGCGCTTTATGCAATTGCCGAAATGATCGAGGCGCGCGCGGTCGATCGTGCCCGCAACGCCATCCAGGGCCTGCTGGCACTGGCGCCCGAACAGGCCGAGGTCAGGCAGCCCGACGGCAGCTGGAAGACGGCAAAGGCCGACACCGTGGCGCTCGATGCCGTCGTGCGCATCCGGCCCGGCGAGCGCGTGCCGCTGGACGGCGTCGTCACCGAAGGCGCAAGCGCCGTCGACCAGGCGCCCGTCACGGGCGAGAGCATTCCGGTCGACAAGGCGGTGGGAGACCCGGTGTTCGCAGGCACCATCAACCAGACGGCCGCGCTCGAATTCCGCGTGACGGCCGTGGCGGCCAACACCACGCTCGCCCGCATCATTCATGCGGTCGAAGAAGCGCAGGGTTCGCGCGCGCCCACCCAGCGCTTCGTCGACAAGTTCGCGAGTGTCTACACGCCGGCGGTCTTCGTGCTGGCGATTGCCGTCGCGGTGCTCACGCCCTGGCTCATGGGCTGGACCTGGATGCAGGCCATCTACAAGGCGCTGGTGCTGCTGGTCATTGCGTGCCCTTGCGCGCTCGTCATCTCGACGCCCGTTACCGTGGTGAGCGCGCTGGCCTCGGCTGCGCGGCGCGGCATTCTGATCAAGGGCGGCGTGTACCTCGAAGAGGCGCGCAAGCTCAAGGCCGTGGCGCTCGACAAGACGGGCACCATCACCGAAGGAAAGCCGCGGCTGGTCGAGTCGAGACTGCTCGATGCAGCAGGCGACGAGGGCGCGGTCTTCGCAATTGCAGCGAGCATCGCGGGCCGTTCGGACCACCCGGTATCGAAGGCCATTGCCGAGGGCCTGCAGCGCGAGCCGCAGCAGGTCGGCGACTTCACGGCCCTGCCCGGACGCGGTGTGCAGGCCACGCACGAAGGCCGGGACTATGTGCTCGGCAACCACCGGCTGATCGAGGAGCGAGGGCTGTGCACCCCGCCGCTCGAAGCCGAATTGAAGCGCCATGAAGAGGCGGGCCGCACGGTCACGCTGCTGGCCTCCGGGCACGAGGTGCTGGCGCTGTTCGCGGTGGCGGACACCATCAAGCCGTCTTCCAAAGCGGCCATGGCCGAGTTGCGCGCCCTCGGTGTCACGCCGGTGATGCTGACCGGCGACAACGCCGCCACGGCCCGGGCGATAGGTGCCCACGCAGGCATCGACGACGTGCGCGGCAACCTGCTGCCCGAGGAGAAGCTCGGCGCCATCAAGGCACTGCAGCAGCGCCACGGCATCGCCGGCATGGCAGGCGACGGCATCAACGACGCGCCCGCGCTCGCCCAGGCGGACATAGGGTTTGCAATGGGCGGTGCCGGTACCGACACGGCGATGGAAGCGGCCGACGTGGTCATCATGAACGACGACCTGCGGCGCATTCCCGAGACCATTCGCCTCTCGCGCCGCGCGCACTCGGTGCTGTGGCAGAACATCACCCTGGCGCTCGGCATCAAGGGCGTGTTCTTCGTGCTCGCGGTGTTCGGCAGTGCAACCATGTGGATGGCGGTGTTCGCGGACATGGGGGCGAGCCTGCTGGTGGTGGCCAATGGGTTGCGGTTGATGCGCATGCCAAGGACGGTGGATTCACCCGAACGAAACTAAGATCGCGTATTCCCGATTCACCCGCGCCCCGGTTCATGTCTGCCACTTCTCTCCTGCTGCAACTCATCGTCATCCTGAGCACGGCGCGCATCTGCGGCTGGGTGCTTCGCCATGTGGGCCAACCGAGCGTGGTCGGCGAAATGGCGGCGGGCCTGATGCTCGGGCCGGTGGTCATGGGAGCCCTGTTCCCTTCGTTGCACGCGCAGCTTTTCTCCAAGAGCCACCTCGAAGGGCTCTCGTCGCTTTCGACCGTAGGCCTGGTGCTCTTCATGTTCGTGGTGGGGCTGGAACTGCGGGCCGCACACGGCGTGCGTGCGCAATTGAAGGCAGCCGGTTATGTGGGGGCGCTCAGCATCGTCGTGCCGATGGTGCTGGGCATCGGGATCTCGCCGGTGCTGCATCCGGCGCTGGCGCCCGCGGGCGTGGGCTTCTGGCCGTTCGCGCTGTTCATGGCCGCGGCGCTTTCGATCACGGCCTTTCCCGTCATGGCGCGCATCCTGAAAGACCGCGGCCTCACGCGCACGCCTTTCGGCCAGCTCTCGCTCAGCGCCGCGGCCGTGGTCGATGTGTTCGCCTGGATCTTGCTGGCGCTCGTGGTGGCGCTGGCCGGTGCCGGGGAGGGCTACACCGGCCTGCTCAAGACCACGGCCGGCGTGGCCGTGCTGCTGGCTGTGCTGTTCTTCGGCATGAAGCCGGCCTTTGCCTGGCTGCTGCGCACGCGCGCACCCGATGGCGAGCCTTCGACCACCATGATGGCCGCGCTCATGATCGGCCTCCTGGTTTGCGCACTGGCGACCGAGTGGCTGCATCTGCACGCCGTGTTCGGTGCCTTCCTGTTCGGCGTCTGCCTGCCGCGCGACGACCGCCTGCTGCGCTCGCTGACGGAGCGCATCGAGCCTATTTCCATCGTCGTGCTGATGCCGCTGTTCTTCGCCCTCGCGGGGCTTGGCACCACCGCCAACGCGTTTTCGGGAGCGAGCGTGGGTGCCATGCTGCTGATCGTCGGGGTGGCCACCGTCGGCAAGCTGGCTGGCGGCGCCATCGGCGCGCGCATGGCGGGCTACGGATGGCGCGACAGCCTCGCCACCGGTTCGCTGATGAACGCGCGCGGCCTGATGGAACTCATCGTGATGAAGATCGGCCTGGACGCCGGCTTGATCGGCCCGGAACTCTTCACCATGCTGCTGGTGATGGCGCTCGTGACCACCGCGATGACGGGGCCGCTGATCAACCTGGTCATGGGGCGCACGAAAGCGCCCACAGCGGCAAGAGACGAAACACAGGCGCGCGCAGAGCCGTAGTCCGTCCCCGGCGCGGTTCTGCGCGCGGGCTCAAGACCAGGAACGATCTTCGAGCACGTAGCCGCTGCCGCGCACCGTGTGCAGCAGCTTGACCTCGAACGGGTCGTCGATCTTGCCGCGCAGCCTGCGAATGGCCACCTCGACCACGTTGGTGTCGCTGTCCAGAGGCGTGTTCCACACCTCTTCGACGAGCGTGCTGCGCGACACGATCTGCCCGCGGTGGCGCAGCAGCACCTTCAGCAGCGTGAACTCCTTGGCCGTGAGTTCGATGCGCGTGCGGTTGCGAAAGCACTTGCGGCTCGCAAGATCGAGCTCCAGGTCGGCCAGCCGAAGCGTGGCGGGCTCCTGCGGCTTGCCACGCTGCAGCAGGGCATGCACGCGCGCCAGCAGCTCGGGCAACGTGAAGGGCTTGACGAGGTAGTCGTCGGCGCCCTGCCGCAGGCCGTTGACCCGGTCTTCGACCTTGTCCCGCGCGGTGAGCACCAGCACGGGCACCTTGCTGGTGCGCCGTATGGCCTGCAGCACCGCAAAGCCGTCGACGCCGGGAAGCATGACGTCGAGAAGGATCAAGGCGTAATCGCGTTCCGCGGACAGATAGCGGCCCTCGGCGCTGTCGCTCGCCACGTCGACTGCATATCCGTTCTCTTCCAGGCCTTTCTTCAGCCGGTCTCCCAACTGGGGCTCGTCTTCAATGACCAGAATTCGCATCGGCGGATATTAGCTATGAGGTTGCTCTGGGAAGCTGACGAACTTGTCATCTGAACGAAGGACAAAACGCCGCCTGCGTGTCATACATGGCGCTGGGGCCTGCAACCTGCAGGGGCATTGCAGGACGCGTGCCACATGCCGCCGATATACTTTTGCGAACATGCGCCGCTGGCTTCTGATCTTTTTGCTGCTCTTGCTTCCCTTCCAGTTCAGCTGGGCGGCGTCGGCAGCGTATTGCCAGCACGAACGCGATTTGCAGCCCCGGCACTGGGGCCATCACGAGCATGAGCCCGAACCGGGCAGCCAGGGCAATGCCCGCGCGGACGACACGCAGAAGAGCCCTGGCACGCAACCGAACGCCGTGCTCGGAGATTGCGCGGTGTGCCATCTGGGCCACGCGCAGCACACGCCCTCGGCCGCAGAGCAGGAGCGTGACCTGCCCGCGGTCGCGCAGGCGCTGCGTGTCGCGCGCATGGAGCACTTTGTCTCGCATATCTCCGAAGTGCCCGTGCGTCCTGCCAGGCCTCTCGCCGTTTGATTCGGCGAGAGAACCACCCACACACCTGAGTCCCGACATCAGCTGAGCTCTCGCCGAATTCCCCCGCCCGTTGTTTTGCAACCCAGGAGAATTCGATGCGCACGCTCTTCGTGCCGCTGGCCGTCATGGCCTTGGCGGTGCCCCCGGCATTTTCACAAACCGTTGCCGGTTCCAACCCTTCGCCGCTCAGGCAAGCTGCTGCAAGAACGGTGGAGCCCACGGGCCCGCTGGACCTGCGCAGCGCCCTTGCGCTCGCACAGCAGTTCAACCCCGGGCTCTCATCCGCCTGGCATGAACGGCAGGCCACCGATGCGGCCGTGCTGCAGGCCGGTGCCTGGCCCAACCCCGTGCTCGACGCGCAGGTGGAAGACCTGCGCCGCGACAACCGCACCACCACGCTGCTGCTGAGCCAGCCCATCGAACTGGGCGGCAAGCGTGCGGCCCGCGTGACGGCGGCCGAACGTGCACGCGACCAGGCCGCGTCGGCGTTGCTTGCGCGGCGTTCCGAACTGCGCGCATCGACGATCACGCTGTTCTTCGAAGTGCTGACCGCGCAGGAGCGCCTGCGGCTCGCGCAGGACTCGGTAGCCCTCGCACAGACCGCGACCCGCGCGGCCGCCAACCGCGTGGCGGCCGGCAAGATTCCGCCGATCGAGGAAACCCGGTCGCGCGTGGCCGAGGCCGGCATCCAGGTCGAACTGCTGCAGGCCGAGGGCGCGTTGCGCTCGGCGCGCCAGCAACTCGCCGCGCTGTGGGGCAACCCGAACCCACGCTTCACGAACGCAGAGGGCGCTGTCGACAGGCTGCCCGCAGTTGCATCGGCGCAGGAGGTGGAGAGCCGGCTTTCGGCGGCGCCCGTGCTGCGCCAGGCGCGGTTCGAGGTCGAGCGGCGGCAAGCGCTTTCGGAACTGGAACAGGCCCGGCGCGTGCCCGACGTCACCGTGTCGCTCGGTGCCAAGCGTGTGCCGGCCAATGACGGCGTGGGCAGCAGCAGCGGCCGCAACCAGGTCGTGGTGGGCCTGTCGGTGCCGTTGCCGATCTTCGACACCAACCGCGGCAACGTTGCCGAGGCGCTGAGCCGCGAAGAGAAGGCGCGCGATGACCTTGTTGCGGCCGAGCTGCAGCTGGGTGCCGATGCCGCGCAAGCCGCCGAGCGCCTGCGTTCGGCGCGCGCCACCGCCGAGACGCTGCAGCGCGATGCGCTGCCTGGCGCCGAAGCCGCCTACAAGGCCGCCACCAAGGGCTTCGAACTCGGCAAGTTCAGCTTTCTCGAAGCGCTCGATGCGCAGCGCACGCTGTTCCAGGTGCGCAACCAGTACCTGCTCGCCGTGGCCGATGCACATCGCGCGGCGGGCGAGCTCGACCGGCTGCTGGGCACTGAAGGCGACGAACCCCTGCGCGCGACGGCCGTTGCGCGCTGACTTCAGGAATTCACAAGATCATGAACACAGAAGAACGCAACACGCCCGCCGAGCGCATCGGCAAGAAGCAGTGGATGGCCATCGCGGCTGTTCTGGTGATGGGACTTGGCGCCGGCGCGCTGATTTTGCGCACCGCACCGGCCAAGCCCGAGGCGGCCGGCCATTCGGAAGCCGGCGGCCATGCCGATGGCGAGCATCACGAAGAAGGAAAGGCCGAAGGCAAGGACCACGACCACGACCACGGTCATGCCGATGCGAAAGGCCACGCCGACAAGGAGCATCACGGCGAGGAGCACGCGGAAGAGCATGCGGAGAAAGGCACATCTGGCGAGGCAAAGGGCGAGCCGAAGGCACACAAGGAGGGCGAAGAAAAGGTCGCCTTCACCGACGAGCAGATCAAGGCCGCCGGCCTGGCCATCGAGAGCGCCGGCCCTGCGCGCATCAAGTCGTCTCTGCAACTGCCGGGCGAGATCAAGTTCAACGAAGACCGCACGGCCCACGTGGTGCCGCGCGTCGCCGGCGTGGTCGACAGCGTATCGGCCAACCTCGGGCAAGAGGTGAAGCGCGGCCAGGTGCTGGCCGTGCTCTCCAGCCCAATGCTCTCGGAGCAGCGCAGCGAACTTCAATCCGCGCAGCGCCGGCTGGAACTGGCCCGCACCACCTACCAGCGCGAGAAGAAACTCTGGGAAGAAAAGATCTCGGCGCAGCAAGACTACCTGCAGGCCGAGCAGGCCATGCAGGAGGCGCAGATTGCCGTGGCCAATGCGAACCAGAAGCTGCTGGCGCTGGGCGCCACGCCGGGCTCGCCGGCGCTCGGCCGCTACGAACTGCGCGCGCCCTTCGACGGCATGGTGGTCGAAAAGCACATCTCGCTCGGCGAAGCGGTGAAGGAAGACGCCAGCGTCTTCACCATTTCCGATCTCTCCACCGTGTGGGCCGAGATCAGCGTGGCCGCGAACAACCTGAACCTGGTGCGCATCGGCGAGCCGGTGACCATCCGCTCGACCGCGTTCGACCAGACGGCCGGCGGCACTGTGTCGTACGTGGGCTCGCTCATCGGCGCGCAGACGCGCACGGCCACGGCGCGTGTGACGGTGACGAATCCGCAGCGTGTCTGGCGGCCGGGCCTGTTCGTGAACGTGGAGCTCGTTTCGTCCGAAGCGGATGCTCCCGTGACGGTAGCGACCGACGCGGTGCAGACGGTGGAAGAAAAACCCACCGTCTTCCTCAAGGTGCCCGGCGGCTTCATGCCGCAGCATGTGCAGACCGGCCGCAGCGACGGCCGGCGCATCGAAGTGTTGAGCGGCCTGAAGCCCGGCACGGCCTATGCCGCGAGCGGCAGCTTCGTCGTCAAGTCACAGCAGGGCAAGAGCTCTGCCACGCACACCCACTGAGGACGCCGCATGTTCGAACGAGTCATCCGGTTTTCCATTGAACAGCGCTGGCTGGTCTTGCTGGCCGTGCTCGGCATGGCCGCGCTCGGTGTCTTCAGCTACCAGAAGCTGCCCATCGACGCGGTGCCCGACATCACCAACGTGCAGGTGCAGATCAACACCGCCGCGCCCGGCTATTCGCCGCTCGAGGCCGAACAACGCGTGACCTATCCCATCGAGACGGTGATGGCCGGCCTGCCGGGCCTGCAGCAGACGCGCTCGCTCTCGCGCTACGGCCTCTCGCAGGTGACGGTGATCTTCGAGGACGGTACCGACATCTACTTTGCGCGGCAACTGGTGAACGAGCGCATCCAGTCGGCGCGCGAGAGCATGCCGGGCGGCATCTCGCCGGTGATAGGGCCGATATCGACGGGCCTCGGCGAGATCTATCTCTGGACCGTGGAAGCGGAAGAGGGCGCGAAGAAGGCGGACGGCAAGCCCTACACGCCCACCGACCTGCGCGAGATCCAGGACTGGATCATCAAGCCGCAGTTGCGCAACGTGAAGGGCGTGACCGAGATCAACTCCATCGGCGGCTACGCCAAGGAGTTCCAGATCGCGCCCGACCCCGCCAAGCTGCTCGCGCATGGCCTCACGATGACCGACCTGGTCACCGCGCTGGAGCGCAACAACGCCAACGTGGGCGCGGGCTACATCGAGAAGCGCGGCGAGCAGTACCTCATCCGTGCGCCGGGGCAGGTGAAGTCGGTGGAAGACATCGGCAACGTGATCCTGGGCAACGTGGGGGGCGTGCCGCTGCGCGTGCAGGACGTGGCCGAGGTCGGCATCGGCCAGGAGCTGCGCACCGGCGCGGCCACCGACAACGGCCGCGAGGTGGTGCTGGGCACGGTGTTCATGCTCATCGGCGAGAACAGCCGCACCGTCTCGCAGGCGGTCGACAAGAAGATGCAGGAGATCAACCGCACGCTGCCCGCGGGCGTGAAGGCCGTGACGGTGTACGACCGCACGGTGCTGGTCGACAAGGCCATCGCCACGGTGAAGAAGAACCTCTTCGAGGGTGCGGTGCTGGTGATTGCGGTGCTGTTCCTGTTTCTCGGCAACATGCGCGCGGCGCTGATCACCGCGCTGGTCATTCCGCTGTCGATGCTCTTCACCTTCACCGGCATGGTGAACCAGAAGGTCAGCGCCAACCTCATGAGCCTGGGCGCGCTGGACTTCGGCATCATCATCGACGGGGCGGTGGTGATCGTGGAGAACTGCGTGCGAAGGCTCGCCCATGCGCAAGCCAGGCACGGCCGGCCGCTCACGCGCAGCGAGCGCTTCCACGAAGTGTTCGCTGCCTCGCAGGAGGCGCGGCGCCCGCTGCTGTTCGGGCAACTGATCATCATGATCGTGTACCTGCCGATCTTTGCGCTCACGGGTGTGGAGGGCAAGCTGTTCCACCCGATGGCCTTCACCGTGGTGATTGCGCTGCTGGGCGCGATGATCCTGTCGATCACCTTCATTCCGGCGGCCGTGGCGCTGTTCATCGGCAACAGGGTGAGCGAGAAAGAGAATCGCCTGATGCAGTGGGCCAGGCGCGGCTATGAGCCGCTGCTGGCGCGCGTGATGACGGCCAAGCCGCTGGTCATTACCACGGCGGTGGTGGCGGTGCTGCTCTCGGGCTTGCTGGCCACGCGGCTGGGTACGGAGTTTGTGCCAAGCCTGGGCGAGGGCGACTTTGCCGTTCAGGCGCTGCGCATTCCGGGCACCAGCCTCACGCAGTCGGTCGAAATGCAAAAGCAGATCGAACGCACGCTGAAAGAAAAGTTTCCGGAGATCGAGCGCATGTTCGCGCGCACCGGCACGGCCGAGATCGCGTCGGACCCCATGCCGCCGAACATCTCGGACGGCTACATCATGCTCAAGCCCGAGAGCGAGTGGCCCGCCCCGAAACGCACACGCGCCGAGCTGCTCGCGGCGGTGCAGGAAGAGGTCGAGAAGCTGCCGGGCAACAACTACGAGTTCTCGCAGCCGATCCAGCTGCGCTTCAACGAGCTGATCTCGGGCGTGCGCAGCGACGTGGCCGTGAAGATCTTCGGCGACGACATGGACGTGCTGAACAAGACGGCGGCCGAAGTGTCGGAAACCTTGAGCAAGATCTCCGGTGCCGCAGAGGTGAAGGTCGAGCAGACCACCGGCCTGCCGATGCTTACGGTGAACATCGACCGCAGCAAGACCGCGCGCTACGGCCTCAACGTGGGCGATGTGCAGGATGCGATTTCCATCGCAGTGGGCGGGCGTGAGGCCGGCACGCTGTTCGACGGCGACCGGCGCTTCGACATCCTCGTGCGCCTGCCCGAGAACCTGCGCACCGATCTGGAGGCGATCAAGCGCCTGCCTGTGGCATTGCCAAAGAGCGTTGGCGCGGAGGCGCAGCGCACCAGCTTCATACCGCTCGGCGAAGTGGCCACGCTGGAGCTCGCACCCGGCCCCAATCAGGTCAGCCGCGAGAACGGCAAGCGCCGCATCGTGGTGAGCGCCAACGTGCGCGGCCGCGATCTCGGCTCCTTCGTGGCCGAGGCCGAGGAAGCGATGCGCAAGGTGAGCATTCCACCCGGCTACTGGACCGCATGGGGCGGTCAGTACGAGAACCTGGCTTCGGCGACCGAGCGTCTGCAGGTGGTGGTGCCGGTGTCGCTGCTGCTGGTGTTCACGCTGCTGTTCGCGATGTTCGGCAACCTGAAGGATGGGCTGCTGGTGTTCACCGGCATTCCGTTTGCGCTCACGGGCGGCATTGTGGCGCTGTGGCTGCGCGGCATTCCGCTGTCGATCTCGGCGGCGGTGGGCTTCATTGCGCTTTCCGGTGTGGCGGTGCTCAACGGGCTGGTGATGATCTCGTTCATCCGTAACCTGCGCGAGGGTGGGCTGCCGCTCGATGCCGCGATCCGCGAAGGCGCGCTCACGCGGTTGCGGCCGGTGCTCATGACGGCCTTGGTCGCTTCTCTGGGTTTCGTGCCAATGGCCATTGCCACAGGCACCGGCGCGGAGGTGCAGCGGCCGCTGGCGACGGTGGTGATCGGCGGCATCCTGTCGTCGACCGCGCTGACGCTGCTGGTGCTGCCGCTGCTCTACCGCATGGCGCACCGGCGCAACGAGGACGAGGTGGAGGAGCCGCCAGGGCAGGAGGCACCCTGGCGCATGACGTAGAGGCGTCTACCAGTTCTCGGGGATGGATCGACCTGAACGAAAAACTCACACTTCGACACGTTTTGAAATTCGGTTGATCCAAAGGTTTTCTGCATGTCGGCGCTTGCTCCCATCCACGGCACTTGTTCTCAACCTTCGCACGAAAGGTTCACCCGGCGGTCCTGGTCGGATCGACTCGGCAGCATTTTGCTGGGCACGATGATCGTCGGTCTGGCCTCCTGCGGTGGTGGTGGAGGGGGTGGCGGTGGCAATGGCTTCATTCCCTTGGCATTGACGCCGCCGCCGCCGGCATCACCACCGCCACCGCCACCGGCCGTGCCTGTGCCGGATGCTCCCGCACCGCCGGCAGGCCCAGCCGCCACCTACGCGGTGAGCGGCAATGTCAGCGGTTTGCTGGGTTCCGGCCTTGTGTTGCAGAACAACGCCGGCGACGACCTGGCCGTTGCGGCAAACGGCAACTTCAGTTTTCCCACCAAGCTCCTCGGCGGCAAGGGCTATGCGGTCACGATCAAGAGCCAGTCCAGGATCCTGACCCGGGTCTGCACCGTCAGCAACGGCGTCGGCACTGTCGCCGATGCCGCCGTCACCAATGTGGCAGTGACCTGTGCCGCGCCTGCGGCGCGCTTTGCCTATGTGACAAACAGGGACTCCGACAACCTGTTTCCTTACACCGTCGATGCCAGCACCGGCGTACTGGGCACGGCCGGGCCGATGGTGGGGACAGGCAACGGCCCTTCCTCCGTGGCCGTGGAGCCTACGGGCCGTTTTGCGTACGTGGCGAATCAAGGCGATGGAAATGTATCGGCCTATATCGTCAATGTCAGCACTGGCGCACTGAGTCCGATGGCCGTGCCGCCGGTGGCCGCAGGGTCTTTCCCCATCTTCATCACCGTAGACCCCACGGGCCGGTTTGCCTACGTGGTGAATATCAGCTCCCACAATGTGACGGGCTACACCATCGATGCCAGCACTGGCGCCTTGAGTCCGATGGCCGTGCCGACGGTGGCCGCAGGGTCTTTCCCCGTCTTTATCACCGTAGACCCCACGGGCCGGTTTGCCTATGTGGCGAATAGCGTCTCCAACAATGTGTCGGGCTACACCATCGATGCCAGCACCGGCGCCTTGAGTCCGATGGCCACGCCGATGGTGCCCGCAGGAGTTACCCCCACCTCCGTCGCCGTGGACCCCACGGGCCGGTTTGCCTACGTGACGAATGCAAACTCCAACAACGTGTCGGCCTACACCATCGATGCCGGCACCGGCGCCTTGAGCCCGATGGTGGCTGTGCCGACGTTTGAAACCGGCAGAAACCCCAGTTCTATCGCCGTGGACCCCACGGGGCGGTTTGCCTATGTGACGAATACATGGGACAACACCGTGTCGGGCTATTCCATCGATGCTGTCACCGGTGCCTTGAGTCCGATGGCCACGCCGACAGTGGCCGCAAGGAGTTACCCCTTCGCCATCACCGTAGACCCCACGGGTCGGTTTGCCTACGCGACGAACAGTATTTCCAAGGACATATCGGGCTACGCCATCGATGCCAGCAGCGGCGCATTGGGCCCGACGGCCGTTCCGACCGTGGCGACCGGGGGTATCCGCCCGCAAAGCCTGGTCTTGTCCAGGTGAGTTCGTGGCGGCATTGCCGACGGGTTGGCTGCAACGCCGGCGCCACCAAGCCCGCGACGCCTTCAGTGCGGCGGGCGTATCGCCGACTTGGGCCTGAAGGCCTTGCAGACTGAATCGTCGGTTTCCAGGTACGGCCCGCCGATCAGGTCGATGCAGTAGGGCACCGCCGCGAAGATGCCCGGCACGACCTGCACGCCTCCGGTGTCCTTCAGCCCTTCGAGCGTTTCCGCAATCGACTTCGGCTGCCCCGGCAGATTGATGATCAGGCTCTTGTCGCGGATCACCGCCACCTGCCGCGACAGGATCGCGGTGGGCACGAAGCGCAGGCTGATCTGGCGCATCTGCTCGCCGAAGCCAGGCATTTCCTTGTGGGCCACGGCCAGCGTGGCCTCGGGCGTCACATCGCGCAGGGCCGGGCCGGTGCCGCCCGTGGTCAGTACCAGCGAGCAGCCGGCATCGACCAGTTCGATGAGCGTGGCGCTGATGAGCGCGGTTTCGTCGGGAATCAGCCGGGACTCGAAATCGATGGGGTTCTTCAGCGCCCGGCCGAGCCATTCCTTCAAGGCGGGCAGGCCCTTGTCTTCGTAGGTGCCGCTGGAGGCGCGGTCGCTGATGGAGACGATGCCGATGCGAACAGGGTCGGGTGTGCTCATGCGTCCTCTTCCCGGTCTTGCGCGGCAGCCGCCGCGGCATGGTCCGCACCGCCGTGCACCGCGAGTTGCGCGCGCACCAGCTGGAAGATCTCGCGGTAAGCCTTGCCCTGGCGGGGCGCCTCACCGGCGGGGCCGGTCTTCATGTCCTTGCGGGCCTGCCGCACCAGGGCGCGCAACTGCTGGGAGTCGGTGGCGGGGTGGGTTTCGATCCAGCCGCCGAGCGCGTCGTCGTCGGCAATCAGCCGGTCGCGCCAGCGTTCGGCCTCGTGCAGGGCGGCGGCTTCGGCGGCCGGCACGGTGTTCTGCTCGGTCAGCGCCTGCTTCACGGCTTCCAGCACTTCGGGTTCGAGCTTGCGCATCAGCTTGCCGATGAACTGCATCTGGCGGCGCTTGCCTTCGAAATTGGTGATGCGCTTGGCTTCGGCGACGGCGTCGACCAGCTTTTCGCCCAGCGGGAGAGCGTCGAACAGGCCGGCGCGCAGGCCGAGCAGCTCGGTGCCGAGCTTTTGCAGTTCATCGCTTTCGCGCTTGAGATCGGTGCGGCTGGCTTCGTCGGTGCCCTTGAGCTCGCGCTTGAGCTCCAGGTCGAGCTCGCTGCCTTCGGCAACGAACTGACCACGGACGAAATAGCCTTTTTTGGGTTTGCGGGACATGGGGTGGATTCTGGGCCGCACCGTGCGGCGTTGCAACGCGTGCAATGCAGAGGGGCGAGCCGGGGGGAAACAGAGAATAGGGGGCGCAAGTATCATAGCCACCACATGACGACATCTTCCTCGCGCGCCGATTCCGGCTTCGCCTACAGCCGCTCCTTCTTCGAAAACCTGGTCGACACGGCCTTGGCCCACGCCAAAAAGCTCGGTGCAACCGATGCCGGTGCCGAGGCCTCCGAGGGCTGCGGCCTCAGCGTCTCGGTCCGCAAGGGCGAACTCGAGAACGTGGAGCGCAACCGCGACAAGTCGCTGGGCATCACGGTCTACGTGGGCCACCGCCGCGGCAACGCCAGCACCTCCGACTTTTCCGAGGCCGCCATCGCCCAGACCGTGCAGGCCGCCTACGACATTGCCCGCTTCACGGCGGAAGACCCGGTCAGCGGTCTTCCCGACGAGGAAGACATTGCCAAGGAACACCCCGAACTCGACCTGTTCCACCCCTGGGACGTGACGAGCGAGCAGGCGGCCAAGCTGGCGCTGGAATGCGAAGCCGCGGCGCTTTCGACCGACAAGCGCATTACCAACAGCGAAGGCGCGGGCGTCTCGGCCCAGCAGAGCCACTTTTTCAGCGCCCACACGCACGGTTTTCGCGGCGGCTACGCCAGTTCGCGGCATTCGATTTCGGTTGCGCCCATCGCCGGCAAGGGCGACGACATGCAGCGCGACTCCTGGTACAGCTCCATGCGTTCGGCCGGCGAACTGGCCAGCCCGCAGGCCGTGGGCCGCTACGCCGCAGAGCGGGCGCTGAGCCGGCTCAAGTCGCGCAAGATCAAGACCACCGAATGCCCGGTGCTGTTCGAGTCGCCCCTGGCCGTGGGCCTGTTGGGCGGACTGGTGCAGGCCGTGAGCGGCGGGGCGCTGTACCGCAAGAGCACCTTCCTGCTCGATTCGCTCGGCAAGCCGGTGCTGCCCAAGCACGTCGACGTGGCCGAAGACCCGCATGTGATGCGCGGCAAGGGCAGCTCGCCGTTCGACGACGAAGGCGTGGTGACCCGTGCGCGCAAGGTGGTGGATGCCGGCCGGCTCGAAGGCTACTTTCTCTCGACCTATTCCGCGCGCAAGCTGGGCATGAAGACCACCGGCAATGCCGGCGGCTCGCACAACCTGACGCTGACCTCGCGCCTCACCAAGGCCGGCGACGACCTCGACGCCATGCTGGCCAAGCTCGGCACGGGCCTGTTCGTGATCGAGCTGATGGGGCAGGGCGTGAACTACGTGACCGGCGACTACTCGCGCGGCGCCAGCGGCTTCTGGGTCGAGAAGGGCCGCATCGCCTTCCCGGTGCAGGAGATCACCATTGCCGGCAACCTGAAAGACATGCTGATGGGCATCGAGGCCATCGGCGCCGATGCCTACACTTTCGGCGCCAAGACCACGGGCTCGGTCCTGATCAACCGCATGAAGGTGGCCGGCAGCTGAGGGCGCCAGCCGCCTTCCTCGCTCAGACGATGCGAACCGAAAGGTTCGGCAGGCCGTCGATGTGGATCTCGATCACATCGCCGCGCACCACCGGGCCCACGTTCTCCGGCGTTCCCGAATAAATGATGTCGCCGGGCATCAGCTCGAAAGCCTGCGACAGGCGGCTGATCTGCTCCGCCACCGACCAGATCATGTGCTTGAGCGTGGCGTTCTGCTTGGTCTGCCCGTTCACCTTGAGCCAGATCGCGCCGTCGGTGTAGTGGCCGACCTTGGCCACCGGATGGATCGGCCCGATGGGCGCCGACTTGTCGAAGCTCTTGCCGATTTCCCATGGCTTTTTCTGGTCGCCCATCTCGCGCTGCAGGTCGCGGCGGGTCATGTCCAGGCCGAGCGAATAGCCGTAAACCAAGCCCAGAGCATCCGCCGGTGCGATGTCGCGGCCGCCCTTGGCGAGTGCCACGACCAGTTCCACCTCGTAGTGGTAGTTTTTCGTGAGCGTCGGGTACGGATGGTCGGCCACGGTGCCGGGCATCACGACCTGGATCGCATCCGTCGGTTTCTGGAAAAAGAAAGGCGGCTCGCGGGTGGGGTCGGAACCCATTTCGCGCGCATGGGCCGCGTAGTTGCGGCCGATGCAGTAGATGCGGCGCACCGGAAACGCCTGCTCGCTGCCGACGATCGGAACCGTGGTCTGCGCGACCGCGAAGGGCGTCTGCGGCGCGCGCGATGCGCCGGCCGGCAAGGCGCAACCGGCAACTGCGCCGGCCGCCATGGCGGCGGAGCCGGCCAGCAGGCCGCGTCGTGAACTGGACATGATCTTTGTCTCCTGAGTCTTTTGGTGAGCGATGAAAGCCGGCCGCAGCCAGCCGGGCCATTCTGGAGCGCGCTGCCGCGGCGTTTCCGCACGCATCTACGCAAAAACAGGACGCAAGCAACACCGGGCCGGCCGCCCGGGGCAGCCTGGGCCAGGGCTTACCATCGCGCCATGTCGGCCCTTCAATCCAGCCTTCGCCTCTACGGCATGCAGGAGCGCGCGAACCATCTCGACTTCGACATTCGCTTCGAAGGCGCGCGGGACGTGCTGGCGCGGCCGCACCGGCACGAGTATTTCCAGATCCAGGTCAGCATCCACGGCGGCTCGCAACAGGTAATCGGCGGCGCGGTGCGCCCATTCACCGCGGGGCACTTGAGCTTTGTGCTGCCTTACCGGGTGCACGTGGTGCCGCATCCGCCCGGCGCGCGCTACGCCATCGTGAATTTCGACCAGGGCTTTCTCTGGCCCGAGCTGGCGGTCGAGGCGCTGGATCTTGAGGAGGTGCCGGCCCTGCGCCAGCCCGAGCTCGCGCCCTTCCTGTTCCAGGAGTACGTCGATTTTCATTTCGGCGATGCCGACTTCGCGCGCATTCTCGGGTGGCTCGAAGAACTCGCCGCGCTGAACCGGGAGCGGTGCTTCGGCAGCGTGGGCGCGATTCGCGGCATCCTGCTGCAGCTGATGGCGCTGGCCTGCGACCGGCACGAGGCGCAACTTCTCGCACAGGTCGCGCTGCAGAGCGGCCGCAGCCCGGGCCGCGATGCACTCCAGCGCGTGATGCGTTATGTGCGCGAGCATCTGGGCGAGGAGATGTCGCTCAACGATGCCGCGGCGGCGGCCATGCTGTCGCCCAACTACCTCGCGCATCTGCTCAAGAAGCAGACCCACCGCACCTTCACCGAACTCGTGACCGAGCGCCGCCTGGAGCGCGCGAAGGAACTGCTGGTCACGTCGAACGCCCGCATCGCGGACATCGCGCGGCAGTGTGGCTTTGGCGATGCCGTGTACTTCAGCCGCCGCTTCAGGCTGCACAACGGCGTCACGCCGCGGCAGTTCCGCAGCCAGGCTGAAGCCGGGCTGGGCAGGGCGGCGGAGCTGACGGCCGCACAGAAGCAAGCCTTTCAGCCGTCAGGTGCGCCCTTCACCGTGGCGTAAGTCCTAAGTCCTATAAGCATTCGCCGCGCGCAGACTTGCTCTTGCCGGTCTCCCATGGCCGGCAAAGCACAAGGAGCGGCATGGCTACGCTGGACCGGATGGGCTGTCATCGCTGCGGGCGCGTTCGCCTGCACGCCGATGCGCCATGTCCGGCCTGCGGCGCGGCGCCGATCGCAGGAGCGGCGGCGGTGGGCGCGAACGAGCCCTTCGTCGGCCGCCGCGGCGAATTGCAGCTCACGCACGATGCGCTCGGTGGGGCGCTGGCCGGGCGCGGCCGCGTCGTCATGCTGAGCGGCGAGGCCGGCATCGGCAAGACGCGGTTGGCCCAGGAGGTGGCGACGCTGGCCTTGCGGCGCGGCATGCTGACCTTGTGGGGGCGCTGCCTCGAGGAGCCCGGCGCGCCGCCCTTTCTGCCGTGGACGCGCGCGATGCAGGCCTGCCTGCGAGCCTGCCGCGACGAGCGCCTGCCTGCGCTGCTCGGGCGCGAGGCTGCCGCGGCCGTCGAAATTGCACCTGAACTCGCCGAGAGGCTGCCCGCCGGCACCGCGGTGCCGGCGATCGGCGAGGGCGACCAGGCGCGCTTCCGGCTGTTTGCCGCGGTCGCTCATTTCTGGCGCCAGGTGGCGACGCTGCGCCCGCTGCTGCTGATTCTCGACAACCTGCACTGGGCCGATGCGTCGTCGCTGCGGCTGCTGGCCTTCATTGCCCAGGACGTTGGCGAATCCCGCATCTTGCTGCTCGGCTCCTACCGCGAGGCCGGCCTGTCGCGCCAGCATCCGCTGGCCTCGACCCTGGCCGAGCTGCTGAACACGCGGCAGTTCTCCCGCCTGCCGCTGCAGGGCCTGAGCCTCGACGAGGCCGAGCGGATGGTCGCTGCGGCAAGCGCCGTGACACCGCCGCCTGCCGTCATTGCGACGATGCACCGCCGCACCGAAGGCAATCCGCTGTACCTGGTCGAGACGCTGCGCTTCCTGCGCCAGGGGCCCTGCGGCGACGACCCGCATGCCACCGCGGCGCGGGTCGAGACCGTGCCGAGCGGTATCCGCGCGGTGATCGGCCAGCGGCTCAACCAGCTCTCGGCGCCGTGCTGCGAACTGCTCGCGATCGCCGCCTGCATCGGCCGCGACTTCGACCTGCCGCTGCTGGCCGAACTGGCCGGCGCCGGCAGTGAGGCCGCGCTGCTGGGCAGGCTCGACGAGGCGCTGGCGCAGCGCGTCATCGAGGTCGTGCTGCCCGGGCCGCAGTACCAGTTCAGCCACGTGCTGATCCGCGAAGTGCTCTACGACGAGTTGCCCGCGTCGCGCCGCGTTGCGCTGCACGGGCGCATCGCCGAGTCGCTCGAGGCGCGCCACGCCGGCGGGCTCGATGCGGTGCTGGCGCAGCTGGCCTACCACGCAGCCGCGGCCTTGCCTGTGGGCAGCGCGGCCCGTGCGCTGGACATCGCGCAGCAGGCCGCCGCGCGGGCCGTCGCGCTGATGGCATACGAAGAGGCCTTGCGCTGCTACCGGCTCGCATTGCAGCTGCAGGAGCGCTGGCTGCCGGCCGAGCGCGCGCGGCATGGCGCGCTGCTGTTGGCGCTCGGCGCGGTGCAGACGCACGCCGGCGAGAACGACGCCAGTGCCGCCACCTTTCTCGAGGCGGCCACGCTGGCGAGGGCGCTCGGCGACACGGACCTGTTCGCGCAGGCGGCGCTCGGCTTCGAGAACAACGGCTGGCGCATCAGCCGCCCGGGCGAGCAGGCGGCGGCCTTGCTGGAAGAGGCGCTGGTGCAGGCGGACGGCTTCGATGCCGCGCTGCGGGTCGATCTGCTGGCCGCGCTGTGCCGCGCCTGCATCTTCTGCGGCCACCAGCCGCAGGCCAACGCGGCGCAGCGCAGCGCCGTGGCTTTGGCGCGCGAGCTGGCGATGCCGCAGCCGCTGTTCAAGGCGCTGGCGGCGATTCTGCCGGCGCGCGCCGACCCCGCCCAGCTCGACGAGCGCCTTCGCTGCGCGCGCGAGGCACTCGAAGTGGCCGAGCGCGCCGGCCACATGGAGTGGGTCGACGCACTCACCGGCTGGTACTTCGGCGACCTGGTCGAGAAGGGGGAGCTCGACGCGGCGCGCCCGCTGGCGCAGGTTCACGCGCGGGTGGCGGACGCGATCCGCCAGCCCTTCATGCAGGCCATGGGGCTGGCCAGCCTGACCCTGCTCGCCGCCTACGAAGGCCGCTTCGCGGATGCCGAGCGCCTGGCCGGCGAGACCTTCACGATCGGGCAGCGCTTCCTGCCCGGCAACGCGCAGGGCGCCTACAGCCTGCAGATCTTCGTGCTGCGGCGGCACCAGGGGCGCCTTGGCGAGGTGCTGCCGGTGCTGCGCGGCCTGGTCGGCAGCGTGCCGCGAGACAGCCTCTGGCAGCCCGGCCTCGCGCTGATCTGCGCCGAACTCGAGTTGTACGAACCGGCCCGCGAAGCCTACGAGGCGCTCGCGGCCGACGGCTTTGCGGGCATTGCGCGCGACGGCATGTGGCTGACCAACATCGTCTTCGCGGCCGAGGTCTGCGCCCGCCTCGGCGACCGCCCGCGCGCAGCACTGCTGTACCGGCTGCTCGCGCCCTATGCCGGCCGCAACGTGGTGACCGGAACCAACATCGCGTGCTTCGGCGCCGTGGACCGCTACCGGGGCATGCTGGCCGCGTTGGCGGGCGACCATGCGAACGCCGCGGCGCATCTGGAGGCTGCGGTTGCCCTGGACGAGCGCTGCGGCGGCCGCCCCTGGCTGGCATACAGCCGCTTCGAATGGGCGCGCTGGCTGGCCGCATGCGGCGACGTAGCGGCCGCGAGCACGCAGCTCGATGCGGCACTCGCGCTCGGCCGCGAACTGGGCATGGCCGGCCTGGCGCGGCGCTGCGAGGCGCTGCAGCGCGAACCCGACGGTGCCGGCGCGGCACCGCCTGCGGCCCCCGAGGGCCTGAGCCGGCGCGAGCTCTCCGTGCTGCGGCTGCTCTGTGCCGGCCACAGCAACCAGGCGATCGCCGAGCGCCTGTTCATCAGCCCGCACACGGTGGCGCACCACGTGCGCCACATCCTCTCGAAGACCGACTGCCACAGCCGCACCGAAGCCGCGGCCTGGGCGCACCACCATCGCGTCGCGGCCGAAGGCCGGGAGCAACCCTGAGCGATTGGGCGGCCCGGCCCGAAATGGTCAATTCGGGCGATGCGCGGCCGCGCGCCGAAGCCTAACTTCGGGTCTCTGGCTCGGCGCCGCCGGGCCTTCAACCCGAAGGAGTGTTTCTCATGCCCGCAACCCTGTACGAACGACTTGGTGGTGAGGAGCGCATCCAGCGGCTTGTCACCGATGTCGTCGAGAACCACTACACCAACCCGCTCATCCGCGCCCGCTTCGCGAACAGCAACCGCGCCGAGGTCGAGCGCCACGTCGTCGAGTTCCTCTGTGCCGGCAGCGGCGGCCCGCAGTGCTACACCGGCAAGGACCTGGTGTCGGCCCACAAGGGCATGAACATCAACGAACAGGAACTGGTCGCCGCGATGGACGACATCCTCGCGGCAATGACCAAGAACGGGTACGACCAGGCCGAGAAAAACGAGGTGGTCGCGATTCTCTATTCGTTGAAAGGCGACGTGGTGCGGCTATAGACGCAGCGGCCGGTCTCGCCAACGCCCCGGCGGCGCTTCGCCGGTGACTCGGAAAGAAAAGGAACCTCACCATGACACGCCAACCATTTGCCGCCTGGGCGATCGGCGCAGCCCTGATCGCGGGCATCGCCACCAGTTGGGCCCAGTCCGGGGACCATCGGATGATCTCGCCCGCCAACCTGAAATGGGCCGACGTTCCGTCGCTGCCGCCCGGCGCGAAGATCGCGGTGATCGAAGGCCCCATGAGCGAGGCCGTGCCTTTCACGGTGCGCATCAAGGTGCCGGCCAACTACCGCATTCCGTCGCACTGGCATCCGGCCGTCGAGCGGGTGACCGTGCTCTCGGGCACCTTCCACATGGGCCTGGGCGACAAGCTCGACATGCAGAAATCGATGCCGGTGGTTGCGGGCGGCATGATGATCCTGCAGCCCAAGATTCCGCATTTCGCCTGGACCAGCGAGGAAACGGTGGTGCAACTGCACGGCACCGGCCCCTGGGGCGTTACCTACGTCAATCCGGCGGACGACCCACGGGCGAAATGAACGAACGCAGGAGCGCCGGTTGCCGCCGACTCAGGCCGATTCAGGCCGACATGAGGTCGGCCGGCACCGCAGGCGGGCGCAGCTCGTCGACCTCGATCACCACGTCGGCCGGCAGCCCGTTGCGCCGCGCGGCCTCGCGGATCGGTTCGATGCCGGGGGCTTCGTACAGGCAGTAGGTCTTCTTCTTGTCGGCGCTGAGGAACGAATACAGCCAGCGCACGCCGACGTCGTCGTTGACGCGGATGATGCCGGCCGCGGCCTCGGGCGAGACCTCGAGTTGATCAGCAAAGTTGCGCTCGATCAGGTAGAGAGGCATGGCAGCTCCTTCGTCGCGATGGTGTCTCATCGTAGTACGGCAGGCAGCAAAAATCTAAGATGTCCCTCATGGACAAATATCCCGAAAACCCGGCGCGCCCGCGAATCTACCTGGCGGGCCCGGACGTCTTCCGCCCCGACGCCCAAGACCACTTCGTGCGGCTCGCGGCGGCTTGCGACGCGCTGGGGCTTGCGGCCTTGCTGCCGGCCGATGGCAACGAGGAGCAGAGCGCCGAAGCACCGGAGACGCGAATCTACGAGGCCAACATGCAGCGCCTTCGCGGCGCCGACGGTGTCGTGGCCAACCTCGCGTGCTTCCGCGGCCTGGAGCCCGATTCAGGCACGGTGTTCGAAGTCGGCGCCGCAGTGGCGCTGCAGATTCCCGTCGTGGCCTACGGCGTACCCGCGGGCAGCTATGCGGATCGTGCCCGGTCTGCGTTGCAGTGCGCACCCGATGCGGCCGGGGTGCTGCGCGAGAGCGGCAGCGGCGTCGCGGTGGAAGATTTCGGCCAACCGCTGAACCTCATGCTGGCCTGTTCTATCCACATTGCGCCGACACCCGAAGCAGCGCTGCGGAAGATGGCGGAGTTGCTCGCACTTGGGCCGCGCTGAGTCGCCGCCGCTCGCATTCAGGCTACTTTGCCGCAGCCTTCTCGGGCGGCGCCAGCAAGTGTTCGAGCATTCGCCGCGCGTTGAGCGGCAGATCTTCCGACGAACGCACGCAGGCCATCAGCGTGCGCTCGGCCCATGCATCGCTCAGGCCGGCGCGCGCGATCTTCATCGAGCGGGCGCAGCGCACGGCCGCGGTCTGCGGCACGATGCCCACGCCGATGCCGTGCTCGACCATGCCGCACACCGCCTCGAAGTTGCGCACGCGCACGCGGTAGGCCAGCTGCTTGCCCATGGCGCGGGCATGCTGCGTCACCAGCCGCTGCAGTGCGCTGTCCTCGGTCAGGCCGACGAATTCGCTGTCGGCCACTTCGGCCAGGTGCACGCGCCGGCGTCCGGCCAGCGCGTGGCCACGCGGCATCACGAGCACGAGGTCGTCGCGGCGGAATGGGTGGCACTCGAGGCCTTCGGTGCCGACCGCATCCGACACGATGCCGATGTCGCACAGGCCCGCGCGCAGCGCCTCGACGGAGTCGGGGCTTGGCCGCTCCTCCAGGTCGACCGAGATGCGCGGATGCTGCGCGAGAAAGCGGCTCAGCACTTCGGGCAGGTGCTCGTTCAGCGCCGAGGTGCCGCACATGAACCGCACGTGGCCCTTGAGGCCCTGGCCGTATTCGCCGAGCTCGCCGCGCATGCGCTCCATCTGCTGCAGCACGACGCGCGCATGGTGCAGCAGCGTCCGGCCGGCCTCGGTGGGGCGAACGCCCTGCGCGTGCCGCGTGAGCAGCGGGCTGCCGAGCGCGTCTTCCATGCCGCGCACGCGCTGGCTCGCCGAGGCCAGCGTCATGTGCGAGCGCTGCGCGCCCGCGGTCAGGCTGCCGGCCTCCACAACATGGAGGAAGAGCCGGAGGTCTGTGAGGTCGAATCGCATGATGAGCCCGCAAGGTAGCACGGGAGCCTCAGTCTGTGCCTGAGGCCGGCTGCGCCAAAGCCGCATTTCCAGGCGCAAGCCCGGCCGGCAGACTGGGCATCGATGGAAATATCGAACCAACTGGCGGGCCACTGGCTCGCTGCCGCCGCTGTGTTTCTGCTGGCCGGCACGGTCAAGGGGGTGATCGGGCTCGGCCTGCCGACGGTGGCGATGGCGCTGCTCGCACTCTGGATGCCGCCAGGCCAAGCGGCAGCCTTGCTGATCGTGCCGTCGCTGGTCACCAACCTCTGGCAGACCGGGCCGCGTGCGACTTTCAAGCCCGTTCTGCGCCGCATCGGCGGCATGCAGGCCGGCATCG
Source organism: Variovorax paradoxus (assembly GCF_040544635.1). Lineage (GTDB taxonomy): Bacteria > Pseudomonadota > Gammaproteobacteria > Burkholderiales > Burkholderiaceae_C > Variovorax > Variovorax paradoxus_R. Next base: position 355,336 of record NZ_JBEPKJ010000006.1, read on the forward strand.
TGGCGGGCACCCTTGGCGGTGCGTTATGGCTGGGCGTACCAGGGGACGCATGGGCCTCGGTGGCGCTCGGGGTGGCGCTGGTGGCCTATGCGCTCTGGGGGCTCACGGGCCGGCAGCTGCATGTGCCGCCGGGGCGTGAACGCTGGCTCGGCCCCGTCGTGGGAGCGGCGACAGGCCTGGTCACCGCGGTGACCGGCGTGTTCGCGATGCCGGCCGTGCCTTATATGCAGGCCTTGGGGTTCCAGCGCGATGCGCTGATCCAGGCGATGGGCATTTCATTCACCACTTCAACTGTGGTGCTCGCCGTCGGGCTGGCGGGCAACGGGGAGTATCCGGTGTCCGCAGTCGGCGCATCGGTCGCGATGCTGCTGCCGGCCATCGGCGGCATGGCGCTGGGAACGTGGCTGCGCAAGCGGTTGCCGGTGGCGGTGTTCCGGCGCTGCTTTCTGGCCGGGTTGGCGTTGCTGGGGTTCTACATGGTGGCTCGCGCGTTGGCGTGAGCCCTTCTGCGCCGACGGCGCAGCTTCTCAGGCCGCGAGCAGGGCTTCGCGAACGCGCTCGATGGTCTGCCGATAGGGCAGGGTGAAGTTCTCGATGCCGTCGCCCCGTGCCAGCCAGCTGAACGAGAACACCAGGCCGTCTTCTTCGGGGCTGCCCATGGCCACGTGGTCGAAGGTTTCGGGCAACGGGCCTTCGGCGCGCATCAGGAACAGATGCCACAGCTGGGGGTGGCGCAGCGTGTTGCCCTCGATGCCGGCCTCGCAGTCGCGCGCCAGGGTGCCGAGCGGCTGCAGCTCGCCGACATGGTCGATGCCCGACTCCTCGAGCAGTTCGCGGCGCACCGCCGCCTCGGGCGACTCGCCGGGCTCGATGGTGCCCTTGGGCAACTGCATGTTGCCGTCTCCGGGATGGCGGAACACCAGCAGCCGGCCCCGTGCGTCGACCAGGCAGGCGCAGGCCTTCAGGATCGTGGTGGCGCAGCCGCCGCCATTCATCATCAGGCGCTCGCGAGGGCCGCCTTGACTGCCGCGCTCACCTGGCCCATGTCGGCCTTGCCGGCGAGGCGGGTCTTGACCGCGCCCATCACCTTGCCCATGTCGCCGGGGCCCTTGGCGCCCAGCTCGGCCACGATGGCCTTCACCTCGGCGGCGACTTCGTCGGCGCTCATGCGCTGCGGCAGGTACACCTCGAGCACCTTGATCTCGGCGGATTCCTTGTCGGCCAGGTCGGTGCGGCCGCCGGTCGTGAACGCGGCGATCGAGTCCTTGCGCTGCTTGACCATCTTGTCGACGATGGCAACGACCATGGCGTCGTCGAGCTCCACGCGCTCGTCGACTTCCTTCTGCTTCAGGGCAGCCAGCAGCAGGCGGATGGTGCCAAGGCGCTCCGAGTCCTTGGCGCGCATCGCGGTCTTCATGTCTTCGGTGATCTGTTCCTTGAGGCTCATGCTCGGGGCTCCTGGTTCGGGAAAAACAAAAGCCGCGGCAGGTTTCCCTGGCGCGGCTGAGGCAGCTATCGGATCGCTGGGCCGACTTGCGTCAAAGGCCGGCGACCCTGTTGCCAATGGGCATCAGTACAGCTTCTTGGGGAGCTGCATGCTGCGCACGCGCTTGTAGTGGCGCTTGACGGCGGCTGCCTTCTTGCGCTTGCGCTCGGCGGTCGGCTTTTCGTAGAACTCGCGGGCACGCAGGTCGGTCAGCAAGCCGAGCTTTTCGATGGTGCGCTTGAAGCGGCGCAGGGCGACGTCGAAAGGCTCGTTTTCTTTAACGCGGATAGTGGTCATTGATGAATCGTTGAACTGAATTTGGCTCGGGGAGATCGAGGCCCCAAGCCGGGGTTCCTCAACTGAAAATTTTTTGCGGCCGTTGAGGGGAGGCCAAAGTTAGCCCGCGATTATAGCGCGGTTGCGCACGCATGTGCGCTCGCCCAGGCCCATTGGAAGTTGTATCCGCCCAACCAGCCCGTCACGTCGACCACTTCACCGATGAAATAGAGGCCCGGCTGTTTCGATTCCATGGTCTGGGAGGACAAATCGCGGGTGTCGACCCCGCCGGCGGTGACTTCGGCCTTCTTGTAGCCTTCGGTGCCGCTCGGGGTGATCTGCCAGCGGGCAATCCGCTCGGAGAGGGCGGCCAAGGCCTTGTCGGCCGCCTCGTTGACGGGGCGCTGCAGGGCCGGATCCTGGCCCACCCAGGCGTCCGCCAACCGGGAGGGCACCAGCGCGGCCAGTTCGTTGGCGATGCGCTTCTTCGAGCGGAGCTTGGCCTCGCCCAAAGATTCGGCCACCTTCACGCCGGGTGCGAAATCGAGCGTCAACGGGGTTCCGGGCTTCCAGTAGCTCGAAATCTGCAGCACGGCCGGGCCCGAGAGGCCGCGGTGGGTGAACAGCAGGTCTTCGAGGAAGGCCATCTTTTCTTTCTTGGCCCCGGTCTCGATACGCACCGGCAGCGCCAGCCCGGCCAGTTCGGCATACGGCGCCCAGGCCTCGCCACCGAAGGTCAGCGGCACCAGGGCGGGGCGCGGCGTGATCACGCGCAGGCCGAACTGCTCGGCCAGGCGGTAGCCGAAATCGCTGGCGCCGATCTGCGGAATCGACAGGCCGCCGGTGGCCACCACCAGCTTGGGCGTTTCGATGGGACCTTTGCTGCTATCGATTCGGTAGCTGCCGGTGCCCGCCGCGCCGACTTCTGGTGCCGAAAACGTGATCTTCCCAAGCTTGCAAGGCTGCCAGCGCGTCACGTTGCCCGCCTCGCACTCGGCCAGCAGCAGGTCGACGATCTGCTGCGAAGAGCCGTCGCAGAACAGCTGACCCTTGTGCTTCTCGTGAAAGGCGATGCCGTGCTTCTGCACCAGCTCGATGAACTGCTGCGGCGCATAGCGCGAGAGTGCCGAGCGGCAGAAATTCGGGTTGTCGCCGATGAAGTGGCGCTGCGGGGCGCGCACGTCGAGGTCGCGGTTGGTGAAGTTGGCCCGGCCGCCGCCCGAGATGCGGATTTTTTCGCCGACCTTCTCGCTGTGGTCGACCAGCAGCACCTTGAGCCCGCGCTGGCCCGCCAGCCCGGCGCAGAACAGCCCGGCCGCACCGGCGCCGACCACGACGACATCGAACTGGAAAGGAGCGCTCAAATCGGTCAGGGGCCATCAGCCGCCAGCAGCGGCGGCGCGTTGTACTTCAGGTGCCCGATGTAGCGCAGCGGCTGCGTGGCGGCAATCGAGGGCACGTCGCCCTCGCGCATGTGCAGCAGGTCGGCCGGGCTTACCCAGCGCGGATCGGCGTCGGTGATCGGCAGCCCGGCCTGGCGGTAGGCTTCGAGCACGAACTGCGAGCAGAAGAATTGGTCGTCGCGGCTCGCGCCCAGCTGCACCATGGCCATGCCACTGATGCAGTAGTGGCTGACGGCGGAAGGAATCAACGGCAGCTCGCACAGACGCCGGTTCAGCACGAAGGGCGCGTTCAGCAGCACGCCGGTGGTGTTGTAGCGGGTGCCGACTTGCGAGTTGGCCCAGGCGCGGAGCTTTCTGACGCCTGAGGCGTCGAGCCCGGGCACGCGAAAGGCCACGACCATCTGTTCTTCGTCCACCACGTCGGCCAGCGGCCGTGCGCGCACGCCGGTGCCCACGGCTTCGGCGATCAGGCCATCGCCCAGGTACAGCACCGCATGGCTCACGGGTGAGAAGGTGCCCAGGCGGATGCCGAAGGAATTGACCGTGGCGATCGACGTCAGAAGGATGTCGCCGGGCTGCAGCGCATCGGCGGCGATGAGCTCGCCGCCGTTGCCGGGCGCAATGACCGAGCTTTGCACGCGCAGGCGCAAGCTGGTGTCCTTGGAGGGCAGTTCGACCCGCGTGGCGCAGGCCGTGAGCAGCAGCGCGGCGCCTGCCGCAGCCATGAGCGCGGCGGCGCGGCGGCTGAAGCCGTGACCCGCAAAAAGAGGAAGAGGAGCGGGGCGCATCATCATCCCTTCCAGACGAACGGAAACTTCAGCTGCTTGAAGAATCCGTTGGGCACGTAGTCGCCGAGCACGCCGTATTTCTCGGGCCAGAGCTTGGTGCTCTTGACAGCGGTGCCGAAGAGATAGTCGAGAAAGGCGTAGTGCGCCGAGTAGTTCTTGTCGAGCGCCTCGACGTCCTGGCTGTGGTGCCAGTGATGGAAGTTGGGCGTCACGACGATGTAGCGCAGCGGCCCGAGCCGAACGCTCACGTTGCAGTGGTTGAACACCGCCTGGAAGCCCACCACCACGATGTACGCGTCAATCACTTCCTTGGAGAAGCCGAACACGTAGATCGGCGCGAGCACCAGCGTGCGCGTGATCAGCAGTTCGAGGATGTGCTGGCGCGAGCCCGCCATCCAGTCCATGCTCTTCACGCTGTGGTGAACGGCATGCAGGCGCCACAGCACCGGCACCTCGTGATAGGCGCGGTGGGTCCAGTACTGCACCAGGTCGGCCACCAGGATGATCAGCAGCAGCCCGGCCCAGAACGGCAGGTTGCCCACCCAGCCGCGAATGCCGTCGTTGGCGGCCCAGCCGAAGAACTTGTGCACCATCAGGTTCGTGGCCAGCAGCACGAAGCCCACGATCATGTGGTTCACCACAAAGTGATGAAAGTCGGTTTGCCACTCGGCACGAAACACCGGCTGGTCCTTGCGCAGCGCGAACAGCTTTTCGATGAAGATGAAGATCAGCGAGGAGCCGAGCAGGTCGAGAATGAACCAGTCCAGGCCGATATAGGGCGTGTTGTCGGCAAAGTCGTTCACCGGCACCTTGTGCCCGCCCAGCAGCGCGGCCGCGGCCACCAGCAAAAACGCGGCTGACGAGAGCCAGCGCGAGCGGTTGAAGATGATGTTCACCAGCGCCATCCCGCCCGAAACGACCATGGCCGCCAGCAGAATGAAGCGCATCACATCGACGTTGTAGCTCCGGCGCAACTCGGGCGTCGTGAGGTACTGGGGAAAGTGAAAAGCCAGCACGCCGAGAAAGCACAGGATGGCCAGACTCAGCGCGATGGTTCCTGTTACGAGGCCCCGGCCGCGGCGCAGCTCGCCATGGTTCTGGGTGAATTCGTTGAGTTTGTCGATGTCGAGCATTCCCGCCTCTCTCTTTGTTTGCGCTTTTGTTGGAGCGCGATTTTAGGCGGCTGTAGGAAAACGCCCACGTCCGCCAAAAGGTCTAGACGCGGCGCCGGTCTTCGGTGCTAGCGCGGCCGGACGGCGCGCCGGCGCAGCAGCGCAGCCGCACCCAGCGCCAAGGCCATCACGAGCAGCGACACAACGGTGGTCACCGTGCCCAGCGCATAAATCGACGGCGTCGTGACGGTCGATGTCAGGCCCTGCAGCTCGAGCGGCAGCGTGTTGACATCGCCGATGGCCTGCGAAGTGCGGGCAATCTCGTCCCACGACAGCGTGAAGCCGAACATGCCGATACCGACGATCGACGGCCCGATCAGCGGCAGCACCACGTGCCGGAAGGTCTGCCACGGCGTGGCGCCGAGGTCGCGCGCGGCTTCCTCGAAGGCGGGGTTGAAGCGGTTGAACACCGCGAACATGATGAGCAGGCCGAAGGGCAGGGTCCAGGTCAGGTGGGCGCCAAGTGCGGAACTGAACAGGCCGAGCGCGGTGCCGTAGCCCTCGAGCAGGGTAGTGGCGTCCATGGCTTCGAGCAGGCTCTTGACGCTGGTGTCGATGAGCCGGAACTGCAGGCCGATGCCAAGCGAAATGATGATCGACGGCATGATGAGGCTCGCCACCGTCACGAAGAACAGGGCGTTGCTGCCAGCCAGCTTCTTGCGGAACGCGAGTCCAGCCAGCACCGACAGCACCACGGTGAAGCCCATGACTACCGCGCCCAGCGCCAGGGAGCGCCTGAAGGCCGCGCCGATGTCGACGGTGCCCAGGCCCTCCGCCAGTTTGTAGAACCAGTGCAGCGAGACGCCGCGCAGCGGAAAAGTGAGGCCGCCTTCGGGGCCCTGGAAGCTCAGGATGAAGATCGTGATCATCGGGCCGTAGAGGAACAGCACGAAAAGGCCGAACACGATCGCAAGGGGCCAGAAGCCGGGGCGGCGTTCCATCTCAGAGTTCCTTGCGAATATCGACCAGCCGGGTGAGCCCCCAGATGATCATCAGCACCACCGCCAGCAGAATCATCGCGTTGGCCGCGGCCAGCGGAAACTGCAGGTAAGAGGTCTGCACCTGGATGATCTTGCCGATCGATGCGATCTGCTGGCCACCCATCACGCCGATGGTCACGAAGTCGCCCATCACGATGGTGATGACGAAGATCGAGCCGATCAGGATGCCGGTGCGCGACAGCGGCACCACCACGTTCCAGAGCGTCTGCCAGCCCGAGGCGCCCGCATCGCTCGCGGCTTCGAGCAGCGAGCGGTCGATGCGCATCATGCTGTTGAAGATCGGCACGATCATGAACATCGTGTAGAGGTGCACGAAGGCCAGCACCACCGAGAAATCGGAGAACAGCAGCCACTCGACCGGCTGCTCGACCAGGCCGAGCCCGGTCAGCATCTGGTTGACCAGGCCGTTGCGCCCCAGGAGCGGCACCCACGAGATCATGCGGATCACGTTGGAGGTCCAGAACGGCACCGTGCACAGCACGAACAGCACCGTCTGCATGGTCGACGAGCGCACGTGGAAAGCGAGAAAGTACGCCACCGAAAAACCGACGAGCAGCGTGATGCCCCACACCAGCAGGCAGAACTTGAAAGTGCTCAGGTAGGTGTTGAGCGTGACGCACAGGTCGCCGTTGTCGGTGAGCTGCGAGCAGCCCTCGAACAGGCTCAGGTAGTTGCGCAGCGTTACCGCCGGGATCAGCTCGTACTCGTTGAAGTTCCACAGGCTCACCATGGCGATGAGCGCCAGCGGAATCAAAAAGAACAGGAGGAACACCAGCGCGAACGGCGCCGCCTGCCACCATGCCTTCACGGCATGGACGGACGGGCTGGGCGCGTGCGCGCTGGAAATGGGAGCGCTCACAGGATCAGGCGGCAACGAACTCGTTCCACTTTCTGACCATGTACTCGTTCTCGTCCATCACCGCGTTCCAGCAGGCGATGCCACCCATGCGCTGCTCGTAGCTGCCGCCGTCGCGCACCGCGCCGGCCTTGGCCAGCAGGTCGCCGTTCGGGCCCTTGATGTCTTGCGAGGCGGCCTTGCCTTCCATCCAGTAGGCCCACTCGTAGGCTTCCATCTTGGCCTTGGCCGTGTCGAGCACGGCGCTGTAGTAGCCCTGGCGGTTCAGGTACGCGCCGGCCCAGCCGTCGAGGAACCAGTTGATGAATTCATAAGCACCGTCGAGCTTCTTGCCCGACAGCGTGGCCGGCAGACCGAAGCCGGCGGCCCAGGCGCGGTAGCCTTCCTTGAGCGGCTGGAAGTTGCAGGCAATGCCTTTGGTGCGCACGGCCGTGACGGCGGGCGACCACATCGACTGGATCACCACCTCGCCCGAGGCCATCAGGTTGACCGACTCGTTGAAGTCCTTCCACAGCGCGCGGAACTGGCCGGCCTTCTTGGCTTCGATCAGGGTCTTGATCGTCAGGTCGATCTCGGCCTTGGTCATGTTGCCCTTGTCCTTGTACTTGTGGATGCCCTTGGCCTCCACCACCATCGCGGCGTCCATGATGCCGATCGACGGAATGTTCAGAATCGCGGCCTTGCCCTTGAACTCGGGGTTCAGCAGCTCGGCCCACGAACCGATGGGGCGCTTGATCAGGTCGGGGCGAATACCGAGCGTGTCGGCGTTGTAGACCGTGGGGATGAGCGACATGAACTGCGTGGGCTCGGTCGCGAACTTCTTCGACTTCTCGCCTTCGAGATAGATCACCTTCTTGGGTGCGGTGCCCTGGTCGCCCACCGCCTTGCCTGCGACTTCGCCCTTGGTGAAGAGCGTGGTGATCTTGTCGGCGTTCTTGATCTTCTTCGTGTCGATGCCCTTCAGGTTGCCGGTGGGCACGATCTTCTTGAGCGAGAAGAACTCGGTGTCGATCAGGTCGAAGCTGTTGGGCGCGGTCACGGCGCGCTTGGTCACGTCGTCGGTGGTCACGGCCACGTACTGGATCTCGATGCCCGTGTCGGCCTTGAACTTCTCGGCAATCGCCTTGTCCTGGTTCACCGCCGTGCCCAGGTAGCGCAGCACGATTTTTTCCTGCGCATGCACGAAGGGCGCAATGCCCGTGGCAAGGATGCCGGCGGTGCCTTGCAGCAGGGTGCGACGCTGGAGGCCGGTGGACGAGTCGATGGGGTCGGTCATGGAAGAGTCTCCGTTGAAGAAACAGGGAAGGGAACGTGAAAGAAAACCGGGAAGAAAGCGGAAGGCAGGCGATGCGTGAACAGCCGCACGCTCACAGCGGCATGCTGGCGAGCGCGGCCAGGTCGTCGCGCCCGGCGCCTTCATGGACCGGCGCCGGTGCGCGCACGGCCGGCGGGCTGACGCCGGGGCCGAGCACTCGCGCATCGGCCTCGGCCCAGGCGAGGCGTACCGCATCGCCCGGCGCATAGGGGCTCGCAAGAAAGGCGGCTTCACCGAGCAGCACCGAGACATTGCCGCGGTTCGGCGCGGCGTCTTGCAACGCCAGGCCGAGCAGCACGTAGGTGCCCTGGTACTCGACGTCGGTGACTGTGGCGGCAATGCCGCCGCTCGCATCGCCGCGGGCGATCTTCATGTGGTCGTTGCGCACCGCAATCGGGCCGGACGGCGTGTCGAGCACGTTGTGGCCGCCCATGAAGCGCGCCACGAATTCGCTCGCGGGATGGTTGTAGATCTGGTGCGGCGAGCCGACCTGTTCGATCACGCCGTGGTTCATCACCACCATGGTGTCGGCCAGCGCCATCGCTTCTTCCTGCGAGTGCGTGACGTGAACGAAGGTGAGCCCCAGCTCCTTCTGCCAGCGCCGCAGTTCGGCGCGCATCTGGATGCGCAGGAACGGGTCGAGCGCGGACAGCGGCTCGTCGAGCAGCAGCACGCGCGGCTCGGTAATGAGCGCGCGCGCCAGCGCCACGCGCTGCTGCTGCCCACCGGAGAGTTCGCCGGGCTTGCGCTCGGCCAGGTGGCCCATCGCCACGCGCTCCAGCAGGTCACGTGCACGCTTCTGGCGCTCGCTCTTGCTGATGCCTTTCATCTTGAGGCTGAAGGCCACGTTGTCCAGCGCCGAGAGGTGCGGGAACAGCGCAAAGCTCTGGAACATCATCGCCGTGCCGCGCGCGGCGGCGGGCAGGTTGGTGATGTTGCGGTTGTCCAGCAGGATGTCGCCGCTGCTGACCGATTCGTGGCCCGCAATCATGCGCAGCGTGGTGCTCTTGCCGCAGCCCGATGGGCCCAGCAGGCAGCAATAGCTGCCGCTCGCAATGCGCAGGTCGATCTGGTCGACCGCGGGCGGCGTGCCCGCGGCGTAGCGCTTGGACAGCGCAACGATTTCGACGGCGGCGGGCGGAGGCACTGCGGCGTTCATGGGCGAGCGCCGGATGCGGAAAACGAGCGAAAGACGAGCATGCTGGCGTTAAGCACGCTCCATGCCACATTGGTGCTAAAGCGCCCCGTTCGGGCGCGCGATCATCTTGGGCGTGATGAACACCAGCATCTCGACCTTGTTCATCACCCGCTCCCGCGAGCGGAAGAGCGCCCCCAGGTAAGGCACCTCGCCGAGCAGCGGCACCCGCGATTCGTCGTTGGTTTCCGTCAGCTCGAAAATGCCGCCGATCACCACCGTGCCGCCGTTCTCGATCAGCACCTCCGTCTGCACGTGCTTGGTGTTGATGGCCGGTCCGGCCGAGGTGCTCACGCCGCGCGTGTCCTTGCTCACGTCGAGCGTGAGGATGATGTTGCCCTCCGGCGTGATCTGCGGCGTGACTTCGAGCTTCAGCACCGCCTTGCGGAAAGAGATGGAGGTTGCGCCGCTCGACGTCGCCTGCTGGTAGGGAATTTCCTCGCCCTGTTCGATCAGCGCCTTGGTCTGGTCGGCCGTCACTACGCGAGGGCTCGACACCAGCCGGCCCTTGCCTTCGGCTTCGAGCGCGGAGATTTCCAGGTTCAGCATGCGCGTGAGGCTCGAGTTGAACAACGACAGCGAGAACGTCCCCGCGCTGCTGCCGGTGCCGCCCGCATCGCCGGCCGGCAGGTTCACGAAGTTGCTGCTGGTGTACGACGTAAAGCTGTTGTCGCTGCCCGTCGGGCTGGTGCCGAACGAACTGTTCTTGCCGGTGGCTCCGCCGCCCAGCTTGACGCCGAGCGACTTGCCGAAAGTATCCGACGCCTCGACGATCCGCGCCTCGATCAGCACCTGCCGCACCGGCACATCGAGTTTCCGGATGAGCTCGCTCACCTCGGCCAGCCGCACCGGCGTGTCCGTGACGAAAAGCTGGTTCGTGCGCACTTCCGCAATTGCGCTGCCGCGTGTGCTCAAGAGGCGCGTGGGCGAAGAGCCACCGCTGCTGCCGCCCGAGGCGCCGCTGCCGGTCAGGCTTTGCACGATCGTGGCGGCCTTGGCGTAGTTGAGCTGGAAAGACTGGGTACGCAGCGCCACCAGGTTCTCCAGCGTGACCAGCGCTTCGAGCTCGACCTTTTCCTTGGCGTTGATTTCGTCGCGCGGCGCAATCCAGAGGATGCTGCCGTTCTTCCGCATGCCAAGGTTCTTTGCCTGCAGGATGACCTCCAGCGCCTGGTCCCACGGCACCTCCTTGAGCCGCAGCGTGAGGGCGCCGGAAACCGTGTCCGACGTCACCACGTTGAAGCCGGTGAAATCCGCAATCACCTGCAGCAGCGCGCGCACGTCGACGTTCTGGAAATTGAGCGTGAGCTTCTCGCCCGTGTAGCCGGTTCCCTGGGTCAGCTTGCCCGGGTCGGTCTTGCGCGGGCGCACCTCGATGACGAACTGTTCATCGGTCTGGTAGGCGCTCTGTTCCCAGTCGCCGCGCGAATTGACCGTGAGGCGGACCCTGTCGCCGAGCTGCTCCGCGTGCACCGATTCGACCGCCGTGCCGAAGTCCGACACGTCGAGCCGGCGCCGAAGCGCATCCGGCAGCGAAGCCCCCGTGAACTCGGCCACCAGCGCCGAGCCTTGCCGCCGCACATCCACGCCGAGCTGGCTGCTGCCCATGGCGATGAGCACGCGGCCGGCGCCGTCGCCGCCTCGCCTGAAGTCGATGTCCCGCAGCGCCGTCACCTGGCGCTCCCTGCCTTCTGCGAATCCTGCAGCGGGCGATGTCCGGGGCGGCTGGCCCGTTCCGGACTGCAGCGAGACGAGAAGCGACCGGCCCTGGATCTCCGCCTGGTAGGTCGTCGCACGCTTGAGGTTCAGCACCACCCGCGAGCGTTCGCCGGCCTGCACGACATTGGCGGTGCGAAGGTTGCCCAGGTTGAACTCGATGGCCGAGCGCCCCACCGCGTTGGTCACGCCCGGAAAGTCCAGCGCAATGCGCGCCGGCTCCTGCACGACGAAGCCGGTAGGCAGCACGGTGAGCGGTTGGGTGAAGTCGATGCGAACCAGCTCCACGCCGGCCCTTGCAGTGCTCGTGACGGCCTCGATGGCGTTCTGCGCCTGCGCCGCCATCGAGGTGAGCGAAACGAGCGCAACACCGATCCACCGCCGCAGTCGCAAGGCGCTCGGGGAGCGCGGGCATATCTTCATGAATTCTCTCCGTTGAGGCGGGGCGCGAACGACATGCGCACTCCGCCGGTGACCGGCTGAATGGTTTCGTTCAATGTGGGAGGAATCTCGTCGAACCGAGACCGATCGCAACTTGTGTTGCACGGATGCAATAGGTCGCGCCGGCACCTTCGCTGCTGCTTTTCAGTTGCCTCTCGGCCGTCTCTCCGATTCCTCCGAATTTGCGGGGAACCATCGGGGCTTTCAGGGTTTGCGGAGCGCACAGATGATGGCCAATCGATCAATGGTTGCGATGCTTGTCGCCGCGCTGGGCATCGCCTGCGCCGGTTCCGGCATGAGTGCGAGCCACGCGATGACGCACCCCGGCCTGGAGCGCGCCGAGGGGCTGCCCGCGGAGTCCGCCCCACGCGCTTCGGCGCGTCCCTGGTGGCTGGCCTTCGAGAGCGAGACGCTGAATACGCTGGTTGCGGAGGCTGCCCGCAGCCCGGCCTCTACCGCCTCTACCGCCTCTGCAGGCCGCCTGGACGCGCCGGCTGCGGAGATCGGCGTCTCGGCGGCGTATGTCGGTCTGCTGGTCCAGACGCTGAGCCTGACCTACATCGACAGCGCACGTGCCGCCGCGCGTCGGCAGTCGCAACTCATCGCCGTCAGCCCCGCGCTGCTCGGCGATTTCAGCAAGGAGCTGAAGCACCGGGAAGCCGAAGCAACAGCGTCAATCAAGAAGATCGACACGCAGCGTGGAGCGCAGCTCGCTTTTCTTGCGGCCCGTTCCCGCCTGCCCGAAGAGAGGCTGCAGAAGGCAATCGACGATGAGGTGGCGGCGCGCAAGCAGCCTCGTTTCGCCCTCCCGGCGCCGGAGGCCCTGCCAGCGGTGCTGCTCGCCAACCGCGACGACATCCAGCTGGCCGCGGCGCTGTACGGCATCGATCCGCATACCAGGCTCGACGGCACGATCGATGCCGCGGGAGATGCCGGCGAAAGCGACCAGGAGTCCGGCGCAGAAGATCTTCCCGGCTACCCGCTTTTCCCCGATGCCGTGGCGCAGGGCCGCGCCGAAGTCGCCGGGGCGCTGCGAAAACTGCAAGCCATGAGCGCAGCGGTGGTCGAGGCAAACCGGCACGTACGCGAGGCGAAGGCCTTGTTCGAGCAGTCGAAAACGCGAATGAGCCGCGGAGAGATGTCGGAGGTCCAGGTGCTGGAGGACTATCAGGGACTGATGCTCGACCTGCAGCGGCTGACCGTGTCCAACGGCAATCTGGCCATCGCATGGATCGCCCTCATGGCCAGCCTCGGAAGCCGCACGCCGCTGGTGCTGCAGGCGCCGCAAGTGCCGGGCACTGCAGCCCTTCGTGCACGGCCCCGGATGGTCGGGGCTTTCTCTTTCTGATTTCTCAGGTGCCTCAGGTGCCGAACTGGCTGGTGCTCGTGTCCACCGGCAGTGCCGCCGCGGCCAACCCGCGCAGCACGTCGCCCACGACGATGACCGCGGGGCTCGCGAGACCGGCTTCGGCGATGCAGGCCTGCAGCCGGTCGAGCGTGGTCGCGATGTGGCGCTGCTGCGGCAGGCTCGCGTGCTGAATCACTGCAACGGGCGTATCGCCGGGCAAGCCGTGCAGCAACTCGCGCTCGATGTGGCCCGCACCCGCTACGCCCATGTAGATCACGAGCGTGAGCCGCGCGCTGTGCGCGGTCGCGGCCAGGGCGCGCCAGTCGGTGGCGTCTTCATGTGCGCTGGCGCCGGTCTTGGCGTGGCCCGTGACGAACACCACGCCCTGTGCGTGGTCGCGGTGCGTGAGCGGCACGCCCAGCGAGCTCACGGCGGCAAGGCCGGCAGTGATGCCGTTGACGACGGTGCATTCGATGCCGGCTTCGCGCAGGTGTTCGACTTCTTCGCCGCCGCGCCCGAAGATGAACGGATCGCCGCCCTTGAGCCGAACCACCGTTTCGCCTTCGTGCACCGCGGTGATCATGAGCCGCTCGATGAATGCCTGCGGCGTGCTCTTGCAGCCGCCGCGCTTGCCCACGTGCACGATGCGTGCGCCGGGCCGGGCATAGGAGGTCAGGATGCTTTCGCTCACGAGGTCGTCCACCAGCAGCACGGTCGCGGCCTGGATCGCCTTCACGGCCTTGATGGTCAGCAGCTCGGGGTCGCCGGGGCCGGCGCCCACCAGCGTGCAGCTTCCGGCGGTGAATGAGGATGTGAGTGCGTTCATGCGTGAGCTGCCAGTTGCGTGATGTGCCTGACCTGGGTGGCAATGGCTTCCGGCACGGGAAGCTCGCCATTCAATACACGGCGCGTGTAGTCGGTCGTGGTCGCGACGTCGATCTCTTTCGGCAGGCCCGGCACCTCGTTCGACGTGCCCGCGGCCTGGGCCTGCAGCTCGCTGCGCACGCCGCGCACGAAGCCGTCGATCTGCGCGGTGCGGCGCGGGTCGGACACCACTTCGCCCTCCAGGCCGCGTGAGAGCAGGGCGGTCATGCCCATGAGCTCGAAGGTTTCGCCCATGGTGCGTGCGTATTCCGGATGGGTGTAGCTTGCCACGATCACGCAGGGGCCGGTGGTCGGCTGCATCAGCTTGACCACGCTGTGGCCAGGGTTGCGCAGGCCCACCACGCGGCGCACGTCGAGCAGCCGCTTGAGCGCGGGGTTGAGCAGCTCGGTCGGTGCAAAGCCGACCTCGCCGGACGGGATTTTTCGGATGGCGGTGAACATGGGGATGTCCAATGCCTCCAGCACATTCGATGCCAGCACACGCGATGTTTCGGTGGCGCTGCCGTGCACCAGCACCGGCAAGCCTTCGCGGGCGAGCAGCAGGGCGAGCAGCGGCGTGAGCACCGGCAGCTTGCGCGCACCGTTGTAGCTCGGCAGCACGATGAGCGGGCGGTCGGCGGCCGGAACGTGGTTGAGCCGCGCATGCGTGGCGTCGAGGAAGCCCGCCATCTCTTCAGGCGTTTCGCCCTTGATGCGCATGGCCAGGCAAAAGCCGCCGATTTCCAGGTCGGTGACGGTGCCGTCCAGCACCTGGCCGAACAGGTCCGTGGCCTGTTCGCGCGTCAGCGGCCTGGCGCCTCGCGCGCCGCGGCCGATTTCCTTGATGTATTGGCTGATTCCCATGGGTGCCCCGATTGTCCCGCAATGCTTATGCCGGAATGCGAGGCGGCTTATGCACCGGCCTATGCACCGGCTTATGCACCCTCCGCGAGGACCTCCACCGGTGTCGCGCGCACCATGCGCTTGAGCTCGGGCAGGCAGGAGCCGCAGTTGGTGCCGCATTTCAGCGTGCCCTGCAGCGAGGCCAGCCGTTCTTCGGGCGTGCCGCTGCAGCGGCCCAGTTCGGCCCGGATCGCCAGGTCGGTCACGTTGAAGCAGGTGCAGATCGGCTGTCCGCGCGATTGCACCGCAACCGGCGCTCGGGCGCCCGGCGACAGCAGCAGCCGGCCGTAGGTTTGCGCTGGAATCTCCTCGCGCAGCAAGGTGCCGATCCAGGCCTCGGCACTGGTGTCGCCGCCCAGCAGAAAGGCTTCGAGGCCGGCGTTGCCGTCGGCGCGGCGCACCAGCCGTGCCACGCGGCGTTGGCCGCGCCGGCGGTCGGCGTAGCGCAGGGCATCGCTGCCGCGCAGGCCGAGCAGGCCTTCGATGCGATCGATGAGCTCGTCGTCCGGCGCGTCGTGCGCGGCCGCGCGGAACAGAATGCCGCTGCGCTCCTCGCCCGGTGTATTGCCCGAGAACGGCACGCAGGTGGCGAACGGAAACATCGCCATCAGCGGCTTGAGCGCCTGGTGCGCGGCCAGCGCGGCATCGGGTGGTAGCCAGGCCATGGTGAGCAGCGACCACGGCAACTCGGCCTTGAGGATCTTGACCGGCGTGTGCTTGAGCTCCGGTTGCTTCGAGGTGGGGCAGTAAGCCGGGGAGGTCAGCGCATTGATGCCTGCCAGCGGCGTGCCGGTCGACGAGCAGCCGCTCAGGTATTCCTCGCCCCAATGCATGGCGACGAAAGCCTGGCTCAGGCCGATTTCGGCGCTGGCGCGCGCGGGCAGCAGGATGGAGCCGCGCTTCGAGGTGAGGTGCACCAGTTCGCCGTCGCTCAGCAGGCGGCGGGCCATGTCCTGTGCATTCATCTGCACCACGGGCTCGGCCACATGGCCGAACAGGCGGCCGACCGTGCCGGTGCGGCTCATGCCGTGCCACTGGTCGCGCAAACGGCCCGTGTTGAGCGAGAACGGGTAGCGCGCCTCGCGCGCCTCGGCCACCGGCTTGTAGACCGTGTCGACGAAGCGTGCGCGGCCGTCCGGCGTGGGGAAGACGCCGTCTTCATAGAGGCGGACGCGGCCGGAGGTTTCGCCTTCTTTCAGCGGCCACTGCTGGGGCCCGGCCGCGTCGAGCATGGCGTAGCTCAAGCCGGTGATGTCGAGGTCGCGCCCGCGCGTGGATTCGCGGTGCTCGTTCCACACCCGTTCGGCGGAGTCGTACGGAAACAGCGTGGCCGTGCGGCCGAGCCGCTGTTCGAGCCGGTGCGCGAAATCGACGGCAATCGACCAGTCGTGGCGCGCTGCGCCGGGCGCCGCCACCGCGGGACGCACGCGCGAGATGCGGCGCTCGCTGTTGGTCACGGTGCCTTCCTTCTCGCCCCAGGTGGTGGCGGGCAGCAGCAAGTCGGCGAAGGCGCAGGTCGATGTGGTCGAAAAAGCTTCCTGCACCACGACGAATTCGGCGCGCTCGAGGGCGCGGCGCACCGTGGCCTGGTCGGGCATCGATTGGGCGGGGTTGGTGCAGGCGATCCACAGCGCGCGGATCTCTCCGTCGGCGGCGGCCTGGAACATCTCGACCGCGGTCTTGCCGGGTTTTTCCGGCACGGAGGGCACGTTCCACAGCGCCGCTACTTCCGCGCGGTGCACCGGATTGGCCAGGTCGCGGTGGGCGCTCAGCAGGTTGGCCAGGCCGCCCACTTCGCGTCCGCCCATGGCGTTGGGTTGGCCGGTGAGCGAGAACGGGCCGGCGCCGGGCTTGCCGATCTGGCCGGTGGCGAGGTGCAGGTTGATCAGCGCCGCGTTCTTCGCGGTGCCGCTGGATGACTGGTTCAGGCCCTGGCAATAGAGGCTCAGCGTGGCAGGCGAGGTCGCGAACATGCGCGCGGCGGTGAGCAGGTCTTCCTTCGAGATTCCGCAGATCTGCGCCACCTTGTCGGGCGTGCATTCGCGCACCGTGGTCTTCAGCGCGTCGAAGCCGCTGGTGTGGGCCGCGATGTAGCGGTTGTCGGTCCAGCCCTCCCACAGCATCAGGTGCAGCAGGCCGTTGAACAGCATGACGTCGGTGCCGGGCTGAATCGGCAGGAACAGGTCGGCAATCTCGACCGTATCGGTGCGGCGCGGATCGGCCACGATGATCTTGAGTTCCGGGTTCGCAGCCTTCGCATCCTCGATGCGGCGGAACAGGATCGGGTGCGCCCACGCGGCATTGCTGCCCACGATGAAGAGGCAGCTGGCGTGCTTCAGGTCGTCGTAGCAGGCCGGCGGCGCGTCGGCGCCCAGCGTCTGCTTGTAGCCGGCCACCGCGCTGCTCATGCAAAGGCGGGAGTTGGTGTCGATGTTGTTGGTGCCGATCAGCCCTTTGGCGAGCTTGTTGAAGACGTAGTAGTCCTCGGTGAGCAACTGGCCCGAGACATAGAAGCCGACGGCGTCGGGTCCGTGGTCGCGAATGACCTGTTCGAACTTGTCGACCGCGCCGTCGAGTGCGGTGTCCCACGCGATGGGCGCCGGCTCTGCGCCGCGCGCGGCGCGCCGCATCGGCTGCAGCAGCCGCGTCTGGCGCGTGACCGTGGCGGTCGCCGTGAGATGCAGTGTCGAGCCCTTGGTGCAAAGGCGCCCGAAGTTGGCCGGGTGGTCGGGGTCTCCGCGCACGCCGGTAATCTGCGCGCCGTCGGACTCGATGATCACACCGCAGCCCACGCCGCAGTAGGGGCAGGTGGAGCGAGTTTCTTCCATGGGTCGTGCCTTGGTTGTGCGCCTAGCTGCTGTGCGGCGCCTGCACGTCGAAGGTCTCGTCGCCCAGCTTGCCGGCCGTTGCGGCGCCGGGGCCGGCGCGGGGCGCCGCCAGGTCGATGGCATGCGACTTGAGTTCTTCCGCATCCAGGTGCACCACGCCCTCGGCGAGCTTCACCGCGAACTTGGGCGTGCATCCTTCATCGGGCGACTTGGCGCACCCGTCGTCCAGGCCGATGGCCCAGTTGTGCAGCGGGCAGGCCACGCTGGTGCCGAACACGATGCCCTGGCTCAATGGGCCGCCCTTGTGCGGGCAGCGGTCGAGCAGCGCAAACACCTGGTCTTCTGAATTGCGGAACACGGCGACGGCCACACCCACGGGGCGCGCCACGCGGCGGGCGCCCAGTACGGGAATGTCGTCGATGCGGCAGATGGCTTTCCATTCGCTCATGGTGGGGTCTCTAGGTTTTGAGGTCGGAATACAGGCCGGTCACACGGTCCATGATGGCCAGCAGGTTCTCGCTGGCCACGAACACGTCGGACATCAGGGCGGGTGAGGTTGCCGCGCCTTCGAGGCGCTGGAGGCCGCGATTGAAGAACATCCATTGCGCATCGGCCAGAACCAGTTCCTGGCGGATCTGCGTGGTGGCTTCAGGCGCGTTGCGCAGGATTTCGAGCGCGGCAAGAAATTCGCCGCGCGCCTTTGCAATTTCAGCCGTGCTGCCGGTGGCGTCGATCTGCATCGCGCCGGCCAGGTAGAACTTGGCCATGCGCTGAGACAGCATGCGTTGCCGGCCTGCGATATTGACCAGACGGCCCACGGGCTTGCCCGAGGCGGCCTCGTACTGCATGGTGCCCTGGTTCGCAAGCGTGAGCACGGCGGCATCGAGCTTGACGATCCGGGCGGCTTCTTCCTTGCCGAGCGCGGGGCCGGTGAGCTCGCGTTTGAATTCGCTCCATGCGCCGTCGAGTGCGTCGTAGGTGCCGCGAATGGCGGGGCTCGGTGCGAAGGCCTTGAGCTCGGTCAGTTGCCTTTCGAACAGCGCAATCGATTTGTCGAGCACTTGCTGCGCGCTGCGCGTTTCCACTTTCTGCGCCAGCGCGAGATAAGCCTTGCTCGCGCGCTGCGACAGCATGCGCTGGCGGCCCGCCTTGTTGATGGCGTCGTTGAGGTCCGCCACCTGGGCGCGGGCGCCCACCGCGGCAAGCGCGGAAGAAGCGATGAAGAGTCGTCTTTTCAAGTAGCTTCCCCGCCTACACCGTGAGCGGCGTGAACTGCCGCACATCCACCTGCGCCTGGCTCGACTCGAACCACGGATCGGGCTCCCCATCCAGCGCGAACTGCAGCCGCTCCCACAGCGCCTTGCGGCCGGCCTCGTCCTCCAGGATCTTCTTCTTCACATAGTCCAG
>NZ_JBEPKJ010000007.1:0-313676 GCF_040544635.1 Variovorax paradoxus
GGTTGGGCGTCCTGAGTGGATTGGGTGTTTGGCGACTTCCAGTCTCTCAAACCCAATCCGGATGAACACCGGATACAACCTATTGAAGCTTCACAGCTAGGCATGCGACGCCGTGTGCCCGGCGGCATCGGCTTCGGTCTTGGCCTCGCCCGGCAGATCGATCATCGGCCCGGTGCCGCTGTAGCGGTCGAGCGCCAGGTAGATCGCGGGCGTGATGTAGAGCGTGATCACCTGCGAGAAGATCAGCCCGCCCACCACCGCCACACCCAGCGGCTGACGCAGCTCGGCACCGGCGCCTAATCCAAGTGCAAGCGGCAGCGCACCCATCAGCGCAGCCAGCGTGGTCATGAGAATCGGGCGGAAGCGCAGCCGGCAGGCCTCGCGGATGGCGTCGACCGGCTTCATGCCTTCGGTGCGCTGCGCATCGAGCGCGAAGTCGATCATCATGATCGCGTTCTTCTTCACGATGCCGATCAAAAGCAGGATGCCGATGGTCGCGATCAGCGTCAGGTCGAAGCCGAATATCTTCAGCGAGATCAACGCGCCCACAGCCGCCGAGGGTAGCCCGGCCAGGATGGTCAGCGGGTGGATGTAGCTCTCGTACAGCACCCCCAGCAGCACGTAGATCACCAGCACCGCCAGCACCAGCAGCACGGCCTGGCTGGCCTGCGAGCTCTGGAACACCGCCGCATCGCCGCCGTAGGTGGTGATGATCGACTGCGGCATCTTCAGCTCTGCCTTGAACTGGTCGATCTTCGCGGTCGCGTTGCCCAGCGGCACGTCGGGCGCGAGGTTGAACGACACCGTGACCGCCTGCAGCTGGCCCTGGTGGTTGACCGAGGTCGGCCCCACGGTGCGCTTGACGGTCGAGAAGGCCGACAGCGGCACCAACTGGCCGCCGGTGCTGCGCACCGACAGGCGCGACACGTCGTCTTCGAACTGGCGGTCGCTGTCGGAGGCCGACAGAATCACCTGGTAGGTATTGCTCGCGCCGTAGATGCTGCCGATCTGCCGGTCGCCGTACGCGTTGTACAGCGCCAGGCGCAGGTCTCCCACCGCGACACCGAGCACGCCGGCCTTGTCGCGGTCGATTTCCAGCGTGGCCTGCAGGCCGCGGTTCTGCGAGTCGCTGGTGACGTCGCGGAAAACCGGGTCGGCGCGCATGCGCTCCATGAGCCGCGTGGACCACGGCACCATTTCGCCGGCGTTCACGCTCTGCAGTGTGTACTGGAAGCGCGCCTTGCTCTGGCGGCCGCCCAGGCGCAGGTTCTGCACCGGCTGCATGTAGACCGCAATGCCCGGAATCTCCCGGAAACGCTGGCGCAGCGATTCGAGCACCTTGGCCATCTTGGGGCGCTGGCCGCGCGGCTTGAGCACGGCGAAAAGGCGGCCGGAGTTCTGCGTGGCGGTGGGGCCGCCCACGCCGACGAACGAGCTCACGTAGGCCACGCTCGGGTCGGCCTGGAGCGAAGCGGCCACACGCTCCTGCAGCGCATTCATGGCGGTGAAGGAAATGTCCTCGGCCGCTTCGGTGGTGATCTGGATCTGCCCGATGTCTTCCTCGGGGAAGAAGCCCTTCGGTATGGAAACGAACAGCCAGGCCGTGACGACGAAGGTGGCGCCGGCCACCAGCAGCATCAGCGTGCGATGGCCGAGCGTCCAGTCGAGCGTTCGCATGTAGCTGCCATGCACCCAGCGGTAGCCGCGCTCGAAAGCGCGGCCGATGGCGGTTCCGGGTTCCGGATGCTCCTCTTCATGGTCGATCGCGCCTTCGGGCCGCGGCGTGTGCTTGAGCAGCCGGCTCGCGAGCATCGGCACCAGCGTGAGCGACACGATGGCCGACACCAGCACTGCCAGCGCCACCACTACCGCGAACTCGTGGAACAGCAAGCCGATCACGCCAGGCATGAAAAAAATCGGAATGAACACCGCCACCAGCGAAATCGAGATCGAGATGATGGTGAAGCCCACCTCTCGCGCCCCGCGCAGCGCCGCCGCGAACGGCTCCATGCCCTTCTCGACGTAGCGCATGATGTTTTCGAGCACCACGATGGCGTCGTCCACCACCAGGCCCACCGCGAGCGTGATGCCGAGCAGGGAAACGTTGTCCAGGCTGTAGCCGAAGGCATAGAGCAGCGCCACCGCGCCGATGAGCGAGATGGGGATGGTGACGGCCGGAATCAGCGTGGCCACCAGCCGGTGCAGAAACAGGAAGATCACCATGACCACCAGCGCGATGGTGCCCAGCAGCGTGAGCTGCACGTCGTGCACCGCCTCGCGGATGGACAGCGAGCGGTCGTTCACCATGTGGATCTCGACCGACTGCGGCAGCTCGGCCTTGAAGCGCGGAATGAGCGCGCGCACCGCATCCACCACTTCCACGGTGTTGGCATTGGGCTGGCGCTGCACGGCCAACGAGATGGAGCTCTGGCCGTTGAAGCTGCTCGCGGTCTTGACCGATTCGAAACTGTCTTCGATGGTGGCCACTTCGTCGAGCCGCACCGGCGCACCGTTGCGCTGCCCGACGATCAGCTTGGCAAAGTCTTCCGCCTTCGTGAGCTGCCGGTTGGCCTGGATGGTGAGCGTCTGGCGCGGCCCGTCGAGCGTGCCGACCGGCGTGTTGGCATTGGCCGAATTCACCGCCCTGGCGAGCTCGTCGAGCGTGATGTTGCGCGCATTGAGCAGATCGGCATTGGCCTTGATGCGCACCGCGAAGGCCTTGCGCCCGTATACGGCCACCTGCGCCACGCCGTCGATGGTGGAGAGCGTGGGCGAGATCAGGTTCTCGGCGTAGTCGTTGAGCTCGGACGGATTCATCGACTGCGAAATCAGCGCAATAAACAGCACCGGCGCATCGGCCGGGTTCACCTTGCGGTACGAAGGCAGCTGCGTCAGCTCCTGCGGCAGCTGGCGCTGGGCGCGCAGCAGCGCGGCCTGCACGTCAACGGCGGCGGCATCGATGTCGCGGCTGCTCACGAATTCCAGCGTGATCGAACTCACGCCCTGCGTGTTGACCGAGCTGATGGTCTGCAGGCCCGGAATGGTCGAGAACTGCTTTTCCAGCGGCAACGCGACCGACGACGCCATGGTGTCCGGGCTCGCGCCGGGCAGCTGGGCGTTCACGTTGATGACCGGCGTGTTGTAGCTCGGCAGCGCGGCAACGGGGATGCTGAAATACGCAAAGATGCCGGCCACCACCACCGCGGCAGACAAGAGCACCGTCATCGCGGGACGACGGATGCACAGCTCCGAGATGTTCATGCGCGTTCCCGCGGAGTCTTGATGTCCGAAGAGGCCGCGCTACCGGGCGTGACCCCGGTCGTGCCCGCCGGCGCGGCCCTTGCGTCTACGCGGACCTTGCCGCCCGGACGCACGTTCTGGCTGCCCTCGATGACCACCTGCTCCCCCGGCTCGACGCCGCTCACTGCCACCTTGGTACCGAAGGTGTAGAGCACCTGGACCTTGCGGCGCGCGGCGGTTGCGGCCTTGTCGACCACGTAGAGCGAGGTACCGTCGGACAGCATCATGAGCGCCGCGGCCGGCACCACCGTGGCACCGGGCAGGGTGCGCACCGTGATGCGCGTGCCGACGAACTGGCCGGGCCACAGGCTCTGGTCGGCGTTGTCGAACACCGCCTTCGCGCGCACGGTACCGATCTGCGGATCGACCGTGTTGTCGACGAAATTGAGCACGCCGCTCAGCGGCTCCTGGCGCCCGGTCACGAGCGCCTCGACCCTGGCCCGGCTGCGCGCCGCAGCCAGCAGGTCCTGCAGATTGGCCTCCGGCACGGGGAAGCTCACCGCAATGGGATCGAGCTGCGTGACGGTGACCAGCGACAGCGTGGGCTGCACCAGCGTGCCGGGATAGATGTTGACGGCACCGATGCGCCCCGCAATGGGCGCGCGCAGCGTGGCGTAACCCAGCGCCACCTGCGCCGACTGCACGGCGGCGCGGTCGGCCGCCACCGCGGCGCGCTGCGCCTCGAGCTGCGACAGCGTGGCGTCGGCGGCGCTCTTGGCAATGAAGTTCTGCGCCACCAGCTCCTGGCTGCGCTTGTATTGGCGTTCCAGGTCGGCCAGCGTGGCCTCGTCGCGCTTCTGCTGGGCGCGGGCGCGGGCCAGGTTGGCCTGGTCGTTGCGGTCGTCGAGCGTGAAAAGCAATTGGCCTTCCTTGACGAATTGCCCTTCCTTCACGTGCACCGCCGCGACGGTGTTGGTCACCTGCGGCCGCAGATCGACGCTGTTGAGAGACACCACGCTGCCGTTGACCTGGACCGTCACCGGCACGTCCTGCCGCACGGCGGTTGCGAGCGTCACGAGCGCCGGCGGCATGCCGTCGGCGGGCGCAGCGCCAGTTGCGCCACCGGCTCCCGCGGCCGGCTTGGCGTTCTTTGCCGCAATGCGATCGCCAGACCCGCTCCACCACCATCCCGCGACGGCTACGATCAACACACCTGCAAGGGCGAAGACGAGTTTTTTCTTCATGGATTTTTTGTGCACTTTGGGCTGACAGCGGCTATTGGATCAGCGGCCGGTTCACAGTGTCGACGGGTACCGTAAAGATAAGTAAAGCCGCAACGCAAGGGCCCATGCACAACCCGCTGTGGCAGGCGCAAGGTCGAATTCAACCTCGCCGCTAAAATCGCCGCTCCACAGCCTCTGGATATACCCCATGAACCGCTGCAAGAAATCCATGAATGCTCTCACTTCCATAGCGCTTTGCACAGTAGCTGCAAGCCTTTTTTCCATTGACGCCGCGGCCCAGGCCGACGTGCCCCGGCCCCAGACCCAGAACGAATCGCTGGTAGGCGGCCGCACGTTCCCGGTCGGCACGCTGCGCGGCAAGTTCATGGTGATCGACGGGGCCGACGTCGAACTCGACGGCAGGCCCGATCGCATGGCGCCGGCGGCACGCATCCGCAGTGCCCAGAACATGCTGGTCATGTCGAGCGCCATCACCGGTCAGAAATTCCTGGTCAATTACACGCGTGACGCAGCGGGCCTGCTGCGCGAGGTGTGGATCCTGACGCCCGACGAAGCCGTTGCCAGGCGCGAATCGCTCGACAAGCCGCTCCTGAACATCTGGCCGTTCACCACGAACGACACCGTCAACACGCAATAAAAATGCCAGCGGGCCCTCGCCCGCTGCGCAGCCGGACGCCGCGAGCGTCCTGCATTCCGCCTTCCCGCTCGGGAGGGCCCAGAGAGCACCCCATGAGCAAAAAAGTCTTTATCAAAACCTTCGGCTGCCAGATGAACGAGTACGACTCGGACAAGATGGCCGATGTGCTCAATGCCGCGCAGGGTTACGAGCCTACCCAGAACGTGGACGAGGCCGACCTGATCCTGTTCAACACCTGCTCGGTGCGCGAGAAGGCCCAGGAAAAGGTGTTCTCCGACCTCGGCCGCGTAAAGCACCTGAAGGCCAAGGGCGTGAAGATCGGCGTGGGCGGCTGCGTGGCGAGCCAGGAAGGCGCCGCCATCATCGCGCGCGCACCCTACGTCGACATCGTGTTCGGCCCGCAAACGCTGCACCGCCTGCCCGAAATGCTGAACGACCGCGAGCGGCTGGACCGCCCGCAGGTGGACATCAGCTTTCCCGAGATCGAGAAATTCGACCACCTGCCGCCAGCGCGCGTCGAGGGCGTGACCGCATTCGTATCGATCATGGAGGGCTGCTCCAAGTACTGCAGCTACTGCGTGGTGCCCTACACCCGCGGCGAGGAAGTGAACCGTCCGCTGGACGACGTGCTGGTGGAAATTGCAGGCCTGGCCGACCAGGGCGTGCGCGAGGTCACGCTGCTGGGGCAGAACGTGAACGCCTACCGCGGCCGCATGGGTGACACGGCGGAGATTGCCGACTTCGCACTGCTCATCGAGTACGTGGCCGAGATCCCCGGCATCGAGCGCATCCGCTACACGACCAGCCACCCCAACGAGTTCACGCCGCGGCTGATCGAGGCCTACGCCAAGGTGCCGCAGCTCGTGAGCCACCTGCACCTGCCCGTGCAGCACGGCAGCGACCGCATCCTGATGGCCATGAAGCGCGGCTACACCGCCATGGAATACAAGAGCACGGTGCGCAAGCTGCGCGCCATCCGGCCCGAGCTTGCGCTCTCCAGCGACTTCATCGTCGGCTTCCCAGGCGAGACCGATGAAGACTTTGCCAAGATGATGAAGCTGATCGACGACTGCCAGTTCGACAACAGCTTCAGCTTCATCTTCAGCCCGCGCCCCGGCACGCCGGCCGCCGCATTGCACGACGACACGCCGCACGAAGTGAAGCTGGCCCGCCTGCAAACGCTGCAACGCGTGATCGACGGCAACGTGCGCCGCTTCGGCGATGCGCTGGTGGGCACCACGCAGCGCGTGCTGGTCGAAGGCGCTTCCCGCAAGGACGCGAACGAGCTGATGGGCCGCACCGCGTGCAATCGCGTGGTCAACTTCGAAGGCGACGCGCGGCTGGTGGGGCAGATGGCCGACCTGCGCATCACGCGCTCGCTGGCCTACACGCTGCGCGGCGAAGTGGCCACGCGCGAATCGTCGACGGCGCCGGTTTCCACCGCCGCGCTCGCCGCCTGATGGCGAAGCGACCATCGACGCGGGGCTCGTTCCAGCAGCTCCTTCTTTTCGCGTTTCTGCTGATCACCGCGCTGCTGGTCGGCGTGGTGCTGCGCTCGGTGTTCCAGTACGACGCGCTCATGAGCCAGAGCCGCGATGCGGCCGCCCGTGCTTTGCGGCTCTCGGGCGCGGCCCAGTCGCTGGCCGAGCGCAGCGCGGCCATGGAGCGTGCCGGGCGCCAGTCGCTGGTGCTGAACGACGCCGTGCTGCGCCGCCGCTTCGACGACGCCGCGCGCGAAGCGCACCAGGTGCTCGACCGGCTCGAGATCAACGGCCTCGCACCCGCGGGCATCGAAATGTGGCGGGCCCAGCTCGGCGTGATCGAAGGCCTGATGAGCGGAAGCGCCGACAGCGCGCTCTCGCGCGAAAGCACCATGGCCATGCAGTTCCGCGAGCTCGATTCGCTGAACACCAACCTTGCGCAGCAGGCCCAGTTCCTCATCGAAACGCAGAACGACGCGCTGGCCAAGCGCATCGAGAACGCGCGCCGCCGCCTGATGCGCGAGGTGATCGCCGCGAGCGTGCTCGCGGTGTCGCTGGCGTTGGCTTTCGGCATCTGGCTCGCGCGCCCGTTCAAGCGGCTGGAGCACGCCATCGTCGGCCTGGGGCAGAACCGGCTCGACGAGCCGATCGACATCCGCGGCCCGGCCGACATTCGGCGCGTGTCGCAGCAGCTCGAGTGGCTGCGCCTGCGCCTGACCGAGCTGGACGCCGACAAGGCGCGCTTCCTGCGCCATGTGTCGCACGAACTGAAAACGCCGCTGGCCGCGCTGAGGGAAGGCGTTTCGCTCCTCGAAGACGGGGTGACGGGCCCGCTGAATCCGGCCCAGCTGGAGGTGGCGCAAATCCTGAACCAGAACACCGTCTCGCTGCAGGGTCAGATCGAGGCGCTGCTGCGCTTCAATGCCGCGGCCTTCGAGGCGCGCGAGCTGCGCCGGGAACGCACGGAACTGCTGCCGCTGATCGAAGAACAGATCGAGGCGCAGCGCCTGCAGTGGCAAGCGCACGGCTTGCGCGTGCGCGCCGAGGGCGAGCCCATCGCGGTCACGGTGGACCGCACCAAGCTTGGCACCGCGATAGCCAACCTGCTGTCCAATGCCATTCGTTATTCGGCGCGCGGCGGAGTCATCAATATCGTGGTCTCGAGCACGCCGGATTCGGTCTGCATCGATGTCAATGACGCGGGCCCGGGTATTGCCGAAGGCGACCGTGACCGCATTTTCGAGCCCTTCTACCGGGGCGAACGCCAGCCGGAGCACGCGGTCAAGGGCACCGGCATCGGCCTTTCCATCGTGCAGGAGTACATTGCTGCCCATGGAGGCCGCATCACCCTGCAGCCGAGCGGGCCTGGCGCGCGCTTTCGCATCGAACTGCCGCGCACGGCCTGATCCCGGATCCAGCCTCCAGAACAACCCACCGCGAATCCCTCGTGAAGCCTTCGGGCATCCACCTGAAACACTGCCTTTTGTCTTTCCTTCGCCGATCCATGTCTTTTTCGTTCGTCCGCAGTTCGACCTTCTCCGGGGCGATGGCCGTGCCTTTCGTCCTGCTGCTGGCCGCCTGCGCGACGCAGCCCGAGCCCCCGGCCGAGGCCAACGCCCTGCCGCCGCCGCCCGCGGTGCCGCGCGTGATGCCGGTCGAGGCCGAACCCAAGGCGCCCGCCACGCAGCCCGCGTCGCTCTTCACGCTGATGACGCAAGGGCCCGTGGCGGCCATGCTGGCGTATGCCGACAAGGTCCGCCCGCTGGGCGGGGCCGAGCTGGCGGCCGAAATCACCCGTGCCGGCGATCCCGGCGATTCACCCAGCGCACAGATGCAGCTGGCGCTGCTGCTTGCGCAAACGCGCGTGCCGGCCGACTTGGCACGCGCCCTTGGCCTGATGCAGCGCGTGGCGGCAAACCCCTCGCCCGAGGCGCAGCCCCTGCAGCCGCTCGCGCGCGCACTGGCCGCTCGCTACGTGGAGCAGCGCCGCGTCGAGGACGATCGCGACAAGCAGGTGCAGCAGGTGCGCGAAAGCCAGCGCCGCATCGACCAGCTCAATGACCGCATCGAAGCGCTGCGCGCCATCGAGCGCAGCTTCGCGCGCCCGAACACACCGGGGGCGCCGACCCTGCCTCCACCCAACGGCACCAAGCCCACCCCATGAACATCCAGCGGTTGCAGAAAGAGGTTCTTCGATGAGCACGACCGGCGCACGCCTGCTGGTGGTGGACGACGACCCGGACATGCTGCGGCTGCTCTCGATGCGGCTGAGCTCGGTCGGCTATCAGGTCACGGCCGTGACCTCGGCCGAAACCGCGCTCACGCAGCTCGAGATCGAGCATCCGCAACTCGTGCTCAGCGACGTGCGGCTGCCCGGCCGCGACGGGCTCCAGCTGTTCGACGAGATCAGGAAGCGCCATCCTTCGCTGCCGGTGATCCTGCTCACCGCCCACGGCACCATTCCCGATGCCGTCGAAGCGACGGCGCGCGGGGTGTTCACCTACCTCACCAAGCCCTACGACGGCCGCGAGCTGCTCGACAAGATCGCCCAGGCGCTGGCGCTCGGCGCACCGGCCAGCACACCCGCCAAGGCGGGCGACGAAAGCTGGCGCGCCGAAATCGTGAGCCGCAGCAATCGCATGTCCGAGCTGCTGGCCGAGGCGCGCATGGTCGCCAAATCGGATGCCTCGGTGCTTTTGCGCGGCGACAGCGGCGCCGGCAAGGAACTGCTGGCGCGCGCCATCCACCGTGCCAGCGCCCGCGCCGACAAGCCCTTCGTGGCCGTCAATTGCGGCGCCATTCCCGAGGCACTGCTCGAGTCGGAACTGTTCGGCCACATGAAGGGCGCCTTCACCGACGCCCATGCCAATCACAAGGGCCTGTTCCAGCAGGCCGACGGCGGCACGCTGCTGCTCGACGAAATCGGTGACATGCCGCCCGCATTGCAGGTCAAGCTGCTGCGCGTGCTGCAGGAGCGCGCGGTGCGCCCGCTGGGCGCGAGCCAGTCGATCGAGGTCGATGTGCGCATCATCTCGGCCACCCACCGCGACCTGGACGTGGCTATGGAGGCGGGCCAGTTCCGCGAAGACCTTTATTACCGGCTCAACGTGGTCACGCTCACGCTGCCGCCGCTGTCGGCCCGGCGCGAGGACATTCCGCTCCTGGCCAACCACTTTCTGCAGAAGCTTTCGACCAAGTACGGCAAACGGCTCTCCGGCTTCGCCCCCGAGGCGCTGAAGGCGTTGGCCACCGCGGCCTGGCCCGGCAACGTACGTCAGCTCTACAACGTGGTGGAACAGGTCTGCGCGCTTTCGAGCTCGCCGCTGATCCCGCTGGCGCTGGTGCAGCGGGCGTTGCGCGTGCCCACGGTCGAGGTCCAGACCTATGCCGAGGCCAAGCAGCGTTTCGAGCGCGACTACCTCGTCGGGCTGCTCAAGCTGACCGACGGCAACGTGGCCGATGCCGCCCGGCTGGCCGACCGCAACCGCACCGAGTTCTACCGCCTGCTGCAGAAGCACGAGCTCACGCCCGGCCACTTCAAGGCCGATGCTGTCGCTCCCGGCAGTGAGCCTGTCGCCGAGTAGCGACGCCCCTAAACTGTTGATTCATAAGGCTTTTTTCCACCAGCCTCCAAGGCTTGTCGGGATTCGGCGACAAAAACAGGGGTTTCGGGGCCTTCCAACCGGCTCCAACCCCGAAAACTGCATCCAGATCGCGCCAAGTCGTTGATCTGAAAGCGTTTTTCCAGCCTGGCACAGGGTTTGCCCCTGTACAGGCATGACAGCACTCACCAGCCCATCTTTCGCACTGCGCCAGCAGCGCGACGGCCTGCGTCAAAAGCAGTTTTCCCCCTCGCGGCCCCGTGCCGCGGGTCATTCGCTGGCCGCGCTCGCAAGCGCAGGCGGCGCCGAACCGGATTGCGTGATCAAGCGCTTTCCTGCCATTGGCGACACCCCTTCCCTCGACAAGCAACGTTGGTAAATCACACATGAAGCCAAACGACTTCTCTCAACTGAACGTGCTGACCGAAGCCGACTTTTCGCACCGCAGCCCGGTGCGCGAGGAACGCCATCCCAATTCCGTGACCGCTCCGCCGGTCAACCGCGGCTCCATGGCGCCCCGCCCCTGGCGCGGCTTCTGGAACAGCCTCGGTACGGCCTTGCTGGTCAAGCTCGGCGCCGGCGGCAAGCCGGAAAGCCAAACCGCCGAAGCCGGCGCCCAGGTCAAGCAGCCGTGGCAGCGCGCCGCGGCGCAGCGCCGCTTCGCCTTCATGGCGCTCACGCTGCTGAGCACCGTGATCGCGTCCACGCTGTTTGCCGGCGTGCAACCCGACTATGACAACGTCTGGCTCGAATACGGCCAGATCGGCCTGTACGGCCTGCTTTCGGGCTGGGTCGTCACCGGCTTCGTCACGGCACTGATGGGCTTCTACGTCTCGGTGCGCGGTGACAAGCACGCGCTCTCGGTCAAGCAGGTGGCCAACCACCCGATGAACCCCGAAGCACGCACCGCGATCATCATGCCGATCTGCAACGAAGACGTTGCCACGGTGTTCGCCGGCCTGCGCGCCACCTGCGAATCGGTTGCGGCCACCGGCCACGCCAGGCAGTTCGACGTGTTCGTGCTGTCCGACAGCTACTCGCCCGAAACCGCCGCTGCCGAGCGCGCCGCATGGGAAGACCTGCGCGCCGCACTGGCCGACAGCCCGAACCAGCCGCAGGTCGAGGTGTACTACCGCCTGCGCACCCGCCGCACGCACCGCAAGGCCGGCAACGTGGCCGACTTCTGCCGCCGCTGGGGCAAGGACTACCGCTACATGGTGGTGCTCGACGCCGACTCCGTGATGAGCGGCGACTGCCTGACCTCGATGGTCAAGCTGATGGAAGCCAACCCGACCGCCGGCATCATCCAGACCGCCACGCAGGCCATCGGCCACGTGACGCTGCATGCCCGCGCACAGCAATTCGCTTCCCGCGTGACGGGCCGCCTGTTCACGCTGGGCATGCAGTTCTGGCAACTGGGCGAATCGCACTACTGGGGCCACAACGCGATCATCCGCGTCGAGCCCTTCATGAAGCATTGCGCGCTGGCGCCCATCAAGGGCACCGGCGGCATGTCGGGCGGCATCATGTCGCACGACTTCGTCGAAGCTGCGCTGATGCGCCGTGCCGGCTACAACGTGTGGCTCTGCGCCGACCTGGTCGGCAGCTACGAACAGCAACCGCCGGACCTGCTGGCCGAACTCCAGCGCGACCGCCGCTGGTGCCAGGGCAACCTGCAGAACGCCCGCCTGATGGCCGAACCCGGCATTCACCCGGTGCACCGCGCGATGTTCGTGACCGGCACCATGGCGTACGTCTCGGCGCCGCTGTGGCTCGCTTTCCTGACGCTCGGCACCGCGCTGTGGCTGAGCGGCTCGAGCCTGATCTCCAGCTGGAGCGTGCTGCCGGCGGAACTGGCCGGCCTGTGGGTCTGGACCCTGTGCCTGTTGTTCCTGCCCCGCGTGCTCGGCATTGCTGCCGTGCTGATGCGCGGCGAGCAACGCCAGTACGGCGGCCTCTGGGGCCTGGTGAAGAGCTCGGTGCTCGAAAGCGGCCTGGCCATCGTGCAGGCGCCGGTTCGCATGCTGGCCCACTCGCTGTTCGTGCTGGTTGCCCTCACCGGCATCAAGCTCGACTGGAAGTCGCCCCCGCGTGAAGCCGCTGCCGTGCCTTGGAAGGTTGCCGTGTCGCAGCTCGCTCCCATGAGCCTGGTGGTCGGCGCGCTGGCCCTCGGCGTCGCAATGATCGATCCGAGCGCGCTGATCTGGCTCATGCCGGTTGGCCTGCCGCTGCTGCTGGCCATTCCGCTGACGGTGCTGACCAGCCAGATCGCGCTGGGCACGTCGCTGCGCGACCGCGGCTTCCTGCTGATTCCCGAGGAATCGCGTTCGCCGGCCGTGCTGCGCCGCGCCTGGATGCATGCGTTGCGCCTGGCGCGCCCTGCGGCGCTGGCCACGGCCTGATGACGGTCTGATGCGCTGAAGCTCAGCGCAAATAAAAAAGCCGGCCACTGGGCCGGCTTTTTTCATGGAGCGGCTGCCAAGGCAGCAGCCATCTCTCTATATATATGACTTAGAACGGCAGCTTGGGGCCGCCGGGGCCACCCATCCCGCCCATGCCCTTCATGCCGCCCATCTTCTTCATCATCTTCATGAGGCCGCCGCCCTTCATCTTCTTCATCATGCCCTGCATCTGCTCGAACTCGTTGAGCAGGCGGTTCACTTCCTGAACCTGCACGCCCGCGCCGGCTGCGATGCGGCGCTTGCGGGTGGCCTTGAGCAGTTCGGGCTTGCGGCGCTCCAGCGGCGTCATGCTCTGGATGATGCCTTCCTTGCGGCGAATGTCGCGCTCGGCGCGGGTCATGTCGGCTTCGGAGGCCTTGGCGGCCATCTGCTGCGGGAGCTTGTCCATCAGGCTGGAGAGACCGCCCATCTGCTTCATCTGCTGCAGTTGGCCGAGGAAGTCGTTCAGGTCGAAGCCCGCGCCGCTCTTGACCTTGGCCGCGAGCTTCTGCGCCGCCGCCACGTCGACGCCGGCCGTGACCTGCTCGACCAGCGCGACGATGTCGCCCATGCCGAGAATGCGGCCCGCATGGCGCTCGGCGTCGAACACCTCGAGGCCGTCGATCTTCTCGCTCGTGCCGGCGAACTTGATGGGCACGCCAGTGACCTGCCGCACCGACAGTGCCGCGCCGCCGCGCGAATCGCCGTCAGTCTTGGTCAGGATGATGCCGGTGAGAGGCAGCGCGTCCTTGAAGGCCTTCGCGGTATTGATCGCGTCCTGGCCCTGCATGGCGTCGACCACGAACAGGGTTTCGACCGGATCGAGCGCGCCGTGCAGCTGCTTGATTTCGGTCATCAGCACTTCGTCGATGGCCAGGCGGCCTGCCGTGTCGACCAGCAGCACGTCGAAGAAATGGCGCTTGGCGTGGTCGAGCGCGGCGCGCGCGATGTCGAGCGGCTTCTGGTCCGGCGTGCTCGGGAACCATTCGGCGCCGGCCTGCTTGGTCACCATCTTGAGCTGCTCGATGGCGGCGGGCCGATAGACGTCGCCCGACACGGTAAGCACCTTCTTCTTGCGCTTTTCAATCAGGTGCTTGGCCAGCTTGGCGGTGGTGGTGGTCTTGCCCGCGCCCTGCAGGCCGGCCATCAGGATCACCGCGGGCGGCTGGGCCGCAAGGTTGATGTCGGAGATGCCCTCGCCCATGGTGGCGGCGAGTTCGCGGTTCACGATGCCGACCAGCGCCTGGCCCGGCTTGAGCGAGCCCAGCACTTCCTGGCCGAGCGACTTTTCCTTGACGCGGGCCACGAAGTCGCGCACCACGGGCAGCGCCACGTCGGCCTCGAGCAGCGCCATGCGCACCTCGCGCAGCATGTCCTGCACGTTGCTTTCGGTAATGCGCGCCTGGCCGCTCATCGTCTTGACGAGGCGGGAGAACTTTTCTGTGAGGGCGGTGGCCATGAAGGAGATGCCTTGCTGCCCGCCGCGGCGGGTCATTGGAGAGTCGTGAACTGGAGATCGGCCGCTTATGCCCCTTCGCGAAACACCGGGAACCGGCTTTGCCGGGCTTCTGGTGTTGCCCCCGTGAGAGGGTTGGCGCCGCGACACGAAGTGCGCAAGCCTGGGGGAGATAAACTCTACCAATGATTTTAGCGATCCCCTCCCCACTTGCCGTGGCGCTGGGCATCGCCACCGCGGCTGCCTACGGATTTGCCGCCGCCGCGGGTGCCCGTCTGAGCCGAAAAGCCACCCAGTGGGCCCTTGGGCTCGCATGGCTGCTGCATGCCGCGGTGCTGGCCCACGGCCTGATCGGCAGCGAACCGAAATTCGGCTTCGCACCGGCGCTTTCCGTCACGGCATGGCTGGTGCTTACCGTCTACGCGGTCGAAAGCCGCATGTACCCGCAGCTGAAAGTACGGCGCGCGCTGGCCTGGCTCGGCGCGGTCGCGGTGCTGCTGGCCATTCTGTTTCCGGGCACGCCGCTGCACGTCTCGGCATCGCCCTGGCTGCCGCTGCATCTTGCACTCGGCATCGCCTCATACGGATTGTTCGGCGCCGCAGTGGTGCATGCCTGGCTGATCACGCGGGCTGAAAAACAGATTCGCCTCGCCACCGAACCGCAGGCCGGCGTGCCGCTGCTCACGCTCGAACGGCTCACCTTCCGCTTCGTCACGGCGGGCTTCGTGCTGCTTTCCGCGACGCTGCTCGCGGGACTGCTGTTCAGCGAAACGCTGTACGGCGCCGCCGTCCGCGGCTGGAAGTGGGACCACAAGACGGTGTTCTCGGTGCTCGCGTGGATGAGCTTCGCCGTGCTGCTGGTCGGGCGTGCCCGCTTCGGCTGGCGCGGCCGCACGGCGCGCCGCGTGCTGTACGCCGGCGCCGCACTGTTGCTGCTGGCGTATGTGGGTTCGCGTTTCGTGCTCGAAGTGGTGCTGGCGCGCGGCACGACATGAAATATCTGCTCGTTCTCGCGGTGCTCTGGGTGGCGATCTGGCTCTGGCGCAAGAACCGCCGGGAAGAAATGCGCGACGCCCAGCGCGAAAAGGCAGCCCGCGCCCAGCGCCAGCCCGCCGCGCCGGCGCCCCCCAAGGCGATGCTGCGCTGCGCCCATTGCGGCTTGCATCTGCCTGCAAGCGATGCACTCGGCGGACCGGGCGAGGCGGTCTACTGCAGCGCCGCGCACCGTGAGGCCGCCGAGCGCGGCTGAACGGGCGCTGCCTCCATGAGCTCTTCCCTCTGGTCGCGCGGCGAGACCGTCACCGACTGGGACGTGCTCGAGCCGGGCCGCACCGAAAGCGCGGCGTTGCTCCGGCTGTGGCGCGGCTTCATGGCGGCACGCTGCTTCGTGGCGCTGGTGCTCGTGCTGCTGCAGGGCGTGGCGCTGGCACTCGGCCAGACGATGCAGCCGCTGGCCATTGCGCTTTCGGCCGGCTACCTGGTCGCCACCTGGCTGGGCGCCCGCTACGCGCATTTCACGCCGCCGATCCGAGGCTTCGCGACGCTCTGGTTCCTGACCATTGGCATCGACCTGGGCACCTTCACGGCGCTGCAGGTGCTGCAGGGCGGCAACATCAACTACACGCCGCTGTTCGCGCTGCCGGTGCTCATGAGCGCGGTGCTCGGCACGGTGACCGTGGGCCTGGGCACCACCGCCACCGTCACGCTGCTGCTGCTCGCGGACGCGGGTTGGCACTGGCTTCAGCAGCCCGGCGATTCGTCCACCCGCTTCGTGCAGGCGGCGCTCACGGGCACCGGGCTCTTCGTGGTGGCGCTGCTGGCGCACGAGCTCGCACGCCGGCTCGCGCGGGAGGAAGCCACCGCCGAGCGCAATCGCAGCAGTGCGCAGATGCAGGCGCAGGTGAACGACCTGGTGATCGAAACGCTGAGCGAAGGCGTGCTGGTGATCGACGCCGAAGGCCTCGTGCACGCGGCCAACCCGGCGGCCGATGCCATCCTCGGGCAGGGTCTGGCAAAGCTCCCACTCCCCTTCGCCCTGCACGCGCAGCCCGCCTGGCATGCGCTGGCCGCTCTGGCGCGACAGACCTTTTCGCGCCGGGCTCCGCAATCCGAAGAAATTCCGGTGGCGCAAGCGCGCGGCGCGGCGCGCGAAGTGCGCGTGCGCACGCGGCTCACGCCCACCAGCGACCAGCGCGTCGACAGCCTTTGCGTGATGTTCCTGCAGGACCTGCGCGAACTCGAGGCCCGCATCCGCACCGAAAAGCTGGCGGCCATGGGCCGCATGTCGGCCGCGGTGGCACACGAAATCCGCAATCCGCTGGCCGCCATCACGCAGGCCAGCGCCCTGCTCAACGAAGACCTCACCGATCCCGCGCACCGCAAGCTGACCAGCATGGTGCAGCACAACGCGCAGCGGCTCGCGCGCATCGTGGACGACGTGCTCGACGTCTCGCGGGCGCGCCAACAACGCGTGCTTTCTCTCGGCGAGCAGGTCGCGCTCGACCCCGCGGTGCGGGCGCTGGCCGAAGAATGGGTGCGGCAGACGCAGCGCCAGGGTGTGCTGATCACGCTCGATGCGCCCGACAGCGAAGTGCGCTTCGATGCCGAGCACCTGCGCCGGCTGCTCGTGAACCTGCTCGACAACGCGGCGCGCTACGCGGGCAAACGGGAGGGCTCGATCCAGGTCGTCACCACCATGCAGCGCGGCAGTTCCGGCCGGCCCAGCCTGCAGGTGTGGAGCGACGGCGCACCGCTGGAGCCGGCGGTGCAGCGCCATCTGTTCGAGCCTTTTTTCTCTTCCGAAAGCCGCTCCAGCGGGCTTGGCCTGTTCCTGTGCCGCGAGCTGTGCCGGCGCCATGGCGCCACCATCGGCTACGAGCGCCGCGCGCTTGTCGCGGGCGGACCCGAAGGCAACGAATTCTTCGTCAGCTTCACGCCGAGCGAAAACCGGCTGACACAATAGCGCCGTGAGCACTCCCAACCCTCCTTCCACGCAGCGCCCGGCCAACATCCTGGTCATCGACGACGAACCCGATTTGCGCACGCTGTACGAACTGACGCTGCTGCGCGAGGGCTACCGCGTGGAGGCCGCGGGCAGCGTTTCGGAAGCATGGGAGCACCTCGAGGCCGGGCAATTCGATGCGGTGATCACCGACATGCGGCTGCCCGACGGCCAAGGCATGGAAATCATCCACCGCATCCAGAAGGACCAGCGCAGCGAGCGCTGCGTGGTGATGACGGCCTACGGCTCCGCCGAGAACGCGGTCGAGGCGCTGAAAGCCGGCGCATTCGACTACCTGACCAAGCCGGTCGACCTGAAGCAGTTCCGCGCCGTGGTCGCTTCCGCCGTTCAGGCCCAGCAGACGGCACCGGCCAAGGCCATGCGGGCAGCACCGGCGGCACAAGGCGAACGCATCGACACCTCCGCCGTTCCGGGCAGCGGCGTCGCGGCACTCGACCGGCTGGTGGGCGACTCGGAGCCGATGCGCCTCGTCAAGTCGCGCATCGCCAAAGTGGCACGCGGCATGGCGCCCGTGCTGGTGCGCGGCGAATCGGGCACCGGCAAGGAGCTGGTGGCGCGCGCCGTGCATGCCTGCAGCCAGCGCAGCGAAGGCCCCTTCGTCGCGGTCAACTGCGGCGCAATTCCCGAGAACCTGCTCGAGGCCGAATTCTTCGGCGCGCGCAAGGGCTCGTACACCGGCTCGTCGCAAGACCGGGACGGCTATTTCCAGGCCGCACGCGGCGGCACGCTGTTCCTCGACGAAATCGGCGACCTGCCGCTGGCGATGCAATCCAAGCTGCTGCGCGCGATCCAGGAGCGCAGCGTGCGCTCCATCGGCTCGACACAGGAAGACGCGGTCGACGTGCGCATCGTGAGCGCCACGCACAAGGATCTGCACGCCGAAGTCCATGCCGGCCGGTTCCGGCAAGACCTCTTCTACCGGCTCAACGTGATCGAGATTGCGGTGCCCGCGCTGCGCGACCGGCGCGAAGACCTGCCGGCCCTTTGCGCCGCGCTGCTCACGCGCATTGCGCACGACGGCGGACTGCCGGTGCCGCATCTTTCCGCCGAACTGCTGCGCCGGCTGGCGCAGCACCCGCTCCATGGCAACGTGCGCGAGCTCGAAAACCTGCTGCACCGCGCAGTGGCGCTCAACGACGGCGACGAACTGCACCTGGACCTGATGGGAAGCGGACAGCTCGCTGCGGCGCCTGCCGGCTCGGCCATTGCGGCGTCCGAGTCCGCGCTTCCTTCTTCTTCTGTTCCGCCGGTAGACGAACTGCTCGCCACGGCGGCGCCAAGCGCCACGGTATTCGCAGAGCCCAAGACCCCGCCGCCTCCGTTGCCGTCCGATCTGCAGGCCTACCTCGACCAGCAGGAGCGCGAGATTCTCGTGCGCGCGCTGCATGAGAGCGGCTTCAACCGTACGGCGGCCGCCGCGCGGCTCGGCATGAGCCTGCGCCAGATCCGCTACCGCATCGCGCGGCTGGGCATCACCACGCCCAACGGCGACGAAGGTGCCGCGAGCAATGCCGACGACTGAAGCAACATCGAATGCCGGGGACGACGGGCTCTGGCGCGCCGGCTGGTACCGCTTCGCCAAGGCATTGCGCTCGCCCAATTTCGGCCCCCGGCCCGCAGGCGCGCAAACCGACCTCATCGTGCTGCATTCCATCAGCCTGCCGCCCGGCGAATATGGCGGCGATGCGGTGCAGCAACTCTTCGCCAACCAGCTCGACTGGGACGCGCACCCTTACTTCCAATCCATTCGCGGCCTCGAGGTTTCCTCGCATTTCTATGTGCGGCGCAACGGCGAGCTCTGGCAGTTCGTGAGTTGCGACGACCGCGCCTGGCATGCCGGCGTGTCGTCGTGGCGCGGCCGCGAGAACTGCAACGACGATTCGATCGGCATCGAGCTCGAAGGCCTGGAAGGCCATTCCTTCGAAGATGCTCAGTACGAAACGCTGACCAGCTTGTGTCCGGCGATTGCGCAGCACTACGCCATCGCTCACATCGCGGGCCACGAACACATCGCGCCGGGCCGCAAACAGGATCCGGGCGCGGGCTTCGACTGGCAATTGCTGCGCGGCCAACTCGGCTGGAGTCCGCGGATGTTCCCCGAGCAGGTGCTGCAGCGCTAATTTTTTTAATCGCCGAGCGGCGTGCGATGCGCTGTTCTTGCGCCGCAACAATCTCGAAAATTCAAGGCGCAGGTGCAGCAACCATGCGCCTTGCAGGCCCAAATCCGCTCGCAAGCCACGGCCCATGCGGGTTGCGCGACCATAGGTCAGTATTCATGGGGCATCGCTGGCCATGTGCCGCGCCCAAAGAAATTCACACAGCCATTGATTCTTCCGTAAAACACTACATCTAGTGGTTGTAGACGCTTCACACCCTAGATATAGTGTCCTCCGTCCGGTCATCAAGTACCGGCGCAACGCCCGGCCAAGACGTTGCCACCCAACAAGAATTGCCATACCGAGAGGAAGCGAATGCAAACAGCCCTGAACACCCCATCGACCCCGCGTGCCGTTCCCTCGACGCCGCAGCAGCGGGACACCGCCGGCTCGCCCACCGGCCAGAACCTCGCGCACTACCAGATCATCCGCCGCAACGGCGCCGTGGTTCCCTTCGAACCCAACAAGATCGCCATTGCGATGATGAAAGCCTTCCTGGCGGTGCACGGCACCCAGGGCGCGGCTTCGGCCAGCGTGCGCGAAACGGTCGACGCCCTCACGCAAGGCGTGATCCGCGCCATGGTGCGTTCGCGTCCGGGCGGCGGCACCTTCCACATCGAAGACGTGCAAGACCAGGTCGAGCTCGGCCTGATGCGCGGCGGCCACCACGAAATTGCGCGCGCCTATGTGCTGTACCGCGAACGCCGCACGCAAGAGCGTTCCAAGCAGGGCGAACAGGAAGCGCCGGCCACTCCGACGCTGCATGTGCTGGACAACGGCGAACGCGTCGCGCTCGACCTGAACCAGCTCAAGGGCCTGATCGAATCGGCCTGCGAAAACCTGGGCGACAGCATCACCGCCGCGCCGATCGTCGCCGAGACGATGCGCAACCTGTACGACGGCGTGCCGCTCGACGAGGTCTACAAGGCCTCGATCCTGGCCGCACGCACGCTGATCGAAAAAGACCCCGACTACACCTTTGCCACCGCCCGCCTGCTGCTGCACACGATCTTCAAGGAGATCATCGGCCGCGAAGTGATGCCCGCCGAGCGCGCCACGGCCTACGCCGACTACTTTCCGCAGTTCATCAAGAAGGGCGTCGAGAACGACCTGCTCGACGAGAAGCTGCTGCAGTACGACCTGCCCCGCCTGGGCGCCGCGCTCAAGGCCGAACGCGACAACCAGTTCGACTATCTCGGCCTGCAGACGCTGTACGACCGCTACTTCCTGCACGTGCGCAAGAGCCGCATCGAGCTGCCGCAGGCCTTCTTCATGCGCGTGGCCATGGGCCTCTCGCTCGGCGAAATCGACCGCGAAGCGCGCGCCATCGAGTTCTACGAAGTGCTGTCGTCCTTCGACTTCATGTCGAGCACGCCCACGCTGTTCAACGCCGGCACGCTGCGCTCGCAGCTCTCCAGCTGCTACCTGACCACCGTGCCCGACGACCTGGACGGCATCTACGAGTCGATCAAGGAAAACGCCCTGCTCTCGAAATTCGCGGGCGGCCTGGGCAACGACTGGACCCGCGTGCGCGCGCTGGGCAGCCACATCAAGGGCACCAACGGCGAATCGCAGGGCGTGGTGCCGTTCCTCAAGGTGGTGAACGACACCGCCGTGGCGGTGAACCAGGGCGGCAAGCGCAAGGGCGCGGTCTGCACGTACCTCGAAACCTGGCACCTCGACATCGAGGAGTTCCTGGAGCTGCGCAAGAACACCGGCGACGACCGCCGCCGCACGCACGACATGAACACCGCCAACTGGATCCCCGACCTCTTCATGCGCCGCGTGATGGAAAAGGGCACCTGGACGCTGTTCTC
Source organism: Variovorax paradoxus (assembly GCF_040544635.1). Classification (GTDB taxonomy): domain Bacteria; phylum Pseudomonadota; class Gammaproteobacteria; order Burkholderiales; family Burkholderiaceae_C; genus Variovorax; species Variovorax paradoxus_R. The sequence goes on from NZ_JBEPKJ010000007.1 coordinate 21,097, forward strand.
GCCGTCGAACGTGCCCGACCTGCACGACCTGTTCGGCGCCGACTTCGAGAAGGCGTACACCGCCTACGAAGAAAAAGCCGCGCGCGGCGAGATCAAGCCCGCCCGCACCATCCAGGCGGCGGACCTCTGGCGCAAGATGCTCACGATGCTGTTCGAAACCGGGCATCCGTGGATCACGTTCAAGGACGCCTGCAATGTGCGCTCGCCGCAGCAGCACGCCGGCGTGGTTCACTCGTCGAACCTGTGCACCGAGATCACGCTGAACACCAGCGACACCGAAACCGCCGTCTGCAACCTGGGTTCCGTGAACCTGCTGCAGCACCTGAAGGACGGCAAGGTCGACCACGACAAGCTCAAGCGCACGATCGCAACCGCGATGCGCATGCTCGACAACGTGATCGACATCAACTATTACGCGGTAAAGAAGGCACGCGACTCCAACCTGCGCCACCGTCCGGTCGGCCTGGGCCTGATGGGCTTCCAGGACGCGCTGTACGAACTGCGCATTCCCTACGCCTCACAGGAAGCCGTGCAGTTCGCCGACGAGTCGATGGAAGCCATCTGCTACCACGCCTACTGGGCTTCGACCGAACTGGCCCGTGAGCGCGGCAAGTATTCGAGCTACAAGGGCTCGCTGTGGGACAAAGGCATTCTGCCGATCGACACGCTCGACCTGCTCGAAAAAGCGCGCGGCGGCTACGTCGAGGTCGACCGCTCGACCACGCTCGACTGGGACGCGCTGCGCCAGAAGATCAAGGCCGACGGCATGCGCAACTCCAACTGCGTGGCCATCGCACCGACCGCGACCATCTCGAACATCATCGGCGTCGACGCCTCCATCGAGCCCTGCTTCGGCAACCTCTCGGTCAAGTCGAACCTGTCGGGCGAGTTCACCGTGATCAACCACTACCTGGTGCGCGACCTGAAGCGCCTGGGCCTGTGGGACGACGTCATGGTCATGGACCTGAAGCACTTCGACGGTTCGCTGCGTCCGATCGACCGCGTGCCGCAAGACGTGAAGGCGCTCTACGCCACCGCGTTCGAAGTGGAAACCACCTGGCTCGTCGAAGCCGCAGCGCGTCGCCAGAAATGGATCGACCAGGCGCAGTCGCTCAACATCTACATGGCCGGCGCATCGGGCAAGAAGCTCGACGACACCTACAAGCTCGCATGGCTGCGCGGCTTGAAGACCACTTACTACCTGCGCACGCAGAGCGCGACGCACGCCGAGAAATCCACCGTGCAGTCGGGCCGCCTCAACGCAGTGTCTTCGGGCAGCGATGCACCTTCGGGCATGAGCGCGCTCGAGGCCGCGGCTGCCGCAGCGAAGGCGCAGATGAATGCGATTCCCGCAACCGACATCGCGTTCTGCGGTGTGGACGATCCGACTTGCGAAGCCTGCCAATGACGCGTCAGTGAAGTCAGCGAGGTCCATGCACAACGCGCGAACTCTCAGTCGATCACGGCATTGACTGACATCGCGCGATGCATGAGAGCAACATAACAACCACATAAATGGAGCGCGATGTGAACGAGCACTTTGCAACTCACATCGTTGCTCCGATAATCGAGCATTGGATTTTTCTATGTTGACCTGGGACGAAGAAGTCAAGCCCTCCTTACCAAAGGATATGCAACAAGGATTGCAGCAACACCACGCATCGACCAGCGGCTTGCCCGCAGGCCGATCGGTGGACGCTCCGACTTCGTCGATTGCACAACCCACGGCCCCCGTCGCAGCGCAGCGCGTCAAGGCTTCCGACAAGCGCATCATCAACGGCCAGACCGACGTCAACCAGCTGGTGCCGTTCAAGTACAAGTGGGCTTGGGAAAAATACCTCGCCACCTGCGCCAACCACTGGATGCCGCAAGAGGTGAACATGACGCGCGACATCGCGTTGTGGAAAGACCCGAACGGCCTGACCGAAGACGAGCGCCGCATCGTCAAGCGCAACCTCGGCTTCTTCGTGACCGCCGATTCGCTGGCCGCCAACAACATCGTGCTGGGCACCTACCGCCACATCACCGCGCCCGAATGCCGCCAGTTCCTGCTGCGCCAGGCTTTCGAGGAAGCGATCCACACGCACGCGTACCAGTACATCGTCGAGTCGCTCGGCCTGGACGAGAGCGAGATCTTCAACGCCTACAACGAAGTGCCGTCGATCCGCGAGAAGGACCAGTTCCTGATCCCGTTCATCGACGCCATCAGCGACCCCCACTTCAAGACCGGCACGCACGAAACCGACCAGACGCTGCTCAAGTCGCTCATCGTGTTCGCCTGCCTGATGGAAGGCCTGTTCTTTTACGTCGGCTTCACGCAGATCCTCGCACTGGGCCGCCAGAACAAGATGACCGGCGCCGCCGAGCAGTACCAGTACATCCTGCGCGACGAGTCGATGCACTGCAATTTCGGCATCGACCTGATCAACCAGCTCAAGCTCGAGAACCCCGGCCTCTGGACCAACGAGTTCAAGGCAGAGATCAAGGCCCTCTTCATGAAGGCCGTCGAGCTCGAGTACAAATACGCCGAAGACACCATGCCGCGCGGTGTGCTCGGCATGAATGCCTCCATGTTCAAAGGCTACCTGCGCTACATTGCCAACCGGCGTGCACAGCAGATCGGCCTCGAAACGCTCTTCCCGAACGAGGAAAACCCGTTCCCCTGGATGAGCGAAATGATTGACCTGAAGAAAGAGCGCAACTTCTTCGAGACCCGCGTGATCGAGTACCAATCGGGTGGCGCGCTCTCCTGGGATTGAATCTTTCCGACAAGAATTAATGAATTCAAGAATTGCCCTTGCCACCGATCGCGCCGAAGAGCGCGGCATGGATGAGGGCTCAGGTGTTCATGGTGCTGGAGCTCAGATTCCAACGCCATGAATCGCTTCACGCTACCAACGTGCGTGGAGTGCTTCAATAGGTTGATTTTTTCAACTTGATCAAGGAGAAATAGAAATGGCAACTGCAAAGAAAGCGCCGGCTAAGAAAGCCGCTGCAAAGAAGGCTCCGGCAAAGAAGGTCGCGGCCGCTAAGAAGGCTCCCGCCAAGAAGGTAGCTGCGAAGAAGGCTCCGGCCAAGAAGGTCGCAGCGAAGAAGGTAGCCGCCAAGAAGGCGCCTGCGAAGAAGGTAGCCGCCAAGAAGGCAGCTCCGGCAAAGAAGGCCGCTGCCAAGAAGGCTCCGGCGAAGAAGGCCGTAGCGAAGAAGGCTCCTGCCAAGAAGGCGGCCGCTAAGAAGGCTCCGGCGAAGAAGGCCGCTGCCAAGAAGGCCCCTGCGAAGAAGGCTGCCGCCAAGAAGGCTCCTGCCAAAAAGGCTGCGGCCAAGAAAGCCGCGAAAAAGCCCGCTGCCAAGCCTGCCGCTGCTGCCAAGAAGCCTGCTGCGAAGAAGGCCGCAAAGGCAGCACCTGCCGCAGCGCCTGCTCCTGCTGCGCAAACGACGCTGAACCCGCAGGCAGCCTGGCCGTTTCCGACGGCCAGCAAGCCCTGAGCTTCTCAGCGCCCTTGACGGCAAAAAGCCCGGCACCTCACGGTGTCGGGCTTTTTTTATGCGCGCCTGATGAAGAAGACGAACAATCGCCTCAAAGGCCCAGGGCTTTCCGGTCGACCTGGTAGTTTTGCGGCCCGCGTTGCGCGATCTTGAGCGCACCGATGCGATTGCCCAGCGCTGCGCACTGCGCAAGCGGCCATTCCTTTTCCAGACCGAACAGCAGCGCGCCGCGCCATGCATCGCCGCAACCGGTGGGTTCGACCACCGCGGTCGGCGTCACGCCCGGCACATGCTCACGCCCGCCATCGGTCCAGACCTCGCAGCCTTCGGCCGCCAGCGTAACCACCAGGCCGCGCACGCGCTTCGAGATCTCGGCCAGGCTCCAGCCGGTACGCTGCGAGAGCATCTTTCCTTCGTAGTCATTGACCACAACCCAGCTCGCCAGATCGATGAAGTGCTTGAGCGCCTCGCCGTCGAACATCGGAAGGCCCTGGCCCGGATCGAACACGAACGGAATGCCGGCGGCGGCGAACTGCTCCGCGTGCTGCAGCATCGCTTCACGGCCGTCGGGGGCGATGATCCCGACGCGGATGTCTTCGCGGGCAGCGATCTTCGTGAGGTGCGCCTGCTGCATCGCACCGGGGTGGAATGCGGTGATCTGGTTGTTGTCGACGTCGTTCATGATCATCGCCTGCGCAGTGAAGGTGTCGCCCTGTTGGCGCACGAACTCCGTGCTGATGCCCAGGGTGCGCATGCGCTCAAGGTAGTCGGCGCCGTCGCTGCCGAGCGTGGCCATGGGCAGCGCCGTGCCGCCCAGTGCGTTGAGGCTGTAGGCGATGTTGCCGGCACAACCACCGAAGTCACGCCGCAGGCCCGGCACCAGGAACGACACATTGAGAATGTGCAGCTGGTCCGGAAGGATCTGGTCGGCGAACCGGCCCTCGAAAGTCATGATGGTGTCGAACGCGAGGGAACCGCAAATCACTGCTGCCATGGTGTGCCGTTGGTTGAAGATGAATGAAGGATTGAACAAAGGCACGGGCACGAGCCGGCCTGAGCTAAGGATAGAACGCTTCCACGCGGTAGCCGGCGATGGGCGGCAGTGTCGCCGCTTCTGTTGCGGACAACGTGAGCGGCAGCGATGCGGCCTGGTCGGAGCGCGCCGCAAGCACCGATGGTGCTCCGTAATCCGCAGCCGTCAACACGCGGCGCATCACGGCGCGCTCCTGCGTGTCGAGCAGCGACAGCTCGATGGCCGGCATGGCGAGAGGAACCGCGGCGCCGTTGCGCAAGGTAAAGCTGAGCCGATAGTCGTTGTTGCCGGTCTTCTCGCGTGCAAAGGCGGCACCTTCGATCACGATGTCGCCGATCTGGCGCAACGCCGTGAGCTCACAGCCGGCCCATCGGCACATTGCGGCGAATGCAGGGCGCAGGTTCGGTTGCCGGGCCACGATGCCATCGCGCTCGTGGTGCAAGACCTGCGCGACGAACAACACAACGGCCAGCACGGCGAGAACCCAAAGCCAGAATCGCACGGCACCACGCTGCCAGAAGCCCTTGGCGCCGCGGTCCGCTTTCTCGTCACCGGAGAAAGGCACCCTGTCCGAATCGTCCGATTCGTGAAGGGGCGATGGAAGCGGCGAGAAGCCCGCGCTCCGATCCGGCTCGCTCGCCTCCCGCACCATCGAAGCCGACGCCTTTTCGGCAGCGCGTTCGTCGCGGGCCTTGGCGCTCGCAATCTTCGCCGACTTGATACGCGCCCGGCGCAGCGCCTTCTGCATCTGCACCTGGTCGCGGTCCTGGGCGGGCTCGTGCTTTTCGTCTTCATCGCTCGCCGATGCTGCCATTTCCCTGGCCTTGATGCGCAGGGCCGGCAACGGGGGCGGCGGTGGTGGAGGCGAAGGCGGCGTCGCCAGATTCAGGTCGATGTTCGGAAACGGGGGCAGCGAACTCACCGGCGGCCGCCATTCGGGCTCGTTGGCTTCGAAGTCGGACCACAGCTCATCGGCGACGATGCCGTGCGCCGGCAAGATGAAAGCGGTAGCAGGCGCGGTAGCCGCCGCCGGACTTGGCGCAGGCGTTGGTGCGGGCTCAGGGCCGGGGAGCGGCGCAGGCGCCAGGAGCTCGCCTGTCTCCTGCGGCGGCGTCGAGGCAGCAGCATCCGGCAAATCGCGATGCTCGGTTTCGTCGTCGAAGAAGTCCGCATCGTCGGCAGGACTCGAGGACTCCTCCGGGGCTTGCTCCGCGGGCGCCGGGGGCCGCCCGGAGAGCTCGGGTTCGGCAGCAGGCTGCGCGGAAGACACGAGCGGTACAGGTGCCGGCTCCGGCGGAGATGAGGCCGCAGCACCCGGAGCGTTGTCCGGCGCTTCGTGCAGATCGAGCGTGGCGTCGAACACATGGCTGCAGCGGCCGCAGCGCACCCAGCCATCCGAGATGCGAAGCTGATCGCGCACCACCTTGAAGGTGGTGGCGCAGGCGGGGCAACGCGTGACAAGGCTCATGACCGGGCGATTGTAGGGTTGAGCCCTCGCCTCGCGAGCGGTGCGCGGCGATGCGGAATCCCGGCCGCGCTGCTCAGCAGCGCGCCGTCATGAGGATCCAGCCGTCCTCGGTGTCGCTGACTTCGAGCGCGGCATAGGGCGCGTAGGCCTGCTTCAGCTCGTCGGCCTGCCGCTCGAGGATGCCCGCGAGCACCAGCGATCCACCCGGCGCCACGTGGCTGCGCAGCAAGGGCGCAAGCACCTTGAGCGGCGTGGCGAGAATGTTGGCCAGCACGGTGTCGTAGTGGCCCTTGGCCGCCTCGGGCAGGCCGGCGTTCAGGCGCACGCCGTTGGCCTCGGCGTTGAGGCGGGTCGACGAAACAGCGGCCTCGTCGATGTCGACGGCGTCGATATCCAGTGCGCCGAACTTCGCCGCACCAATTGCAAGAATGCCGGAACCGCAGCCGTAGTCGAGCACGCGTTGATCGCCGAATGCGCCTTCGCCCTGCTTTGCGATCCAGCGCAGGCACATGCGCGTGGTGGGATGGGTGCCGGTGCCGAAGGCGAGCCCCGGGTCCAGCCGAATCACCTGTCTGGCTTGCCCGGGCGGTTCGTGCCAGGTCGGCACGATCCAGAATTCGGGCGTGATCTCGACCGGCGCAAACTGCGATTGCGTGAGCCGCACCCAATCTTGCTCGGGCACCGGCGCCACGCCGAGCACCGCGCAGCCTTCGAAGAAGTCTTGCAGCGCGAGCACCGAGGCCGCCTCGTTGGCAAGGGCCTCGTCGGCGAACAGCGCAATCACGCGCGAACGCTGCCAGCCCTCCTTTGGCGGCGGCATGCCGGGCTCGCCGAACAGCGCCTGCTCGGCATCGGTCTGCGCGTCGGCGTCTTCCACCGACACGCTCAGCGCATCGAGTGCGTCGAGCGCATCGCTGAGCATTTCGACCCGGTCTTCCGGCGCCATCAGGCGAAGTTCAAACATGGCGTCGGGGACCGCTCAGCGCTTGTGCGCCGCCAGCCACTCTTCCAGGTAGTGGATGTTGGTGCCGCCGCTCATGAACTTGGCGTCGACCATCAGCTCGCGGTGAAGCGGAATGTTGGTCTGGATGCCTTCGATCACGGTTTCGTTCAGCGCCGTGCGCATGCGCGCCATGGCCTGCTCGCGCGTGTCGCCGTAAACAATGATCTTGCCGATCATCGAGTCGTAGTTCGGCGGCACGAAGTAGTTGGTGTACGCATGCGAATCGACGCGCACCCCGGGGCCGCCCGGCGGGTGCCACATCGTGATGCGGCCCGGCGACGGCGTGAACTTCCAGGCGTCTTCGGCGTTGATGCGGCATTCGATGGCGTGGCCGCGCATTTCGATCTGGCGCTGCGTGAACGGCAGCTTCTCGCCCGCCGCCACCATGATCTGCGTCTTCACGATGTCGATGCCGGTGGTGAACTCGGTCACCGGGTGCTCCACCTGCACGCGCGTGTTCATCTCGATGAAGTAGAACTCGCCGTTCTCGTAGAGAAACTCGAAGGTGCCGGCGCCGCGGTAGCCGATTTTCTTGCAGGCCGCGGCACAACGCTCGCCGATCTTCTCGATCAGCTTGCGCGGAATGCCGGGTGCCGGCGATTCCTCGATCACCTTCTGGTGGCGCCGCTGCATGGAGCAGTCGCGCTCGCCCAGGTAGACCGCGTTCTTGTGCTTGTCGGCCAGGATCTGGATTTCAACGTGGCGCGGGTTCTGGAGGAACTTCTCCATGTACACGGCCGGATTGTTGAATGCAGCACCGGCTTCCGCCTTGGTCATCTGGATCGCGTTGATCAGCGCCGCTTCGGTGTGCACCACGCGCATGCCGCGGCCACCGCCGCCGCCCGCCGCCTTGATGATGACCGGGTAGCCGATGGCACGCGCAATGCGCTTGTTGGTGGCGGCGTCGTCGGAGAGCTCGCCTTCGGAGCCCGGCACGCACGGCACGCCGGCCTTGATCATGGCCTGCTTGGCCGAGACCTTGTCGCCCATCGTGCGGATGTTGTCGGGCGTCGGGCCGATGAACTGGAAACCGCTCTGCTCCACGCGCTCGGCGAAATTGGCGTTTTCGCTCAGGAAGCCGTAGCCGGGGTGGATGGCTTCGGCGTCGGTCACCTCGGCCGCCGAGATGATCGCCGGCATGTTGAGATAGCTCTGCCCCGAGGGCGCCGGGCCGATGCACACGGCTTCCTGCGCGAGCTTGACGTACTTTGCGTCGCGGTCGGCTTCGGAATAGACCATCACGGCCTTGATGCCCATCTCGCTGCAGGCGCGCTGAATCCGGAGGGCGATTTCCCCCCGGTTTGCAACCAGGATCTTCTTGAACATGGTCACTCGATGATGAACAGCGGCTGGCCGTATTCGACCGCCTGCCCGTTTTCGCCGAGGATCTGGGTGATCGTGCCGGACTTGTCGGCTTCGATTTCGTTGAGGATCTTCATCGCTTCGATGATGCAGATCGTGTCGCCCTCGTTCACCTTGCTGCCGATTTCGACGAAAGCGGCGGCGCCCGGGCTGGACGAACGGTAGAACGTACCGACCATCGGCGACTTGACGGCGTGGCCCGCGGGTGCGGCCTCGACTGCCGGCACGCTGGCAAGTGCGGGCGCGGCCGGAGCACCGGCGGCAGGAGCAGCGGCAGGTGCCGCCACGGTCTGAACATATTGCACCGGGGCAGCGCCGCCGCCCTTGACGATCCGAACCTTGCCTTCGGTTTCGGTGATTTCCAGTTCGGAAATATTGGATTCCGACACCAAATCGATCAGTGTCTTGAGTTTGCGCAGATCCATGAGGCTCCAGTGCCGACTTTGCCGGTCATTAGGATGTAACTTGGCTAAAAATCGTTGATCTTTAGCGATTGGCGGCGAATGCCGAGGTGTATCTGATTCTAACCGTGAACGAGTTCACGTCGCCAAGTGTCCAGATCGGCGGGCTCGAGCTTGCCCATTTTACGAGCCGCCACGGTCCCCGTACCCGAAAGAACCAGCGTGAAAGGCAGTCCACCGGCGGTGTTGCCAAGGCTTTTTACCAGTTCGGTGCCCTGCAAACCGGCCAACCCAAGCGGGTAGCTGACGGGCGTTTTTTGCAGGAATTTGCGGACGGCACTCGGCTGATCGATGGCCAGACCGACAACTTGCCACCCGTTGCCACCATTTTCGCGAAAGAAGCGATCGATCATCGGCATTTCTTCTACGCATGGCGGGCACCAGGTGGCCCAGAAATTCAGCAACAGCGGTTTGCCGCGCAGGCTGGAAAAAACCAGTTCACCACCCTCCGGACGGTCGAAGCGCTGCTCCCAGAAGGCCGCGTCCAGAGCCTCGCCCTTGGTGCCGCTTCCGCGCTCACGCCACCACGCGCCGCCCAGGCCCGCCGCAGCGGCCGCGACTGCCACGCCGCCATACAGGACGCGGCGCCGTGTGGGCGAAGAAGTCATTCACTTGTCCTTTTCTTTTTCAATCAGCCGGCGCAGCGCGGCCAGGTCGCCGCGCGGCGTGCGGCCCTGTGCGTCGGGCCGGAGTGCCCCGCGCAAGTCGTCGAGGTCGTACACCAGCAGGTGCACGCCAATCTCCTCGCCGAGCGCGCGGCTCGCGGCATGCACGCTCAGAGCTTCGACTTGCTCGCCATGAAACCCGGTGACCATTCGCGGCTCGTAGTCCACGTGGTGGTCGATCAGGGCAATTTCGGCCGACTTGGAATCATCGCAGAACAACTGAATATAAATGTCTGACAGCCGCGTGGCGGTGCCGTGCCAGACCGCGCCGCCGATGTGCGGCCGGAACGCCGCCATGCGCTCCATCCATTCGAGTGCGAGCAGCCGCAAAGCATGCAGCTCCTGCGGCTGGGTGTCGGCGCAATAAAGCGCGATGTAGTCGCGGACTTCGGCTTCGACCTCGTCGTTGTTAGGCAGCGCCGTGCGCGACGACAGGCCAAGATCGCGCACCGCCCGGCGCTTGGCCGGGCCGTACTCCAGCCCCTCCTCGACAACGAGGCGGGCTGCGGTGGCGGCGATCTCACGCTTGGTGGTCGTGTCCATCGGGACATTTTGCCCGCAGTACGCCGCCCTCACACAAAACATCAGCACAAAGGACAAGGGCTGCGGCATGGCCTCCCTAAAATCGCCCGATGCACATTCATATTCTCGGCATCTGCGGCACGTTCATGGGCGGATTGGCCGCTTTGGCGCGCGAAGCGGGCCATCGGGTTACGGGCTGCGACGCCGGCGTGTACCCGCCCATGAGCGACCAGCTCCGGTCGCTCGGCATCGACCTGATCGAAGGCTTCGGCGCCGACCAGCTGGCACTGTCGCCCGACATGTTCGTGGTCGGCAACGTGGTTTCGCGGGCCCGGCTGTCCGACGGCAGCCCCAAGTTTCCGTTGATGGAAGCCATCCTCGATGCCGGCAAGCCCTACACCAGCGGACCGCAATGGCTCGCCGAGCACGTGCTGCTGGGCCGCCATGTGATGGCCGTGGCCGGAACCCACGGAAAGACGACCACCACGTCGATGCTGGCCTGGGTGCTCGAGCAGGGCGGCAAGGCGCCGGGCTTTCTCGTCGGCGGGGTTCCGCTCGACTTCGGCGTGTCGGCCCGCCTCGGCGATGGGCCAGCCTTCGTCATCGAGGCGGACGAATACGACACCGCCTTCTTCGACAAGCGCAGCAAGTTCGTGCACTACCGCCCGCGCACCGCGATTCTCAACAACCTCGAGTTCGACCACGCGGACATCTTCGACGACCTTGCCGCCATCGAGCGGCAGTTCCATCACCTCGTGCGCACGGTACCGGGCACCGGCCGGCTGGTGGTGAACGCCACCGAAGAAAGCCTGCAGCGCGTATTGGCGCAGGGCTGCTGGAGCGAACTCGCCCGCTTCGGCGCGGGCGGACAGAACAGCGAATGGCAAGCCCGCGGCACGCATGACGCCTTCGACGTACTGCGCCAGGGCGAAGCGGTCGGCCGGGTCGAGTGGGAACTCTCGGGCCTGCACAACCAGATGAACGCGCTGGCCGCCATCGCGGCCGCCGAGCACGTGGGCGTGGCGCCGGCCGATGCGGCGCGCGCGCTCGGCAGCTTCAGAAACGTGCGCCGCCGGATGGAGCTGCGCGGCACAGTCGAGCGCAGCGGCGGCGCGATCACCGTCTACGACGATTTCGCCCATCACCCCACGGCCATCCGCACCACGCTCGATGGCCTGCGCAAGAAGCTCGACGATGCCGGCAAGCAAAGTGAGCGCATCCTCGCGGCCTTCGAACCGCGCAGCAACACGATGAAGCTGGGCGTCATGGCGGCGCAGCTGCCGTGGAGCCTGGAAGCGGCCGACCTGTCGTTCTGCCATACAGCCGGGCTCGACTGGGACGCCGCCGCGGCCCTGGCCCCTATGGGCGACCGCGCCCAGGTGGCCGGCGCCATCGAGCCGCTGGTGGCGCAGGTCGTGGCCGCAGCCCGGCCCAGCGATCACATCGTCTGCATGAGCAACGGCGGCTTCGGCGGCGTGCACGACAAGCTGCTTGCGGCACTCCGCAGCACGACGGCCCCATGACCGCCACGCGCGCCCGCGAACTGATCGAAAGCCTGAGGCTGCAGCCGCACCCCGAGGGCGGCTGGTACAGCGAGGTGTTCCGCTCGGCGGCGAGCGTCGTTCCCACAGATGGCCGCGCGCCGCGCAGCGCACTCACCAGCATCTATTTCCTGCTCGAGGCCGGCCAGCATTCGCGCTGGCACCGGGTGCTGTCGGATGAAGTCTGGGTGCACCTCGAAGGCGTGCCGCTGGCGCTCTGGACTTGCGACGCCGCCCTGCGCACCGCGCCGGCCCATGTGCGGCTCGGCCCGGTCGACGCGCACGGCACGCGCCCCCAGCACGTGGTGTCGGCCGGCCAGTGGCAGGCCGCCCGGCCGATCCAGGGCCACACGAGCGGCGACTACACGCTGGTCGCCTGCCTGGTCGGCCCGGGCTTCGACTTCGCCGACTTTTCCCTGGTGCCGCCCGACAGCGATGAAGCCACCGCCATGCGGCACCACTGGCCCGAACTGGCCGGGATGCTTTAAACCTCTGCTTAACCGCGGCGCTGCTTCACCGCCTGCGACAGCGTGTCGAGCACCTGCACCGAATCGTCCCAGCCGATGCAGGCATCGGTGATGCTCTTGCCGTATTCGAGGCCCGAGAGCTGGTCCTTGCCCGGGGTGAACTTCTGGGCGCCGGCTTGCAGATGGCTCTCGACCATCACGCCGAAAACGCGGTTCGAACCGCCGGCGATCTGATTGGCGATGTCCTTCGCCACGTCGATCTGCTTCTGGTGCTGCTTGGAACTGTTGGCGTGGCTGCAGTCGACCATCAGCGTGGGCGGCAGCTTGGCGGCTTCGAGATCCTTGCAGGCGGCTTCGACGCTCGCGGCATCGTAGTTCGGCGCCTTGCCGCCGCGCAGGATCACGTGGCAGTCGCGGTTGCCGTTGGTCTGCACGATGGCGACCTGGCCGTTCTTGTGCACCGAGAGAAAGTGGTGGCCGCGCGCCGCCGCCTGGATGGCGTCGGTGGCGATGCGGATGTTCCCGTCGGTGCCGTTCTTGAAGCCGATGGGCGCTGAGAGGCCCGAGGCCAGTTCGCGGTGCACCTGGCTTTCGGTGGTGCGCGCACCGATGGCGCCCCAGGCGATCAGGTCGCCGATGTATTGCGGCGAAATCACGTCGAGGAACTCGCTGCCCGCCGGCAGGCCGATCCGGTTGATGTCGATGAGCAGCTGGCGCGCAATGCGCAGGCCTTCGTCGATGCGGAAGCTCTCGTCGAGGTACGGGTCGTTGATGAGGCCCTTCCAGCCGACCGTGGTGCGCGGCTTCTCGAAGTACACGCGCATCACGATCTCGAGCGTGCCGGCGTATTTTTCGCGCTCCACCTTGAGGCGGCGGGCGTATTCGAGTGCGGCGGCCGGGTCGTGAATCGAGCACGGCCCCATGATCACCAGCAGCCGGTCATCCTTGCCCGCCATGATGTTGTGGATGTTCCGGCGGGTGCCCTCGATCAGCGTTTCGACCGGCGTGCCGCGAATCGGAAAGAAGCGGATCAGATGTTCGGGAGGGGGCAGCACGTTGATGTCCTTGATGCGTTCGTCGTCGGTCTTGCTGGTTTTCTCGACGCTCGCATACCAGCTGTCGCTGGCCGGGGCAGTGTTCGTGCTCATGGTTCTTTCCTTGTGGGTGTGAATATCGTCAGGGCATAAAAAAACCGCCGGGGCTGGAGGCGCCGGCGGTTTTGGGAGGGTGTTCGTTTGCTTTACGCGCTCGCCTCTCGTCCGCCGGAAACCGGGAACCAAAAGTAGGCAAAGAAATAAGCGCGGAGGGCGGACATGTGGGCGAAATGTAGCACGGAAAACAAAAAGCCGGGCAAAGGGCCCGGCTACGGACGGCTCAGCGGTAGCCGGACTCGTTGGGGTTGTGAATGATCCAGATCAGGTTGCCGCTCGAGTAGTCGCCCATGCCGCCGCCTGCGAAAACCAGCCGTCCCTGGCCCTTGTAGGTCATCTCGTAGCGGTGACGGTCGCTGCCGAAATAGAACGGAATGAAAGCCTTGCCCGTGACGTAGGCGCCCTGGTCGGTCGGCTGGCCTGCAAGGTCGGTGACCTGCCTGGCGCTCATGCCGATCTGCAACCGGGAGAACTTGCTGTTGCGCGCGGGGACGCCCGTGATTTCGCCTTCGTAGCCGTTCAAGCCCTTGACGGTGCGGCCGCTGCCGGCCTCGACCTTGGACGAATCAACGACGTTGCCCTTGGTGTCCATGCCGGCCTTCGAGCCGCCGCGTGCCGGGGCAGCGGGTGCGCTGGCGGCGGGCGCCGACGCCGCGGGCTGGCTGCTGTCACCAGAACCGCCGCGCGAAGCGCAGCCTGCGGTTGCGAGCGCCACTGCGGCGGTCGCGGCCCACAGGGCCGCAGACGAATTGATCCTGATCCTCATCGAACGCTCCTCTTTTTAAGAATAAGGAGCGGAGCTTAGCAAGGTATCAGGCCGTTCCGCCTACGGTCAAACCATCGATGCGCAAGGTGGGCTGGCCGACGCCCACGGGCACGCTCTGGCCTTCCTTGCCGCAGGTGCCCACGCCCGAATCGAGCGCCATGTCGTTGCCCATCATGGTCACGCGGGTGAGCGCGTCGGGGCCGTTGCCCACGATGGTTGCGCCCTTCACGGGGTATTGGATCTTGCCGTTCTCGACCCAGAAGGCCTCGCTGGCCGAGAACACGAACTTGCCGCTCGTGATGTCGACCTGGCCGCCGCCGAAGTTGGTGGCGTACAGGCCCTTCTTGATGCTGGCGACGATTTCCTTCGGGTCCTTGTCGCCGCCGAGCATGTAGGTGTTGGTCATGCGCGGCATCGGCACGTGGGCGTAGCTCTCGCGCCGGCCGTTGCCCGTGGGCTTGACCTTCATGAGGCGCGCGTTGAGCGAATCCTGGATGTAGCCCTTGAGGATGCCGTCTTCGATGAGCACGTTGCGCTGGCTCGCATTGCCCTCGTCGTCCACATTGAGCGAGCCGCGGCGGTCGGCAATGGTGCCGTCGTCGAGCACCGTCACGCCCTTGGCCGCCACGCGCTGGCCGATGCGGCCGGAAAAAGCGCTCGATCCCTTGCGGTTGAAGTCGCCCTCCAGCCCGTGGCCGATCGCCTCGTGCAGCAGGATGCCGGGCCAGCCGGAGCCGAGCACCACCGTCATTTCGCCGGCCGGTGCCGGGCGGGCATCGAGGTTGGTGAGCGCGGCCTTCACGGCCTGGTCGACATATTCGGCAATCTGCTCGTCGGTGAAGTAGGCCAGCCCGAAACGGCCGCCGCCGCCGCCGGAACCGACTTCGCGCCGGCCGTTCTGCTCGGCGATGACGGTCACCGAAAGGCGCACCAGCGGACGCACGTCGGCCGCCAGCGTGCCGTCGGCACGCGCCACCAGCACCACGTCGTACTCGCTTGCCAGACCCGCCATGACCTGCGCCACGCGCGGGTCGCGCGAACGCGCGAGCTTCTCGACCCGTTCGAGCAGCTTGACCTTGGCCGTGCTGTCGAGCGTGGAAATGGGGTCGACGCCGTTGTAGAGCGAGCGGCTCGAAGCGATCTTGCGGGCCGGTGTCTTCACGCGCGCAGTGCGGCCCGCCGAAGAAATGGAGCGGACCGTGCGGGCCGCATCGAGCAGCGACGCCTCGGAGATGTCGTCCGAATAGGCGAATGCCGTCTTCTCGCCGCTGACCGCGCGCACGCCGACGCCCTGGTCGATGCTGAAGCTGCCGGTCTTGACGATGCCTTCTTCCAGGCTCCAGCCCTCGCTGCGCGTGTACTGGAAGTACAGATCGGCGTCGTCCACCTTGTGGGCGGTGATCTCGGCCAGGGCCTTGCTCAGGTGCGATTCGTCGAGGCCGAACGGCGTAAGCAGGAGCTGTTGCGCCGTGGCGAGGCGCTCGATGGTGGGTTCGCGAGAGATCATTCCGGGATTCTAGGGCTCGCCCCCGGGCTGCGCGCACTTCGTCCCGCTTCGCCTTCCCTTTGCCGGGGGCAACACCAGCGGTCCGGCGAAGCGGGTTCCGCCGTGCTCCTGACCCGCGCCCGCGTCGGCTTTGACGCTAGTTTTGGGAGAGTTTCCTGGCGCGGGCGATGGACATCAGGATGCCCAGCCCCAGCCCCAGCGTGACCATGGCGGTGCCGCCGTAGCTGATGAAAGGCAGCGGCACGCCCACCACGGGCAGGATGCCGCTCACCATGCCCATGTTGACGAAGGCATAGGTGAAGAAAATCATCGTCACCGCCCCGGCCAGCAGCCGCGAGAACAGGCTCGTGGCGCTCGCTGCAATGGCCAGCCCGCGAAAGATCAGCAGGATGAAGGCCGCAATCAGCGCCAGGTTGCCCACCAGGCCGAATTCTTCGGAATAGGCGGCAAAGATGAAGTCGGTGGTGCGCTCGGGAATGAATTCGAGGTGCGTCTGCGTGCCCTGCATGAACCCCTTGCCGCCCACGCCGCCCGAACCGATGGCGATCATTCCCTGGATGATGTGAAAGCCCTTGCCCAGCGGATCCTTGCTCGGGTCGAGCAGCGTGCAAACCCGCTGCTTCTGGTAGTCGTGCAATACCCGCCAGTCGACGCCGTCGGCGCACAGCTGCGACTCGAAGCCCACGATCAGCGTGATGGCCACGGCACCGATCACCACCGGCGGCACGATGAGCTTCCAGGGCAGCCCGGCGAAAAAGATCACCGCCAGGCCCGCGGCAAGCACCAGCAGCGAAGTGCCCAGGTCGGGCTGCTTCATGATGAGCCCGACCGGAATCGCCAGCAACACCGTGGCCACCACGAAATCGAGCGGCCGCAGCTGGCCTTCCCGGCGCTGGAACCACCACGCCAGCATCAGCGGCATCGCGATCTTGAGGATTTCGCTGGGCTGGATCACCACGCCGACGTTGATCCAGCGGGTGGCGCCCTTCTTCGTGATTCCGAAAAGAGCGACCGCGATCAACAGCGCCACCCCAGCGACATACACCGGCACCGCGAACATCATCAGCCGCTGCGGCGGCACCTGGGCCACCACGAACATGATGAAGCCCGCCAGCAGCATGTTGCGGCCATGATCGGCAAAACGCGAGCCATGGTCGTAGCCCGACGAATACATGGTCAGCAACCCGGCAAAGGCCAGCAACAGCACGGCAAAGGCCAGAAAGCCGTCGAACCCCAGGAAGATGGGCGCGACGCGGCGCGCCAGGGAGGGCTGATTGAACACGGCGGACATGGGGGCGGATTATCCGCGCCCCGCAAGGCGCTTCAGCCGAAATCGAGCAGAACGACCGTGCGCCCAGGTCGGCTTTCGAGCGCCAGCCGGACACCGACAGTGCCCGCGCGCTCCGTCAGCGCCCGCGGCACCCGCGATGCATTGAAGCCCCGGCCGTCGTCGATCACGCGCAGCTGCACCGCCCCGGCCACCGTTTCTGCTTCGATGCGGAGCTTCTTCGCCTGGGCGTGCTGCAGCACGTTGGAAATGGCCTCGAACAGCAGGAACTGCAGTTGCCGCATGGCCTGCGCGTCGAGCCGCTTCACCGTGGGCACCTCGTCCACCGCCCACTCCAGCTCGATGCCCCCGGCCGCCAGGCGCGGCTCCAGCCGGTAGCGCAGCGCCGCCAGCAAGGCACCGACATCGCCCGGCGGCAGATGAATGGAGTCGATCGACAGCTTGAGCTGGTCGAGCGAGTCGCGCAGGGTCCGCAGCAGCTCCTCGGAACTGGTCTGGCCCGACTGCAGCTGCCGGATGGCCGAGCTGATGTGCGAGCCCACGCCGTCGTGCATGTCGCGCAGGATGCGCTCGCGCTCGTGGGTGCGCGCCTGGTCGCGCGCCACCTGCTCCAACGCGGCGAAGGTCGATGCGAGCTCGCGTTCGCGCTGCGCCACGCGCTGGGCCAAGGCCACGACCGAACCGCGGGCCTCGACGCTCGCGGCATGGAAGCGCCGCAGTACGATCAAAAGCAGCGCAATGCCGAAGAACACGGAGGAATAGCGCACCCAGGTGGTCTCGCCGTAGGCGTCGCTCAGGCGGATCACCAGCCAGTCGCGGACGCCGAAGCCCAGCGTCGCCAGCGCGGCGGCCGCCACCAGCAGGCGCCCCACGTTCGGCCGCCGAACAGTCGCCACGACAAACGCGCAGACGAACAGCGTAATGAACACAATTTCCCCCGCGAGCCAGCCGGTGAGCCAGTAAGGCTCTTCGCGGAACAGCGCCATTGAACTCGCGCCGATCGTTCCGGCCACCACGCCGGCCATCGGCCACCGCAACCAGCGCATGCGGGGGTTGGCGTCCCAATCCGCCAGGTGGTAGCAGAACATCATGGCGGACGCGGCCCAGCCCGCGTAGCAGGCGGCCATGAGCACCCCCCAGGCCGGCCAGGGAAGGGGCGGTTCGGCAATCACCCCGTCGGCCACCCGCATCGCCCAGCAGAATTCGGCGAGCGCCGCCCAGAAATAGATGCCGTCGCGCCGACGCCGCCCCACGGCGTCGGCATCGACCTGCGTGAGCCACAGCGCCAGCGCAATGCCGCCGACGATGAGGCTGAAGGCGGTCAGAAGCACCGAGCCGGTAAAGCGCCAGCCGTAGGCACTCTCGAAAAGATCGGTGCGCACCGGCGTGGCCGGCCCGACCGTCACGCGCGAAAGACCGGCCCGCCGGGCGCTGTCGGCGCGGATGCGAATCTGCAGGCGGTTGTCGCCGGCTTTCAAGAGGTGCCCCGGAATCGGCACATAGATGGGCGCCTTGGCGTAGTCGGGTCCGTTGCCGCGGCCCAGATCGCCATAAACCTGCAGCAACGCATCGTTCAGCCACACCTCGAGGACGTTGCCGGTGCGCGGAATGAAGATGCCCCACGGCGTCCCGGGTTCGGCGGCGAGGGTGAAAGGCAGTTCGAAGCTCGCAAAGCCGGTGCGCCCCCGGTGCTCGCGGTCCCAGTGGTAGGAAAGCTCGAGGGGCGCCGTGCGCGTGACGCCGTCGACAGTGACGGTGACGGTGCCGCTGCGCAATTCGATCGGGCCTTCCGCCGCCGTGGCAGAGGACGCTGCCGTCAGGACCACCGCGAGCCACAGCGCAAAAAGGGCCCTCCCCGGCCTTCCGAACATGCGCCCCACCACGCGGGTCACCCGGGGTGGGAGAGCAGGCCGAGCCGCGTGGCCTCGAACACGGCCTCGCTCTTGGAATGCACGGCCAGCTTGCCGTAGAGATTCTTGATGTGTGTCTGCACCGTGTGCACGCTCAACCCTTTGAGCCGTGCAATTTCCGCATAGGAAAAGCCGCGCGCGATCAGCGTCAGCACTTCGTGCTCGCGGGCGGAGAGCAGGCTGGGCGCCGCGCCGCCGACGGCCGCCTGGGGCGCCGCGGCGGCGGTGGGCGTACCCGCCAACTGCAGGCTGCGGTACTTGGCGAGCACGCGCCGCGCGATCATGGGCGAGATGGGCGACGCCCCCGCCTTCATCTCCACGATGGTCTGCGCAATGTCCTCCGGCGCGGCGTCCTTGTGGATGTAGCCGACAGCGCCGGCCTCGATGCTGGAAAGCACATTTTCCTCGTCTCCGAAGACGGAGATCACCAGCGGCTCGCAGCCCGGAAAGCGTGCGACGGCCTCGCGAATCACGTCCAGCCCGCTGCCGTCGGGCATGCCGAGGTCGACCAGCAGCACGTCGGGAATGGTGGTGGTCTGGGCCAGCCAGGCCAATGCCTCGTGCACCGTGCCGGCGCTTCCCAGCCAGAACAGGCTTGCGCTGCGCTGCACGCTGGCCTCGAAGAAGGCGCGTGCGCGGCTGTCGTCTTCGACCACGAGCACGCCCCAGCGGCGTGCCGTCCCGGCATCCTGAGCCTCAATATTCATGGGCTTAGCATAAGCCGCCGCGCGCATCCAAAAGGCCGCGGCACCTCCCTTTTTCATGGGATGCGGACACCTCCGCCGGCCGCGAAACTTTGTGCCGCCTTTCGGAATCCGGCCGGGCAATTCAAGCCGCCGACAAGCTGCCAAACCCGCGGCAATACCGAAAACGCAACACGATCCGACGGACTTGGGCACTTCCGGGGCACAAGCTGAATACTTTCGGGTTCCGAGTCACGGCCCGCGCCAGAAATTTCCGCGGCCCAGAGATTCCAGTGGTCAACAATCACCTCCCTGCACGAAGCCTGCATGCGAGAGCCCTCACCGGAAGCCGCGTCGCGCACGCGGACCTCATGCAAAATTGTCCGACGCCTTCAATGGAGCTGCGTCGAACGCACCACTTTCAGTCTCCGCCTCGCATGGATCCGAAAACCACCCATCTCTTGTATCTGCACGGTTTCCGCTCCTCGCCCCGCTCGACCAAGGCGCGGCTGATGGCGCGTCGCGTGGCACTGGAGCATCCCGAGCTGCAGTGGTGGTGTCCGCAATTGCCGCCTTCCCCGCGCGAAGCCATCGACATGGTGATGAAGGGCATTGCGGACTGGCCGCGCAAATCGATGGCCGTGGTCGGCTCCTCGCTGGGCGGCTTCTATGCCACGTACGTCGCGGGCATGACGCGCTGCCGCACCGTGCTGCTCAACCCGGCCGTGCACCCGGCGCGCGACCTGGCGCTCTATATCGGCGACCAGACCATGTGGCAGGACCCGGCCGAGCATTTCTATTTCCGGCCCGAGTACATCCAGGAACTGCGCACCATGGAAGTCGGCGCCCTCACGCGCCCCGAGCGGGTGCTGGCCATCATCGCCAAGGGCGACGAGGCGCTCGACTGGCACGAAATGTCCGCGCGCTACCCCGACAGCAACATCAAGCTGCTCGAGGGAGGCGACCATGCGCTGTCCGATTTCGAGCAGAACCATCTCGACGACGTCATCGACTTCATCAACCCGATCTGAGTCCCCGGGGCCGGGCGGCGAGCCGGGTTCAGCGTGGGACAATCCGGGCATGTTTGTATTGTTTGAAGAAGCCGGCAAGTACCTCGGCGGCCGCGTGCTGTCGGAGGCCGAAGCATCGGCGCAGGTCGAGCTCGACACCGGGAAGCGCGTCAAGGTCAAGGGCGTCAACATCGTTCTGCGTTTCGAGAAGCCGGCGCCGGCCGAGCTGATGGCCGAAGCCCGCGCGCTCGCCGCCACCATGGATCTCGACCTGGCCTGGGAATTCGCGGCCGAGGGCGAATTCGGCTTTGCCGAACTCGCGGCCGACTATTTCAGCGACAAGCCCACGCTCGCGCAGCAGGCCGCCGCGCTGTTCGCGCTGTTCGAGGCGCCGCACTACTTCCGCCGCGCGGGCAAGGGGCGCTTCAAGAAAGCGCCGGCCGAAATCGTGCAGCAGGCGCTCGCCGCCATCGAAAAGAAAAAAGTCGTCCAGGCGCAAATCGTCGAATGGGCCGGGCAGTTGGCCGAAGGCGTGTGCCCGCAGCCAATTCGAGAGCAGCTCTACAAGATTCTTTTCAAGCCCGACAAGAACGCGCCCGAGTACAAGGCCGTGGTCGATGCAGCGCGCGCCACGCAGCGCCCGCCGCTTGAGCTGCTGGAGCGCGCCGGCGCCATCGACTCGCCCTACCAGTTCCACTGGCGCCGCTTCCTGTTCGAGAATTTCCCCAAGGGCACGGGTTTTCCGGCGCTCGCCGCACCGGCCATCGTGGACGAGCTGCCGCTGGCTGCCGGCGTGCAGGCTTTCTCGATCGACGATTCGCAGACTACTGAAATCGACGATGCGCTTTCGGTCCAGGGCCTGGGCAGCGGCACCGTCACGGTCGGCATCCACATTGCGGCGCCGGGCCTTGCGCTGACGCCGGGCAGCGCCATCGACCAGGTGGCGCGCGCGCGCATGTCCACGGTCTACATGCCGGGCCACAAGATCACGATGCTGCCCGACGAGGTGGTCAATGCCTACACGCTGCTCGAAGGCGGCGACCGGCCGGCCGTGTCGCTCTACGCGCGCTTCGACGAAGCCACGCTCGAGCTGCAATCGACCGAGACCAAGCTCGAGCGCGTGCCCATCGTGGCTAATCTGCGGCACGACCAGCTCGACAGCGTCGTCACGCAGCCGTGGCTCGAAGACGCATCGTTCACGGGCGAGAACACGCCTGAAGCGGCTGCCAACCTGCGCGCTCCGCTTTCCTTCCTGTTCCGCCTCGCGAAGCAGCTGAAGGCCCAGCGCGAAGTGGTGCGCGGCAAGCCCGAGAACTTCAACCGGCCCGACTACAACTTTCGCCTCGTCGGCAAGGACGGCGAGCCGAACGGCAGCGAGCAGGTGCAGATCACCACGCGCCAGCGCGGTGCGCCGCTCGACCTGATCGTGTCCGAGGCCATGATCCTTGCCAACAGCAGCTGGGGCGGCTGGCTCGGCGAACTCGGCGTGCCCGGGCTCTACCGCAGCCAGGCGAGCCTGGCGCCGGGCATCAAGGTGCGCATGGGCACGCGGGCATTGCCGCACGCGGGCCTGGGCGTGAAGAGCTACGCCTGGAGCACCTCGCCGCTGCGCCGCTACACCGACCTGGTGAACCAGTGGCAGATCATCGCGGCCGCGCGCCACGGCAAGACGGCCGCACTGGCCGCGCCCTTCAAGCCGAAGGACGCCGACCTGTTCTCGATTCTCTCGGGCTTCGACGCCGCCTATGCCACCTACAACGCCTACCAGGGCGGCATGGAACGCTTCTGGACGCTCAAGTACCTGGAGCAGCAAGGCATCACCGAGCTTGAAGTCACTGTCATCAAGGACATCCAGAACGGCGCACTGGTGCGCGCGGACACGCTGCCGCTGGTGTTTCCGGTGGCTGGCCAGCAGGAGCGCGGCGCGCGCCTGCGCGTGAAGCTCGGCGAGATCGACGAAATCGCGCTCGACGTGCACGGCACGGTGCTCGAACGCCTCGACGCGCCCAAGGCGGATGCCGCGACCGAGGAAGAAAGCGGCGACGAAGAGGAAGAAGAAGTGGCCGGTCCCATCGCGATCGCAGTCGACCTCACCGACAGCGAGGCGGCACCGGAAAACACGCCGGCATGAACGCCGCGCCGGGCACGAAAATTATTCAATGAGCCGCGAGGAGCGCCGTCAATGAACTTCAGGGATCTGAGCACGCTGCAGATCGCACTCGGTGTGTCGGTCATCGCGCATGCCGCGCTTCTGGCGGTGCGCTTCGTCGACCCCGAATCGTTCAACCGGGTCTTCAGCGACACGCCGCTCGAGGTGATCCTGGTCAACAGCAAGACCAACGACAAGCCCGACCCCACGGCCCGCGTCATGGCACAGACCTCGCTGGCGGGCGGCGGCGACCTCGAACGGGGCCGCGCCACCAGTCCGCTGCCGCCGTCGAGCTTTACCGCCGTCGGCGACTCCATCGAGGAAGCGCAGCGCCAGGTCGAGGCCATGCAGGCGCAGCAGATGCAGCTGCTCGCCCAGCTCAAGCGCGAGTTGGCCGCGATGCCCGCGCCCGACCCGCGCGCCTCCGGCGATCCGAAGGAATCCGTTGCCCGCGAGGAAAAGCGCCGCCAGATGGTCGAGCTGCTGGCCGAAATCGAACGGCGCGTGAACGAAGAAAACGCACGCCCCAAGAAGCGCTACCTGAGCCCTTCCACGCGCGAGGCGGCCTATGCCATCTACGTGGACACGCTGCGCCGCCGCATCGAGGTGCGGGGCACCGAGAACTTCCCCACGGCGGCCGGCAAGAAGCTCTACGGCCAGCTCAAGATGACGATCACCATCAACCACGACGGCAAGATCCTGGACACCGTGGTCGACGAAAGCTCCGGCGACACCACGCTCGACCGCCGCGCCAAGGCCATCGTGCTCAGCATCGGCAACTTCGGAAAATTCACCGACGCGATGCGAAAGCAGACCGACCAGATCGTGCTGCAGTCGCGCTTCAAGTTCACGCGCGACGAAACCATCGAACTCTCTTCCCAATAGCAACAGCAACAGCAAATCACGGCGCCATGGACCTGTACTGCGTAATGGGCAATCCCGTCGAGCACAGCCGCTCGCCGCGCATCCATGCCCGATTTGCCGAGCTCTGCGGCCAACAGCTGGAATACACCCGCCGGCTCGTGCCGATCGGCGCCTTCGCCGAAGGCGTTGCCAGCTTCCGACGAGAAGCTGCCGAACACGGCAACGTCGCGCGCGGCTGCAACGTCACCGTGCCTTTCAAGTTCGATGCGGCCGCAATTGCGCAGCACACCAGCGAACGCGCCCTGCTCGCGCAAGCGGTGAACATGCTGCGCTTCGAAGCCGACGGCAGCATTCGCGCCGACAACACCGACGGCATCGGGCTCGTCAACGACATCGTGCGCAACGCCGCCGTGCCGCTGGCCGGCCGCGAGCTGCTGCTGATCGGTGCGGGCGGCGCTGCCGCGGGCGTGCTCGGGCCGCTGCTCGATGCCGGTGCCTCGCGCATCGTGGTGGCCAACCGGACCGTCGGCAAGGCCATGGCCCTGGTGCAGCGCCACGCGGCCTTGGCCTTGCGCCATGGCGCCACGCTCGAAGCGTGGGCGCTCGACGAAGTACCCAGCAATTTCGACGTGGTGATCAACGCCACGGCCTCCAGCCTCGCGGGCGATGCGGTGCCGGTGCGCGCGCAGGTGCTGCGCCCTGGCGCGCTTGCGGTCGACCTGATGTACGGCCCCGCCGCAGCCGGCTTCATCGCATGGGCCGAAGCCCACGGCGCTGTGGGGCGCGACGGACTCGGCATGCTGGTCGAGCAGGCGGCCGAAGCCTTCGAAGCCTGGCGCGGCGTGCGCCCGCCCGCTGCGCAGGTGCTGACGGAATTGCGCGCTTCAATCGCCGCCGGCCAATGAAGGGGCTGCTGCGGCTGATTGCGTACCTGCTGGTCGCGGCAGTGGCACTCGAGCTTTTCTTCGTGGCGCGCATTGCCGCCATGGCCGTGATCGACCCGCAAAGCACCGCATTCCAGCGCTCCGAAGCCTGGCAGATCACCATTCACCAGGGCAGCAAGGGCGCCTGGCGCCAGGAGTGGGTGCCCTACGCGCAGATCAACGACAACCTGAAGCGCGCAGTCATCGCCAGCGAGGACGCCGACTTCATCGACCACAACGGCGTGGAATGGGAAGCCATCGAACGTGCGCGGCAACGCAATGCCAAGGCCGAGGAACTCGCGGCCCGGCGGGCGGCCCGTGCCATTGCGCGCGGCAAGCCGGTGCGGCCCGTGCAGTTGCGCGGCGGCTCCACCATCACGCAGCAGCTCGCGAAGAACCTGCTGCTCTCCGGCGAGCGCACGCTGCTGCGCAAGGGCCAGGAGCTGGTGCTTGCCACCTTGCTCGAGGTGCTGCTCGACAAGCGGCGCATCCTCGAGATCTACCTGAACAACGTTGAATGGGGCGAAGGCGTGTTCGGCGCCGAAGCAGCAGCCCAGTACTACTTCAGAAAACCCGCCTCGCGCCTGAGCGCCGGCGAGGCCGCGCGCCTGGCGGTGATGCTGCCGAGCCCCAAGTTCTTCGAGCGCCGGCTGGGCTCGTCTTCTTACCTCAGCGGGCGGGCTTCGACCATCGCGGCGCGGATGCCTGCGGTGGAACTGCCCTGACGGCGTCGCGCAACGCTTCGATGGCCAGCACCGCCAAAAAGCCGATCGCGTAGGCCAGCACATCCCACCAGTCCGCCGTGCTGCCGAGCACGATGCGCAGGGCGCGGTTCGGAATGTGCAGCTGCCAGGCCGATGCCAGGAACTGCCCCAGTTCGACCGCCAGGCCCACGCCAAGCGCGGCCAGCGCCAATGGCAGCACACGCGCGGCAATGAAGGTCTTGAAGACGACGTAGACCCACATCACGGCCAGCACGTCGCCGAAGAAACTCCGCAGCCACCCCCAACGCGCGCCGACGGTGGCCAGCAGCACGAGAACAAGGAACAGGGCCACCGCCCACGCCAGAGAAAGGAGATCGAAACGCCATCGCATGACCCGTATCATCGCGCTCATGCTGGCAAAGCTCACGGGTTGGTTGTTGTTGGGGGTTATCCGGTTGCTCACGGGGGCCCAGGCGCGCTGGTACGGCTGTCCGCCGAAGGCCGAGCAGCGCATCTATTTCGCCAATCACCAGAGCCATGCCGACCTCGTGATGATCTGGGCCGCCCTGCCCGAAGAGCTGCGCAGCATCACGCGGCCCATTGCGGCGCGCGACTACTGGGCCAATACGCCGTTCAAGCGCTGGATCACGACCGAGGTGTTCAACGCGGTGTATGTGGAGCGTGCGGCCACGGCACCGGGCTCGACCGCACCACCGGCGGCCCCGGCGGAACCCGAGGCGCCACCGGCGCCCGTGCGAAATTCCGTTGCACCGCGCGCCGAGCGCATCGAGCCTTCGATGGAGCCGCTGCTGCCGATGGCGCCGATGGCATCGCCAGTCGTCGATGTCACCCCCGAGGCGTTCGACGAACTGCAAGGGCTGCTCGATCTTCCGGCGCCACCGCCTCCCCCACCGGCCGCACTCCCTGTCGACCCCCCGGCCGTAATGGCGGAAGCAACGCCGTCCGAGCCCGCTGCAGCCCCCGCCCCTGACCCGCTCGCACCCTTGGTCGAAGCGCTGCGCAGCGGCGACTCGATCATCATCTTTCCCGAAGGCACACGCGGCCACGCGGGCGAGCCGCAGAAGTTCAAGTCCGGCCTCTACACACTCGCGACGATGTTTCCCGAAGTGGTGCTGGTGCCGGCATGGATCGACAACGTGCAGCGCGTCATGCCCAAGGGCGAGATCGTGCCGGTGCCGATCTTGTGTTCGGTCACTTTCGGTGCGCCGATCCGCGTCGAAGAGAGCGAAGAGCGCCGTCCCTTTCTCGATCGCGCACGTGCTGCGGTGATCGCTTTGCGCGATGTCTGAAATGAAGGCTTTTTCTTTGTGTCGTGCTGTGCGTCATTCAGGGCGCGCTCCCGGTGGCCTGTGCACGCGCCCCGAACAACAACGCGCGGTGGAGAACTGACATGAACCAGTTCCTGCGCAGCCTCACCCCGACCCAGCAAGTCGCGACCCTGTTCCTCATCGTCTTCGGGCTGCTCGTGATCGCGAGCACAACGGCACTCTTCCTGAGTTTCAGGGAACGCCGCAACCCCGTCCACGACGCCACCTGGCAAGCCGAGCTCGCCCACTACCGCAAGCTGCTGGGCACCACCTGGTTCATGGTCATCGTGTTCTGGATCGGCTGGGCCTTGGGCGAAACCGTGGCCACCGTGCTGTTCGCGCTCATCGCCTTCTTCGCGCTGCGCGAGTTCATCACGCTCTCGCCCACGCGGCGCGGCGACCACCGCAGCCTGATCGTGGCCTTCTTCGTGGTGCTGCCGATCCAGTTCTGGCTCGTAGCCACCGCGCGCTTCGACCTGTTCACCGTGTTCATTCCGGTCTACGTGTTCCTTGCGATTCCAGTCGCCAGCGCGCTGGCCAACGACCCCAGCCACTTTCTCGAGCGCAACGCCAAGCTGCAGTGGGGCATCATGGTCTGCGTCTATGGCATGAGCCACGTGCCGGCGCTGCTGCTCCTGAGCTTTCCGGGCTATGAAGGCAAGAGCGCGTTTCTCGTGTTCTTCCTGGTGTTCGTGGTGCAGACCTCGGTGCTGGTGCAGCACGTGATCTCGCGCCGCACGCAACGCAAGCCCTTTGCACCCAACGTGAGCCGCAGCTTCAACTGGACCAGCTGGGGCATCGGCATCGTGGTGGCCAGCCTGGTGGGTGCGCTGTTCTCGTTCATCACGCCCTTCAAGTTCGGCCAGGCCCTCGCCGTGTCCGTCATCGCCTGCATCGCCGGCTCGATGGGCCACCTGGTGATGAAAGCGCTCAAGCGCGATCGCGGCATTCCGAACTGGGGCAAGAAAGGCGTGGGCGTGACCGGTGCGAACGGGTTGCTGGACCGCGTGGACGCCTTGTGTTTTGCAGCCCCCATCTTCTTCCATTCGATCCGCTGGTACTTCAACGTCTGACATGCGCATTCTCGGCATCGACCCCGGCCTTCTGACCACCGGCTTCGGCGTGGTGGATGCGGACGGCCATGCGCTGCGCTATGTTGCGAGCGGCACCATCAGCACGCGGCACCTGGGCAGCGGCAACCTGCCGGCGCGCCTCAAGGTGCTGTTCGACGGCATCGCGGAAATCGCCGAGCGCTACCAGCCCGACGCTTCGGCGGTCGAAATCATTTTCGTCAACGTCAACCCGCAGTCGACGCTCCTGCTGGGCCAGGCGCGCGGCGCCTGCGTGACCTCGCTGGTGAACAGCAAGCTCACGGTGGCCGAATACACCGCGCTGCAAATGAAGAAGGCGGTGGCCGGTCACGGCCAGGCCGCCAAGGCGCAGGTACAAGAGATGGTGAAGCGCCTGCTCGATTTGCCCGGCCTGCCCGGTGCCGACGCGGCCGACGCGTTGGGCATTGCCATCACGCATGCGCAGGTGGGCCGCTCGATGGCGCGGCTGGCTGAAGCGGCCGAGCTGTCGAAAACGCATGCGGGCACTTACCGGCAGGGCCGTTCGAGGTAAAGCCGCTTCAGGCTTTCATCAATCAACGGCGAAGCGCGCGAAGCCTGGCTACTGCTAGGCCACCCGTTCAGCGATCAACACCGCAAAGAAGCCGAACGCTGCGAGCAGCGTCCACTTGAGCACGATCCAGCCGAAGCGCCGGTACTTGACCTGCCCTGTTCCCGCATAGAACGCGAACGACGCGCCCGCCACCAGCAGAAGCAGCAGGATGGCCCAGCGGAAGACGAGCATTGGCGAGGGCGAGAAAGAGAGGGGCCTGCTACCAGGCCCGCGCCACTTCGCCGAAACCGCGCGGTGCGCGCTTTTCGTCTTCGAAGGTCACGACCTCATAAGCGTCACTGTTCGCCAGCAACTCGCGCAGCAGCTTGTTGTTGAGCGCATGTCCCGAGCGGAACGCGGTGTACGCCGCGAGCAGCGGCTTGCCGATGATGTACAGGTCGCCCATGGCGTCGAGGATCTTGTGCTTCACGAACTCGTCGTCGTAGCGCAGCCCGCCGGCATTGAGCACCTTGGTGTCGTCCATCACGATGGCGTTGTCGAGCCCGCCGCCGAGCGCTAGGCCCTTGCTGCGCATGTACTCGACTTCTTTCGTGAAACCGAAGGTGCGGGCGCGTGCAATGTCGCGGCTGTAGGAGTCCTTGCCGAGATCGAACTCCACGCGCTGGCCGGTGGAATTGACCACGCGGTGATCGAAGTCGATCTCGAAGCTCAGCTTGTAGCCGTGGTACGGCTCCAGGCTTGCCCACTTCTCGTTGGGGCCCTCGCCTTCGCGCACCTCGACTTTGCGGGTCACGCGGATGAAGCGGCGCGGCGCCTTCTGCAGTTCGATGCCCGCGCTCTGCAGCAAGAACACGAACGAAGAGGCCGACCCGTCGAGGATCGGCACTTCGTCAGCCGTGATGTCGATGTAGAGGTTGTCGATGCCCAGGCCCGCGCAGGCCGACATCAGGTGTTCGACCGTCTGCACCTTCGCCCCGCCGGTCGAGACCGTGGAAGCCAGGCGCGTGTCGGTCACCGCTTCGGCGGTCATGCGGATGTCGACCGGCTCGGGCAGGTCGACGCGCCGGAACACGATGCCCGTGTCTGCTGGAGCCGGGCGCAGCGTGAGCTCCACGCGTTGCCCGCTGTGAAGCCCCACGCCCACGGCGCGGCTGATCGACTTGAGAGTTCTTTGTTGCAGCACGCCCGGGATTTTAGGCGCGCGGCGGGCATGGCGGCCTATGCCCCTCGCTATGGCACCGATAGACATAGGTTCTATTTCAAGCGCGGGGCGATGGACGCAAAGGGCACGAAGCGAACGCAGCGCCTAGGGTCGGCGGAAGTCCCTTTCAGGTCTTCCCCGTACCCCTTGCGAACCTTCGTGCCCTCTGCGTTCGGTGGCCTGGCCTTAGTCAGCTTGACGGCGCAGGAATGCGGGAATCTCGAAGTCGTCCATACCGCCCGACGACAGCGCGTCCACCTTGGCTGCGGCCATCGTGCGGTTGGTACGCCACACGCTGGGAACCGCCATGCCGTCGTAGTTCGGCTGGCTTCCGCCGCCATGGCCGCCGTGACCGGCATGGCCCGTGCCGCCGAGCGTGGGCACGTTGAACGGGATGTTGTCGGTGCCGGTACGAATCACTTCGAGCGTCGGTGCCTGACGGCGCGCGTCGGCGCGCGAGAGGCCGGTGGCCACCACGGTCACGCGCATCTCGTCGCCCAGGCTTTCGTCGTAGGCGGCGCCGTAGATCACGTGCGCATCGGGCGAAGCGTAGGCGCGGATGGTGTTCATCGCGAGCTTCGATTCGTTCAGCTTCAGCGAACCCTTCGAGGCGGTCACCAGCACCAGCACGCCCTTGGCGCCCGAGAGGTCGATGCCTTCGAGCAGCGGGCAGGCCACGGCCTGTTCGGCGGCGATGCGCGCGCGGTCCGGGCCGGCAGCGGCGGCCGTGCCCATCATGGCCTTGCCGGGCTCACCCATCACGGTGCGCACGTCTTCGAAGTCGACGTTCACGCCGCCGTACTCGTTGATGATTTCCGAGATGCCGCCCACGGCGTTCTTCAGCACGTCGTTGGCATGCGCGAAGGCTTCGTCCTGGGTGATGTCCTCGCCCAGCACGTCGAGCAGCTTCTCGTTGAGCACCACGATCAGCGAGTCGACATTCGCCTCGAGTTCGGCCAGGCCGGCGTCGGCGTTGGTCATGCGGCGCCCGCCTTCCCAGTCGAAGGGCTTGGTCACCACGCCCACGGTGAGGATGCCCATTTCCTTCGCGACGCGCGCGATCACCGGCGCGGCGCCGGTGCCGGTGCCGCCGCCCATGCCGGCGGTGATGAACAGCATGTGCGCGCCGTCGATGGCCGCACGGATGTCGTCCACCGCGAGCTCGGCCGCTTCACGCCCCTTGTCGGGCTTGCTGCCCGCGCCCAGGCCGCTGGTGCCCAACTGGATGTTCTTGTGGGCATTGCTGCGCTGGAGCGCCTGCGCGTCGGTGTTGGCGCAAACGAACTGCACGCCCTGCACGCCACGCTCCATCATGTGCGCGACGGCATTGCCGCCGCCGCCGCCGACTCCGATCACCTTGATCTGAGTGCCTTGGTTGAATTCTTCGACTTCGATCATTTCGATGGTCATTTCTAACTCCTTGAATTTGCAGTTGCCGTTGTGTATCTATGAATTTTTTAAGTGTCTTGACGAGTTCAACGTAGCCGTCGTCGTGGCGGTGGACCTGTGCGCCGCCATCGCTCGTTGAAATGCACGGGAGGACCGCCGCGTGCGAGCCAGAGTGGGGAGTGATTCATGGTCAGAAGTTCCCCACGATGAAGTCTTTGAAACGTCCGAACGCAGTCTTTACGGATCCGTTCTTCTGCGCGACCTTGAAGCCGCGCATGCGTGCGAAGCGCGCTTCTTCGAGCAACCCCATCACGGTGGCGGCGCGCGGCTGCGCGACCATGTCGGACAACGCGCTCGAATACTTCGGAATGCCGCGCCGCACCGGCTTGAGGAAGATGTCTTCGCCGAGCTCGACCATGCCGGGCATCACTGCACTGCCACCCGTGAGCACCACGCCCGAAGACAGCACTTCTTCATAGCCCGACTCGCGCACCACCTGCTGCACGAGCGAAAAGATCTCTTCGATGCGCGGCTCGATCACGCCCGCCAGTGCCTGCTTGCTCAGCATGCGCGGGCCGCGGTCGCCGAGGCCGGGCACTTCCACCTGCTGGTCCGGATCGGCCAGCAATTGCTTGGCGTAGCCGCTCTCGACCTTGATGTCTTCCGCGTCCTTGGTGGGCGTGCGCAGCGCCATGGCGATGTCGCTGGTAATCAGGTCGCCCGCGATCGGGATCACGGCCGTGTGGCGGATCGCACCGTTGGTGAAGATGGCCACGTCGGTGGTGCCCGCGCCGATGTCGACCAGCACCACGCCGAGCTCGCGTTCGTCTTCGGTCAGCACCGCCTGGCTCGAGGCCAGCGGGTTCAGCATCAGCTGGTCGACCTCGAGGCCGCAGCGGCGCACGCACTTGATGATGTTCTCGGCCGCGCTTTGCGCGCCGGTCACGATGTGCACCTTGGCCTCCAGCCGCATGCCGCTCATGCCGATCGGCTCCTTCACGTCCTGGCCATCGATCACGAACTCCTGCGGCTCCACCAGCAAGAGGCGCTGGTCGCTCGAGATGTTGATGGCACGCGCGGTTTCCACCACGCGGGCCACGTCGGCGGGCGTGACTTCCTTGTCCTTCACCGCCACCATGCCGCTCGAGTTGATGCCGCGGATGTGGCTGCCGGTAATGCCCGTGTAGACGCGGCTGATCTTGCAGTCGGCCATCAACTCGGCCTCCTTCAAGGCCTGCTGGATGCTCTGCACGGTGGCGTCGATGTTCACCACCACGCCGCGCTTCAGTCCGTTGCTCGGCGCAATGCCGAGTCCGGCCAGCTTGAGTTCACCGCCGGGCAGCACCTCGGCCACCACCACCATCACTTTGGCGGTGCCGATGTCGAGTCCGACAACCAGGTCTTTGTATTCTTTGGGCATTGAATGTCCTCGGTATTCGCTTCTATTTATTTCTTCTTGGTCTTCGGGTCGGTAACGACCGTGGTGACGCCACGAAGGCGCAACGCATAGGCGTCGTTGTGGCGCAGATCGGCCCCTTCGACGTCCGCAGCGGTGCGGTGGTATTGGCCCGCGACCTGGGTCACGGTTTTCAGGAAACGTTGCGTACGGGCGGCCACCTCTTCAGGCTGGCCGCGGCCGAGTTCGATTTCGGCGCCGCTGTTCAGCACCACCTTCCAGCTGCCCCGGCTCGAGAGCGTGAGCTCGTCGACGCTGAAGTCGTAGGGTTGGAAGATCGGCGCAATCACGCGGTACATGCCCAGCACCTGGCCAGCCTGCTCGATGGGACCGTCGAGCCGCGGCAGGCGGTCGTCGACCTCGGCCACGTTGGCTTCGAACACATCGCCGAAGCCGTTGATCAGCTTCGAACCCGCGTCGTCGCCCCAGTTGGCCACCGGCACCTGCTCGGTCAGCGTGACGCGCAGCCTGTTCGGAAACTCGCGCCGCACCACCGCCTTGCGCACCCAGGGCACAGACTCGAAGGCCGTTCTCGCGCGGGCGAGATCGACCGTGAAGAAGTTGCCCGAGAGCTGCGGTGCCACGTTCGCGCGCAGGGTCACTTCGTTGTTATGCGTCACGTCGCCGTCGACCTTGATGCCGGCAATGGGAAAGAACGGCTGCCGCAGCACCCACCATGCGCCCGCCGCCAACAGCATGAGCGCCACCACCGCGAACGCGAGGTTCGAGACGATGTTCATGAGCTTGACGTCGAAGGGCGCGGGGATGCTGTCGGCCATGGCTACTGCGCTCCTCCCTTGGCGTCCAGCGAAGCCGAGGCCAGCACGCGCAGGCACAGGTCTTCGTAGGCAATGCCCGATGCGCGCGCCGACATCGGCACCAGCGAATGGCTGGTCATGCCGGGCGAGGTGTTCATCTCGAGCAGGAAGGGCTTTCGGTCGCTCGCGCGAATCATCACGTCGGCACGGCCCCAGCCGCGGCAACCGAGCGTGTGGTACGCGGCCAGCGTGATGCGCTGGATCTCGTGCTCCTCGGCTTCGGGCAGGCCGCTCGGGCAGTGGTACTTCACGTCGTCGGTGAAGTACTTGTTCTGGTAGTCGTAGGCGCCTTCGGGTGCGGCAATACGCACCACGGGCAGCGCGCGCGCATCGAGCCCCTGCCCGAGCACGGCGCAGGTCACTTCCTCGCCTTCGATGAATTCCTCGCACAGCACGTCGGCGTCGTACTTGGCCGAAAGCGTCACCGCGTCCTGCATCTGCGAATAGCCCTCGACCTTGGTCACGCCGATGGACGAACCCTCGCGCGGCGGCTTCACGATCAGCGGCAGGCCCAGCACATCAGGCACGGCGCGAACCTGCTCGCGGCTCTGCTGGTCGAAGGCCAGGCGCACGTATTTCGGCGTCGGCAGGCCGTCGGCCTGCCAGATGCGCTTGGTCATGACCTTGTCCATGGCCACGCTCGACGCCATCACGCCCGAGCCGGTGTAGGGAATGCCGAGCAGCTCGAGCGCGCCCTGCACCGTGCCGTCTTCGCCATGCCGGCCGTGCAGCGCGATGAAGCAGCGCGCAAAACCTTCGCGCCGGAGCTCGACGAGATCGCGCTCGGACGGATCGAAGGCATGCGCATCGACACCGCGCGAACGCAGCGCCTCGAGCACGCCGGTGCCGGACAAGAGCGAAATTTCGCGTTCGGCGGAACTTCCGCCGAACAGCACGGCCACCTTGCCGAATTGTTTGGGATCTTGAAGAGTCATTGGGTAACCTCCGCGCCGCCCGCGGCGGTGGCAATTTCGACAACCTTGCCCGGCACCGCCCCGATGGAGCCCGCGCCCATGCAAAGCACCACGTCGCCGGCACGCGCGTTGTCCAGAATGGCCTGCGGCATCTCGTTGATGTCGTCGACGAACACGGGCTCCACCTTGCCGGCCACGCGCAGTGCGCGCGCCAGCGAGCGGCCGTCGGCCGCCACGATGGGCGGCTCGCCGGCGGCGTACACCTCGCCCAGCAGCACCGCATCGGCATTGCCGATGACCTTGACGAAGTCCTCGAAGCAGTCGCGCGTGCGGGTGAAGCGGTGCGGCTGAAAGGCCAGCACC
Organism: Variovorax paradoxus; assembly: GCF_040544635.1. GTDB lineage: Bacteria > Pseudomonadota > Gammaproteobacteria > Burkholderiales > Burkholderiaceae_C > Variovorax > Variovorax paradoxus_R. The sequence goes on from NZ_JBEPKJ010000007.1 coordinate 55,149, forward strand.
AGCCGGCGCCCCGGAAACGCCCCGCGCGCGGCGGCGATGGTCGCGGCCATTTCGACCGGGTGATGGCCGTAGTCGTCGATCACGGTGAAGCTGCCCGGTGCGTCCACGCCCGCCTGCCCCTGCACGGCGACCTCGCCATAGCTTTGGAAGCGGCGGCCCACGCCCTTGAAATCGGCCAGCCCGCGCTGCACCGCTTCGTCGGGAATGCCGAGTTCCACCGCCACAGCGATCACCGAGAGCGCGTTGCGCACGTTGTGCTCGCCAGGCAGGTTCAGCACGATGGGCAGGTCGGGCAGCGTGACGCCGTTGCGCCGCTGCGCCGTGAAATGCATCTGTGCGCCCACCGCGCGCACGTCGACCGCGCGCACCTGGGCGCCTTCGTCGAAACCGTAGCTGGTCACCGGGCAGGTGACCTCGCCCACGATGTCGCGCACCGCCGGATCGTCGGTGCACAAGATGGCCACGCCGTAGAACGGCATGCGGTGCAGGAAGTCGACGAACGCCTTCTTGAGGTTTGCGAAGTCGTGCCCGTAGGTCTCCATGTGGTCGGCGTCGATGTTCGTGACCACCGCCATGATCGGCAGCAGGTTCAGGAACGAGGCGTCCGACTCGTCGGCTTCCACCACGATGTAGTCGCCGCTGCCGAGCTGCGCGTTGGCGCCGGCGCTGTTCAGCCGGCCGCCGATCACGAAGGTCGGGTCGAGCCCGGCGGCGTCGAGCACGCTGGCCACCAGGCTGGTGGTGGTGGTCTTGCCGTGCGTGCCCGCAATGGCGATGCCCTGCTTCAGGCGCATCAGCTCGGCCAGCATCATGGCCCGCGGCACGACCGGAATGCGCTTCTCGCGCGCGGCCAGGACTTCTGGGTTGTCGGACTGCACCGCGGTCGACGTCACGACCGCATCGGCGCCGTCGATGTGCGCGGCGGCATGCCCCACGAAGGTACCGATGCCCAGGCTCGCGAGCCGGCGCAGCGTGGCGCTGTCGGCCAGGTCGGAACCCGTGATGCGGTAGCCCAGGTTCAGCAGCACCTCGGCGATGCCGCTCATGCCCGAGCCGCCGATGCCCACGAAGTGAATATGACGAATTGCGTGCTTCATTTGGCAAGCTCCTCGCAGGCGCGGACGACCGCTTCCACCGCTTCGGTCTTCTGCATGGTTTTGGCCTTGGCGGCCCGTTCGATCAGCGCGGTGCGCTCGGTTTTCTGTAGCAAGTCAGCCAGCAATTCAGGTGTGAGGTCGGTCTGCTGCACCAGCCAGCCGCCGCCCGCATCGACGAGGAAGCGCGCGTTGGTGGTCTGGTGGTCGTCGACCGCCGAAGGAAAAGGCACGAACAGCGCTGCTGCGCCGACGGCCGCGATTTCTGTGACGGTGCTGGCCCCTGCGCGCGCGACGATGATGTCGGCGTCGGCATAGGCCTGCGCGGTGTCTTCGATGAACGGCGTGAGCTCGCCCTCGACGCCGGCCGCGGCATAGTTGGCGCGCAGCTCGTCGATCTGCTTGGCGCCGCTCTGGTGCAGCACCCGTGGACGCGTGCCCGGCTCGATGCGCGCGAGCGCCTGCGGCACCACGGCATTGAGTGCCTTGGCCCCCAGGCTGCCGCCGACCACCAGCAGACGCAGCGGCCCGCTGCGTCCCGCAAAACGCACGGACGGAACGGGCTGCGAGGTGAACGCCGCGCGCAGCGGATTGCCCACCCACTGCGCCTTCTTCAGCACGTTGGGGAAAGCCGTGAACACGCGATCGGCCACGCCCGCGAGCACCTTGTTGGCAAGGCCTGCGACCGAGTTCTGTTCGTGCAGCACCAGCGGCTTGTTGAGCAGCACGCTCATCATTCCGCCCGGAAAAGTGATGTAGCCGCCGAGGCCCACCACCACGTCGGGCTTGACGCGGCGCACCACGCCGAAGCTTTGCCAGAAGGCACGCAAGAGCCGCAGCGGCAGCAGGAACAGCGTGAGCGGCCCCTTGCCGCGCACGCCGCCGAACTGCACCGGCTCGAAGGCGAAGCCGCGCGGCGGCACCAACTTTTCTTCCATGCTGCCGGGCGCGCCCAGCCAGTGCACGCGCCAGCCGCGCTCGCGCAAGGCCTCGGCCACCGCGAGTCCCGGAAAAATGTGGCCACCCGTGCCGCCGGCCATCACGAGTGCGGTGCGGGCGGTCATACGCGACCTCCCCGCATCAGCACGCGGTTTTCGTAGTCGATGCGCAGCACCACCGCGAGCGCCACAAGGTTCATCAGGATGGCCGAACCGCCGAAGCTCATCAGCGGCAAGGTCAGCCCCTTGGTGGGCAGTGCGCCGAGGTTCACGCCCATGTTGATGAAGGTCTGGAAACCGATCCACACGCCTACACCCTGGGCGACGAGGCCGGAGAACACGCGGTCCAGCGCAATCGCCTGGCGGCCGATGTGCATGATGCGGCGGGTCAGCCAGAGGAACATGCCGATGATCAGCAGCACGCCGACCAGGCCGAACTCTTCGCCGATCACGGCCAGCAGGAAGTCGGTGTGCGCCTCGGGCAGCCAGTGCAGCTTCTCGACGCTGCCGCCCAGGCCCACGCCGAAGATCTCGCCGCGGCCGATGGCAATGAGCGAGTGCGAGAGCTGATACCCCTTGCCCAGCGCATGCTCCTCGCTCCACGGATCGAGATACGCAAAGATGCGCTCGCGGCGCCACGGGCTGCTGGCGACGATGGTGCCGAAGGCCACCACTACCAGCGCCGCAATCACGAAGAACATGCGCGCGTTCACGCCGCCCAGGAACAGGATGCCCATGGCAATGACGGCAATCACCATGAAGGCGCCCATGTCGGGCTCGGCCATCACTAGCATGCCGACCACCACCACCGCGATGCCCATCGGCAGCACGGCGCGGAAGAAGCGCTCCTTGATCTCCATCTTGCGCACCATGTAGCTGGCGGCGTAGAGCACCATCGCGAGCTTGGCGAGTTCGGAGGGCTGAAAGCGCATGAAGCCCAGCGGCAGCCAGCGCCGCGCACCGTTGACGTTGATGCCGATGTGCGGAATGAGCACGGCCACCAGCAGCAGCAGCGAGACCACGAAGAGCCACGGGGCGGAACGCTCCCAGGTCTTCATGGGAATCTGGAAGGCCAGCAAGGCCGCAATGAATGCGACCGCCACCGAAGCCGCATGCCGCGTCAGGAAAAACACCGGGCCGTAACCGGCGCGCGCGAAGCGCGGGTTGTCCGGCAGCGCAATGGAGGCCGAATACACCATCACCAAGCCCCAGGTGAGCAGCGCAACGGTGACCCAGACCAGCGCCTGGTCGAAGCCCAGCACGCGCATCGGCGTGGCCTTGGTCTGCGTGATGTCGGCGCTGCCCAGCCGCACCGGCAGGTGCATGGGCAACGCATCGATGCCGCTGCGCGCGCGCCCGAACCAGCCGCCGAAGCGGCTGGTCTTTGCGTTGGGCGTGGCGCCGGCGGCTGCGGTGTTCAAGCCGGGTCTCCTGAAGAAAAATCTGGATCGTTCGACGAAGCCGCCTCGCGCGGGTTGTCCGCGAACGCCTGAACGGCCTCGCGGAACACAGCCGCGCGATGCTCGTAGTCCTTGAACATGTCGAAGCTCGCACAGGCCGGTGACAGCAGCACGGCATCGCCGGGGTTGGCGCGCGCGGCGGCAATGTTCACGGCCTCTTCCATCGAGCCGGCATGCATCAGCGACACGCCGGTAGAGGCCAGTGCCTGCTCGATGAGCGGCGCGTCGCGGCCGATGAGCACCACGGCGCGCGCGTACTGGCGTACCGGTTCGGCCAGCGGCGAGAAGTCTTGCCCCTTGCCCTCGCCGCCGAGGATGACGACCACGCGGCGGTCTTCGCCGAGGCCGCTCAAGGCGGCGACCGTGGCACCGACGTTGGTGCCCTTGCTGTCGTCGAAGTATTCGACGTCGTCCACCAGCGCAATCGCTTCGACGCGGTGCGGCTCGCCGCGGTATTCGCGCAGGCCGTATAGCATGGGGCCGAGCGGGCAGTCGGCGGCGCTGGCGAGCGCAAGCGCCGCCAATGCGTTCATGGCGTTGTGGCGCCCGCGGATGCGCAGGGCGTCGGCGGGCATGAGGCGCTGAAGGAAGATTTCTTCTTCCACCACCGCGCCGCGCTTGCGCTTTTGCGTCTCGTCGGCTTCCAACGCACGCACCAGCCAGGTCATGCCGTTGACGCGCTCGATGCCGTAGTCGCCCGGGCGCAGCGGCATCGCGCTGCCGAAGGTGACGTGGGTGCGGATCTGCGGGCGCTGCAGCTTCACCCTGACGGGCGCGGGCAGCATCGCCATCACGCCCGGGTCGTCGCGGTTGAGCACCATGAGGCCCTGCGAACCGAAGATGCGTGCCTTCGCCGATGCGTAAGCTGGCATGTCGCCATGCCAGTCCAGATGGTCCTGCGTGAGGTTGAGCACCGTTGCGGCCGTCGGCTCGAAGCCCTGCACGCCGTCGAGCTGGAAGCTCGAGAGTTCGAGCACCCACACGTCAGGCAGCGTCTCGGCATCGATGTGCGCAGCCAGGGTGTCGAGCAGCGTCGGGCCGATGTTGCCTGCCACCGCCACGGTCTTGCCCGCGCGCTCGACGAGCTGTCCGGTGAGCGCGGTGACGGTGGTCTTGCCGTTGGTGCCGGTGATGGCGAGCACGGCGGGCGTGTAGCCCTTGGGTGCAGGCGGTTCTTCGATGGGCACCAACGGGAGCTGGGCCGTCGGCTCTTCCTCGACGGCGGCGGAAGCCGGGTTGGAGGCGGAGAGCTCGGCAATCTTGGCGACGAACTCCGCCGCTTCCCTGGCCGCGGTAGGCACGTAGGGCTTGCCGGTGCTCAGCAGCCTCGAAACGGTGGCGGGCGCCGGCGATGCGGCGGGCGCTTCAGGTGTTTCTGCGGTCGGTGTTTCTGCGCTCGATGCTTCGTCCGAAGGCGGCGAAACAGGAACGCTCAGCGAGGGATCGCGCGGCATGGCTTCCGCCATCGCGGGGGTTGCCGCGGGTTCGCCCTCGGTCGGTTCGGCCGGCGCTTCCGCTGCCTCGGGTGTTGCCGGAGCTTCGGCTGCGTTCGTTGCTTCGGTGGCTTCGGCTGCCGAAGCAGACTCTGCAGCTTCAGGCGTTTCCGCAGGTACGGCAGCTTCGGTCTGCTCGGCCGATTCCGGAACTTCGGCCGCTTCAGGGACTTCGGTCTCGACAGGTGCAGCTGCCGGCGGTTCCACGTCCAAGGCCAATTCGGCCTGCGCTTCAGGCTCCGCGACTTCCACGGGCACTTCCGCGGCGGGTTCGGCTTCGGCTGGTGCTTCGGCTTCGGGCTCCGCTTCCACGACTGGCACTTCGACGGTTTGCAGGTCCTGCAGCGCACGCGCAAAGAGATCGAGCTCGCCGCCGACCGGCAGCCCGACAGCCCGTGCCGCATCGACGACCGGTGCGATGGTTGCGGGCGCCAGGCCGGGCGAACGGTAAACGGCCCGGATCGGCGTGCCTTCGATCAGCGCGGCCGAGAATGGCCCGCCGACGAACGCCACGTCGGGCAACTCCGCCTGCAGCGTTGCAAGCAGCGCGGGCGCCTCGCGCGTATCGGCCACGGTCACCTGCGCGCCGTGGCGTGCGCACCAACGCGCCATCGCCAGCCCGGACGCACCGAGGCCGAGGATCAATACGGGGAGGTCTTTCAGATGTCGCATGTGCCCGTTACCGCAGCTTCAGCGTTGAAAGGCCCACGAGGCACAGCAGCATCGTGATGATCCAGAAGCGCACCACGACCTGCGTCTCGCGCCAGCCGCTTTTCTCGAAGTGATGGTGCAGCGGCGCCATCTTGAGCACGCGCCGGCCCTCGCCGTAGCGCTTCTTGGTGTACTTGAAGTACATGACCTGCGCCATCACCGAGATCGCCTCGACCACGAAGATGCCGCCCATGATGAAGAACACGATCTCCTGGCGCACGATGACCGCGATGGTGCCCAGCGCGCCGCCGAGCGCCAGCGCGCCCACGTCGCCCATGAAGACCTGCGCCGGATGGGTGTTGAACCAGAGAAACGCCAGGCCCGCGCCGGCCATGGCCGAGCAGAACACCAGCAGCTCGCCCGAGCCCGGAATGTTGGGGAACAGCAGGTACTTGGAATACACCGCGCTGCCAGTGACGTAGGCGAACACGCCCAGCGCCGAACCCACCATCACGACCGGCATGATCGCCAGGCCGTCGAGGCCGTCGGTCAGGTTGACGGCGTTGCTCGCGCCCACGATCACCAGGTAGGTCAGCACCACGAAGCCGATGCCGCCCAGCGGATAGCTCACTTCCTTGAAGAAGGGCACCAGCAGGTTGATCTTGGGCGGAAAGTCGAGGTCGAAGCCCGATTGCACCCAGGCGAAGAACAGCTGCAGCACACGCCAGTTCGAGCTTTCCGAGATGCTGAAGAGCAGGTAGAAGCCCGCGAGCAGGCCGACCACCGACTGCCAGAAATACTTCTCGCGCGAGCGCATGCCTTCCGGGTCCTTGCGCACCACCTTGCGCCAGTCGTCGACCCAGCCGATGGCGCCGAAGCCCATCGTGACCCACAGCACGATCCACACGAACCGGTTCGAGATGTCGAACCACAGCAGGGTGGCGAAGGCAATGGCAAACAGCACCAGCACGCCGCCCATGGTGGGCGTGCCGCTCTTGGTCAGGTGCGTTTCCATGCCGTAGCCGCGCACCGGCTGGCCGATCTTCAAAGCGGCCAGGCGACGGATCACATAGGGGCCGGCAACCAGGCCGACCACCAGAGCCGTGAGCGCCGCCATCAGCGCACGGAACGTGAGGTACTGAAAAACGCGCAAAAACCCGAACTCGGGCGAAAGTGTCTGCAGCCATTGGGCCAGGGTCATCAGCATGTTGACTTGCGCGGCTCATGCGTCATGACCGGCCTCCTTTTGTTGTTGTGATTGCACGATCGCCTGCACCACCCGCTCCATCTTCATGAAGCGCGAGCCCTTGACGAGCACGCTCGCGAGCTGCGGCAACCGCTCCAGCACCGCAGCGTTGAGCGCATCGATGTCTTCGAAATGCCGGCCGCCATTGCTGCCGGTGGCGCTGCTGCCACCGTTGAATGCGGCAACGCTGTGCGCGGTTTCGGTACCCAGCGCGTACACGGCCTCGATGCCGCGCTGCCGCGCCCAGTCGCCCACCTCGGTATGAAATTCGAGTGCGTGGTCGCCGACCTCGCCCATGTCGCCCAGCACCAGCAGGCGCGGGCCCGGCAAGGCTGCCAGCACGTCGATGGCGGCGCGCACGGAATCGGGGTTGGCGTTGTAGCTGTCGTCCACCAGCGTGAGCGAATGCCCGCCGGCCAGCACGACCTCGCTCGCCTTGGAGCGGCCCTTCACCGGTTCGAATCTGGTGAGGCCCGCGGCAATGGTGTCGAGCGATACGCCGGCCGCGAGCGCGCAGGCGGTGGCCGCGAGCGCATTGACGACGTTGTGCCGGCCCGCAATGTGCAGGCTCGCATCGAAGTCGCCCAGCGGCGTGCGAATGCCGACCTGCCAGGCGCCCTGCTGCCATTCGGCGCGGACCAGCGAAATGTCGGCGTCCGCCTGCTCGCCGAAAGTCATGCAGCGGGGCGATGCGCCGTCACGTGCCATGTCGTTCCAGAGCGGCGTGAACTCGTCGGCATGCGGGAACACGGCGGTGCCGCCCTCCGGCAAGAAGGAAAACACCGCGCCGTTCTCGCGCGCCACCGCATCGACCGTGGCCATGAATTCCAGGTGTTCGCGCTGGGCGTTGTTCACCAGCGCGATGGTCGGGCGCGCAATGGCCGCCAGCCGTGCAATCTCGCCCGGGTGGTTCATGCCCAGCTCGATCACGGCATGCTGGTGCTTGGCCCGCAAGCGCAGCAGCGTCAGCGGCACGCCGATCTCGTTGTTGAAATTGCCGGCCGTCGCCAGGGCGCGGTCGGCCCTGAAGGCGACCAGGATGGCCGCGATCATTTGCGTGACCGTGGTCTTGCCGTTGCTGCCGGTCACGGCGATGAGCGGCAGATCGAACTGCGCGCGCCAGCGTGCGCCCAGTGCGCCGAGTGCCGCGAGCGAATCGGGCACCTCGAGACCGGCCAGGCCAGCCGCCTCCAGGCCATGGTGCGCAATGGCGGCAATGGCACCGCGCGCCTTGGCATCGGCGAGGAATTCGTTGGCGTCGAAGCGCTCGCCCTTGAGCGCCACGAACAAATCGCCCTCGGAAAGCGTGCGGGTGTCGGTGTGGACGCGGGCAATGACGGTTTCGGCGTCGCCTACCAGTCGCGAACCGGGAATCCATTGCTGCGCCTGGGCGAGCGTGAGCATCATCGGCGTCGAATCGCTCATGCGGCACCTCGCTGGGCGAGCGCATCCTGCGCATGGGCCCGGTCGGAGAACGGAATGCGCTGGCCGGCAATTTCCTGCCAGGCTTCATGGCCCTTGCCGGCGATGAGCACCACGTCTTGCGGCGCGGCCTGCGCAATGGCGTCGGCAATGGCGGCCGCGCGGTCGGGCTGCACCTGGGCTGCTTCGGGACGCGAGAGGCCGAGCAGCACCTGGCTGATGATCGCGTCGGGGGTTTCGCTGCGCGGGTTGTCGCTGGTCACGATGACGTGGTCGGACTGGCGCTCGGCCACCGCGGCCATCATCGGGCGCTTGATCGGATCGCGGTCGCCGCCGCAGCCGAACAGGCACCAGAGCGCGCCGCCGCGCTGCTGCGCGAGCGGACGCAGGCCGGCCAGCGCCTTGTCGAGCGCGTCGGGCGTGTGGGCATAGTCGACCACCGCCAGCGGCGCGCCCGCGCTCGCATCGGCGGCGTTCACGCGCTCCATGCGGCCCGGCACGCTGCCGAGGTTGGCGCAGGCGGCCGCCGCCTGCGCGAGCGAAAGCCCCAGGGCGCGCAGCGTGCCCAGCACGCCCAGCAGGTTGGCCACGTTGTACTGGCCGATCAACCCGGTCGAGATGCGAACCACGGAATCGGTGCCGTGCTCGGCCACCGAGAACTGAAGCCCCTGCGCGTCGTAGCCGACGTCGCGCGCCATGAGCCGCGCCGGCGAGCCAGCGGCCGAAACGGTCCAGACGTCGAGCGCGCCGACGCCGGCTTCGATCAGGTTTGCGCACAGGCTGGCGCCGTGCACGTCGTCGATGTTGATGACCGCGGCGCGCAACCCAGGCCAGCGGAACAGCTCGGCCTTGGCTTCCCAGTAGGCCTCCATGCTGCCGTGGTAATCGAGGTGGTCCTGCGTGAAATTGGTGAACACGGCCACCGCGATGCGCGCGCCGTCGAGCCGCCTCTCGGCAATGCCGATCGACGAAGCCTCGATGGCGCAGGCGCCGAAACCGCGCTCGACGAGCGCGCGCAGCTCGCGCTGCATCATCACCGGGTCGGGCGTGGTGAGCCCGGTGTAGGTGAGCTCCGGCGGCACGCCGATGCCCAGCGTGCCCATGACCGCGCAGGGCGACGGCACGCTGCGCTCGGTGGTGCCGTCGAGCCGCAGCGCGCGAACGCCGCCGGGCACGGCCAGGGTGGAAAGCGCTTCGGCGAGCCACCATGCGGTGGAGGTCTTGCCGTTGGTGCCCGTGACGGCCAGCACTTCGAGCGCGGCCGAGGGGTTGTCGTAGAAGGCCGAGGCGATCGGGCCCGTGGCGGCCTTGAGGCCTGGGTAGCTTGCAATGCGGTCGCTGAACTCGCCCTGGTCGAAACCGAAAGCATCCACGCCCTCGTCTTCGACCAGGCAGGCCGCAGCCCCCTGTGCCAGCGCGGCCGCAACATGCTTGCGGCCGTCGGTCGCGGCGCCGGGCCACGCAACGAAGCCGTCGCCGGCGCCCACCGGCCGGCTGTCCGCATGCAGCGCACCCTGCACGCGCTCCTTGAGCCAGAGCGCGGCGAGTTGGGGGGAAGTGAGTGTCAGCATGCTCAAAAGCTCTCGTCGACGCCTTGCGTCATCACCAGAGGTTTGACCGCGAGGTCGGGCGGAACGTTCATCATGCGCAGGGTCTGCTGCACGACTTCGCTGAAAACAGGCGCGGCGGCCACGCCGCCGAAGTACTGGCCGTCGCTCGGCTCGTCGATCATTACCCCGACGATGATGCGCGGCTTTTCGATCGGCGCCATGCCGGTAAACCACGCGCGATATTTGTTGCTCGCGTAACCTTTGCCAACCTGCTTGTGCGCGGTGCCCGACTTGCCGCCGACCGAATAGCCGATGGTCTGTGCGCGCGTGCCGGTGCCGCCCGGCCCAGCCGCCATCTGCAGCATCTTGCGGACCGCCAGCGCATTCGACGGCGAGAACACCCGCACGCCCACGGGCGACTCGGTGTTCTTGAGGATGGTGACCGGAATGATCGAGCCGTCGTGCGCAAACGCTGTATACGAATGCGCCATTTGAAACAGCGACGCCGACAGGCCGTAGCCGTAGGCCATGGTGGCCTGCTCGACCGGCTTCCAGGTCTTCCAGGGGCGCAGGCGCCCGGTCACCGCGCCAGGGAACTGGATCTGCGGCTTCTGGCCGTAGCCGAGCGCGGTGTAGGTGTCCCACATTTCGTGCGGAGACATCTTCTGCGCGATCTTGAGCGCGCCGACGTTGCTCGACTTCTGGATCACGCCTTCGACCGTGAGCGTGCCGTAGTTGTGCGTGTCGCTGATGGTGAAACCGCCCATCTGGTAGCGGCCGGGCGAGGTTTCGATCAGCGTCGAGGGCTTCACGCGGCCGGCCTCCAGCGCCATGGCCACGGTGATCGGCTTCATGGTCGAGCCGGGCTCGAAGGTGTCGGTGAGCGCACGGTTGCGCAGCTGCTCGCCGGTGAGGTTCTGGCGCTTGTCGGGCACGTAGCTCGGGTAGTTGGCCAGCGCCAGCACCTCGCCGGTCACGGCGTCGAGCACCACCACGCTGCCGGCCTTGGCCTTGCGCGCGGTCACCGCGTCGCGCAGCTTCTGGTAGGCAAAGAACTGCACCTTGCTGTCGACGCTGAGCTGGATGTCCTTGCCGTCGACCGGCGGCACCTGCTCGCCCACGCCCTCGACCACGCGGCCCAGGCGGTCCTTGATGACGCGGCGCGACCCGGCCTTGCCGGCCAGGTCCTTGTTGAAGGAAAGCTCGATGCCTTCCTGCCCGTTGTCTTCGACGTTGGTGAAACCCACCACGTGCGCGGCGGCCTCGCCCTCGGGGTACTGGCGCTTGTATTCCTTGCGCTGGTAAATGCCCTTGAGGTTGAGCGCGGCAATCTGCTTGGCAATGGGCTCGTCGACCTGGCGCTTGATCCAGACGAAGGTCTTGTCTTCGTCCTCGAGCTTCTTGTCGAACTCCTTCTGCGGCATTTCAAGCAGCTTGGCCACCTGCTTGAGCTTGGCCCGCACCTCGGGGTCGTCGCGCTCGATGTCTTCCGGAATGGCCCAGATGCTCGGCGCCACCACGCTGGAGGCCAGGATGAGCCCGTTGCGGTCGAGGATGCGCCCGCGGTTGGCCGGCAGCTCCAGCGTGCGCGCAAAACGCACTTCGCCCTGCCGCTGGAAGAAGCTGTTGTTGAAGACCTGCACGTACGCTGCCCGGCCCGCCAGCACGACGAAGCCGAGCGCGATGCCGGCCACGATGAACTTGCTGCGCCAGACCGGCGTCTTGCTCGCGAGCAAGGGGCTGGTGGTGTAGCGAACGCTGCGCCGGCTCATCGCTGGGTCCTCGCTGCGACGGGCTTCGGCGCCGGGCCGGCCGGGGGTGCGGGCGGCGGCGCCACTACGGCCGGAATCACCGTGCCGTCGGGCCGCACGTACTGCGTGATGGCCGGCGTGGTGGTGCGCATCTGGAGCTGCTCCTTGGCGAGCTTCTCCACGCGCAGCGGTGTGGCCTGCGCGCGCTTCTCCACCTGCAGGCGGTCGTGGTCGGTTTCGAGGCGGCGGGCTTCCTGCTGGGTGCGGTCGAGTTCGGTGTACAGCTGGCGCGACAGGTACTGCGTGTGCACAAGGTACAGCGCCGTCGCAATGACGGCCAGCAGCAGGAGCAGGTTGAGGCGGGCCATGATCAGTTGGCCCCGGTGCGCTCGGCCACGCGCAAAATTGCGCTGCGCGAGCGGGGGTTGCCGCGCACTTCCTCGTCGGACGGCTTGATGCGCTCGAGCGCGCGCAACTTCATCACCTTGGGCGCGGCGAAAGGCGCTCGACGGTCGTACACCTCCTTCGAGTGCTTGGCGATGAACTGCTTCACGATGCGATCTTCCAGCGAGTGGAAGCTGATCACCGCGAGCCGGCCTCCGGGCTGCAACACGGAAAGGCTCGCCTCTAGCGCCTGTTGCAGCTCTTCAAGCTCGGCGTTGATGAAAATCCGAAAAGCCTGAAATGTGCGCGTTGCAGGGTTCTGGCCCTGCTCGCGGGTTTTGACCGTGCCAGCCACGAGCTCGGCCAGTTCGGTGGTGGTTGAAATTGCGCCCCGTTCTTGTCGGCGAGCAACAATCGCCTTTGCAATCTGAACAGCAAACCGTTCTTCGCCATAGTCACGGATCACCTCTGCAATCTGCTGAAGTTCGGCTGTTGCCAGCCATTCGGCCACGCTCTCGCCGCGCGTGGTGTCCATGCGCATGTCGAGCGGGCCGTCGAAACGAAAACTGAAGCCGCGCACCGGGTTGTCGATTTGCGGCGAACTCACGCCCAGGTCCATCAGCACACCCGCCACGCTGGCATCGGGCAATTCGCCCAGCGAACGGAATCCCTGGTGCCGGATGGAAAAACGCGCATCCGAGATGCGCGCTGCTTCGGCCACCGCTTCCGCATCCTTGTCGAATGCGATCAGCCTGCCTTCCGGTGCCAGCCTCGCGAGAATTGCGCGCGCATGCCCTCCCCGCCCGAACGTGGCATCCACGTAGGTTCCGGTCGCCGCCGTGCTGCCGGAAAGAAGGGCTTCCACCGCTTCGTTCAGCAACACGGTTGTATGAATCCATGGAGTGTTCACACAAGTCCTCAGAACGCGAAGTCCTGAAACACATCGGGCATATCGCCTTGGGTGGCCTCGGCCTCCTTGGCTTCGTAGGTGGCCTTGTCCCAGAGCTCGAAGTGATTGCCCATGCCCAACAACAGCGTCTCGCGCGTGATGCCGGTGGCCGCACGCAATTCGGGCGACACGAGGATGCGGCCGGTGCCGTCCATCTCGACGTCCATGGCGTTACCGAGGAATACGCGCTTCCACCACTGTGCCGACATCGGCAATGCGGCGATGCGATCTCGGAATTTCTCCCACTCGGGGCGGGGGAACACCATGAGGCACCCGTGCGGGTGCTTGGTGATCGTGAGCTGGCCGTTCGCCGTCGCGCTCAGGACGTCACGGTGCCGGGTCGGCACGGAGAGCCGCCCCTTGGCATCCAGACTGAGCGATGAAGCGCCTTGAAACACGACCAGAACCCTTGTGTTGGGAGTGTCGCGGTACCCGAAAGAGGCACCATCCGCACTTTTTCCCACTTAACTGCACTTTTTTGCACTGTAGCAGGAAACACTTCAGGCGCAACTGGTCGTTGGTGGTATTTTTTGTAATGGAATCAACGACTTAGCGACGATTTCCAAAGCTGGAAATCGGCGAATTTCGTTGAAAATGAAGCACTTAGCTCACGCAGTGAATGTGATGCGTGAAGCGCAGCCCCGTTACAGGGGGCTGCAAGGCAGCTTCAGAGGATGAAGCGCGAAAGGTCTTCGTCGTGACTTAGTGCCGCAAGGCGCTCGTCGACGTAAGCGGCATCGATGAGGATCGTCTGCCCCTCGATGCGGGTCGCGTCGAAGCTTACCTCATCGAGCAGCCTTTCCATCACGGTCGACAAACGGCGTGCACCGATGTTCTCGGTGCGCTCGTTCACTTCGAAGGCGATGGTCGCCAGGCGGTTGACGCCCTCGGGCGTGAAATCGAGCGTGACGCCTTCGGTGGCAAGCAGCGCCTGGTACTGCTTCACGAGCGAGGCGCGCGTCTGCGTGAGGATGCTTTCGAAATCCTGCACCGAGAGCGACTGCAGCTCGACGCGAATCGGAAAGCGCCCCTGCAGCTCGGGAATCAGGTCGCTCGGCTTGCTGAGGTGGAAGGCGCCGCTTGCGATGAAGAGCATGTGGTCGGTGCGCACCACGCCGTACTTGGTGGACACGGCCGTGCCCTCGACCAGCGGCAGCAGGTCGCGCTGCACGCCCTGGCGCGACACATCGGAGCCCTGGGCTTCGCTGCGCGTGGCGACCTTGTCGATCTCGTCGATGAAGACGATGCCGTTCTGCTCGGCATTGGTGATGGCCTGGGTACGGATCTCGTCTTCGTTGACCAGCTTGGCGGCCTCCTCGTCGATCAACAGGCGCATGGCCTCGGCGATCTTGAGCTTGCGCGTCTTGCGCTTGCCGCCGCCGAGCTGGCCGAACATGCCGCGCAGTTGCTCGGTCATTTCCTCCATGCCCGCAGGGCCCATGATTTCGAGCGGGGCGCGGGTTTCGGCGAGATCGAGCTCGATTTCCTTGTCGTCGAGCTGGTGCTCGCGCAGCTTCTTGCGGAAGGCCTGCCGGGTGGGGTTGGGGCCGTCCAGCGCCGGCGCGGCGCCCTCGGCACCGCGCGCCGGCGGCAGCAGCACGTCGAGAATGCGGTCTTCGGCGGCATCCTCGGCACGCGCGCGCACCTTGGCGCTTTCGGATTCGCGCGTCTGCTTGACGGCAATTTCGGCCAGGTCGCGAATGATCGAATCGACGTCCTTGCCTACATAGCCCACCTCGGTGAACTTGGTGGCCTCGACCTTGATGAAAGGCGCATCGGCCAGCCGCGCAAGGCGGCGCGCGATTTCGGTCTTGCCCACGCCCGTGGGGCCGATCATGAGGATGTTCTTGGGCGTGATCTCGGTGCGAAGCTTTTCTTCGACCTGCTGGCGGCGCCAGCGGTTGCGCAGCGCAATGGCCACGGCGCGCTTGGCGGCCGGCTGCCCGACGATGTGGTTGTCGAGCTCGGAGACGATTTCCTGGGGGGTCATGGACATGGTCAGAGCGCTTCCACCGTGTGGTTCATGTTCGTGTAAATGCAGATTTCGCCGGCTATCGCCAGCGATTTGCGCACAATTTGCTCCGCCGAGAGGTCGGTATTGTCGAGCAGCGCCTTCGCCGCCGACTGCGCATAGGCCCCGCCCGAGCCGATGGCGATCACGCCGTCTTCGGGCTCCAGAACGTCGCCGTTGCCGGTGATGATGAGCGAGGTGGTGGCGTCGGCCACGGCCAGCATGGCTTCGAGCTTGCGCAGCACGCGGTCGGTGCGCCAGTCCTTGGTGAGCTCGACCGCGGCGCGGGTCAGGTGCCCCTGGTGCTTTTCAAGCTTGGCCTCGAAGCGCTCGAAGAGCGTGAAGGCGTCGGCGGTGGCGCCGGCAAAGCCAGCCAGCACTTTGCCGTGATAGAGCCGCCGCACCTTGCGCGCCGTGCCCTTGATGACGATATTGCCGAGAGTGACCTGCCCGTCCCCGCCGATGGCGACTTGGTCGCCCTGGGGGGTCTTGCGGCGCACGCTCACGATGGTGGTGCCGTGAAACTGTTCCATCGAAGCCATCTGGGGACGCCGCAAGGCAATGCAACCCCGCGCCCGATACCGTTTTGCCCCGGCGTCTTACCGAACCGGGGCTAGTTCTTCCTGACGGCTACCGTGGCGTGGTCGGCAATGCCCACCAGGTCGAAAAGCGACGCGATCAGGCGGTGGGCGTCCACGAACTGGACCCGCTCGCCCTGGGCGTCTCGCGCGCGCACCCAGCTCAGCAGCGTGCTGGCCGCGGCAAGGTCCATGCGCAGCAGTGCGGCGCATGAAATGACGGGTGCGGTGGTGTGGCGCAAGTCTGCATCCAGCCGTTGCAGGCTCGAATGCGACTCGCCGCGCAAGTCGCCGGCCAGTGCCGTAAAGCCGCTGTCGGCGGAGAGAAAGCTGTCCGATTCGCCGTTATTGGCCGACAACAGCGACCACACGGAGCCGGCGCCCGAACGACTCCCTTCCGGCGCGGCAAGCGAGGTGCATTCGCCGCTCGGGTCTTGCCAGGCAGGCGGCGACACCTCGTAGGTGATGCAGTAGTTGAGCGCCACCAGCTCGAAGTCGTCCGGCAGGTTCATCATGCGCAGCGTGGCCAGGTGCAACTGCCACCAGACGTCTTCGGTGCTGCGCTCGTTGTTGGGGGTGGCCTCGGCCAGCACGGCAAGCAGCGTCGCGGATCCGATGAAGCGCAGCTTGACCGGCGAATTGGCCCAATGGGTGAACAGCACGCGCAGCGGCGCGGCGGCATCGGCCTCGATGGCGGCCAGTGCCCGCCAGTCGAGCGTCCAGATCGATCCGGCCTGCGACAACGCCCGCGTGAGGTTCACCAGGCCGTCGCGCGACAGGCGTGCGGGGCTGATCCAGTCGGCACCCGCAGGAGCCAGTTCGGCGTACTCGCTGGCGACCACCGCCTGCACGTTGCGCGCCAGTTCGTCGAGCGGCACCCAGTCGGGGCCCATGCGCTTCATGCGCTGCGCATAGCGCATGCGGGCAGCGGCAAACCGCGTGGCGTCGCCGGTGGCACGGTACAGGTCGAACAATGCGCGCCAGCGCGTGTCGTCGCGATCGATGGCGGCGTGGTCGCCCTCGCCTTCGGCGGCCACACTCTCGGAGGCCAGGGCCTGAAGAAGAATGGCCTCGGCACCGGTGTCGTCGCCGTGCGCGAAGCGGATCACGGCCTCTTCCAGCGCGCCGTCGCGAGCGAGCCGCGCCGTCAGCAGCGCCGTGTCGTCGACGGCGGCCGTACCGGCGGCAACGGGACCGGCGGCAGATGTGGGAGTGGGAGCCGGCGCAGGGACCGGCGCAATGGCAGCAGCGGCGGATGCTGCAGGCGCGACAGGCGCAGCAGCAGGCGGTGCAACCGGCGGAGCCCGGAATGCCGGTGCCGCGAGCAAGCTGGCCACCTCGGCCTCGTCCACGGGCGGCGGCAGGGTCTCGGCGCCGGCATCGGGCGGCGCGTTGGACAGCACCTCGCCGTTGGGGCCGCGGCCTTTCCACCACTGCTGCGACATCTGCTCCTCGATCTCGTCGATCTTCTTGAGCGTGAGCGCGCGTCCCTCGGACTTTTCCGTGGTGGTGTTCAGGTTGAAGGACGACGGCGTGACCGTTCCTTCGAAGGCATGGGCGGCCGCCTCGCGCTGGCGGAGCTTGCGGAGCATGTCGAACTCGCGCCGGCGCACGAAATCGTTGCGCTGGCGCCGCTCGATCATTTCCTTGAGCATTTCCCGGCTGTAAGCCTGGTCGGGCAGCGTGGAATCGGCGGTCGCATTCAGCTCCGACCAATCCTTGAGCGGATTGCGGACGAACTTCGCCACCTTGGAAAAAAGGCGGCCCGATTCTTCCTTTGGCATCGACAAGAATTTCGAGGCGTACTGGTTTTCTGTCTCTTTACCTGCTTAGTCCCCGAACATCTTTTGCTTGAGTTCGCGGCGCTGCTGCGCTTCGAGCGACAGCGTGGCCGTGGGGCGAGCCAGCAGGCGGCCGACGCCGATGGGTTCGCCGGTTTCGTCGCAGTAGCCGTAGTCGCCGGCGTCGATGCGCTGGATCGATTGCTCGATTTTCTTCAGCAGCTTGCGTTCGCGGTCGCGCGTGCGCAGCTCGAGTGCATGTTCTTCCTCGATGGTGGCACGGTCGGCCGGATCGGGCACCACCACGGTGTCTTCACGCAGATGCTCGGTGGTTTCGCCGGCGTTTTCGAGAATGCCGCGCTTGAGTTCCACGAGCTTCAGGCGGAAGAACGCCATCTGCTTTTCGTTCATGTACTCGGCGTCGGGCATGGCGATGACCTCGGCGTCGGTCAACTCGGCAGCCGACTTGGCTTTCCAGTTGTTGGCGAGCTTCGGGTCTTTTTTCACTGCCACGGGAGGCGGCGGCACCAGCGCATTGGAAGGCGCCTGCGAGAAGGAAGACTTGGCGGCGGTGGAAGCCACCGATTGCGGCATGGAAGGCACGGTCAGCTGCGACAGCCGGGACACGCGGCCACCTCGCGCGGGGGCGGGTGCAGCGGTCTGAGCGGGTATCGAAGGTGTCGCCGTGGCGGAAGAAGAGGCGGCAGCCGTTTTTTTCATTGGGATCGGAGGGGCAGAAGGAACGGCAGCAGTGCGGCCGACAGTTTTGGATGGCGGTAGACCCGCAGCTGCAGTTTTGGTTGCACTCTTGGCCGGGGCGGATGCCACCGGCGGCGCAGCAGACTTTGCAGGCTTGACGGGCTTCTTTGCAACGGTTGCGGCCTTGGCCGATGGCGTTGCTGGCTTCTTTGGAGCGCTTTTTTGTTTCGTGGCCGGAGCTTTAGCAGCGGAAGAAGTCTTTTTTGCCGCGGGTACAGCCGGCTTTGCAGCCACCGCTTTCCTGGCGGTGGACTTGGTTGCTGGCATTGCCTTGGCGGCGGGTTTCTTCACGGTGACTGGCTCCTTGAACGAACTGGAACGCGCTTTCACTGGGTGTCTCCTCCCAAGGGAACCACTGCGGGGTTGAGGCCGCGGGGTCCACATTGTCGGAGTGCTCGCAGTGACGAACCCCGGGGTTATACCCCCGAAAGCCCGCCAGAAACTTGCGGCGCCCCGTGCCGTAAGCCACATCTCGCCCTTAAAACGAAAGCGTGGCCGCCGGAACAGGCGCGCGATTGTATAGAGAACTCTAAACGGAAGGGAAATGTGCCTGCAAAGCGCTTACCTCCGTTAGCATCGCCGGCGTTGCCGGAGGGGGCAACGAAGACCTGCGAAGGCGAATCAGCCGTGCCGGTCGATCCAATCATTCATACAAAAGAGAAGAAATCTTGAGCAAAAAAGCAGTTTTGGGCACGCTGGCCGCGGCCATCGCCGTTGCCTATGGTGGCAGCACCTGGTGGGCCGGCTCCAAAGTCAAGTCCAGCTACGAAGCCGCCCTGGAGGAGTTGCCGAAGCAGACCGCGCTGGTGCGCGTGATCGATCGCAAATACGAAAGCGGGTTCTTCGGTGCGGTCAGCACCGTGACGTTCGAGTTCGGATGCGCCGCCGATACGGCTGCCGCCGCCAAGCCCGCCGACGCCAAGCCCGCCGAACCGGGCGAAGAAGAAGACGACGAAGAAGCCGATGCCGAGAGCGCGCCGTTCAAGCCCGTGCGCATTACCGTGCGCGACACCATCCACCACGGCCCGATTGCCGGCGGCACGCTGGCCGCGGCCACCATCGACAGCGAGCTGGTGCTCGACGTGAAGGCCCAGGCCGAAGCCGAAAAGCTCTTCGGCAAGGCCAAGCCCCTGACCGCCCACACCAAGGTGGCGTTCAACGGCGGCTACGCAACCGACCTGACCGTGGCGCCGATCAAGCTGGCCGAAGAAGGCAAGGGACAGTTCACCTGGCAAGGCGCGCAAATGCGCGCCGAGATGAACGGCGCCCGTACCCAGGTGAACTACAGCCTGGCAATGCCCGGCCTGGACCTGACCGACACGCGCACCGGCGTGACCCTGAAAATGGGCAAGCTGGCCGGCAAGGCCGACATGAACAAGAGCGAAGGCTGGATCCTGGCCACCGGCAAGACCGAAGCCCGGCTCGACAGCTTCGAGTTCGCGGCACCCAAGGGCCTGGGCGCCGGCGGCAGCGGCAAGCCCCTGCCCGCCGTGCTGCTGCAGAACATCGACATGATTGCCGATGCCAACATCAAGGACGGCCTCTACGAATCGATCGGCACCATCAAGGGCACCGGCAAGGTCGGCGAGACGAAGATCGACAAGTTCGAGATGACCAGCGGCGGACGCCGCATTCACGCCGCCGGCTACAAGAAGCTGGCCGACGCCTGGATGCAGTCGGCCGCCATCAACGGCTGCAAGGGCGGCAGCAAAGCCTCCCAGGCCGCCATGCAGGCGCTGATGGAGCAGTTGGCCCCCGACCTCAAGGCCATGGCCAAGTACAATCCCGAGCTCGGCCTGGACAAGATGCTGGTCGAAATCGGCGGCAAGCGCGGCGAAATCAGCTACACGGCCGGCATGGTCGGCGTCACCGACGAAGACCTGAAGGACCCGGGCATGGCGCTCTTGATGAAGCGCGGCGTGCTCAAGGCCAGCGTGCGGCTGCCGATGCAATGGATCGAGCAGATTGCCGCCACCGGCGCCGAAAGCGGCCAGACGCCGCCGCCCGAAATGGTGGCGGGGCTGGTCGAGCAGGGCGAAGGCATGGGCTTCGTCAAGCGCGACGGCACAGACATCACGAGCCAGGTCGAATACAGCGAAGGCAGCCTGAAGATCAACGGCAAGCCGATGGGCGGCATGGCCGGCAAGTAAGCCTCGGCTAAAACAAAAAAAAAGGCGCTGCCCCCTCGGGGCAGCGCCTTTTTTATTTGGCTGGTCAGTGCCGGCAGCGCGCCGTCACACCAGGCACTGCTCGAGCCCCTGCTCCAGGATCTCGCGCGGCAGCTCGATGCCGATGAACACCATGCGGCTCTGGCGCGCTTCGTCCTTGCCCCACTCGGGGCCCAGGTCGCTGCCCATCAGCTGGTGCACTCCCTGGAAAATGACTTTGCGCTCGGTGCCCTTCATGCTCAGCACGCCCTTGTAGCGCAGCATGCGCGGGCCATAAATGTTGACGATGGCGCCCAGAAAATCTTCGAGCTTGGCCGGGTCGAAGGGACGGTCGGCCTTGTAGACGAAGCTCTTCACGTCGTCGTCCGTGTGGTGATGGTGGCCGTGCCCCTCGTGCTTGTGCGAGGGATGGTCGCAATGCTCGCCATGCGCGTGAGCATGTCCATCGTGGTCGTCGTGGCCGTGGTCGTCTTCCTTCAGGAAGTCGGGGTCGATGTCGAGCTTGGCGTTCAGGTTGAAGCCGCGCAGGTCGAAAATATCTTTCAGCGGCACGTCGCCGAAGTGCGCCTTCTGCTGCGGCGCGCGCGGGTTCATGTGCTTCAAGCGGTGAATCAGCGCCTCGGTCTCTTCGGCCGACACCAGCTCGCTCTTGCTGATGAAGATCTGGTCGGCAAAACCCACCTGGCGGCGCGCCTCCTGGCGGTCGTTGAGCTGCTGCGGCGCATGCTTGGCATCGACCAGCGTCAGGATGGAGTCGAGCAGGTAGCTCTCGGCAATTTCGTCGTCCATGAAGAAGGTCTGCGCCACGGGGCCGGGGTCGGCCAGGCCGGTGGTCTCGATCACCACGCGGTCGAAGTCGAGCAGGCCCTGGCGCTTCTTGGCGGCCAGCAACTGCAGCGCTTCGCGCAGGTCTTCGCGGATGGTGCAGCAGACGCAGCCGTTGCTCATCTGGATGATCTGCTCTTTCGATTCGGTCACCAGAATGTCGCTGTCGATGTTCTCTTCGCCGAACTCGTTCTCGATCACCGCAATCTTCTGGCCGTGGGCCTCCGTCAGGATGCGCTTGAGCAGCGTGGTCTTGCCCGAGCCTAGAAAGCCGGTGAGGATGGTGGCAGGAATAAGGGCCATGGAGTGCTCCGGAAGCGGAAAACAGGGAAGAAGAAAAACTGGCAGGCAGTTTAGCCAATGCCACTCAGTTGCGTTGGCGCGGGGTCAAGCCGGCTTTTTCACCACCACCAGCCCCTTGAGGTACTCGCCCTCGGGAAACTCGATGGTCATCGGGTGGTCGGGCGCCGCACCGAGGCGTTCGCTGATGTAACCGTCTACTTGCGCGTCGATACCGGCCGAAGCCACGATCTTGTGAAAAAGATCTGCGCTGATGCCGCCCGAGCAGGAAAAAGTCAGCAGCACGCCGCCGGGCTCCAGCAGTTTGAGCGCAAGGCGGTTGATGTCCTTGTAGGCGCGGGCCGCGCGCTCGGCGTGGGCCGCCGTGGGCGCAAACTTGGGCGGGTCGAGCACGATGGCGTCGAAGGTGCGGCCTTGTTCGATGAACTCGCGCAGCACGGTGTTGACGTTGGCATCCAGAAACTCCGCCTTCACGCCCGAACCTTCGCCCCCGAAGCCGTTCAGCGCCAGGTTGGCCCGCGCCCGCTCGAGCGCCGGCTGCGACGAATCGACCGACACCAGCTCGGCGCCTTCCAATGCCCCGGCTGCCTGAAGACCCGCGAGCGCAGCCACGGTAAAGCCGCCGGTGTAGCAAAAGCAGTTGAGCACGCGCCGAAAGCGCCGGTGCTGCGCCAGCTCGGCAAAGCGCTGGCGGCTGTCGCGCTGGTCGAGGTAGAAGCCGGTCTTGTGGCCGGTCGCAATGTCGAGCGAGAGCTTCCAGCCGTGTTCACGAATCGTGATTTGGGTGTCGCCCTCCCCGCGCAGCCAGCCCGTAACGGGCTTCAGGCCTTCGCGCTCGCGCCCGCTGGCATCGGAGCGCTCATAGAGCTTGTGCAGGCCGGTCCCCTCGAGCAGCGCATCGGCAATGGCGGCCTTCCAGCGCTCGACGCCGGCCGACAAAAATTGCGCCACCAGCGTGTCGCCGTAACGGTCGACGATGAGGCCCGGCAGCCCGTCGGCCTCGCCATGGACCAGCCGGACACCGTCGCTCTGCAGATCGAAAAGCGCCCTGCCCGCCACCGCACGCGCACACACCGACGCCAGAAAGGCGGCATCGATGCGCTGCGTTTCGACAAAGCTCCAGGCCCGCGCGCGAATCTTGGAAACCGGACTGAACGCGGCCCAGGCCAGAAAGGCGCCTTCATGGGATTCCACGCGCACCGTTTCGCCCGAATCGGCACCGCCGCGGGCAATGGCCGATTCGAAGATCCAGGGGTGGCGGCGCTGCAGCGAGCGCTCTTTGCCGGGCTTGAGGCGGAGGGTTTTCATTTGTGGGTGTCGTCTTTTTTGGGCTTGGCCCGCGCACTTTTTTCAGCGCGTGCCGGCGCATCCGTGCCCTCCGGCCGCGCCTGCGCGCGCGGGTGGGCCGCGTCATAGGCCTTGGCCAGATGCTGAAAATCCAGCCGGGTATAGATCTGGGTGGTGGAAATATTGGCGTGGCCCAGCAGCTCCTGCACGGCCCGCAAGTCACTGCTCGACTGGAGCACGTGGCTCGCGAACGAATGCCGCAGCATGTGCGGATGCACCGGCGCCGCAAGGCCGGCTTTCAGGCTGCGCTCGCGCAACAGCTTCCACACCGCGTGCGAAGACATCCGCAAGCCCTTGGCGTTGATGAAAAGCGCCGCGGCGCCTGCCGGGTCTCGAAGCCCCGCCGTGGCCAGCGCCGCGCAATCGCCGCGCACCGCGAGCCAATCGCGCAGCGCCTCGGCCGCCTTGCCGCCGATCGGCACGAGGCGCCGCTTGCTGCCCTTGCCGAGCACATTGGCTTCCATGGCATCCAGGTCGACCCAGCCGAGGGCCGTGTTGCTGGCGCGCGCATCCAGGCCGGTGAGCTCGCTCACGCGCAAGCCGCAGCCGTAGAGCACCTCGACGATGGCGCCATCGCGCGCCTCGGTCCAGGGGTCGGCCTCGGGGTCGTACATTTCGGCGAGCCGCACCGCGTCGTCGACCGCCAGCGCCTTGGGCAGCGGCCGCGCGGCCTTGGGCGCATGCACGTCCTGCACGGGGTTGAAGCCCACCAGCCCCTCGTTGCCGAGCCAGCGGTAGAAACTGCGCCAGCATGAGAGCACCAGCGCAATGCCGCGCGGCTCGCGGCCCGCGCCGTGCAGCTGCGCCATCCAGCGCCGGACGTGCGCGGTTTGCACGCGGTCGAGCGGAAGGCCGGCCTCGGCGGCGTTGGCCGTGAGCGCCTGCAGGTGAATGGCATAGAGATCGACCGTGCGCGGTGCCAGCCGGCGCTCCACGCGCACGTGCTCCAGGTACTTTTCGACCCAGCGCGTGTCGGTCGTCTCAGTGGAGGTAGCCATTGAACGCATTGTTCACGACAGCCAAAGGCTCGCGCAATGCGCCCTTGAAAACCATGCCCCAGCGCTGCCAGCAGCGCGTGCTGGCAGCGGCGTACTGCACGTCGAAGTCCTTGTCGAAGCCGCTGGCCCGCACCAGCCGCTCCACGCGCCACAGGTGATAGGGCTCCGAGACCACGACCACGCTGCGGATGCCCGCGGCTTGCAGCAGAGGGCGCGACATCGCCAGGTTCAGGCGGGTGGACGTGGAGGCCGGCTCCAGCAGCAGCGGACCGGCATAGCCTTCGGCGCGCGCATGCTGCTGCATGACCTCGGCTTCGACGCGCCCGTCTTCCTTGTCGACGCCGCCCGACAGCACCAGCTGCTTCACGCGGCCTGCATTGGCCAGCGCAATGCCGGTGTCGACCCGGCCGGTGAGGCACGGGTTGGGCTTGCCTTTCAGGTAGGCGCGGTTGCCCAGGATCAGCGCGGCATCGGCCGCACGCTGGGGCGGGCTGTCGAGGATCTCGACCGCACGCCGCCAGACGATGGCCGCAATGGCCAGGTAAGCCAGCAGCCCGCCAAGCAGCACCGTCCACAGCACGGGCCGCACGGCCCGCCAGGACCGGTGCCGCCCGCTCAAGGCCGCAGCCGCGACAGCGCGCCCGAAGCCAGTTCGGCGATGCGCTCGAGAAAGTCGGTGCCCATTTCGGCGTTGAAACGCTGCGCGTCCGGCGAGGCCAGCACCAAGAGGCCAAAGGCCGGCGACTCGGCATCGGGACGCAGCGGAATCAGCGCAATCGACATGGCGCCGGCCGGCTCGGGCAGCCAGTTGGCCGCCTCGAAGCCCGAGTTGAGCCCGCAGTAAGGCGAAGTGAGCGAGGTGGCCAGCGCCTTCACGTCGTCGCTCACCCACTGTGCGTAGGCTTCGTTGAGGTAATCGGCCCCGCAGTCCCACACCTTGATGGCGGTTTGCGGCACCAGGAACAGCGACTGCAGGTCGACCGCGATGCGGTACGGCAGGCTGCGCGGGTCGCGCGTGGTCAAGAGGCCCTTGGTCCAGCGCTGCAGGCGGTCGGCAATGACGACGTTTTCGGTGCCGTGGCGCACCATGTCCATCAGGCGATGCTCCAGCGCCTTGATTTTTTCGCGCAGCATTTCGGCCTGGCGCTCCTGCAAGCTCACGGCGCGGTTGCCGTGCGGGCTGGTGAGCTGCACCTGCGCCAGCAACTGTGCGTGCCGCTCGAAAAAGTCGGGCGTGTTCGCCAGGTAATTGGCGATGTCGTCTTCGGTGATCGGGTTCATGGCGTCGTCTTTGTTGTTTCTGAAGTTGGTCATGGCAGCTCGGGCACCTCGATGTCCCCCTCGAAAACCGTGGTGGCCGGCCCGGTCATGAGCACGGGATTCCCCTCGCCCTCCCAGCCGATGGTGAGCACGCCGCCGTGCGTTTGCACGTCGACCCGGCTGTCGAGCAGGCCGAGCCGGATGCCCGCCACCACCGCCGCGCAGGCGCCGGTGCCGCAGGCCAGCGTTTCGCCGGCGCCGCGCTCGAACACCCGCAGCTTGACGTGCGTGCGGTCGACCACCTGCATGAAGCCCGCATTCACCCGCTGCGGAAAGCGCGGATGGTGCTCGATTTGCGGGCCCTGCCGGGCCACCGGCGCCGTGTCGACGTTGTCGACCACCTGCACCGCATGCGGGTTGCCCATCGACAGAACCGCGACCGAAACAATCGCCGAATCGGCATGCGTGCCAAGCGCCAGATGCCAGGTGTGCCACGCGCCCGTGGGCTGCGGATCGAGCCCCGCGGTATCGAAGGGCACGCGGGCCGGCTCGAAAATCGGCGGGCCCATGTCGACCGTCACCCGGCCGTCCTCGCTCATGCGCGGCTCGATGATGCCGGCCAGCGTTTCGACGCGCACCGTGTCCTTGTCCGTCAGCTGGTGCTCGCGCACGAAGCGCATGAAGCAGCGCGCGCCGTTGCCGCACTGCTCCACCTCGCCGCCGTCGGCGTTGTGGATCACGTACTGAAAGTCGATGTCTTCGCCCGCGTCCTTGGAGGGGCGCCGCACGGTAAGGATCTGGTCGGCGCCGACGCCGAAGTGGCGGTCGGCCAGAAAGCGGTATTGCGCAGCCGTGAGGCCCAGCGTGCCGCGCGTTTCGTCGAGCACGACAAAATCGTTGCCGGCTCCCTGCATCTTGGTAAAGCGGATTCGCATCGGGCGATTATCGCCACCGGCGCCGCCCTTCGCACTGAAAGGGCCGCAGGGCACGGCCCTTTCAGCGTGCCTTGCCTCAGCCCTGGATGAACGCCAGCAGGTCGGCGTTCACCTGCGCCGCATGCGTGGTGCAGGTGGCGTGCGGCGCGCCGGCATACACCTTGAGCTGGCTGCCCTCGATCATTTCGGCCGCCAGCTTGCCCGTGGCCTCGAACGGCACGACCTGGTCGTCGTCGCCGTGGATCACGAGCGTTGGCACGTCGATCTTCGCCATGTCGGGGCGAAAGTCGGTCTCGGAGAACGCTGTCACGCAGTCGATGGTGGCCTTGATCGAGGCCTGCAGCGCGATCTGCAGCGTCTGCTTGAACACGCCCTGCGACACCTTCGCGCCCGGGCGGTTGGTGCCGTAGAAAAGCGTGCTGAAGTTGTCGATGAACTGCGGCCGGTCGGCGGCCAGCCCGGCGCGGATGCCTGCGAACACCGAAGCCTCGGGGCCCACGGGATGGTCGGCTGTCTTCATGAAGAGCGGCGTCACGGCGCTGATGAGCGCGAGCTTCGCCACGCGCGCGCTGCCCTTGCGCGCGATGTAGCGCGTGACGTCGCCGCCGCCCATCGAGAAGCCCGCAAGGATCACGTCCTTCAGGTCGAGCGTCTCGATCAGCTCGGCGATGTCCTCGGCGAAGGTGTCGTAGTCGTAGCCGGTCCAGGGCTGACTCGAGCGGCCGAAGCCGCGGCGGTCGAACGCGATGACGCGGTAGCCGCGCTCGGCGAAGAACAGCATTTGCGCGTCCCACATGTCGGCGCTCAGCGGCCAGCCGTGGCTGAACAGAATGGGCTGGCCACTGCCCCAGTCCTTGTAATAGAGCTCGGTGCCGTCGCGAAGGGTCAGTGTTGCCATGGTTTTTCCTTGAGGTTGATGAAAGGGTGAAAGGGTTCGCGCCGCTCAGAGCGCCAGGAAGTGATGCACCTCGGGCTTGTCCGGCCCGATGTGAAAGCGCAGCGCCTCGGCCTGCAGGTCGGCGTCGGCGTGCGACACGCGGCGGTGCTGGCGCAGGTGCTCGGCCCACGACTCGACGAGGAACCACTCCATCACGCGCTCGGCATCGGTCGTGTGCTCGTGCACGCCCCAGGCGTAGGCACCGTCGCGGCGGCGCTCCAGCGACAGCCGCTTCATCGCCTCGAGGAACGCCGGGCGGTCTTCCTTGCGGATGCGGTACTCGACCTGGACCATCACCGGCCCGCGGTCGTGCGCCACGGGCTCGGCCAGCAGCGGCTCGGGCCAATGGTTCGAGGCCTGCAGGTCGGCCTCGCCGGCGGGCAGCCGCACGCGATGGAAGACGAGCCCCATCACCACCAGCCCCACCGCGCCCGCCACCAGCGTGGCCGGCACGCCGACCTGCTGCGCGACCAGGCCCCAGCCCAGGCTGCCGGCCGCCATGGCGCCGTTGAACACCGTGAGGTACACGGCCAGCCCGCGCCCGCGCACCCAGTTCGGCAGGATCGACTGCGCCACCCCGTTGAGCGTGGTGAGCGCGATGATCCAGCCCAGGCCCAGCACCCCCAGCATCGGCACCGCGAGCCATTGCGGCGGCGCGAAGACCAGCCCGCCCATCACTGCGGCCGTCAGCAGCGAGGCCAGCAGCAGCATGCCGTCGGCATCGAGCCGTGCGCGCAGGCGCGGCATCACCAGCGCGCCGCCGATGGCGCCCGCGCCCACGGCGCCGAGCAGGATGCCGTAGAAGCCCGCGCTGCCGCCCAGCATCTGGCGCGCCACCAGCGGCAGCAACGCCCACACCGAGCTCGCGAACAGGAAGAACACCGCCGCGCGCAACAGCACCACGTGCAGCTCCTTGCTGGCCCGCGTGTAGCGGATGCCCGCGCGGAAGGCACCGAGAAAGTTCTCGGAAAGCCCGCTGTCCGTTGCCGCCGGCCGCTTCCACCACAACAGCGCCGCGATCACGAACGCGTAGCTCAGCACGTCGAGCCCGTAGGTGACTGCCGCGCCGAAGCTCGCGAGGATCAGCCCGCCCGCCGCCGGCCCGATGGAGCGCGCGATGTTGATGCCCAGCGAGTTGAGCGCCACCGCGCTCTTCAGGTCGCTGCGCGGCACCAGTTCCGGCACGATCGACTGCCAGGTCGGCCCCATCAGCGCCGCGCCGATGCCGCCGACAAAGGTCAGTGCGACAAGGTATTCGACCGTGAGCGAGCCCGTGTGCGACAGCACCAGCAGCATGCCGCTCACGGCCGCCAGCAACACCTGCACGCCGATCAAAAAGCGCCGCCGGTCGAGGATGTCCGACAGCACGCCCGCCGGAATCGCCAGCAGGAAGATCGGCAGCGTGGCCGCCGTCTGGATCAGCGCCACCGCCGTCGGGCTGGCCGACAGGTCGGTCACCAGCCACGAGCTGGCCACGTCGCGCATGAAACTGCCGATGTTGCCGAGCACGGTGGCAGCCCACAGCACCGCGAAGACCGGCTGGCGCAGCGGCGCGAAGGCGCCGGCGGCTTTGGGGGACTCAGACATGGGCACGCTCTTTCAGGTCGAACCAGGCAACGAGCAGGAAGCCGCCGACCAGGCCCAGGTGTTCGAAGAAGGAGTTGGCCGCCATGAAGCGCTCGGGCCCCTGCGGCATCTCCCAGAAACGCAGTGCGACGAAGGTCGCCATCAGCGTGAAGCCGCCCAGTGCGAGCGCGCCGAGCCAGCGCCAGAACCCGATGAGCACGAGCGCCGCGGCGCCCAGCTCCAGCACGATCACTGCCACGGCCAGCGGGCCGGCCGGCGACAGGCCGAAGTGGTTCATCTCCGCGAGGGCCGCGTTGAAGTCCATCGCCTTGTTCAGGCCGCCCTGCAGGTAGGCTGCGCACAGCAGCAGCAACGCGATCCAGCGCACAGCAGGTGAAAGGGTCCAGTGCATCGCCTTCATCACACCGCCCAGCAGGCGCAACCCAGCGCGCCCCAGAAGCTCTTCAGGTCGGCGATGGGCAGCTTGCTGCTCCATGCCGTTGCGTGCTGGTGGCCGTGCACGTTGCAGTTGTTGGCGCAAGCGCAGGACATCGCCGCCTTTCGCATCGAGTTCTGCATCACCTTCTGCAGCGGCGCGCCTTCAGCCGTGTCGGCCCAGCCCGCATAGCCCCCGAAAGTACGCGCAGGCGACCAGTCGGGCATGGCGGGCATGGCGGGCGGCAGCGTGCCTTCGTCGTGCGCGGCGAACGGGCCGGCGCCGTAGACCACCTTGCCGCCCACCATCGTGAGCAGCGCGGTCGTGTCGGCAATTTCCGATTCGGCGCAGGCGAAGAAATCGCGATCGGGCACCACCAGGTCGGCAAGCTGGCCGGCCTGGATGCGGCCCTTCTTGCCCTCTTCGTTGGAGAACCATGTGACGTTCTCGGTCCACATGCGCAGCGCGCCTTCGCGGTCCAGGCAGTTGCGTTGCGGGTAGAGCTGCATGCCGCCCACCGTCTTGCCCGTGACCAGCCACGACAGCGACACCCACGGGTTGTACGAGGCGACGCGCGTCGCGTCGGTGCCGGCCGAGACCTTCAGGCCCTTCTCGAGCATGCGCTTGACCGGCGGTGTGGCCTCGGCCGCGCCGGGGCCGTAGCGCTCGACGAAGTACTCGCCCTGGTAGGCCATGCGGTGCTGCACCGCCACGCCGCCGCCCAGCGCGGCGATGCGGTCCATCGACTTCTCGGAGATCGTCTCGGCATGGTCGAAGAACCAGTTCAGGCCCGCGAGCGGTGTGTCCTTGTTGACCTTCTCGAACACGTCGAGCGAACGGCTGATGGTTTCGTCGTAGGTCGCGTGCATGCGCCACGGCCAGCGGTTCTGCGCCAGGATGCGCACCACGCCTTCGAGCTCGCCTTCCATCTCGGGCGCCATGTCGGGGCGCGGCTGGCGGAAGTCCTCGAAGTCGGCGGCCGAAAACACCAGCATCTCGCCCGCGCCGTTGTGGCGGAAATAATCGTCGCCCTGCTTGTAGGTGGAGCTGGCCGTCCAGTTCAGGAAGTCTTCCTTCTCGGCCTTGGGCTTCTGCGTGAAGAGGTTGTAGGCCAGGCGGATCGTGAGCTGCCCGTCGTCGTGCAGCTTGCGGATCACTTCGTAGTCGTCGGGGAAGTTCTGGTTGCCGCCGCCCGCGTCGATGGCGCCGGTCACGCCCAGGCGGTTGAGTTCGCGCATGAAGTGGCGCGTGGAATTGAGCTGGTAGTCGAAGGGCAGCTTCGGCCCCTTGGCCAGCGTGGCGTAGAGGATGGCCGCGTTCGGCTTGGCCAGCAGCAGGCCGGTCGGGTTGCCGGCGCTGTCGCGCACGATCTCGCCGCCGGGGGGCGCGGGCGTGTCCTTGGTGTAGCCCACGGCGCGCAGTGCGGCGCCGTTGAGCAGCGCGCGGTCGTACAGGTGCAGGATGAAAACAGGCGTGTCGGGCGCCACCGCGTTCAGCTCGGCGATGGTCGGCAGGCGCTTCTCGGCGAACTGGTGCTCGGTGAAGCCGCCCACCACGCGCACCCACTGCGGCGCGGGCGTGATCGCCACCTGGCGCCGGAGCATCGACATCGCGTCGGCCAGGCTGCGCACGCCGTCCCAGCGCAGCTCCATGTTGTAGTTGAGCCCGCCGCGAATGATGTGCAGGTGGTTGTCGATCAGCCCCGGCAGCACGCGCTTGCCTTGCAGGTCGATCACGCGGGTGTTGCCGCCCGCGAGCGGCATCACGTCTTCGGCGCGGCCCACGCGGGTGAAGCGGCCGTTCTTGATGGCCACCGCGTCGGCCGTGGGGTTGGCGCGGTCCAGCGTGGTGAAGCGGCCGTTGCGCAGGATGAGGTCGGGGGTGGGGTTCAGGGTGTGGGCCATGGTCGATGCGGGTGCGATAGAGGTGGCTGCGAGGGCGCCAAGGGCGCCGAGGAAGTGACGGCGCTGCGGGTCTTGCGAGCTCATGCGTCGCTCCGCTCGGACGGGCGGGCGGCGACGGTCTTCACCGCCTCGGGCTGCACGCAGGTCGGCAGCTCGCCGAACACGTGCGGCTTGACCTGATGCTGCAGCCACGAGGTGGCGGCCGGCCGGTCGAACACCTGCCGCACCAGCGGCGGGATCTGTTCGCCGAGCAGGATGCCCAGGAGGCCCACCAGGGCGATCACCGGCGGCGCCGGC
The DNA here is from genome assembly GCF_040544635.1 of Variovorax paradoxus. Taxonomy (GTDB): domain Bacteria; phylum Pseudomonadota; class Gammaproteobacteria; order Burkholderiales; family Burkholderiaceae_C; genus Variovorax; species Variovorax paradoxus_R. The sequence goes on from NZ_JBEPKJ010000007.1 coordinate 86,189, forward strand.
GAGCGCACCTGGAAGAGCGCGTAGATCACGCCGACCAGCAGGCCGAGCGCGAGGGAAACGACATAGGTCTTCATGGTCTGTTTGTCCTTGACGAAAGTTGTCGAGGGCGCGACGAGGCGCGAAGAAACCGTAGCGAGCGCTCCGAGGTCGCGCCGAGGACCGCAGCCGTACCCAGGTACGGCGAGGACCGCAGGTGCGAGATCGGGGCGCGCAGTAGGTTTATTCGTGCCTCGTCAGCCTTCGTGCGCGCCGAACATGGTCTTCGCGTAGGTCACGCCCAGGCCGTACGCACCGCCCACCTTCTTCGCGATGCCGGTGGTCAGCTCGTACGTATCGCCGCGGGCCCAGTCGCGCTGCAGCTCGAGCAGGTATTGCAGCGAGGTCATCGGCCGTGCGCCGGCCTGCACCATGCGGTCCATCGCGCGGTTGTGCGCCTCGGTGGACACGTCGCCGCAGGCGTCGGCGATCACGTACACCTCAAAGCCCTGGTCGAGCGCCGACAGCGCGGGGCCCACGATGCACACGCTGGTCCACAGGCCGGCCAGCACGATGCGCGGCTTGCCGATTTCGTTCACGCGGTCGATCACGGCGGCGTCTTCCCAGGTGTTCATCGAGGTGCGGTCGAGCATCTTCTGGCCCGGAAAGGCGTCGGTGATCTCGCTGAACATCGGGCCCGAAAAACTCTTTTCGGCCACCGTCGTCAGGATGGTCGGCACCTTGAAGCCGGCCGCCGCCTGCGCCACCAGCGCGGCGTTGTTGCGCAGGTTCACCGCGTCGATCGAGTGCGTGGCAAAGGCCATCTGCGACTGGAAGTCGATCATGACCAGCGTGTGGTCGGTGGGGGTAAGCAGCTTGGAACCGGCGGTCGGGGTGGCTTTGATGGACATGAAAATACTCCTTTTGTTTGAATAGATGATCGATTGGATTCACAATTGCTTTCGGAGGGAATCTCCTTGGCATGGGCTGAATCATCGAGCCCCGAACATCCGTCATCAACGAAAATTTTCACACCTAATGATCGAAGTTTTCGATCATTCCTTTTTGCGAGGAACCGCCGCGTGCTCAAACTCAGTCTGGAAGCCATCGAGGTCGTCGACGCCATTGCGCGCCACGGCTCCTTCGCGGCCGCCGCCACACGCCTGAACAAGGTGCCCTCCACCATCTCGTACGCGGTCAGCAAGCTCGAGGAGCAACTCGGCATGCTGCTGTTCGAGCGCAACGGCCCGCGCGTCACGCTCACTGCCGTCGGCGAAGAAATGCTCAAGGAGGGCCGCTGGCTGCTGAGCGCCGCGAACGACCTCGAATCGCGCATGCGCCAGATCGCCACCGGCTACGAATCAGAACTGCGGCTCGTGCACGATTCGCTCATTCCCACCGAGGCGCTCATCGACGACATCCGCGCCTTTGAAGACCTGCGTTGCGGCACGCGGCTGCGCATCGGCTGCGAGGCGCTCACCGGCAGTTGGGAGGCGCTGCGCGAGGGGCGCGCCGACATCGTCATCGCCGCGGGCGAAGGCCCCGCCGGCGGCGGCTACCAGGCCGCGACCGTAGGCAGCCTCGAATTCGCGTTCTGCGTCGCGCCCACGCACCCGCTTACGCGGCTGGGCCGGCCGCTGCAGCGCGGCGACCTGCTCGACTGCAACGCCATCGTGGTGGGCGACTCGGCCCGCACACTGTCGGACCGCACCGTCGGCCTGCTCGCCGGGCAGCCCCGCATCACCGTGCCTTCGATGGCTGCGAAGGTCGCCTGCCAGGTGGCCGGGCTGGGCCACGGATTCCTGCCGCGCGCGTGCATCGCGAATGAACTGAAACGCGGCACGCTGGTGGAACTATCGACCGAAGAGCCCCGCGCGCCCGAGGCGTTCTGGCTCGCATGGAAGACCGGCGCACAGGGACAGGCGCTGCGCTGGTGGCGCGAGCGGATGAACCGCACGCTGGTGCCGGCGCTTCTGCCGCGGTCGTTCTTGTAAGAAGAGGTGCGGCGCGCCGGGGCCGGGTCGTTCAGCGCGCCGCGCGCAGCTTGTCCAGGGCCCGGTCCAGAAACGCCAGCCGGTCTTGCCCCCAAAAGCGCTCGCCGTTCAGGATGAACGTCGGCGCGCCGAACACGCCGGCCTCTATGGCCTCGGCGCTGTTGGCGCGGTAGATCGCCAGCGTTTCGGCCGCCTGCTCCAGCGCCTGCAGCGAGGCGCCGTCATAGCCGTTTTCGTCGGCCACCGCGATGCGCACCGCCGCTTCGGAGGTGTCGCGCTCTTCCGCCCACAGCGCGCGCAGCAGCGCATGCGAGAGCGGCTGCGCATCGAGCCCCTGCAGCTGCGCCGCAATCACCATCCAGCCCGGGTACTTGTTCCAGTGCGGATCGACCGGCGCGCCCTTCGGGTAATACGCCGGCTCCAGGTTCAGCGGCAGGCCCAGGTAGTCGCTCCAGCGCGCCAGTTCGAGCGCGTGGTACGTGCGGCGCGGCTCCGGCCGCGTCTTCAGCGGAATGCCGCCGGTTTGCGGCACCACGGCCTGAAAGTCGTAAGGCTTGAGCGTGAGCCGCACATGGTGGCGGCGCACGATGTCTTGCAGCTGCGGCCCGCCCAGGTAGGCCCAGGGCGAGGAAAGGCTGTAATAGCAGTCGAGCGCGATGGGGGTGGAGGTGGTGGTCTTCGTCGTCATCGCGGGATTATTGTTAACTTCGGTCAACCGCAACGCGCGGCGACCACGAGACCTTGAGGGTCGACATCGACATTGAGCCGCGCCGGATCGGCCGGCGCCGGCAACGGCGTGCCGGCTGGCGAAGTGCGCGCAGATTTGGAGCCGGTGCGGGTGCGCATTTCTTCCAGCAGCGGCGCATCGATGGGCCGACCGAGCGCGTAGCGCGCCTGCGCGGCCTGGCAGGCTTCCTCGGCGGGCACGGTCGCGAAGGTCGGCGGCGGCGGCACCTCGGAAGTGAGCGGACGGAATTCGGGCTGTGCCTGGCAGCCGGCCAGGAACAGTGATGCCGCGCAAAGAACCGCCGCCACGGCGCCGCGCGCACGCGTGGAAGAGATGAAACCGGATTGCTTGGGGATTGGCATGGTGTGTGTCGCTTCTTTCAACGGATCGTAGCGCCGGCGGTGGTCAAATCCACCCGCCATGATCAACCTGAATCGTTTCGATCTCATCTCCCTGCGGCTTTTTGTCGCAGTTGTCGATGGAGGAAGCCTGACCGCGGGCGCAGACCGATTCGGCGTTTCGCTCCCGGCGGCAAGCAAGCGCATCACCGATCTGGAGCAGCATTGCGGCATGGCGCTGCTCCAGCGCGGACAGCGCGGCGTCACCGCCACGCCCGAAGGCCAGACCCTGCACCGCCACGCCATCGAGGTGATTGCGCGGCTGGAACAGCTGGTGCAGGCCGTCGACGATCTTCAATCGGGTGCCACCGGCCATCTGCGGCTGTGCGCCAATCCTTCCGCTTTCGGCGGTTTTCTGCCCAGCGTGCTGGCCGAGTACGCCCGGCGCTATCCGCACGTGGTGATCGACATGGAAGATGCCTTGAGCGAAGACGGCATTCGCGCCGTGCTCAAGGGCACGGCCGAGCTGGCAGTGATTGGCGACAACGTGCCGCACGAAGGCCTGGAGACCATCGTCTGCAACGTCGACCAGCTGGTGCTGCTGGTGCCGGCGGGCCACGCGCTGGCCGGCCAGCAGAACGCCTCCATCGCGGACGTGCTCGACCATGACCTGGTCACGCTGGCACGCAGCGCCTCGCTCACGCGCAAGGTGATGGCGGCGGCCGACGCTGTGAAGCGCACACCCCGCATCCGGGTGCAGGTGCGCAGCTTCGACTCGATGTGCCGCATGGTCTCGTTCGGGCTTGGCCTCGCCATCTTGCCGCGCGCGGCCGCCGCGCTTTATGCCCAGGCCCTCGGCCTTGTGCAGGTGGGCCTTGAAGGCATCGAGATGGAGCGCGTGCTGCTGCTGGCCATGCGCAGCCGCGCGGAACTCTCCGCGCCGGCGGCTGCCCTGGTGGAAATGATCGAAGAAAGCACCGCTGCGTTCAGCGCAGCACGGCACTCTCCGAAGCCTGCCGGATAAGGCGGTCGCGGTCCGCCGGGAGAAGAAAGCCCTCTGCAGACGCCTTTCCGGCGGCGGCCCGCACCGCGGCCACGTAACCCTCGTGGCTGCCGTAGCGCTCCTCGAGCGAGAGGCGCGGGTCGCCGCTGGCAGTTCGCTCGGCACGCGTGCGTGCGAACGGCACATAGCCGCCCACGTAGTTGCACACCTGGCCTCGATGAAAGCCCTCGGCGGTGACGTTGAAGCCCAGGTAAGTGCCCAGCGGCGCCATCACCAGCACCGTGGGAACCCCGTCGATCTCGTTGCCGTCGGCATCGACCTTCGGCACCTTCATCGGAATCACCTTCTTGATGACCGGCGGCACGTTGGTGGGCACGCCGGAAGCTTCGGCATGATTGAATTGCGGCCCCCAGTCGTAGTCGAACACCGGAAACGCAAAGTTCTCCGGCTGAAAGATCGAGTCCGGAATGCCGGGCACACCACTCGGAAAGCCCATTGCCTTCTTGTTGGCGTCGACCAGCGTCCTGGCCGCAAGCGTGGGCCAGCGGCTGGGCGGCGGCGGCATTCCGTTCAGCACCCAATCGCGCATGGCCAGGCGCAGCACGTTGGTAATTTCAGTGTGCGGCACCGGGTTTGCCGCCAACGTGCCGCGGCCAAAGTTGTTGCCGGGGCAGCTCGGGCCAGTGCTGGCCGTGCCCGTGGCCGCGGGCATGTGCGTGAAGCCGCCCGCGCCGCCGCCGTGGTGGGAGCTCGGTACGTAGTAGCGCCGAACGTTGCGCGGCAGCGGAATGTCCGCGTCGCCGGCCGTGCCGATCCACTCGGGCGTGAGCTTCAGCGCGTACACCTCGGCCGACCCGAAATGCTCGATCACCTTCGGGCAGGTGTCGTTGGTGTCGCAGCGCGAGAAGATGCTGCCGGTGGGTTGCTTGCGCACCGGGTCTGGCCATTCCACCCACCACTGCGGGCCTTCGCTGCCCTGCTGGTAGAGCTCCAGCACGCCGTCCGGCTGGGCCCAGCGTGAGTTGGCCGCCACCCGGCGGCCCGCGATGATCGGCCAGGCCCCGTCGTACACCTTGCGGTTGCGCTCGTCCTGGTTCAGGCCCATGAAGATGAACTGCCGCACCATGTTTCCGGACTGCGACACGCCCCGCACCGCCGTGCCCTTGACCAGGCCCGCCACCGGATTGCGCGTGCCGAAGTCGTCGGCCGCCTCGTAGCGGAAGAAGGTGCCCACGTCGCGAAACGCCGCCATGCCCACGCCCAATATGTAGGCGTTTTGCGCCGGGTACACCACCTGGTACAGCAGGTTGGCGTCGAAGCCGTTGCGCAGGCAGATGTGCACCGGCAGATTGCCCGGCGCATTGGCCGGGTTGATGTCGATCGGCATGCCCGGAAACGGATTGCCCGCATCGCACTTGGCAAAGGCCCAGTCGCCCGCTGCAATGGCCGGCCCTTCGGTGACGACGCCATCAACGGTCTCCTTGATGTGCGTCTTCAGCGTTGCCTTGGTCGTGTCCAGCGTGGCCGGAAGGTAGGGCACGGGGTTGGTCTGCACCATCAGCGGCTGCGAGCCCGCGCCGCTGCGGTTGACGATGCGCCCGAACACCTTGCCTGTAACCGCCACGCCGTTCACCTTGGCAATGGGCGCCGCCACCCAATGATTGGTACCCTCGGCCCGGTTGGCGGGAATGCCCGTGTTGCCCGCGTTGTCAGCCTGCCAGCCGCTGCGCAGGCCCATATCGCCCAGCTCGCGTTCGTCCACAACAATGGTGCCCGCGCCACCACGGTTGGGCACGTCGTGCCAGAGAAAGCCGCTTGCCCGGCTCATGTCGACCGGCTTCGCCAGATTGAAAGTGGTTTCGTACCGCACCTTGCCGTCGGCGTCTGCCCCCAGCTTGATGTCGGTGATGACGCTGTTGTGCGGGTCGTTCGGGTCGAGCTCACCGAAGGCCCGGCCGCGAATCTGCTCGTACGGAATCGACTGCCCCGCCAGGGGCGCGACACTGTCGATCACGATGCGAGTGACGCGGGCCTCGGCCGGCTCGGCAGCAATAACGATGGCCGCCGTGGCCGCCGCCGCGAGCCAGTGCAGGCGTGGCTGGCGCCCAGCCGGGCTTCTGGGGTGCATGCTGTCTCCTGTTCTTTTTTTGTGCGGATCCGACGGCGTCGGCGCTGTGCATCCATCCTCACAATTCGGAGACACGCCGGCAATTCGCGTCTTGTTTAGCCGGTCTTAACCGATGGTTAAGGGCGGCCCTGCGCACCGCTGTCGACCTTCAGAAGGCACGAAGCGGCTGAGCCCCATCAACGCTTCGAAATTCGGTGAATGGACCAGCTCGACGATCGCATCGGCGACACGCACCGGATTGTCTTCGTCACGCGCGTGGGCGGGTTTCGCCGCGCAGCACCCGGAGCTGGTCATGGCTTTGCTGCGCGCTTGCAGCCTGGCGCTCGACCAGGTCGCGGACGTCGGGTGGCAGATTTCGTTGCATCGCCTCGCGGTAGAGTGCGACGGCTGCCTCTTCGCCACGTTCGCAGTCTTCAAGCAGCGACAACTCACTGTTGGCGCCGATCGCTCCTTTCACCCGGACCCACCCCCGATGGATGGTCGCCCCGGTCGTACCACACTCGATGGGCGTGCCACCGTGGCGCCGTATCATTCGTTCCAAGTCATCGCAGGCCTCGTGATACTGCGAAGCGCGCCGGTTGAACGACTGCCTCAGGCTTGATGCAGAAGGCACCTCTCGGGCACAGGTGCGAAAGCCGTATTCGCTGTCGCGCGCGTGTTCGAGCAGTTCGCTCAACACATCAACCGCCTGCTCATCGGCCGGCGCATCGGCAAAAGGAACGCGATCAGCACAAGCTTGGTCGGCGCGACCCAAAACGCTGCCATTGGCCATGATTTGCTCCTTGGTGTTGCTTGATGCGGAACAGAAATAAGACCGCCCGGGCCGCCGCGGCGCAGTCTTGCGAACTATGGTCGCGCGCCTCAGGGCTCCCGGCGTCGTCTCCTGATGACGAGGCTTGTAGGGGTTGACCGAATCCGCAACAGCGGCAGGCGGAGCGCCACTCCCCGTCTCGCTCGACACATCCGGGCGAAGCATTTGCACTATCCCGGCGCAAACCGTCGGCGATCACCGGCGCGGACGTTTTCCTACTGCAAGGGCCGCTTTTTCCCTTCGCCGACCGAGGTGACGCTGGCTACCGTGACAGCATCCCCACCACCGAGGAAGTCACATGAAAAGCATCATCCTTTGGCTATGCGGCGTGCCCATTGGCGTCATTATCTTGTTGAAGGTATTCGGGGTCTTTTGAGGGCGACGAGGGCGATTGCCCTTATACAAAGGCGTTCCAGTTCGCCGGCTCCGTCAGCGGCGCAAGCAGCCGCAGCTCCAAGCTCAATGAAAAAATTCATTCCGAGTGAAACACAACACCCGCCTCGATCAAAGCTCCGCGCAATAGCGACTCACAGGCGCACAAGCCAGCTGCGCCTCCAGCGCACTCCAGGCGCCCGACGCCACCGCGCGATCGATATGCGCCTGATGGTGGCGCGTTGACTCCCACGATTCGACCAGCGTGAACGCGCACGCGTTGTCGCTGTGCCCAAATATCCGCACGCCCCGGCAGCCATCCGCCGACGGCAGCGACTGCCTGACCTGGTTCATGAGCTCGGCGAAGGCGGAGGCGCCCTCGGGCTTGGCTTCGAAAGTGATGATGACGTTGATCGGGTCCATGAAATTTCGCGTTGCTTTCAAGAAGAAAAGAAAAAGGAAACAGGCAGGTTAGCCAGCACCCTCCCCCGTGCCAAGACGCGAAGCTGCGAACAAATTGACCATGGCTGCGGAGCTTCAACCCGACTGCACGCGCCGTACGTATTCCGCAGGCGTTGCCTCGAACCGCCTGCGAAACGCGCGATTGAAATGCGCCGCGCTCTCGAAGCCCACCTTCGCAGCCGCATCGCCGGGGCGCAGCCCGGTGCCCAACATCAGCATGCGCGCCTCTTCCAGCCGCAAGTCGCGAATGCAGCGCATCGGCGTGACCCCGGCCACCTCGCGAAAACTGTGCGCGAAGTGCGAAGGGCTCATGTGCACGTGGCTGGCAATTTCAGCCACGGACAGCGGCCGGCCCAAGTGGCGGCGCATGAAGGCGATGGCCGCCTGTATGCGTGCGCCCGCCTTGGTAACCGCACTCGCGCTGCGAATGGCCGCCGCCGCCTCGGAGCGCAGCAGCCGCAGCACGATCTCTTCGACCGCCAGCGGCGCGAGCGTGCGGCGGTCCACCGGGTCATCCGCCGCCAGCAGCAAGCGCGCGAAGGCCTCGACCACCTCCGGCCCCACCGGGGCCGTGAAGTTCTCGGTCACGCGGGCGGGCTCGGCCGCGAGCGTGCCGCTTTCTGCCAGCGCGACGAAAGACTTGACCAGCACGTCGGGCGGTAGGTCGAGATGAATGGCGAGGTACGGCTCTTCGGCGCTCGCCCCGACGACCGTGCCGAGGCACGCGACCTCGGCGCCGAGCACCAGGCATTGGTTTGCGCCGTAGTCGAGCGAACGGCGGTCGCTACCGAGGTGCGCGGTCTTGCGGCCTTGCAAGACCACCACGACGCCCGGTGTGAGGCGTTGGGTTTTTTCGTAGCGGATTGGGTGGGAGAAGCGGTAGCAGCGCAGGCCAGGATAGAGCGCGTCGGTACGGCCATCCATGGGGGTTCGCGCCGCGACCATTTCGCGTAGGCGCGCCCAAGCAGGGGGAACAACGTAGGGCTTGTTCTTGTTGGCAACGTGCGGAGCAGGCATCGGCTTTGGCGTGAAGAAGAAGCGGGTTGCGCAGGATAGCCCGCTGGCAGGTGCGCCGGTTGTTGGTGACGAGTTCGGCGGGCCTTTCGCCAGCGTGGGATTGATACGGGTGTTTCACCCCTGAGGTACCCCTTGATCGGCCCGAGAAAGCGGGCTCGTGTGGCATTCTGAAGAGGGGCTGTATTCGCCTGGCGATCACATTCATCAACGTGATGCCTGACGGTCTCTTGAAACCACAATCGATCGAGGAGTTGCAATGCAGCAGCTTGGACGAGCGGTGCGCGCGTTCGTATTCGTCGGGGGCTGGGCCCTTGCGCTCGGCATGTCGAGTTGCGGCGGTGGGGGCGGAGGTGGGGGCGCTGTGTTGCCCGTTGGAACCGTGGGCACTGCTCCGCCGCCAAGCGATGCGCCTGTTGCGCCTCCCGCGCCGCCTGCTCCGGATGCACCGCCACCCGCCGCACCGCCTGCACCCGATGAGCCGGCCGAGCCGCCCGTGGCAACCAGCCGCGTCGTCTCCGACAGCATCGTCTCGGCCAAGACCGGCGCAACCTATCCGCTCGACATCTACCTGCCCGCCTCTTACGACGGCGGCTCACCAGCGAGCTATCCGGTCATTTATGCAATGGACGGCGACGGAATCTTCAATCCGCCTGGCACGCGCTTTTCGAACTTCAAGGACATTCTCGACAGCCGCCGCACGGAGGCGATTCTGGTCGGCATCGGCGGCACGGCTCGCCGCGAACAGGACTACGCCTTGCCTGGCGCCACGGCGTACCACGACTTCCTCACGCTGGAGCTGGTGCCGTTCATCGAAGCGAAGTACCGCGCCAATTCGAACAAGCGCCTGTTGACGGGCCTCTCGCTGAGCGGAAGCATGGCCGGCATTGCGCTGTTCCTCGAAGGCGCGGCGGGCAACTTGGTGTTCTCGCACTTCCTCTCGTTCGAAGGCGCGTACGACTATCAGGGGCCCGAGTATGAAAACCTCGAGCAGCAGATGCACGACGCACTCAACGGCAGGCCGCTGCCTGCAACGCTCGTTCTTACGCGCTGCGACCACCCGACCGAATGCAACTCCGGCCCGGTGGACTCGATATTCAAGCGGCTGCTGGGGCGCGTATACCAGGGCCTGACGGTGGAAGAAACCACCTACTCGACGACGCACACTGGAGCCGACATTCCGTCGTTCACCGATGCGATCGCAAAGCTGCTGCCGTAGCCCCGGCTTTCTTTTTCTTCTCTTCAGAAGCGGTCGGGCAGCCCCATGGCCGGGTCGCTCACCGAGTGCCGGCCCGTTTCGATGCGGCCGGCAAAGCGCCGGTAGAACGACGGGTCGGCATCGCAGGTCACCACGAAGTCGTACCACTGGCCGCTGCCATCCAGGCTCCAGCGCATGGCGGTGTCGCCGCCACCCTTGACGCGAATGCGCCATGAGCCGTCGGGGTGGGTGCCGTAGACGCCGTTGTTTTCGTTGTTGCCGCGACGGTCGCTGTTGTCGTTGTTGTCGCCGTTGCCGCGGTCTTCATGGTGGCCCTTGCCGCCGGCCTGGTAGGCATCGGGGCGCGGGTAGGCCTTGTTCGATTGCACGGTAAAGCGGCAATCGCGCCGGCCGTCGTTGCGCATCTGCAGGTAGATGTCGCCGCGGCGCGCGTCGTAGCCCACGCGAATTTCCGGCGCGGCCGCACCGCCGGCGCGCAGGCTGTTCAGGTTGCCCTTGAACTGGCGGTGAAAGCCGTTGGGGCCGAGCACCCACAGGTCGTACAGGCCGGCGTCGTCGGTCATGGCGCTCCAGTAGCCGTCGAGCTGCTTGCCGGGCTCGACCACGTAGCGGCGCGGCACGCGGTCTGCCAGGTGCAGCTTGTCGTACACGTGGAACACGGCAGCAGCCTTGCCGCTGTTGGCAAACAGCAGTTGAACGCGGCCGTTGAGCGAATCGCTGCGCGCACTGGTGTGCAGTTCGTAAGGCAAGGCGCGCGAGGGGCGCACGCCGGTGGCCTGCACCGGCAAGTCGGCGTCGACCGGCGGCACGATCTTGGGGAGCGCCTCCTGCGCGGTGGTGAGCGCGTCGGCCTCGGCCTTGGTCTTGCGCCCGGCCAGGGTGGGCAGCGGCTCGTCGTTCGGGCGCTCGAAGTTGAAGGCGCTGGTCAGGTCGCTGCAAACGGCGCGGCGGTGCTTGCTGATCTGCGGCTCGGCCACGCCGAAGCACTTTTCCAGAAACATGAGCGTCGAGGTGTGGTCGCAGACCTGCGAGTTGACCCAGCCGCCACGGCTCCACGGCGAGACCACCCACATCGGCACGCGCGGGCCGGGGCCGTAGGGGCGGCCGTCCATGGCGGGCTGCTTGGGGGTGGCCGGCGTGTAGTTGTGATATTCAACGGCCACGTCGGCTTCGGCCATTGTGGTGGCGCCGGCCAGTGAGCCGTCGGGGTTGCGCGACGGCGCGGCGGGCGAAGGCAGGTGGTCGAAGAAGCCGTCGTTCTCGTCGAAGTTGATGAGCAGCACGGTCTTGCTCCACACCTCGGGGTTGGCGGTGAGTGCGTCCAGCACTTCCTGCACATACCAGCCGCCCTTGGCCGGGCTCGAGGGGCCGGGGTGCTCGCTGTAGGCCGAGGGCGAAATGATCCACGACACCGCGGGCAAGGTGCCGTTGCGGATGTCTTCGCGGAAGGTTTCCAGAAAGCCGTAGGGCATGGTGTTGCCGAAGCCCTTGGCCAGCGGGCTGAGCGGGTCGTCGATGGCCGGGTCGTAGAACGGACCGGCGGCGGTTACCGGCTGCGTGATGTCGGTGGCGGGCACATACACGGGGCGCCGGGCTTCGGGCATCTGCTCGACGGCGGTTCGCCAGTGGCGAAAGCTCATCATCTCGTTGCAGCCGAAGTTGTCGATCAGGCTCTGGTAGACCTTCCACTTGACGCCGGCTTTTTCGAGCCGGTCGGCATAGGTGGTCCAGGTCCAGCCTTCGGTGGATGCGCCGATGTCGTTGCCGGCGTTGAACTGGTTGTTCAGCACCGCGAGCTGCACCTTGCTGCCGTCGACGGGGCTGATGCCGTTGGGGCCGTTGGTGCCGCTCCAGTAGAACAACCGGTTCGCAATGGTGCCGGTGTGCATGCCGCAGTGATAGTGGTCGCACAGCGTGAAGGCCTCGGCCAGCGCGCGCTGGAACGGCACTTCCGCGGTGTCGTAGTAGCCCATCGACAGCAGGTTCTTGACGTCGGGCCACTTGAACATGCGCCCGTGGTCCCATGCGGCCTGCGAATCAGACCAGCCGTGCGGCGTGCTGCCCGCGCGCTGCGCGTTGCCCTTGCTCTCGTCGAGGCGGTAGGGCGTGTAGGTGCCGGGCGGCGTGGTCTTGGTGTAGGTCTGGTGAAAGATGGTCTTGCCGTTGGGCGCGGGCACGGCAAAGCGGTCGCCGTAGCCGCGCACGCCCTTGAAGGTGCCGAAGTAGCTGTCGAACGAACGGTTCTCCTGCATCAGCAGCACGACGTGCTTCACGTCCTTGACGGTGCCGGTCTCGTGGTGCGCCGGAATGGCCAGCGCGCGGCGAATGCTGGGCGGAAAAGTGGCCAACGTGGCGGCTGCGATGCCGGTGCCCGTGGCGCTTTGTAGAAACTTGCGGCGTGTGGTCATGGTGGGGTGGTCAGTCTCGAATATTGATGGGAGCGACTCAGGGGGCGTAGCTCACGGTGGGCTCGCTGCTGGCTGCGTTGGGCGTGGTCGAAGCGGCATCGGTCTTGGCCGTGTTGTCGCCGCTGTCCTTCGCGGTGGCGCTGCCGCTGAAGCCGGCGCCACCCCCGCCGCCATCACCACCGCCACACGCGCTCAACGCGAAGGCCATGACCAACAGCGCGAGCGGCGCGCGCAAATAAGAAAGCCGTGAATGCATGGATGAGTCACTCCTTGTTTCATCGAGGCAGTTGAATGGCCTCGACGAACGGCAGTGTCTCCACCGCCGCGCATCAAGGCAACTTCAAGCGTACGAAGCCGCTGTGACACAGCGATGTAGCAGTGATGCGAACCTTGGTAGGCATTTACGGCACATCAGTAATGCATTGGTAATGCATTGCCGATGCAGGTCAGTCGAACGGTTCCCATTGGCCTGAAGTGGGGCGAACGATTGCGCGCTTGCCGTTCACCCGCACCTGCTCTTCATCGAGTTGCGAGGCGGTCGAAGGATCGACGTCGAACGCAACTCCGAGTGCGCGCGCCACGTGAGCATCTTCGATGGGAAGCTCCCACGTTAGAAACACTTGGGTGCAGTCTTTCTCGGGCCCGAAGTCGGCCGCGTCGAAGCCGCTGCCGCCGCGCGGAACTACGGCATGAGGCTGGCCGGTATCGAAGATCAGGACCGTGCCGCGGGCAAGCGGAATGCGATGGCCCGTAGAAGCAAAGTGAACGTCGAGCCCCTTGTCCTCGCTCACGAAGAGATTGCAGAACGCCGCACCGCCGTATTGCGCGCCGTCGTGGTGGTAACGCGCGCCGCGGCAAGCCATGAGCGCGACATCGCTCGATGCAAGCACGTCGGGCAGACCGAGCGTGCGCGTCCAGTCCGCCACGGCCTGCACGCAGCGCGCGTAGTCCGGCCACCGCGCACGCGCTCGCGCCAGGGGCAGCGGCTCCACGTCTCCGGGCTCCAGCGCGAGGCGCGAAGATATCTCGCGCTCCCAATCTGCCGTGAGCCTTGCGGGAGGCACGGGCACGTCGACCATGCCCGACAGCACGACATTGCTCACGCTCCGGCTGCGAATGGCGTCGCCGCTCCAGAAGTAGGAAGTCAGGATGTCTCGCACGCGATGCGGTCATGAGAGTGGCTCATCGGAGCAGTGTAGTAAGGCGTGGGGTGGCGCGGCCGAGACGCCCTCGATGACCGCCTCCTGCGCCAGCGCTGGCCGTAGATGGCGGATGGTCAATTGCCGTTTGGCGCCAGAATGCGCGCATGAACCGCCACAACGACACGCAGCAGGAAACCGTCGAATACATCCCTTTCGAGGAATTCCGCCAGGGGCTGGCGCAAGGGCGCTTTCGCGTCGTCGTCAACCCCGCGCTGGCGGTACCGTTCGTGTCCCACCGCATGCATGCCACGGCGCTGGCACTTGCACTCATCGGCCCGGGCATTGCCGCGGCGCTGGCCGGCTATCCGTGGATCGGCGGGCCGCTGGTGGTGGCCGGCATTCTGGTGCGGTGGTCCGTCAAGACCCAGGCGCCGCGCATGCTGCTGCACCTGGCCACGCGCATGCCTTCGGTCTACGAGCAGGCTTGCGAGCACGGCGTGATGGAAGTGCGCCGCGCCTGAGGAGCGATGCAATGGAAACAGCAGGCATCTACACGGAACAAGGCGGCGAAGGCCCCGACCTGCTTCTCATGTTGCATGGGATGGGCGCGACCGGGGCCGTGTGGTCGCCGATGTGCGAAATGGCGAGCACTCGCTGGGCCGGGCGTTGGATGGCTCTCGACCTGCCCGGCCACGGCCGATCCCGCCGGCAAGACTCTTATGCCATTGGCCAATGCGCCGCAACCGTTGCGCGCGCCGCGATGCCGCACGTCGATGCCGCAGGGCGGCTCGTGGTTCTGGGGCACTCGCTGGGCGGAGTCATCGGCCTCGCATTGGCCACGGGCTGGTTCGGTGTTACGCCGCACCGGGTCTTTGGGGCGGGCATCAAGGCGGCGTGGAGCGACGATGAGCTTCGCCGCATGGAAACACTGGCATCGCAGCCCGCGAAGAAGTTTTCTACCGAAGAAGAAGCGTGGGAGAGATACCTGAAGGTTTCAGGCCTCGCGGGACTCGCCGGTGCATCGGCGCCAGTGGCTGCGAGAGGCGTCGGCCGCGATGCCGACGAATGGCGTCTCGCGATGGACCCAAAGGCAAATGCTGTCGGCAAGCCGCCGCTGTCCGAGCTGATGGCGCTGGCTCGCTGCCCGGTTCATCTCGGTCGCGGACGCGACGATGCGTTGGTGACGATGGAGCAGACCCGCGCGCTCGACCCCGATGCACGTGACCTGGGCCCGCACGGCCACAACGTGATGATCGAGGCGCCCGGGCAGGTTTGGGATTGGATGGACTCGTTCACCGACGAAGCGTCAAGGCCCGTCGACAGGTAGCGTGCCCACCACCGTCAGTGCGCCCCGCTGCACTCGCATGACGACACCTTCGCCGGACGCCGTGGCGGTGCCCGTCAGTGCGCTGATATTGGCCTGGTGAGTGGTCACCACTAGCATGCCCGGGCCGCGCCAGGCCAGGAGCAGCGCCCGGGCGCGCTCGGTTTGCTCGGGTTCGTGCGATCGATCGAAGAACAACGAGTTGAACGCGCTGTCGGCGCGAGCCTTGATGGCGGGAAAGGCGAGTGCCGCGGTATCGCGCGCGCGGCACCATTCGGAGGTGACCACGGCGGACACGGCAATGCCGCGTTCGCGAAATCGCTCGCCGATGCGGCGCGCCTGCTTGCGGCCGGTGTCGTCGAGGTTGCGCTGGGTGCCGCAGTCGTCAAGGCGCATGCCGGGCGGGTCTCCGATTCCCGGCGCCTCTGCATGCCGGAACAGAACGACGTCGCCATTGCGCAGCGCGCCCCACCCGGTATCGGTTTGGCCCGGACCTGGCGCGCAACCCAGCACGAGGGCACTGGCCAGCAGCATGCGGAAGGCAGCGCGGTTCATGGGAACTCCTGGTGCAGGTCTACGCCGACTCGAGGTTCTATAGTAAAGACCTGCCCTCGCCTTGAAAAGGAATCACCCGCTCGTGTCCATGACACTTTCATTCAAGCCACTGGCAGAAGACGACTTTCCGATGCTCCACGAGTGGGTTCGGCGGCCCCACGTTGCCGAATGGTGGAGCGAGCCCAGCACGATGGAAGAGATCAAGGACGACTACCTTCCCACGCTCGACGGCCGGTCTTCGACCAAGGCATTCATTGCCACACTGAACGGTGAGCCGATCGGGTTCATCCAGGTCTACGTTGTGCAAGGCTCCGGAGACGGCTGGTGGGAAGACGAAACCGATGCCGGCGCGAGAGGCATCGATCAGTTCCTGGCAGACGCCGCGCGCCTGAATCAGGGCTTGGGCACCGCAATGATCAAGGCCTTTGTCGAGCGGCTCTTTCAAGACCCTGGCGTTTCGAAGGTGCAGACCGATCCCTCACCCGACAACGCCCGTGCCATACGGTGCTACAACAAAGTCGGCTTCAAGGAGGTTGGCGAAGTCATGACGCCTGACGGACCTGCAATGCTCATGCGGTACGAAAGGGTGGACCCGGTTTGACGACCGCTTCACTGCTGCCCGAAATCACTGCGAGCCCTTCCCCCACTCCAGCCGCCCGGCGCGATGCCACGTATTCGCGACCAGTGCGGCGCCGGCAAAGCAAAGAACTGCAAGCAAAACCAGCGCAGAACTCGCCCCTTGGGTAAAGGCAGCCACATCCACACCCGAAAGCCCCGCGCTGCCATTTCCCAGAACCGTGCGTTGCGAGCCTGAAGGGAGCTGCGCCAGCGCCACGCTCAACGTCAGCGCGGTTCCGACCATGATGCCGGTGTTTTGCAGCGTCGACCGCACGCCGTTGGCAATGCCTCGACGCTGGGGGACCACGCTCTGGAGGATCGACGCGTTGTTCGGCGTTACGAAACTACCGATGCCCAGGCCGAGCACCCAGAGGCACATGGACAGCTGCACGGTGCCGATCGTCGGCTGCAGCAGAGCGGCCAACAGCGCCAACGCGCCCCCTGCGAGCAGCATTCCGCCCACGCAAATGGATTCGGGCCTGAAGCGCCGAAGCAGAATGCCCGCCACCGGCGCGGCCATCAGCATGCCGAATGCAACCGGTGCAATGCGCAGGCCGGCTTCCGATGGCTGCAGGCCCGCGCAAGCTTGCAGGTACAAGGCCACCAGCAGGAGGGGAGCCGCCTGCGTCATCGACAGAAGCAGGATGCCCGCATAGGCGGTCCGGCGGGCCGGGTCTCTGAAGAGCGACGGGTCGACCAGCGGGCTGGCCACACGCATCTGAACGCCTGAGAAAAGGCCGATGGCGCAAAGCCCTGCGAGCATGAATGCCCACACCGGCGTGCTTGTCCATCCACGGGTGCCTGCCATCGAGAGGGCATAGGTCACGCATCCGATACCGACGAGGGAAAGCGCCGCGCCTGCCAGGTCGAAGCGCTCCGCCTTGGCGGCCGCGCTTGTTGGCAAGACCTTCCACGACCACGCCAGTACGCAAAGCCCGGCAGGCACATTGAGCATGAAGAGAACGCGCCATCCCCACCACGACACGACGAAGCCGCCGGCCAGCGGGCCCACGACCTGGGCCAGCGCCGCAACCATGGCGAGCACGCCGAGGGCCAATCCCGTCTTGCGGCGGCCGAATGCATCGCTCACCAACGCGCTGGCGTTGGCCATGACGCCGGCCGCACCGATGGCCTGCGCTGTGCGGCTCGCCAGCATCAGCTCGGCGGTAGGTGCAAAGGCGCATGCCGCGCAGGCGGCCACGAAAAGCGACAGCCCCGCGAGGAAGAGTTGGCGCCGCCCCCAGAGATCGGCCAGCCGTCCGAAGCTCAGAATGCAAACGGTGCTGACCAGCATGTAGGACAGCAGGATCCAGCTCGCCTGCGTTGGCGTGGCGTGCAAGCTGCGCGCCACGGCGGGCAGCGCGACATTGAGTGCGCTGAGGTTGAGAAAACACAGCAGCGCGCCCGAACTCGCGGCGGCGAGCACCGGCCAGCCCGCCTTGTCCGCGTCGTCGGCCATCGATCTCAGTCTTCGCTCTTGAAGCCCGATGCCTTGACGATGGGACGCCAGTACGCGCGGTCTTCGTCCATGATCCGTTTCGTTTCCGCGCCGGGAAGCCCCGTGGGCTCCAGGCCCATGCGGTCGACCTGCGCGCGCACCTGCGGCTTGCGCATGGCGGCGACGAAGGCGGCCTCCAGCTTTGCGACCATCTCCTTGGGCGTGCCGGCCGGCACGAATGCGGCGTAGGAGGCGTTGGCGCGGTCGAAAGCGTCGTAGCCCGATTCCTTGATGGTCGGAATGTCGGGCAGCCAGCTCACACGCCTGGTTCCCGCAACGCCCAGTATCCGCAGCTTGCCCGCGCGGTGGAGCTCGAGCTGGCTGGCCAGCGCATCGGTGCCGACCGGCACATGGGCGCCGACGATGTCGGTTGCAAGCGGCGCGCCGCCCCTGTAGGTAACCGGCGCGAGCGGCACGCCGATGGCCTTGGACAACTGCAGCACGCTGAAATGCAGCCCGCCTCCGAGGTTCGTCAACCCCATACTGCCGCCGCCCGGGTTCTTCTTGAGCCACGCGACGTATTCGGGAATGGTCTTGAACGGCTGGTTGGCGCCCGCGGAAATGACACTGGGCACATACGCCAGGTGCGCAATGGGAATGAAATCCTTCTCGGCGTCGTAGTTCAGCCGCGCATAGGTCATCGGAAAGAGCACGAACGGCGGCGTGCTGGCGAGCAGGATGGTGCGGCCATCGGGCCGCGAGGCCTTGACGGCTTCGATGGAAATCCGGCTCGAGGCGCCGGGCCGGTTCTCCACCAGCACGGACTCACCCAAGGCTGTGCGCAAGTCCTCGGCCAGCGAGCGCGCCAGGTTGTCGAGCGCGCCGCCCGGCGGAAAGCCGACGATCAGCCGCACGGGCGTGCTGTTGTCGGCATGCGCGCCGGCGCCGGTCAAGGCAATCGACGCACCGAGAAGAAGTGTCTTGAGTAACGAGGCCATGGTGGGAGTACCTGCAGGGTTGAAAGACGAACGGAGGGGAGGGAAGGAAGACTCAGAAGGCCAGCGTGGGCAGCGCGTTGGCGGGCCGGTGTGCGGCTTCGAAAGACCCCGCGGCTTGCAGCAGCTGCAAGTCCTCGCGAAACCGGCCGACGAGCTGCATGCCGATGGGCAGGCCGTCGCGGCCCGCGCCGCATGGCAGGCTGATCGCGGGGTGGCCCGTGAGGTTGAAGGGCATCGTCCACGGGAACCAGTTCGACCGAACCTCGGCATACGCTTGCCCATCGATCTCGATGCTGCCGAACAGGTCCTGGTCGATCGGCAAGGCCGTTCGCGAGAGGGTCGGCGTGAAGATGAAGTCGTGGGTCTCCAGCTGAGCCTGGACTTTGCGGAAGAGCGCAGTCCTGGCGAACATGGCCTGCTGGAACGCGACCCCGTCGACGTGCTCTGCGAGCGCGAGCTGTTGCAGCAACGACGGACTCAACCGGTCGGCGTGCGCTTCGGCCAGCGGCGCGAAGCGGCCGCGCCAGCTGGTGTGGTTGATCACGCGCCACACGGGCTCGACGTCGTACCCGCCGCTCGGCATCTCCTCGAGCTGCGCGCCCATCGAGCGCAGTGTTGCAAGGGCGGCCTCGAAGGCGGCGGCCACGTCGGCGGAAATGGGCCGCCCTTCGAGCGCCGCGCAGTAGAGAACCCGCTTGCCGCGAAGATCGCCGCCGGGCTGCAGCGCGTCGAAGTAGCGTTGCGCCGGCACACCCAATGACCAGGGATCGGACCCGTGGGCGCCGGTCATGGCCTGCAGCATGAGCGCGGTGTCGGCCACGTTGCGCGTGGTGGGCGTCACATAGGTGTAGTTGCCGAATGCGTCCTGTACCTGGCTGTGGGGCACCACGCCCAGGCTCTGCTTCAACCCGACCACGCCGTTGCAGGCGGCGGGAATGCGGGTCGAGCCTCCGCCGTCGGTGGCAATGGCAAGGGGCGCGACACCCGCCGCCATGGACGAGGCCGCCCCGCCGCTCGAGCCGCCGCTCGTGCGCGTTGCATCCCATGCGTTGCGGGTGCTCCCGAAAAGAGGGGCGTCGGTCAGGCACTTGGCACCGAACTCGGATGTGGTCGTCTTGCCGATGAGAATGCCGCCCGCCTGGCGCAGGCGCGCCACGGCCACTGCGTCCTGCGTGGGAACGTGGTCGCGATGCAGCAAGGAACCGTAGGTCGTCCTGACGTTCTCGGTGTCGACGATGTCCTTCACCGTGAAGGGCAGCCCGTGCAGCAGGCCCGACGCCTCGCCCTTCATGACGGCCGCTTCCGCATCCCTGGCCTGCGCCATCGCCTGCTCATGGCAAAGCGTGATGAAGCAGTTCAGGTGCGGCTGCACTGCATCGGCCCGGCGCAGTACCTCTTCGACGATCTCCACCGGCGAGAGCTTTCGCTGCGCGACGAGCGTGCGCAGCGCCGCGGCAGGCATTTCGCAAATTTCAGATTTCGGAAGGCGGGGAAACTCTTTCATGCGCAAATGATTGATGCACCGCAGCATCGAGTCCAATACTGTTTTCTCGAAAAGGCATACGATTGGCATATGGCAGCACCAGACTTCAGAACGCTCCGCTACTTCGTGGCCGTGGCCGAAGAACGCAGCGTCGGAAAGGCGGCACGCCGGCTCAACATGGCCCAGCCGCCGCTGTCGGTGCACATCAAGAATCTGGAGGCTGCGGTGGGCACGCCCCTCTTTCGCAGGGCGGCGCGCGGCATGGAAATTACCGACGCCGGCAATGCGCTCTTCCAGCGCGCGAAGGAGGCGCTGCTCCTGGCCAACGAAGGGTTCGAGGCTGCGCGTGCCATCGGGTCGGGCAGCAGGGGCCGGCTCACGGTCGGAACCATGGTCGCGCTTTCCTACCTGGTGCTCCCCCGCCTGGACAACGCGCTTCGGGCAAAGCTGCCGGACGTGGAGATCCAGTACGTGGAGCTGAACGCCGTCAACAACGTTTCGGCCATTGCCGATTCGCAGGTGTCCGTGGCTATCTGCATTCCGCCCATTGTCCAGGCCGGCATTTCGGTCGAACGCATCGGAACCCAGCCCTTGATGCTGGCCGTGCGTGCGGATTCGCCCTTGGCCCGCATGTCCGGCATTCCGCTGGAGCGGCTTTCAGGCATGCCGCTCATCGGGCTCCCCATGCCCGAAGGGGATGTCGACAAATCCGTCGTCGCTTCGATGCTTCGGCGGCACGATGTCAGCATGCCGGTTGCGCAACGCGTCGAGACCATGGTGTCGGCGCTGGCGCTCGTCCTCGCAGGCAAGGGCGTGGCCATCCTGCCCGCATGCGCCCGGATCGGTCGGCCGCCGGGCGTGGTGTTCAGGCAGTTCCGCAACGCCGACGCAAAGATGGACATCGCCGCCTGCTGGCGCAGCGATTGGGAGAGCCCGCTGATCGAGCCGTTCCTGGCGTGCGCGCGCGCCTCCCTGCGGCAAGCGGCTTAGCCGAGCCAGCCCGAGCCCGAGCCGCGCGCGGGACCGGCTTCAGTCGATGCTGATGTTCGCGGCCTTGGCCACCTCGGCCCACTTCACGCGGTTGTCGTGCACGGTCTTCTTGAATTGCGCGGGCGATTCGATGCGCACGGTGTTGCCCTGGCTTTCGAAGCGCTCGCGAATTTCGGGCTGCTCGAGCACCGTTTTCACGGCGGCATTGAGCTTGTTGACGATCTGCGGGTCGGTGCCCTTGGGCGCGAAGATGCCGAACCAGATCGAGCTGTCGAAACCCTTCGTACCCGGCAACCCGCTCGACGCGATGGTGGGCACCTCCTTGACCGCCGCCACCGGCGCGGCCGTGGTCACGCCCAGCAAGCGCACCTTGCCTGCCTTGTAGTGCGGCAGCACGGTCTGCACCTGGTTCATGATGCAGCAGGTTTCTCCGCGCACCACCGACGTGATGGCCTCGGGCCCGCCCTTGTAGGGCACGTGCACCATGCTCAGGCCGAGGCGCGAATTGAATTCGGCAAAGGCCATGTGCGTGCCGGCGCCGTTGCCTGTAGACGCATAGTTGTACTTGCCGGGGTTGGCCTTGACGAGATCGACGAACTCCTTCAATGTCCGCGCGTTGATCACTTCAGGGTTGATGGTGAGCACGTTCGATACGTCGAGCACCGGCGCCACGGGCACGAAGTCGGCCTCCACATCGAACGGCAATTTCTTGTAGAGCGCGGCATTGCTGCCATGCGTGGCGGCGGTGCCGAAAGAGAGCGTGTAGCCGTCGGGCTTGGCATGGGCCACGTACTCGCTGGCAATGTTACCGGCCGCGCCCGACTTGTAGTCGATGATCACGGGCTTTCCGAGCTGCCTGGAGAGCGGTTCCTGGATGGCGCGGGCCACCACGTCGACACCCGAGCCGGCCGGAAAGCCCATGATCAGCGTGACGGGTTGTTGCGGCCAGTCGGCCTGGGCCCATGCGGCGGACGACAAGGCCGCGCAGGCCGCGTAGAAGGCGGCGCACAGGGCGGCGCCGGCCGCGCGCAGGTTCTGCCGAAAGGAATGCGAAAAGGGAGAATGGGTCATGACTGTCTTTCCTCGATGCGGGCGGTGCAGCCCGGGATTGTGGCGTGCGGTTCATGCCCGATCCGGTATGAGCTTATGCGGGACCCGCCCGCATCGCAGTACCTCTCCATAATCGCCGCATGGTCCGCCCCACCCAACAACTCCACCCCGCACGCGAGCCGGTGCCCGTGCGCGCGGCAGCCACCGTGCTGCTGCTGCGCGATTCCGAAGCCGGCATCGAAGTGCTGATGACGCGCCGTTCCGATAGAGCAAGCTTCGCGCCAGGCGCCTATGTGTTCCCCGGTGGCCAGATCGACGAGGCCGACGAAGCCGCCAAGCGCATTGCCACCCATCGGCCCACCCAGAGCGGCCTGCAGCTCACGCAGGCCATTGCGGCCATTCGCGAAGGCTTCGAAGAGCTTGGCGTGCTGCTCGCGCGCCATGCCGACGGCCGTCCGGTGAGCGCGGAAGACATCGCGTCGATGGACCGCAGCACCACGTCGCCCATTTCTTTTGCCGAGCAGTGCGAGCAACGCGGGCTGGTGCTTGCGTCCGACCAGGTGTTCAGCCTCGCGCACTGGATCACCGACCGCGATCTGCCCAGGCGTTTCGACGTGCCCTTTCTGGTGGCGCGCATGCCCGAGGGCCAGACGCCCACGGCCGACGAAAACGAGCAGTTCGAACCCTGCTGGGTGCGGCCGGCCGATGCGTTGGCTCGGCACGCAGCGGGCAGCTTCTTCATGATTTTTCCGACGGTGCGCACGCTGCAGCGGCTGGCGGCCTATGCCAAGGTCGATGCGGTGCTGCAAGCCTGCGCCGGCGAAAAGCCGCTGTGGACCAGCTGCCCGCGCGCCGGACTGCTCCGCGGGCAAGATGCGCGCTACATGGAGAGCGAGTCGCCCTACGGCGAACTCGCGCTGGTGTGCCCCGACGGCCAATTGCTGCACACGCTCGACTGGCAGAGCGAGCGCGCAGTGCCGCTGCTCGGCAACGTGCAGCGCCTGACCGCACCCAATTCCGGCATGATGACCGGCCCCGGTACCAACAGCTACGTCGTGGGCGACGCGGCCACGGGCTACATCGTGATCGACCCGGGCCCGAACGACGCGGATCACATCGGCCGGCTGTGGCGCACCACGCAGGGGGACATCCGCATGATCGTGTGCACCCATTCGCACGCCGACCATTCACCCGGTGCGGCGCCGTTGCAGGCGCTGTGCGAAAAGGCGAAACCGCCGATCCTCGGGCTGTCTTCGGCGCCCACGGCGCGTTCGTCCGCACGCTTTGCCGCCGAGCGCGAACTGCGCGACGGCGAGCGCCTGGTGCTCTCGGGCATCACCGCCGAGGGCAAGGAAATTACCCACACGCTGCGCGCCGTCCACACGCCGGGCCACGCGGCCAACCACCTGTGCCTGGTGCTGGAAGAAGACGGGCTGCTGTTCTCCGGCGACCACATCCTGAACGGCAGCACCACCGTGGTCGACCCGCCGGACGGCGACATGAACGCGTACCTCGATTCGCTGGACAAGCTCGACGCGGCCTGCGAAGCGGGCGGCATCGACTTCATCCTGCCGGCGCACGGCTACGTCATCGGCAGCGCACGCGCCGCCATCGCCCAACTGAAAGCGCATCGCCTGAAGCGCGAAGCCAAGATTGCCTCCGCCATGAAAAAACTTCCCCAAGGCACGCCTGAAGACTGGCTGCCGCTTGCTTACGACGACGTGCCCGAGCGCATGTGGCCGGTGGCGGCCCGCTCGCTGGCCGCGCACGTGGCGCGCATCCGGCAACTGGCTTCCGCCCAATGAACGGCTCCAGCGAAGAAGGCATACGCCTTGCCAAGCGCGTGGCCGCACTCGCCGGCTGCTCGCGCCGCGAGGCCGAGCTGCTCATCGAGAACGGCTCGGTGCGCGTCGACGGCGTGCCGGCGCTGCTGCCGCAGTCGCGCGTGCAAGACCACCAGAAGGTCGAGATCGAGCCCGGTGCCAAGCCTGAGCCGGTGGTGTCCGTTACCCTGCTGCTGCACAAGCCGGCCGGCATGCCGACCGAGACCGCGCACCGGCTGCTGGTGGCCGCCAATCACCACGAACCCGAACGCGCGGGCATGCGCTTTCTGCCGGCGCACGCCAAAGGCCAGAACTGCATGACGCCGTTGGAAACCGGCGCCAGCGGGCTGGTCGTCTACACGCAGGATTGGCGCATCGAGCGCAAGCTGCATGAGGACGCGGGTGTGATCGAACACGAAGTGATGGTCGACGTGGCGGGCACGGTCAGCCCGGAACAACTGGTGCGTTTCGAGCGCTCGCCCGCACGCGTGAGCATCGGACGCCAGGCCGACGACCAGACCGGCCTGCGCTTTGCGCTCAAGGGCGCGCGGCCTGGGCAGATTGCGCATCTGTGCGACGAGGCAGGCGTGCGCATTCTCGCGATGCGGCGCATCCGCATCGGCCGCGTGCCACTGTCGGGGCTGCAGCCCGGGCAGTGGCGTTATCTTTCGCCGCACGAACGCTTCTGACACGACAACGACAACAACAAGAAAGAAGCTATCGAGGGACAGGAACAGGTACAGGGACAGGAGAAAAAATGAAGTTCGGACTCAGGACCGCCGCACTTGCCTGCACAGCGCCTCTTGCGCTGGCGGGCTGCAGTTATCTCGCGCCATTGCTGCCCAACCATGCGCCGCCACCGGCGCCGCCGCCGGTCGTTTCCCCCAGCGGGCTCGCACCGATCACCGAGGAGCAGGTGGAACGCATCCGCGAGGCCATCGTCACCAAGCCGCCCTCCCCGGCCGTGGCCAAGGTGGTGCGCAGCGCGGCGCCGACCATCGAGTCTTTCGTGCGGACCGAAGGCTGCATCACCGCGCGCAACGGCGCCGTGCTCAACCCCTTCGCGGCGCCGGGACGGTTGTTCGACAACACCGGCTTCCAGGGCGGGCCGATGGCGGAAATGCAATACCACGACAAGACAGCCTGCGTGACCGTCAAGCGCATCCAGAACTGGAAGATGGTGTCGCCGAAGCTGCTGCGCTTCGACGTGGTGTACGTGGGAGACGACGGCGAAGAGCGCTCCGTCAGGCGGCACGAGCTGATGCGCCAGCCCAAGGGCGGCTGGCTGTTCACGCGCTGAGGGCGTGCGCCCGGGCGGCTGCGCGGTAGCGCCTGGGCCGCCGGGGCAAGAAAAAAGTGTGAAGCCCGCCGATAAGCCGGATTCTGTGCGTTGAGGTTGCCCCCAACGTGACCGCCATTACTCTGGGCCGTTTGTCGCCAAACGGCTCGATGCCACCTACCCGCCAGCTCAGCGGAACCACCTCGATACTGGCCTACTTGGTGTTGCTGCGCGCAGAGATTGCCCGTTTCACCCGAACTTAATCGGCTCGTCTCTGTTGCTCTGATCCTCACCTCACGGTGGAGAGTCGTTAACTCCTGCGCTGTCCTGTGCAGTCCGGACGTTCCTCCAGTGCGGTCTTTCGACGCGGCGCCTTGCGGCGTCGCCCCTTTCGGGCTTGCACCAGCGGCGGTCTGGCGTGCTTCACGGAGGGAATTATCGCCTGATCCCCTCGCATCCGTTGGCGGCCCGTTTCACAATGGCGCTTCGACAGCCCGCCCTGCCCCCCAAACAAAGCCCAAGGAGACCCAATGAAGGCCCAGAACATCCTCCAGACCATCGGCAACACGCCGCACATCCGCATCAACCGCTTGTTCGGCAATGCGAAGCAGCAGGTGTGGATCAAGTCCGAGCGCGCCAACCCCGGCGGCTCCATCAAGGACCGCATTGCGCTTTCGATGGTGGAAGACGCCGAGAAATCCGGCGCGCTGAAGCCCGGCGGCACCATCGTGGAGCCCACCTCGGGCAACACCGGCATCGGCCTGGCGATGGTCGCGGCCGTCAAGGGCTACAAGCTCATTCTGGTGATGCCCGACAGCATGTCGGTGGAGCGCCGCCGGCTGATGCTGGCCTACGGCGCCACCTTCGACCTGACGCCGCGCGCCGGCGGCATGAAGGCCTCCATTGCCCGCGCCGAAGAAATCGTGGCCGGCACGCCGGGCGCGTGGATGCCGCAGCAGTTCAACAACCCCGCCAATGTCGAGGTGCACATGCGCACCACGGCCGAGGAAATTGCGGCCGACTTCCCCGACGGCGTCGACGTGCTGATTACCGGCGTAGGCACCGGCGGCCACATCACGGGCGTGGCGAAGGTGCTCAAGAAGAAGTGGCCCAAGCTGCAGGTGTTTGCGGTGGAGCCGGTGGCCTCGCCGGTCATTTCGGGCGGCCAGCCCTCGCCGCATCCGATCCAGGGCATCGGCGCCGGCTTCATTCCGAAGAACCTCGACACCTCGCTGCTCGACGGCGTGCTGCAGGTGGACGCCGAACCGGCGCGCGAAATGGCCCGCCGCTGCGCGGTGGAGGAAGGCATGCTGGTGGGCATTTCCTCCGGCGCCACGCTCGCGGCCATTGCACAGAAACTGCCCACGCTGGCACCCGATGCAGTGGTGCTGGGCTTCAACTACGACACCGGCGAACGCTATCTGTCAGTCGAAGGCTTCCTCCCTGCCTGATCAGCTATCTCTTTCATAGCGCCCCGGGCGCGTAAAATCTGCGGCCTGCTTGATAACCACAAGCCACACCGACATGCTGCGAATTTCTGAAATCAAACTGCCGCTCGACCACGACGACGCGGCGCTCCCCCAAGCCATTGCCACCGCCCTCGACACGCCGGTTTCCAGCGTGCGCGAGTTCAAGGTGTTCAAGCGCAGCTTCGACGCGCGCAAGCCGCAGCTGCTGCAGGTCTACATCGTCGACGTGCAGCTTGCCGATGCCGAGCTGGAGGCCGCATTGCTCGCCAGGCACGCCGGCCACCCGCACATCCAGCCCGCGCCCGACATGCGCTACACGCCACCGGCGCACGCGCCCGAAGGCGCGCCCCGGCCCGTGGTGATCGGCTTCGGCCCCTGCGGCATCTTCGCGGCGCTGATGCTCGCGAAGATGGGCTTCAGGCCCATCGTGCTCGAACGCGGCAAGACCGTGCGCCAGCGCACCCGCGACACCTGGGGCCTGTGGCGCAAGAGCGTGCTCAACCCCGAGTCGAACGTGCAGTTCGGCGAAGGCGGCGCCGGCACCTTCTCCGACGGCAAGCTCTACAGCCAGATCAAGGACCCGCGCTTCCTCGGCCGCAAGGTGATGGAAGAGTTCGTGAAGGCCGGCGCACCGCCCGAAATTCTCTACGTCGCGCATCCGCACATCGGCACCTTCAAGCTGGTGAAGGTGGTGGAGAACATCCGCGAGCAGATCGTGGCGCTGGGCGGCGAAATCCGCTTCGAGCAACGCGTGACCGACGTGCAGATCGAAAACGGCCAGCTTCGCGGCCTGACCGTGCTCGACCAAACCACCGGCCAAAGCAGCGAGCTGCGCGCCGACCACGTGGTGATGGCGCTCGGCCACAGTTCGCGCGACACCTTCACCATGCTGCATGAGCGCGGCGTGCACATCGAGGCCAAGCCCTTCTCCATCGGCTTTCGCGTCGAGCACCCGCAAGGCCTCATCGACCGTGCGCGCTGGGGCCGGCACGCGGGCCATCCGCTGCTCGGCGCGGCCGACTACAAGCTGGTGCACCACGCAAGCAACGGCCGCTCGGTCTACAGCTTCTGCATGTGCCCGGGCGGTACCGTGGTGGCGGCCACCAGCGAGCCCGGCCGCGTGGTCACCAACGGCATGAGCCAGTATTCGCGCAACGAGCGCAACGCCAACGCCGGCATCGTGGTGGGCATCGACCCGCGCGACTTTCCCGGCTGGACGGCAGAGACCGCGGGCGACGCGCTCGCCGGCATCGCGCTGCAGCGCGAACTCGAATCGAACGCCTTCGTGCTCGGCGGCGGCGATTACCGCGCCCCGGGCCAGCTGGTGGGCGATTTCATCGCGGGCAAGCCCTCCACCGCGCTCGGCAGCGTGACGCCTTCGTACAAGCCCGGCGTCACACCCACCGACCTGCACCAGGCGCTGCCGGCCTACGCCATCGAGGCGATGCGCGAGGCCTTCCCCGCCTTCGGCCGCAAGATCAAGGGCTTCGACCTGCACGACGCGGTGCTGACCGGCGTGGAAACGCGCACCTCGTCGCCGATCCGCATCACGCGCGGCGACGACTTCCAGAGCCTCAACGTGCGTGGCCTGTACCCGGCCGGCGAAGGCGCGAGCTACGCGGGCGGCATTCTCTCGGCCGGCGTGGACGGCATCAAGGTGGCCGAAGCCGTGGCGCGCAGCGTTACGGGGGCCTAAGGAGCCATGGCTGTGTCCAGCAACAACGACGACGATTTCCACTTCTACGAGCCCGCCAAGGGCCACGGCCTGCCGCACGATCCGTTCAATGCCATGGTCGGTCCGCGGCCGATCGGCTGGATCTCGTCGCAGGACGAGAACGGCGCGCTCAACCTCGCGCCCTACAGCTTTTTCAACGCCTTCAACTACACGCCACCCATCGTTGGCTTTGCGAGCATCGGCGCCAAGGACAGCCTGCACAACATCCGCCAGACGCGCGAGTTCGGCTGGAACCTGGCCACCCGGCCGCTGGCCGAGCAAATGAACCAGTCGTGCGCGGCCGTGCCGCCCGAGGTGAACGAGTTCGAGCTCGCGGGCCTCACGCCCGTGGCTTCGCGCCACATCGCGGTGCCGCGCGTGGCCGAAAGCCCGGTTTCGTTCGAGTGCCGGCTCACGCAGCTGCTGCAGCTCGAGGGTGTGAACGGCGAGCCGGTGCCCACGTGGCTCATTCTGGGCGAAGTGGTGGGCGTGCACATTGCACGGCACCTGCTGAAAAACGGCATTTACGACACGGCTGCCGCGCGCCCGATCCTGCGCGGCGGCGGGCCGGCTGATTATTTCGAGATCAGCCCCGACAATCTCTTCAAGATGTTCCGACCGCGCTGAGCGGGAACACCGCTTTTTTCACGCCTGCTGCCAACCTGACAAGAACCGACCGATGACCGACACCGCCATGCCTCAAGAAGAAATCCAGGAAGTCCAGCCGGCGGAAGCCGAGGGCGCCGCCCAGCAGCAGCCGCAAGCCGACGGACGCCCGCCCCGGTCGCCACGCCCGCCGCGCCAGCCACGGCAACAGCAGCAAAAGCAGAAGCCCAAGCAGGCCGCGCAGCAGCAGCCACAACAGCCGCAGCGCTCGCGCAAGGTGCATCCGGCGCTCGAGAAACTGTTCGAGCTCTATCCCAACATGTTCGGCGCGCGCTTCCTGCCGCTCAAGCTCGGCGTGTTCCAGGACCTGCTCGAAAAGCACCCGGACGATTTCAAGAAAGACGAGCTGAAGGTCGCGCTGGGCCTGCACGCGCGCTCCACGCGCTATCTCGAAGCGGTGGCGGCGGGCCTTGCGCGCCACGACCTCGACGGCAACGTGGTGGAACCTGTGGCGCCCGAGCACGTGCACCACGCCATCCTCGAGCTGCACCGCCGCCGCGTGCAGCGCAGCGGCGAAGACCTGCGCCCGCAGCTGGTGGCACGCATCGCCCGCGCCGTGGAAGCCTCGGGCCTCGACCGCGAAGCCTACGCGGTGCTGGTGCGCTCGCGCGACGAAGAAACCAATGCCGTGCTCGACGAGGCGTTGGCCGAACTGGCGCAGCAGGCCGCCAAGCGCGAAGCGCTGCTGCGCGCCTTCGAGGCCAGCGGCCGCAGCAACGAGCACGAGTTCGCCGAGATGTACGGCATGAACCCCGACGAAGTGGGCCGCACGCTCGCACGCGCCCGGGCCGACCGGCAGCAGGTTGCTCCGGCGGGCTGATCGCCCCCCGTTTTTTCTCCCCCGTACCCGTGACCGACTTCGCGGACTTCGTTGCGCCTCCCGCATCCGGGAGCGCGGCGGATGCGGATGCGATTCGCGAAGCCTCCGCCTGCCTCGACCGTTTTACCGAGCGCTTCAATGCCTGCGACACCGCGGGCATGGACGGCGAGCTTCACTTTCCGCATGTGATGCTCTCGGGTGCCGACCGCCTCGAATGGCAGGCGCCCGGCAACCATCCGGCCGGTTTCTTCGAGAAGCTCAGGGCTTCGGGCTGGCGCCGTACGCGCTACCAGTCGAAGGAAGCCGTGCTGGCCAGCGCCGACAAGGTGCACTTCGTCGTCACCTACACGCGTGAAGACGAGGCCGGCACGGTGCTCAGCACGCACCGCAATCTCTGGATTGCCACCCGCGTGGCCGGGCGCTGGGGCATTTCTCTGCGTTCGTACTGACGAAGCCTCGACTCCAGTAAAAAAGCCGCCACGGGCAACCGTGGCGGCTTTTTTTTACGCGGAAGATCAGCGCGCGTTCTGCAGCGCCGCAATGCGCTCTTCGATCGGCGGGTGCGTGGCAAAGAGCTTGCCGATGCTGCCCGTGATGCCCATGGCTTCCACCGCCTTGGGCAGTTCGCCGGCCGGCAGGCCGCCAAGGCGGGCCAGCGCGTTCATCATCGGCTGCTTCTGGCCCATGAGCGCGGCAGCGCCGGCGTCGGCGCGGAATTCGCGCTGGCGCGAGAACCATGCCACCACGATGGCAGCCGCAAAGCCCAGCACGATGTCGAGCACGATGGTGCTCACGTAGTAGCCGATGCCGGGGCCCGACGAGCGGTCGTCGCCGCGGCGCAGAAAGCTGTCGACCGCATAGCCGATCACGCGCGAGAGGAACACGACGAAGGTGTTCATCACGCCCTGGATCAGCGTCATGGTCACCATGTCGCCGTTGGCGATGTGTGCCACCTCGTGGCCGATGACGGCCTCGACCTCTTCGCGCGTCATGCCCTGCAGCAGGCCGGTGGACACCGCCACCAGCGACGAGTTCTTGAACGCGCCGGTGGCGAAGGCGTTGGGTTCGCCTTCGAAGATGCCGACCTCGGGCATGCCGATGCCGGCCTTGTCGGCAAACTTGCGCACGGTGCCGACGATCCAGGCCTCGTCGGGCGTCTGGGGGTTGTCGATCATGTGCAGCTTGGTCGTCCACTTGGCCATGGGCTTGCTGATGAGCAGCGAAATGATCGCGCCGCCAAAGCCCATGATCAGCGCAAAGCCGAGCAGTGCCGTCAGGTTCAGCCCGTTGGCCGTCAGAAAGCGGTTGACGCCGAGCAGGCTGGCAACGATGCCGAGCACCGCAACGACCATCACATTGGTCAAAACGAACAGAAGGATACGTTTCAAGTTGAATTCTCCGTGGGGGAACGCTGCCGCATAGATGAGGACCGGATGGCCCTCTTCAAGCCGTGCAATGTGTGGTGGCCTTCTTCCATTGTTGTTTGGTTCTGAAGACGGCCTGCACGGCGGCTCGCGGGTAGAGCGATGATAGGAGCAAAAGTTCTACGGCCCGGGTCGGAAGACCTTCGGGTCGTCATAGAAATCCGCCGATTCGTTCTCCGGCCACCAGCCGGGCACGCCCAGCACCGGCAGCGGAACAAAAGGTTTTTGCGCCAGGTATTCCGCATCGAGGCTGCGGGCCAGTGCCCGGTCGTCGGGCGCCGGCAACCCGCCCGCGCCCGGCGCAGGCAGCAGCACGTGCGCGGTGACCGCCTTGCGCGGGGTGGTGAGTTTCTCGAGCAGCGCGTGGCCGAACACGAGCAGCCGCGCCTCGGCCCACAAGGCGCGCTGCGTCACGAAAAGGGTGTGCCAGTCGCGCGCGGCCAGTGCTTTCCATAGCGCGGCGGGTGCATCGAGCACGGCGCCGTTCTCGTCGAAAAGCGTGAGCGCATCGCGCAGCGGGCCGCGCGTGGACGCGATGCCCCTGCGGGCGATTTCCGCGGCCTGCAGCTCGTTGAGGCGGCGCTTGGTTTCGGGGAACGCCAGCCAGACCAGCCCGTTGAAGAAGTCGTGCAGGTTGTCGCGTGTCGGCACGGTGCCGGTCTGGAAGATGTGCGCTTCGTACGCCAGGCCCGCGGGCAGGTCCAGCTGCGGCACGAAGACGGGCGAGGAGTCCGGCGCCGCGCTCTGCTGCAGCGCGGCCGCGACCGTGGTGGTGTGAAGTGCGGCGAGGGCTGCCGCCTCGCCGATGGCGCGATAAGGCGCGAGCCACGGCTGCGCCCAGTCGATCGCCGCCAGGCTCAAGGCGCGTGAGCCCCTGTCCAGCGGATGCGGTCGGGGTGCTGCAGCACAGTGAACTCCGCTGGGAGCTTGTCGAACAGCTTGAGCGAACTGCCGTGCTTGCCCAGCAGCCCGGCAGCGCGCAGGGCCTGGGCCACGTCGTTGAGCGGCACATCGGTGCCGCCGCGCAGCGCGGGCGCGGCCTGCAGGATGAACTCGGCGGCCTCGGAGGGCGGTTGCGGCTGTGCCTGTGCCGGCTTCGCCGCCTTGGCGGTCTTTCGGGCCGGCGTCTTGGCCGCGGTCTTGCGGGCCGGCGCTGCCGCGCTCTTCTTCTCGGTCTTGGCGGGTGCGCGCTTGGCGGCCACCTTGGCCACTGCCTTCTTCGCCGGCGCGGCGCGCGGCGCAACCGGCGCGCCGTGGTGCCGCAGGTCGGTGAACTCGTCGTAGACCGTCACGGTCTCTTCGCCGGTCTTGCCCTGCTGGCCGAGGCCGCACACGCGGCAGCCCTTTTCGCGCAGGCGAATCACGAGCGGCGCAAAGTCGGAATCGGAAGACACCAGCACCACCACGTCGGGACGCTCGGCGATCACGAGATCGATGGCATCCACGGCGAGCGCGATGTCGGTGCTGTTCTTGCCGGCCGAGATATTGACCATCGGCCGCACCGACAGCCGCTTGAAGAGCGCCTGCTGCTTGAGTGCGGTTTCGGCGTTGCAGTAGGCACGGCGCACATGAACCGCGCCGTACTCGGACATCGTTCGCTGCACGGCCTGCTCGATCACGTCGGCCGAAACGTTGTCGGCATCGATCAGCAGCATCACGCGCAGCGAGGGTGTCATGCGAGTCTCCAGGCGACGGTTTCACCACCACGCAGCGGCTTGAGCGTGGCGTCGCCATAAGGCACCGTTTCGGGCACGGTCCAGCTTTCGCGCTTCAGCGTGATGGTGCCGCTGTTGCGCGGCAAGTCGTAGAAGTCGGGCCCGTGGAAGCTCGCAAAGCCCTCGAGCTTGTCGAGCGCGCCCACGCTGTCGAAGGCCTCGGCATAGAGCTCGATGGCGGTCAGCGCGGTGTAGCAGCCGGCGCAGCCGAGCGCATGTTCCTTCAGGTGCGCCGGGTGCGGCGCGCTGTCGGTGCCCAGGAAGAAGCGGTCGCTGCCGCTGGCGGCGGCCTCGACCAGCGCCACGCGGTGTGTTTCGCGCTTGAGCACGGGAAGGCAGTAGTAGTGCGGGCGAATGCCGCCGGTGAAGATGGCGTTGCGGTTGTACAGCAGGTGGTGCGCGGTGATGGTGGCGGCCGTGAAGCGGCCGGCGTCGCGCACGTAGTGAGCGCCCTCTTTCGTGGTGAGGTGCTCGAACACCACCTTGAGTTCGGGGAAGTCGCGGCGCAGCGGAATCATCACGCGGTCGATGAACACAGCCTCGCGGTCGAACAGGTCGATGGCCGGGTCGGTCACTTCGCCGTGCACCAGCAGCAGCAGGCCGTGCTTCTGCATGGCTTCGAGCGTCTTGTAGGTGTGGCGGATGTCGGTCACGCCGGCATCGCTGTTGGTGGTGGCGCCGGCCGGGTAGAGCTTGAGCGCGCGCACGCCGGCCTGGGCGGCCAGGGCAATTTCTTCGGGCGGCAGCTTGTCCGTCAGGTAGAGCGACATCACGGGCTCGAAGGCCGTGCCTTCAGGCACCGCTGCGCGAATGCGGTCGCGGTAGGCCGTGGCCTGCGCCGCGGTGGTCACGGGGGGGCGCAGGTTCGGCATGATCAGCGCGCGGCCGAACTGGCGCGCACTGTGCGGCACCACGGCTTCGAGCGCGGCGCCGTCGCGCACGTGCAGATGCCAGTCGTCCGGGCGGGTGATGGTGAGGGTGTCTGTCATGGGGAGACGATTGTCGCATCGGCCCCTGCGGCACGCCCGTTGCTTGACGTGGTGCGCCGAACGGCCGATGGTTCGGCCGGGTTGCGCGATCCGGAACACGAAAAGGAACACCACGATGCTTTCCACGGCAATGCTCTACTTCCGCGAGACCGCGCGCGCCGGCTCTCTGCGCCGGGCGGCGGAACAGCTGGGCGTGGCGCCGAGCGCCATCAGCCGGCAGATCGCCAACCTGGAGGGCGAGCTGCAGACCGCGCTGCTCGACCGCCGCGCCAACCGCACGGTGCTGACGCCGGCCGGCGAACTGGTCCTCGCACATGCCGAGCGGGTGCTGCAGGACAGCACGGCACTGCGCGGCGCACTGCAGGAGCTGGTGGGCCAGCCCTGCGGCGTGGTGCGCATCGGCAGCATCGAGGGCATGGTCGGCCACTTTCTCTCGAACAACCTTGCGCGCTTCCAGAAGCGGCATCCGCAGGTCAGGGTGGTGGCCTCGGTGGTCGGCTCGCGCGCGGTGCTGGAGGCGCTGCAAGAGGGCCGCGTCGACATCGCGCTGGCGTTCAACCTTCCGGAACGCCATGCGTTTCGCGAGCATGCGCGACTCGAGCAGCCGCTGTGCGTGGTGGTGGCGCCGACGCATGCGCTCGCGCGGCGGCGCAGCGTGTCTTTCCAGGAGCTGGCGGGCCAGCGCGTGGCGCTGCCCGACCGCTCGTTCCAGATCCGCCACCTGGTGGACCGCATCGCCGGCCAGACGCAGGTTGCGCTGGAGCTCGTCATCGAGACCAGCACGCTGGACATGGCCAAGGGCGTGGTGCGCAACAGCGATCTGGCCACCTTCCTGCCGCGCTATGCCGCGCTGCACGAGGTGTCGAACGGCGACCTTTGCGCGGTGCCGCTGCAGGAGCGCGACTTTGCGGCCACGGCAACCAGCCTGCTCACAATGCCCGCCCACCGGCTCTCCCCGGCTGCGCGCGCGCTGCTCGAAATACTGTCGGCCAGCATGCGCCGCTACGGCGGCGGCGCGCCCGCCTGTTCTGATTCCGGCAACAGCGGCGTGCCGGAATCAGCCTTCCCGCCGGAGCCGGCGCTCCCTACATTGAGCGCTGACTTGGAGAGGCTGCATGAAGACTGCGACTGAGGTGGTGGATTTTCCCGAGGGCGGCTACCGCTACGTGAAAGGCGTGTTCCAGTATTCGGCCGGCGTGGCCGCACAGCCGGGGTTCGCGATCGAGCGGGTGCGCTTCCAGAAGGCGGTGCCGCTGGCCGACGGGTTCGACGCCATCGCCAACCACCTGGCCGCCATCGGCCGGCCGCTCGCGGCGCTGTGCGGGTGCGAACTGCGTTCGCCCGCGCCGTTCTCCGAACGCGGCTTTCATGACTTCAACCGGCTCTATGCCGGCACGCTCGAAAGCTGGGGCCTCGTGCGCGGCGAGCGCAACCCGGTCGCGCGCACCAACGTCTGCCCGCGCCTGGGCGCACCCGCGACGCCGGCGTTCCAGGCCTTCTCGTACACGGTGCCGGCCGACGACGACGCCGGCCCGCCGAGCTTCGTGGTGTCCGGCGGCGGCGAGGCGCCCGACGGCCACGCGAGCTACCGCGACGTGATGGTCCGCCTGGGCGACACCAGCACCGAGGGCATGCGCGCCAAGCTGGCCTATGTGATGACCGAGATGGAGCGCCGGCTCGCGGCACTGGGTTTCGGCTGGAGCGACGCATCGGCCGTGCAGGCCTACACCACGCACGACATCGGCGCCCTGGTGTTCGACGAGATCGTGCAGCGCGGCGCCCTGACGACCGGCCTGACCTGGCACCTCGCGCGCCCGCCCATCGTCGACATGGAATACGAGATGGACCTGCGCTGCGCCCGCCGCGAGATGGCCTGGGCCTGGCCCTGAAGACCACGGCTGGCACACGTCGTGCTTCACCACCGGTTCGACACCTTTTGCCTTTTCATCCCTAGGAGTTCCATGTGAAGCGTGCTGTTCCCGCCTTGATCCTGAAACCCCTGGCCGCCTGCGCGGCGCTCGCCACCTTGGCCTTCGCAACGCCGGCCCTGGCCCAGGAGAAAACGCTGCGCATCGCGATGACCGCGGCCGACATTCCGCGCACCCTGGGCCAGCCCGACCAGGGCTTCGAGGGCAACCGCTTCACCGGCATTCCCATCTACGACTCGCTCACGCAGTGGGACCTGTCGAAGGCCGATGCGCCGAGCGTGCTGATTCCGGCGCTGGCCGCCTCCTGGGCCGTCGATGCCAAGGACAAGACCAAGTGGGTCTTCAAGCTGCGCCCCGGTGTCAAGTTCCATGACGGCTCGGCCTTCACTGCCGACGCTGTGGTGTGGAACGTGCAGAAGGTGCTCGACAAGGACGCCCCGCAGTTCGACCCCAGCCAGGTGGGCGTGACCGCCTCGCGCATGCCGACGCTGCGCACCGCGCGCAAGATCGACGACATGACGGTCGAGCTCACCACCAGCGAGCCCGATGCGTTCCTGCCGATCAACCTGACCAACCTGTTCATGGCCTCGCCCGCGCAGTGGCAGAAGAAGTTCGACGCCGCAGCCGGCGCGACGCCCGCCGACAAGGCCAAGGCCGCATGGACCGCCTTTGCCGCCGACCCCGCCGGCTCGGGCCCGTTCAAGGTCACGCGCTTCGTGGCCCGCGAGCGGCTCGAACTGGCCGCCAACAAGGCCTACTGGGATCCCAAGCGCGTGCCGAAGATCGACAAGGTCGTGATGCTGCCGATGCCCGAAGCCAACGCGCGCACCGCCGCGCTGCTGGGCGGCCAGGTCGACTGGATCGAAGCCCCCGCGCCCGACGCCATGCCGCAGATCACGCAGCGCGGCTTCAAGATTTACTCCAACGCGCAACCGCACGTGTGGCCCTGGCAGCTTTCGTTTGCCGAAGGTTCGCCCTGGCTCGACAAGCGCGTGCGCCAGGCCGCCAACCTG
This sequence comes from Variovorax paradoxus, assembly GCF_040544635.1. Classification (GTDB taxonomy): domain Bacteria; phylum Pseudomonadota; class Gammaproteobacteria; order Burkholderiales; family Burkholderiaceae_C; genus Variovorax; species Variovorax paradoxus_R. The sequence goes on from NZ_JBEPKJ010000007.1 coordinate 123,079, forward strand.
TGCATCGACCGCGGCGGCATGAAGCAGCTGCTCGGCGGCATGATGGCCGAGCCCAAGGGCACCGTGCCGCCCGGCCACCCGTGGTGGGGCAACCCCAAGTTCGACATCAAGTACGACGTGAAGGCCGCCCAGGCGCTGATGACACAGGCGGGCTACTCGGCCGCCAAGCCGATCAAGGTGAAGGTGCAGATCTCCGCCTCGGGCTCGGGCCAGATGCAGCCGCTGCCCATGAACGAGTTTGCGCAGCAGTCGCTCAAGCAGTGCTTCTTCGATGTCGAGTTCGACGTGATCGAATGGAACACGCTCTTCACCAACTGGCGCAAGGGCGTGAAGGACCCCTCGGCCAACGGTGCCAACGCCACCAACGTGAGCTTCGCGGCGATGGACCCGTTCTTCGCCATGGTGCGTTTCGTCAGCACCAAGACCTTCCCGCCGGTGTCCAACAACTGGGGCTACTACGGCAACGCCGAGGTCGACAAGCTGGTGGCCGATGCGCGCACCAGCTTCGACGACAAGGCACGCGACGGCGCGCTGGCCAAGCTGCATGCGCACATCGTCGACGACGCACCGTTCGTCTGGATTGCGCATGACGTCGGCCCGCGCGCGATGTCGGCCAAGGTCAAGAACGTGGTGCAGCCCAAGAGCTGGTTCATCGACATTGCAACCATGACGATGGACTGATGCTGGCCTATCTGCTGCGCCGCGTGGTCTACGCCGTGCCGATCATGATCGGCGTAGCGCTGGTGTGCTTCCTGCTCGTGCACATCGCGCCCGGCGATCCGCTGGTGTCCATCTTGCCGCCCGATGCCTCGGCCGACCTGCAGGCGCAGCTGCGCGAGCTCTACGGCTTCAACCGTTCGCTGCCCGAGCAGTTCGCGATGTGGATCTGGCGCGCACTGCACGGCGACCTGGGCGTGTCCATTGCAAGCAACCGCGCGGTGGCGGGCGAGGTGTTCACGGCCGTGGGCAACACGCTGCGGCTGGCGGTGGTGGCTACGTTCATCGGCTTTGTGCTGGGCTGCCTGTTCGGCTTCGTGGCCGGCTACTTCCGCAACTCGTGGCTCGACCGCTTCGCCTCGATGTTGTCGGTGCTGGGCGTGAGCGTGCCGCACTACTGGCTGGGCATGGTGATGGTGATCGTGTTCTCGTCGCAGCTCATGTGGCTGCCGGCCACCGGGGCGGGGCCGGGCGGCTCGAGCGACTGGGCGTGGGACTGGGAGCATGTGCAGTTCCTCATCCTGCCGGCCCTCACGATGTCGGTGATTCCCATGGGCATCATCGCGCGCACGGTGCGCGCGCTGGTGGCCGACATCCTGGACCAGGAATTCATCGTCGGCCTGCGCGCCAAGGGCCTCACGCACTTCGGCGTGTTCCGCCACATGGTGAAGAACGCGGCGCCCACCGCCCTGGCCGTGATGGGCCTGCAGCTGGGCTACCTGCTCGGCGGCTCGATCCTGATCGAGACCGTGTTCTCCTGGCCCGGCACCGGCTTTCTCCTGAACTCCGCGATCTTCCAGCGCGACCTGCCGTTGCTGCAAGGAACCATCCTGGTGCTGGCGCTGTTCTTCGTATTGCTGAACCTGCTGGTCGACGTGCTGCAAACCATGCTCGATCCGCGGATTGCGCGGGCCTGACCACCATGAGCGCACTCCCCATCCCTTCTTCTCCTGCTGCAGCCGCCGATGTGAAGCCGCTGCCGATGCAGCGCTCGCGCGGCTACTGGACGTCGGCGCTGCTGCGCTTCACGCGCGATCCGGTCGCCATGGGAGCCGCGTTCGTGGTGCTGCTGCTCATAGGCCTGGCCGTGTTCGGCCCCTGGCTCGCGCCGGCCGACCCTTACGCTTCGTCGATGCTCAAGCGGCTCAAGCCCATCGGCACCGAAGGCCTGCCGCTTGGCAGCGACGAGCTGGGCCGCGACATGCTGTCGCGCCTGATCGTCGGTGCCCGGCTCTCGCTGTTCATCGGCATCACGCCGGTGATCTGCGCCTTCGTGCTGGGCACGATGATCGGCATCGTCGCGGGTTATGCGGGCGGCCTTACCAACACGCTGATCATGCGCACCATCGACGTGTTCTACGCCTTCCCGTCGGTGCTGCTGGCCATCGCGCTGTCGGGCACGCTGGGTGCGGGCGTGGTCAATTCGCTGATCTCGCTGACCATCGTGTTCATTCCTCAGATTGCGCGCGTGGCCGAAAGCGTGACCACGCAGGTGCGCACGCGCGACTATGTGGAGGCGGCCCGGGCCTCGGGTGCGAACCCGTTCACCATCGTGCGGGTGCATGTGCTGGGCAATGTGCTTGGTCCGATCTTCGTGTACGCCACGAGCCTGATCGCGGTGTCGATGATCCTGGCCTCGGGCTTGTCGTTCCTGGGCCTGGGCGTAAAGCCGCCGGAGCCGGAGTGGGGCCTGATGCTCAACACGCTGCGCACTGCGATCTATGTGCAGCCGTGGGTTGCTGCGTTGCCCGGAGCGATGATCTTCATTACATCGATCTCTTTCAATCTCCTGTCCGATGGGTTGCGGTCGGCGATGGACAACAAGGGTTGAGGATGGGCGCTTTCTTTGTTCGCCGCGTTGGGGAGCGTTCGGGGTGCGCACCCGCCGACGGGGGACATTCGCGGAGGGGAGTACCCGGTGGCCTTTGCACCCGCCCCGAACAAGAGCGCCAAGAACAGCAGCGCCAAAAACAAGAGCAACCAAGGACAGCATGGACGCACTGAAAGACATCGGCGGCCCCGCACAACCGCTGCTCACCATCACCGGCCTGGTCAAGCACTTCCCGCTCAAGAAGGACCCTTTGGGCCGCGGCGGCGGCTTGGTGCGCGCGGTCGACGGCGTCGACTTCGAGGTGCTCAAGGGAGAAACACTCGGCGTCGTCGGCGAATCGGGCTGCGGCAAATCGACCACCGCACGACTGCTGATGCAGCTCATTGCACCAACCCGGGGCGAAGTGGTGTTCGACGGCCGCGAAGTCGGTGGCCGCGAACTTCCGCTCAAGGAGTTTCGGCGGCAGGTGCAGATGGTGTTCCAGGACAGCTACGCCTCGCTCAACCCGCGCCTCACCATCGAGGACTCGGTCGCCTTCGGCCCGCAGGTGCACGGCGTGAGCCGGCGTGAATCGGTGGCGCGTGCGCGCGACCTGCTCGCGCGCGTGGGCCTGGAGCCGCAGCGCTTTGCCGAACGGTATCCGCATGAGCTGTCGGGCGGACAGCGCCAGCGGGTCAACATTGCGCGCGCGCTCGCATTGCAGCCGCGCATGGTGATTCTCGACGAGGCCGTGTCGGCGCTCGACAAATCGGTGGAAGCGCAGGTCATCAACTTGCTGCTCGACCTCAAGGCCGAGTTCGGCCTGACCTATCTTTTCATCAGCCATGACCTCAACGTGGTGCGCTACGTGAGCGACCGCGTCATGGTCATGTACCTCGGCCAGGTGGCCGAGATCGGGCCGGCCGACGCACTCTACGATGCGCCGGCGCATCCCTACACCCGCGCGCTGCTCTCGTCGATGCCCTCGATGGACCCCGACAACCGCACCGAGGAAGCGGCGCTGGCCGGCGACCCGCCGAATCCGATCAACCCGCCCTCGGGCTGCCGCTTTCATCCGCGCTGCGCGCTGGCCGCGCCGGTGTGCAGCCAGGTGGTGCCCGAGCCCATCGCCACCGGCGCGCGGCACGCGGCGAGTTGCCTTGTCCACGAGCCTGGCAGCGGGCATCCGATGGCCGCGACGCTGGCCCGGGCCGCGTGAACGCATGAAGACCACGATGAACAACAACCCATCTTCTTCATCCTCCTCCGCCGAGCCGATGGTCCGCCTGCGCGACCTCAGCGTTACCTTCAGCGGCGGCCGCAAGCCCGTGCATGCGGTCAGCGGCGTGAGCCTGGAAGTGCAGCGCGGCGAAGTGGTCGCGCTGATCGGCGAATCGGGCTCCGGCAAGAGCGTGACCATGCGCACGCTGCTGCGGCTGCACCCCGAGCGCCGCACGCGCATGGGCGGGCAGGTGCAGGTGGCCGGGCGCGACGTGCTCGCGATGCCGGCGCGCGAGCTCGACGATTTCCGCGGCAAGGTCGCTTCGATGATCTTCCAGGAGCCGCTGCTTGCGCTCGACCCCGTGTATTCGGTCGGCGCGCAGATCGTCGAGTCGATCCGCCGGCACGAGAAGAAGGTGACGGCAGTCGAGGCGCATCAGCGTGCGCTCGCGCTGTTCGAGCGCGTGCGCATCCCGAGCCCCGAGCGGCGCCTTGCGGCCTATCCGCACGAGATGTCGGGCGGCATGCGGCAGCGCGCGATGATCGCGCTGGCGCTGGCCTGCCGGCCGCAGCTGTTGCTGGCCGACGAGCCGACCACCGCGCTCGACGCCACGGTGCAGATCCAGATCCTTCTGCTGCTGCGCGAGCTGCAACGCGACCTCGGCCTGTCGGTGATCTTCGTCACGCACGACATCGGCGCCGCGGTCGAGGTGGCCGACCGCATCGCCGTGATGTATGCAGGCCGCATCGTCGAGGAAGGCACTGCGCGCGAGCTGATCCGCTCGCCGCGCCACCCCTACACCATCGCGCTGCTCAAGAGCCGCGCGCATGGCGCCCTGGCACGCGGCGCACGGCTCGAAACCATCGGCGGGGCGCCGCCCGATCTCTCGGCACTGCCGCCCGGCTGCGCCTTTGCCGAACGCTGTGCGCTCGCCACCGATGCCTGCCGCGCCGCGCAGCCGCCAGTGGTCGAGCTCGCGCCGAACCACCGCGCGCGCTGCATCCACACCGACGCCGCAGCAGCCATTGCGCCCACGCTGGTCGCCTGACCCGCACTGCACCCACACACGACAACACGCCATGCCCCTGCACGACCCCGCCCACGCCTTCGTTCCGTACCCCGACGCGCCGGTGCCGCATGCGCCCACCGGTCCGCTGGCCGACCTGAGCTTTGCGGCGAAAGACCTGTTCGACGTGGCCGGTTATCCCACCGGCGGCGGCAGCCCGATCGTGCTGGCGATGTCGGGCATCAAGACCCGCACCGCGCCTACCGTGCAGAAGCTGCTCGATGCGGGTGCGCGCTTCGCGGGCAAGACCGTGACCGACGAACTCGCGTTCTCGATGAACGGCAACAACGCCCACTTCGGCGCACCGGTCAACGGCGCGGCCAAGGACCGCATCACGGGCGGCTCGTCGTCGGGGTCCGCCTCGGCGGTGTCGTCGAGCCTTTGCGACTTTGCGCTCGGCACCGACACCGGCGGCTCGGTGCGTGCACCGGCCAACCACTGCGGCTTGTATGGCCTGCGCCCGACGCATGGCCGCGTGAGCCTGGAGGGTGCGCTCGACCTGGCGCCGAGCTTCGACACCTGCGGCTGGTTCGCGCGCGACATCGGCACCTTTGCGCGCGTGGCCGACGTGCTGCTGGGCGCCGACGCATCGGCCCTGCCCGAGCGCGTGCGTCTGCTGGGCCCCGACGACATGTGGGGCCTGGCCGCGCCCGCCGCGACGAAGGCGCTGCAAGGCGTGATCGACCGTGTGCAAGGCCTGCTCGGACCCGCGCAGGGCACGACAGTGGCAATGGAATCGTTCGATGCGATGTACTGGAACTTTCGCTACCTGCAGTCGCGCGAGGCCTGGCTTACCGACGGTCCGCTGATCGAGCGCTACGCACCGCCGCTGGGCCCTGGCGTGGCCGAACGTTTTGCGTGGTCGCGCGAGGTGACCGATGCGCAGGTCGCGGCCGCGCGCGTCTTTCGCACCGCGTTCCGCGCGCACCTGGCCGTGCTGCTGGGCACCGACGGCGTGCTGCTGATGCCGACCATGCCCGACATCGCGCCGCTGCGCAGCGAGAGCGAAGCCGGCCTGGAGGACTACCGCAACCGCGCGATCCAGATGCTGTGCATCGCGGGCCTCAGCGGATTTCCGCAACTGTCGATGCCGCTCGCGCAACGCGAGGGTGCGCCGCTGGGCATTTCGCTGCTCGGTCCGGCGGGTTCGGACCGGTCGTTGATTGCATTGGCGCAGCGCATCGCGGCCTGAGCGCGCTGCGCGCCGCGGCGGTCTCAGGCGCTAGAGTCGACCCCGAAGCCAATACCGGAGCCGCGTCCCATGCTGAACTGCCAAGAAGCCGACATCCTTTCCGTCCTCGACCGGTGTTGCGAGAGCTACGTGTTCCCGATGCTGGACAACGGCTACGTCTACCTCGCGGCCACGCGGATGTCGCTGTACCGCTCGAGTGAGGACTGGGCGATGGTGATCGAAGTGTTCGGCTTTTCGCCCCGGGCGGGCATTCCGGACACGCACGTGCACACCTTTGCCAGCCGACTGCACAACCGCAACGAGGAAGCGAACTACGCCAGCAGAGAAGCCTATGAGAAGTACCTGGCGCACAACCCGCACAACGAATCGCGCTTCGTTTACCCGATCGAGGAAGGCGAATGGCAGGACCCGGAAAACCCGGAGTGGGCCTCCAATGGCCCGTGTAAATTGAGATTGCGAGGCAAGGCAGTGTCGGCACCAACCGTCACGGACGTCCACACCCAGGGCATCGTGCCGCTCGAAACGGCACGGCTATACACCTTCGAACTCTGCCGCGCCCTCGCGGCCACGCACCGCGACGACGTGCTGGCAAGCGCCTCGGAACGCCGAGTGAGTGTCCTCCCGGAAATGCAGCAGATCCTGCAACTTGAAGCGTGGCACCACCCCGATGTGGTCGATGAAGAGCACCGGCCAAGCAATTCGCCGACCTTTCAGCAACTGGCGAAGGTCCTGGTCACCGGGGATGTCTCGCACTACCAGCCCACGCTCGAGCCGAACACGCACTGGGAGAATTGGCCGGACGGTGGAACCCTCTAGCGGCAAGGCTGACTCGCGGGCGCAACACATCGCGAGCTGGTGCGGCCAAAGTCCTTGCCGTCGCGCGACGAGGCTGGATACGATGCGACGCACTCATGCTCGTACGTTTCGTCATTCACAAGAACGATCAGGATTCGGGTCGACGGCAAGGGCTCTTCCAGGCGCTGTCCGACCTTGAGTACGAAGGGGTTCTTCTCGAGCACGAGCAAGCGCAGTACGACGGAACCTACGAGTGGTTTCGAAAGCACCTCAGGAAGCCACGCAGCTTTACCAGGTCGTCCAAGCCGCATGCAAAGAAAGTGGCGTTGAGCTGGTTCAAGGACACGGCTATCGAACACATCTCGAAGATGCACGAACTGATTCAGATCCTGGAAGCGCATGGCATCGTCGTCGACACACTTCGAACCGAAAGACCTGGGTATATCGTCTATGAAGATGAGTTCCAGATCACGGCTGAGCCATTTCGGGAAACGGTCACATAGCCAACCCGTATCGTTCTGGAAGACCCGTTATCTCGGGAAGCACTTGCGTCCGTTCGATCAGGCCGGCGCCGCAGTCGACACAGGGCTGGCTCCTGCGGCCGGTTGACACCACGAGGCATTGGCGACCTTGGCACGGGAAGCCGTTCTGGTGGCGCAAAGCCTGAAGAACAAGCCCGCCGGCAGCAAAGGCGCCTAGCCTTTCCAGCCGACGATCACCGGCGCCCCGACCGCACAGGTGTCGCAATCGACGTGCTGGCCGGCGCGTTCCACCACCACGAAGTCGCCCGCATCCACCGCCAGCAGCGCGTGGTGCCAGGTGCCGGGCGCAAGCGTTACGCCCTGCAGGCCGTTGGTGACAAACGCAGCGAGTGCATCGGCCGAAGGCGCTTTACCGGCCTGCGCCACGACGATGACGAAACGTCTTTCGCCCAGGGGCACGAAGGTCTGGCTGCCGAGCGCGTGGCGCTCCATCTCCGTGACCTCGTGTGGAAAGCGGCGTGCCTGCGCGCGGAACAGCGCGAGCATCGCTCGTCCGTCCTTGGCGCCGAGTTGCAGGTCGTCGACGAGGTCGAAACGCTCGGCATTGCCGCCGTTGATCGAGCGGCCTGCGTTCGCGGGCGCGGCCAGTACCGTGCCGTAGGGCGCAAAGGCCTGCTGCGTCAACGGCTGCGCCGTGAGCTGCATCCGGGCATGGAAAAGGGCATCGTTCATGCCGCGAGTACAGCAGAAAACATGCCGGTGGTCACCCGGCCCGATCGGGGCTCACCAGAACATCGACACGGCAGGCTAAAGTCGAACGCCTCCTCTTCCCGTGCGCTAACCATGCGCTTTCCTTTCCGATGCGACGCTCTCTCACCCTCTTCCTGCTTGTTCCGGTCGTCCTCCTTGCCGCAGGATGCGCATCGGGAACCACCGCACCGCGCGTTGTCTGGCTGGGCGACGGCGTGTTCAAGTCGCCCAGCCCGCAAGACGCCGAGGCCTACTGCCGCAATTTCGGCGCTCCGTTGCGCTATCTCGACCCCAAGGGCCCGCGCGCGCCGGTCGTCGGCGAAGTCACTTACCGCTGCGATTGATCGGCCGAGTCCGTTGCGGGCGGCCGCACCCGTTCCAGAATGAAATCGATGAATGTCCGGATCGCCCGCGTGTGCTGCCGGTTGGGCATGTAGAGCATGAACATCTGCGTGCCGAAGATGCTGAGGCGCCAGTCGTCGAGCGTGGTCACTACCTCGCCGCGACGGATGTCTTCGTTCACCACGTAGTCGGGCACCAAGCCGATGCCGAGCCCCGCGAGAATGGCTTGGCGCAGGAACAAAAAGTTTTCTGAAATCAGCGTCGGTTCCAAAATCACTTCGCGCCGGGTCTCACCCTGGTAGGCCGACACGCGCAGTTGCCGGCCGATGACGGCGGCCGTGACCACCGGCGCGCCCTGCAGTTCGTCGAGCTGGGTGGGCAGCGCGTGCTTCGCCGCGTAGTCGCGTGAGGCGCAGGCCACGTAGCGCACCGGCCCCAGCTCCCGCGCCACCAGGTTCTGCGGCGGCTCGGGCACCACGCGAATGGCAATGTCGACCTCGTCGCGCAGCAGGTCTTCGATGCGGTTCTCGAACACCACGTCGAGCACGATGCCGGGGTACTGCCGTTTGAAGTCGATCAGCCAGTCGGCCATGACGAGCTGGCCGTAGCCGCTGGGCACGCTGAGCCGCACGCGCCCCTGCAACCCCTCGCCCAGCGTGGTGACCGATTCCCGCGCGGCCAGCAATTCGGTCTGGATGGCCACGCCGTGCTGGTACAGGCGCAGGCCGATTTCGGTGGGCTCGGCCCGCCGCGTGGTGCGCCGCACCAGCTGTGCGCCAACCGAGCGCTCCAGCTGGTTCAGGTGGTAGCTGACATTGGCGCGGCTCATCTTCAGCCGGCGGGCGGCAGCGCTCAGGTTGCCGGCATCGAGGATTTCCACCAGCAGGGTGAGCGATTGGAGGTCCATGCGGCCATTGTGTCAAAAATTCTTTGACAGTCTGTCAACCATCTATGCAATTGTCAAAGCGGCGGTGCGGGCCAAGAATGCGGGGTTCACCCCAGAGCCTCGGGCCCCTCGCCTTGCATCCGCATCCGCAGGGCCCGCCAACGCAAGAGACAAGCACATGGCCACCACCACTCCCGCCCCTTCCACGTCTTCCGGTCCTGTCACCTTCGAGCGTCTTGGCGACGTGTTCGTGGTGACCATCGACAACCCGCCCGTCAACGCCCTGGGCGTGGATGTGCGCCGCGGCCTCGTGGCCGCCATCGAAGCGGCGGAAGCCGACAGCGCTGCCGCTGCGGTGCTGATCGTCGGCGCGGGCCGCAACTTCATCGCGGGCGCGGACATCCGCGAGTTCGGCAAGACGCCGCAGCCGCCGTCGCTGCCCGAGGTGTGCCTGAAGATCGAGAACTGCACGAAGCCTGTGATTGCCGCCATCCACGGCGCAGCACTTGGCGGCGGGCTCGAAGTGGCGCTGTCGGCGCACTACCGCCTTGCCGCACCTTCGGCCAAGCTGGGCTTGCCCGAAGTGCAGCTCGGCCTCTTGCCCGGCTCGGGCGGCACGCAGCGCGCGCCGCGCCTCGTCGGCGTGAAGGCCGCGCTCGAACTGATGCTCAGCGGCCGCCATGCGGGCGCGAAGGAAGCGCTGTCGCTCGGGCTCGTCGACCGCCTCGGCACCGAAGCCGATGCGCGCGCCGAAGGCCTGGCCTACGCGAAGGAACTCGTCGCCGCCAAGGCCCCAGTGCGCCGCACGCGCGAAGCCACCGCGCTGGCCGATGCCGAAGCTAGCCGCGCCGCCCTCGAAGCTGCACGCGTCGACACCGCCAAGAAGAGCCGTGGCCTGTTCTCGCCGATGAAGATCATCGAAGCCGTCGAGGCCGCGCTCACGCTGCCTTTCGACGAAGGCATGGCGCTGGAGCGCAAGCTGTTCCTGCAGTGCATCGACAGCCCGCAGCGCGCCGGCCTGATCCACGCCTTCTTCGCCGAGCGCGAAGTGCTGAAGGCGCCCGAGACAAAGGCCGCCAAGCCGCGTCAATTGGAATCGGCCGGCATCATCGGCGGCGGCACCATGGGTGCGGGCATTGCGGTGGCGATGCTCGATGCAGGCCTGCCCGTCGTCATGATCGAGCGCGACGAGCCCAGCCTCGCGCGCGGCCGCCAGCATGTCGAGAAGGTGTACGACGGCCTCATCCAGAAGGGCCGCATGACTCCCGATGCCAAGGCCGCCGTGATGGCGCGCTTTTCGGGCTCCATGTCTTACGACGCACTCGCGCAGGCCGACATCGTGGTCGAAGCCGTGTTCGAAGACATGGGCGTGAAGAAGGCCGTGTTCGCCGAACTCGATCGCGTGTGCAAGCCCGGCGCGGTGCTGGCCACCAACACCTCGTACCTCGACATCGACGAGATCGCGGCCAGCATCAAGCGCCCGCAGGACGTAGTGGGCCTGCACTTCTTCTCGCCGGCCAACATCATGAAGCTGCTCGAGATCGTGGTGCCCGCCAAGGTGAGCGCCGATGTGGTGGCCACCGGCTTCGAGCTCGCGAAGAAACTCAAAAAGGTGCCCGTACGTGCCGGCGTGTGCGACGGCTTCATCGGCAACCGCATCCTCGCGGTGTACCGCCAGGCCGCCGACCACATGATGGAAGACGGCGCCTCACCCTACCAGATCGACGAGGCGGTGCGCAACTTCGGCTATCCGATGGGGCCGTTCCAGGTGTCGGACCTGGCGGGCGGCGACATCGGCTGGGCCACGCGCAAGCGCAAGGCGGCCACGCGCAACCCGGAGGCGCGCTACGTGCAGATTGCCGACCGCATCTGCGAGCGCGGCTGGTTCGGCCAGAAGACGCAGCGCGGCTACTACCTGTACCCGGAAGGCGCGCGCACCGGCGTGCCCGACCCCGAGGTGCTGGCCATCATCGACGCCGAGCGCGAGCGCGCCGGCATCGAGCCGCGCGCCTTCACGGAAGAAGAAATCATGCGCCGCTACATGGCCGCGATGATCAACGAAGGCGCGAACGTGGTGCACCAGCGCATTGCGTTGCGCCCGCTCGACGTGGACGTGACCTTTCTCTACGGCTACGGCTTCCCGCGCCACCGCGGCGGCCCGATGAAGTACGCCGACACCGTGGGCCTGCCCAAGGTGCTGGCCGACATCCGCGAATTCGCGAAGCGAGATCCGCTCTTCTGGCAGCCCTCGCCGCTGCTGGTCGACCTGGTCGAACGCGGCGCGAACTTCGACAGCCTCAACCACGCCTGAACCCCTTAGGAAGAAGCGACGCCATGGACCTGAACTTCACCCCCGAAGAAGAAGCCTTCCGCGCGGAAGTGCGCGCCTTCCTCGCCGACAAACTGCCCGCACGCCTCTCGGCCAAGGTCAGCAGCGGCAAGATCCTGGCCAAGGCGGACATGGAGGAATGGCACGCCATCCTCAACGCGCGCGGCTGGCTTGCCAACCACTGGCCCGAGCAGTACGGCGGCCCGGGCTGGACGGCAGTCGAAAAATTCATCTTCGAGCACGAATGCGCGCTGGCCTTTGCACCGCGCATCGTGCCCTTCGGTGTGAACATGCTCGGGCCGGTGCTCATCAAGTACGGCAACGAGGCGCAAAAGCGCCATTGGCTGCCGCGCATCCTCGACGGCTCCGACTGGTGGTGCCAGGGCTATTCGGAACCGGGCGCGGGCTCCGACCTGGCGGCTGTGAAAACCTCGGCCGTGCGCGGCATCGATGCGCAGGGCGATCACTACATCGTGAATGGCCAGAAGACCTGGACCACGCTGGGCCAGCACGCCAACATGATCTTCTGCCTGGTGCGCACCAACCGCGAGGCGAAGAAGCAGGAAGGCATCAGCTTCCTGCTGATCGACATGACCTCGCCCGGCGTGGAAGTGCGCCCGATCATCACGCTGGACGGCGAGCACGAGGTGAACGAGGTGTTCTTCTCCGACGTGCGCGTGCCGGCCGAAAACCTGGTCGGCGAAGAGAACAAGGGCTGGACCTGCGCCAAGTACCTCTTGACCTACGAGCGCACCAACATCGCGGGCGTGGGCTTCTCGGTGGCCGCGCTCGAACAGCTCAAGGGCATTGCGACCACGCAGACGAAGAACGGCAAGCCGCTGGCGGAAGACCCGGCCTTTGCCGCGCGCATGGCGCGTGTCGAAATCGACCTGGAGAACATGAAGACGACGAACCTGCGCGTGATTGCCGCCGTGGCCGGCGGTGGCGTGCCGGGTGCGGAGAGTTCGATGCTGAAGATTCGCGGTACGGAGATCCGGCAAGAAATCTCGTCGCTCGCCCGCCGCGCGATGGGCGTGTACGGGCGGCCCTTCATCGAGGAAGCGCTGCACGACGGTTTCGACGGCGACACCTTCGGCCCGGCCTACGCATCGGCCGCGGCCGCGCGCTACTTCAACAACCGCAAGCTGTCGATCTTCGGCGGCTCGAATGAAATCCAGAAGAACATCATCTCCAAGATGATCCTCGGGCTGTAAAGGAGACACGCACATGAACTTCGAACACACCGAAGACCGGCGCATGCTCGCCGACAGCCTGAACCGCTTCATCGCCGAGCAGTACGCTTTCGATGCGCGCGATCGCATTGCGAAGTCCGAGCACGGTTTCAGCAAGGAGATCTTCCAGCAGTTCGCCGAACTCGGCGTGATCGGCGCGCTGTTCAGCGAAGCCGATGGCGGCTTCGGCGGCGGCGGCTTCGACATTGCCGTGGTCTTCGAAGCGTTGGGCCGCGGCCTCGTGGTGGAGCCGCTGCTGGGCGCGGTGATGGTCGGCGAGGCGCTCAGCGCCGCCGGCAGCGAAGCGCAGAAAGAAAAGCTCGGCGACATCATCAACGGTTTGACCGTCGCGGCCTTCGCGCACGACGAGGCCGACACGCACTACGAGCGCACGCGCGTGCAAACCAAGGCCGAGCGCAGCGGCGACGGCTGGGTGCTGAACGGCGCCAAGGCTGTCGTGCCGCAGGGCGAGCAGGCCGACCTTTTCCTCGTCTCCGTCCGCACTTCCGGCAACGTCGACGACGAAGCGGGCATCTCGCTGTTTCTCGTGCCCGCGAAGACCGCGGGCCTCACGGTGCGCGGCTGCCCCGCCATCGACGGCGGCCGCGTGGCCGAACTCACGCTCGACGGTGTGAAGCTCGGCGCCGATGCATTGCTGGGCGCTGAAGGCCAAGGCGCTGCCACGCTCGAACGCGCGATCGGCCGCGGCGTGCTCGCGCTGTGCGCCGAGGCCGTGGGCGCCATGGAAGCCGCCAAGACCGCCACGCTCGACTACCTGCGCACGCGCAAGCAGTTCGGCACGCTCATCGGCAGCTTCCAGGCGCTGCAGCACCGCATGGCCAACCTGCTGCTCGAGATCGAGCAGGCACGCTCGGCGGTGATCAACGCGGCAGCCGCCATCGACGGCACCGACCGTGTCGCGCGGGAGCGCGCGCTGTCGGCCGCCAAGTTCAGCATCGGCCGCATCGGCGCGCTGGTGGCGGAAGAAAGCATCCAGATGCACGGCGGCATCGGCATGACGTGGGAGCTGCCGCTGCCCCACTATGCCAAGCGGCTCGTGATGATCGACCACCAGCTCGGCGACGAAGACCATCATCTGCAGCGCTACATCGCGCTCGGCAAGGAGACTGTGCAATGAGCGACAAGACCGTTCTCATCTCGCAGCAGGGCGCCGTCCGCATCCTGACCAACAGCAACCCGGGCGCGCGCAATGCGATCACGCCGACGCTGTACGCCGAACTCTCGGCCGCGCTCACCGATGCGGAGAACGACCCCGAAGTGGGCGCCGTCGTGTTCACCGGCGCAGGCGATTTCTTCTGCTCCGGCGGTGACCTGAACCTGCTGGCCAAGCGCCGCGAACTGCCCGTCTCGGAGCGCCGCGAAAAGCTCGAAGGCCTGCACAACCTGATCCGCGCGATCCGCGATTGCGGCAAGCCGATCATCGCCGCGGTCGAAGGCGGCGCTGCCGGCGCGGGCCTGTCGATGGCGCTGGCGTGCGACATGCTGGTGTCGGCGCGCGATGCGTTCTACACCGTGGCCTACGTCAAGGTCGGCCTCACGCCGGACGGCGGCGCGACCGCCTTCCTTGCGGAGTTCGTCTCGCGCCAGGTGCTCACCGAGATGTGCCTCACCGGCGACCGCATGCCCGCAGAATGCCTGCATGCGCTGGGCGCGGTCAACCGGCTGACGGACAAGGGCGCCGCGCTGGCCGAGGCCATCGCACTTGCCGCCAAGGTGGCCAACGGACCGCAGCGCGCGAGCGCACGCATCAAGACGCTGTGCCGCCAGGCGCACCGCGCCACGCTCGAAGAACAGCTCGAGGCCGAGGCCGTGTACATGGTCGAGTCGCAGGCGGATGCCGAAGCAGCCGAAGGCATTGGCGCCTTTCTTGGCAAACGCACGGCGGATTTCGCCGCGTTGCGCCGCCAGAAACAGAACCCGTCGTCCTGACGCCACCGCCCGCATCCAGCCAACCTCATGCCTCGCACACGCTGCGGGGCTTTCTCGTTTCAAGGGAGTTGCTCTCATGCCCATGCTGAATTCCTCGCTGCCGCTTGCCGGCGTGCGCGTTCTCGATCTGTCCCGCATCCTCGCGGGCCCCTGGTGCGGCATGGTGCTGGCCGACATGGGCGCCGAAGTGATCAAGGTCGAGCACCCGGGCCGCGGCGACGACACGCGCGACTGGGGCCTGCGCGTCGGCAACACCGAGACGGCCTACTTCAACAGCGTGAACCGCAACAAGCGCTCGATCACGCTCGACCTGCAGACGCCCGAAGGCCAGCAGATTGCGCGCGATCTTGCCAGGCAGTGCGACGTGGTGATCCAGAACTTCAAGTTCGGCGGCATCGACAAGCTGGGCCTCGGCTATGAACAGCTGAGCAAGGAAAACCCGAAACTCATCTACTGCTCGATCTCGGGCTATGACCGCACCGGCCCCGAGGCCGCGCGCCCGGGCTACGACCTGGTGGTGCAGGGCGAGGCGGGCCTGATGGCGCTGAACGGCGAAGCCAACCAGCCGCCGCTCAAGTTCGGCGTGGCGGTGGTCGACCTGTTCACCGGCATGTATTCGGCACAGGCCGTACTGGCCGCGCTGTACCAGCGCGAGAAGACCGGCAAGGGCCGGCATGTGGAGATGGCGCTGTTCGACTGCGGCCTGATGATCACGGCCTACTACGGCCTCGAGGCGCTGCTGATGAGCGAAGACCCGCCGCGCTACGGCAACTCGCATCCGTCGATCGTGCCCTACGGCGTGTTCGACGCGGCGGATGGCCCGCTGGTCATCACTGTTGGCAACAACGCCCAGTTCTCGCGCTTCTGCACCGACGTGCTCGAGCGGCCCGACCTCGCGGCGGACGAACGCTTCAAGACCAACATCCTGCGCTCGGCAAACCGCGCGGTGCTGCTGCCGGAGCTGCATGCCGAACTGGCCAAGCACCAGCGCGCCGACCTGCTCGCGAAGCTCACGCAATCGGGCATTCCCTGCGGCGAGGTGCTCGGCCTGCTGGAAGCGCTCAACTCCAAGCGCGCGACCGATGCCGGCCTTGTCACCGAGCAGCCGCATCCGGTGGCCGGCACGGTCAACGTGCTGGCGCCGCCCTACCGCTTCGACGGCGAGCGGCTGCCGGTGCGCAGTGCGCCACCGCAACTGGGCGAAGGCACGAACGAGGTGCTGCAGTCGCTGCTCGGCCTCTCGGACGACAAGCTTGCGCAACTGAAAACGAACGGCGTCGTCTGAAGGCGATCCTTCTTTCTCTCTCTCTGATTCCCTGAAAAAGTCATGGCATTTCCTTTCCCCCGCTCCCTGCGCAACCCCGCGCGCCGCGCGCTCATCGCTCTGGCCCTTCCCCTGGTGGCCGGCGCCGCGTTCGCGCAGGCCTGGCCGGCCAAGCCGATCACCGTCATCGTGCCCTTCCCGCCCGGCGGCCCGACCGACGTGGCCACGCGCATCGTGGCGCAGAAGATGTCGCAGGGCCTGAAGCAGAACATCCTGATCGACAACCGCAGCGGCGCCTCGGGCACCATCGGCGCGGCGGCTGCGGCCAAGGCCGCGCCCGACGGCTACACCTTCGTGATGCTGGCCACGCCCACGCTGCTGGCCGCGCACCTGTACGGCCAGACGCCCTACGACATCTTCAAGAGCTTCACGCCCGTGGGCGTCGTGTATGACTTGCCGATCGTCATGGTGGTCAATCCGAAGGCGTTGCCCGGCGTGAACGACCTGCAAGGGCTCATCGCCAAGGCCAAGGCCGAAGGCGGCAAGCTCAACTACACGACCGCCGGCGCAGGCAGCTTCGGTCACCTGACGACCGAGCAGCTCAAGAACATCGGCAAGTTCGACATGCAGCACGTGCCCTACCGCGGCAGCGCGCCGGCCGTGACCGACCTGATCGGCGGGCAGGTGCCGGCCATGTTCTCGGACCTGGTGGCGGTAATGCCGCACATCCGCGCGGGCACGCTGCGCGCGATTGCGGTCGGTTCCGGCAAGCGCGTGAGCCTGCTGCCCGACGTGAAGACTGTCGCCGAGCAAGGCTTCCCGGGCTTCGATGCGACCTCGTGGGGCGGCCTGCTGGCACCGGCCGGCACGCCCAAGGACGTGGTCGACCGCATGAGCGCCGAGCTGAAGACGGCGCTGGCCGACAAGGAAGTGCAGGACAAGCTCGAAAGCGTCGGCTCCTTCGCGGCCTACGGCACGCCCGAGCAGACGGGCTCGCGCATGCGCCAGGATTTCGAGCGCTGGGGCAAGGTCATTCGGGACAACAAGATCACGAACCAGTAAAACAGCGCTTCGCACGCGGCCGGCAAAAGACAACATCAGGAGACACGCATGGCAGACAGCAAGAAGACGAAGGTGGCCGGCGAGCCGTTCCGCCCCCTGCTTCCGGTGCGCAGCCTCGCCGATATCCGGCGGCTCGAGGAAACACCGCTCGCACAGGCGCTGACGGTGCGCAGCACCTACGAGATCTTTCGCAACGCGGGCGCGGCCTTCGGCGGCAAGACGGCACTCACCTTCCTGCGCACCGGCAACCCGGCCGACGAGCCGATCCGCTGGTCGTACGCCGACTTGCTCGCGGGCATCCACCAGACCGCGAACATGCTGCATGCGCTGGGGGTGGGCCCCCAAGACGCGGTGGCGGTGCTGCTGCCGGGCTGCCTCGAATACCACCTCGCGCTCTGGGGCGGCGAAGCGGCCGGCATCGTGCAGCCGCTCAATCCGCTGCTCACGGATGAGAAGCTGGTCGCGCTGATGACGGCGGGCCGCGCCAAGGTGCTGATCGCCTACGGCTCGGACAGCGAATCGGGCATGTGGTCGAAGGCGATGCGGCTGCGCAGCCAGGTGCCGACACTCACCACTGTGCTGCGCGTGGCGCCGCACGAGGAGGCACCGAGCGCCGCGGGCGGGCTGCCCGAAGGTGTCGCCGAGTTCAACACGCTGCGCGCCGCGCAGCCTGCCGACCGACTCGTGAGCGGCCGCGACATCGCGCCCACCGACATTGCCGCCTACTTCCACACCGGCGGCACCACCGGCGCCCCCAAGCTCGCGCGCCACAGCCACGGCGCGCAGGTGTTTACCGCCTGGGCCAGCGTGCAGGTCGCGGGCATGAACGACCAGGGCATCTCGATCAACGGCTATCCGCTGTTCCACGTGGCGGGCGTGCTGCCGGCCTCGCTGGCATCGCTCTCGGCGGGCATGGAGGTGATCATTCCGACGACCTCGCTGCTGCGCAACAAGGAGGTGCTGGCCAACTACTGGAAGCTGGTCGAGACATACCGGCCGACCTCGCTCTCGGCCGTGCCCACGGTGCTGGCCGCATTGGCGAACGTGCCGCTGGACGGCGCGGACATTTCATCGATCGGCTACTGCCGCACGGGCGCTGCGGTGCTCTCGCCGGAGCTGGCCGCGCGCTTCGAGCGGCTGTTCGGGCTGCATGTGCACGAGAGCCTGGGGATGACTGAGATGGCCGGCATCTCGACCATCACGCCGCCCGGCGTGGACGGGCCGGCGGGCTGCGTGGGCTTTCCGCTGCCGTATATGCGGATGCGCATCGTGGCGCTCGACGAAAACGGCAACGCCAGCGACCGCGAGCTGCCGCCGGGCGAGCAGGGCATGGTGCTGTTCAAGTCGCCCAACCTGTTCTCCGGTTTCGTCGACCCGGCCGACAACGCCAAGGCCTTCACGGCCGACGGCTGGCTTGCGACCGGCGACCTGGGCTGGATCGATGGCGAGGGGCGGCTCAACCTCAGCGGCCGCTCGAAAGACCTGATCATCCGCAGCGGCCACAACATCGACCCCAAGGTGATCGAAGACGCGCTGGGCGCGCATCCGGCGGTGCAGCTGTGTGCGGCAGTGGGTGCGCCCGATGCGTATGCGGGCGAACTGCCGGTGGTGTTCGCGACGCTGGTGCCGGGCGCATCGGCAACGGAAGACGAACTGCTGGCCTTTACCGCCGCGCGCGTGGACGAGGCACCCGCCAAGCCCAAGTCTGTGATCGTCATCGAGAACATGCCGATGACCAACGTCGGCAAGATCTACAAGCCCGAGCTGCGCGCCATGGCGGCGAGCCGCGTGGTGGCGGCCGCGGTGGTGCAGATCTGCAACGAACTCGGCGTGGCGGAAGCCGCCCGGCCGAGCGTACGCAGCGAGGGCGAAAGCCTGGTGGAGGTGCGCGTCGACGCAGCCGCCGCGGGCACGCTTGCGGCGGCGCTGCAGCAGCGGATCGAAGCGGCGCTTGCGCCGCTGCCGTTCAAGACCAGGGTGCGCACGGAATAGCCGAGGCACCGGCTGACTGGCGGCACGCACACAAAAATAAATCAACCATCGGAGACATCGAGAACATGAACAACGCCACATTCACCATCACCCGCCGCGCACTGCACGGCCTTGCCATTGCATCGCTCGCGCTCACAGCCACCACCGCCGGCTGGGCGCAGACCTATCCGACCAAGCCGATCCGCATGGTGGTGCCTTTTGCCGCGGGCGGCGCCACCGACGTGCTGGCCCGCGTGGTGGGCGAGAAGATGGCAGCCGGGCTGGGCCAGCCGGTCATCATCGACAACAAGCCGGGCGCCGCCGGCATCATCGGCACCGACGCCGTGGCCAAGGCGCCGGCCGATGGCTACACCCTGGTGCTGGCGCTGAGCAATTCGCTGCTGACCAACCAGTTCCTCTACCAGAAGCTGCCCTACGACACGCAGCGCGACCTCACGCTGGTCTACCAGATTGCCACCGCGCCGCTGGTGCTGGTGGTGCACCCGAGCGTGCCGGTGAAGAACGGGCCGGAGCTTCTGAAATACGTGGCCGCCAACAAGGGCAAGGTAGCCTACGGCTCGTACGGCGTCGGCGCGTATCCGCACCTGGCCGGCGCACACATGAGCCTTACGCAGAAGGCCGAAATGAACCACGTGGCCTACAAGGGCGAGGCGCCCATGCTGCAAGACCTGATCGGCGGCCAGATCCAGATGGCCTTTGCCAGCGCGCTGGTGGCCAAGCCGCACATCGAGGCGGGCAAGCTCAAGGCCGTCGGCGTGAGCGGCGAGCGCCGCATGGCCACGCTGCCCGACGTGCCGACGCTGGCCGAACAGGGCCTGGGCGACGAGGCCTACCGCGTGACCGGCTGGCTCGCCATTGCCATGCCGGCTGGCACGCCCAAGCCGATCGTGCAACGCATCGCCGAAGAAGTGGGTAAGGCCACGCGCCAGCCCGACGTGCAGGCGCGCGTGGCGGCCATGGGTTTCGACCTGAAGGAGAGCTCGCCGGAGGCTTTTGCCGCCGTGTACAAGAAGGAAAGCCCGATCTGGGAGCGCCTGATCAAGGATTCGGGCGCCAAGCTCGAGTAGCCCGATTCCAGAGGGGCCGGAGGGGCGCGGAACGGGGCCGCAGCTTAGGAAAACCCCGATGAACGGATGGACATGGATCGTTACCATCCATAGCTGCTTTCCCCCTCCCTCTCGATGACCACTCCCAACGAGTCCGGCCCCTTGCTGGACGCCGCCAGCCCCCTCCCCCCAGACATCGAAGCCGCCGACGAGCCCACCCGGGTGCCGCTCGCCATCGAGGACTGGCTCACCGTGATCATCATGGGCGCGCTGGCGCTCATCACCTTTGCCAACGTGCTGGTGCGCTACTTCACCGACTCTTCGTTCGCGTGGACCGAAGAGTTCTCGGTTTTCCTGATGATCATGCTGGCGCTGGTGGCCGGCTCGGCCGCGGTGGCGCGCGACCGGCACATCCGCATCGAGTACTTCTCGGAGAGCGGCTCCATGGCGCGGCGCAAGCGCCTGGCGCAGTTCGGCGCGCTCATGATCGCCATTCTGTTCACGCTGATCGGCGCGCTCAGCATCCGCATGGTGTGGGACGACTACCGCTTCGAAGAAACCACGCCGGGCATCGGCCTTCCGGCCTGGTGGTATTCGATGTGGCTGCCCATCGTGTCCTTTGCCATCGCGCTGCGCGCCGTGGGCCTGATGATCCGCCGCGGCCGCAAGGCGTACGCCGGCGAAGAAAGCCGGAACTTCAAAGGCGACGCA
Source organism: Variovorax paradoxus (assembly GCF_040544635.1). Taxonomy (GTDB): domain Bacteria; phylum Pseudomonadota; class Gammaproteobacteria; order Burkholderiales; family Burkholderiaceae_C; genus Variovorax; species Variovorax paradoxus_R. The sequence goes on from NZ_JBEPKJ010000007.1 coordinate 143,927, forward strand.
TCGTGATCGCCACCCTCCTGTTCGTCGCCTTCGTTGCGATGATGCTGGTGGGCGTGCCCATTGGCGCCGCCCTCGGCCTGGCCGGTGCCGCCTGCATTGCGCTCGCCAACGGCGACGCGCAGTGGTTCGGCTTGCTGGCCGTGCCGCAAAACTTCTATGCCGGCCTCGGCAAGTACCCGCTGCTGGCCATTCCGATGTTCGTGCTGGTGGGCTCCATCTTCGACCGCTCGGGCGTGGCGCTGCGGCTGGTGAACTTTGCGGTCGCCATCGTCGGCCGCGGCCCCGGCATGCTGCCGCTGGTGGCGATTGCGGTGGCCATGTTTCTCGGCGGCATCTCGGGCTCGGGCCCTGCCAATGCCGCCGCCGTGGGCGCGGTGATGATCGCGGCCATGTCGCGCGCCGGCTACCCTGCCGCGTTCTCGGCCAGCGTAGTGGGCGCCGCGGCGGCCACCGACATCCTGATTCCGCCTTCGGTCGCGTTCATCGTCTACTCGGTGCTGGTCCCGGGTGCCTCGGTGCCGGCGCTGTTTGCCGCCGGCATGATCCCGGGCGTGATGGCCGGCCTGGCGCTGATGATTCCGGCCGTGCTGCTGGCCCGCCAGCACAAGATGGGCGCGCTCGAATCGACGTTGCCGCGCCCGCCGTTCTGGAAGAGTTTTCGCGAAGCGATCTGGGGCCTGGCGGCGCCGGTGCTCATTCTGGGCGGCATGCGCGCGGGCTGGTTCACACCAACCGAAGCAGCGGTAGTGGCGGTGTTCTACGGCCTGTTCGTGGGCATGTGCGTGCACCGGACGATCAAGGTGCGCGACCTGTTCGTCATATTGCGTGAATCGGGCGAGCTTTCGGCCGTGATCCTGCTGGTGGTGTCGCTTGCGGGCATCTTCGCGTACTCCCTCTCGACGCTCGGCATCATCGACCCGGTGACGCGCGCCATCGTGAATTCGGGCCTGGGCGAATACGGCATCCTGGCGTTGCTGATCCTGCTGCTCATCACGGTGGGCATGTTCCTCGACGGCGTGTCGATCTTTTTGATCTTCGTGCCGCTCTTGCTGCCCATCGTTCAGTATTACAAGTGGGATCCGGTGTGGTTCGGCGTCATCCTCACGCTCAAGGTGGCATTAGGGCAGTTCACGCCGCCGCTCGCGGTCAACCTGATGGTGTCGTGCCGGATTGCCAAGGTGCGCATGGAAGAAACCGTGCGGTGGGTGGGCTGGATGCTGTTCTCGATGTTCCTGGTGATGGTGCTGGTGATCGCGTTTCCTGAGCTCGCGCTTTGGTTGCCGCGCAAGCTGGGGTATTGAGATGGGGCCGTGCGTTTGGGTGCTTTGTTCAGGGCGCGCACCCGCCGACGGGGTACCTTGCTCCGCGAATGTCCCCCGGCCTGCGGCCTCCTCCTTTGTTTCGCTGCGCAAGGCACCCCATCAGCGGGAGCGTTGGAAAGAGCGGTCATTGATCGGCCACGCACCAGCAGCGCGTCCCAGTGCACAGGGCATCGGGTGCTCCCCGCAGCGAAATAAAGGAGGAGCCGAAGGCGGGGGACATTCGCGGAGGGGAGTACCCGGTGGCCTTTGCACGCGCCCTGAACAGCAGCGCCAAAACATCAGCAACCATTCCCAGTTCAACGATGTTCCCAAAAACATCCATCGCTTAGTTGTGTTCAGAAAACAAGGAGACCTCTCATGAAATTCCGCCGCACCCTCTTGGGCCTTGCCGCCGTAGCCACCGCCCTGGGCATGTTCTCGACCGGCGCCATGGCGCAGGCCACCTACAAGCCCGAATACAAGATGTCGCTCGTGCTCGGCCCGCCGACACCCTGGGGCCAGGCCGGAAAGATCTGGGCCGACCTCGTGAAGGAGCGTACCCAGGGCCGCATCAACATCAAGCTGTACCCCGGCGTGTCGCTCATCCAGGGCGACCAGACCCGCGAGTTCAGCGCGCTGCGCCAGGGCGTGATCGACATGGCCGTAGGCTCGACCATCAACTGGTCGCCGCAGGTCAAGCAGCTCAACCTCTTCTCCATGCCCTTCCTGATGCCCGACTACGCGGCCATCGACGCGCTCACCCAGGGCGAAGTCGGCAAGGAAATGTTCAAGACCCTCGACAAGGCCGGCGTCGTGCCGCTCGCCTGGGGCGAGAACGGCTACCGCGAAATTACCAACTCCAAGAAGCCGATCAAGTCGCCCGAAGACCTGAAGGGCATGAAGATCCGAGTCGTCGGCTCGCCGATTTATTCCGACATGTTCACCGCGCTGGGCGCCAACCCCACGCAGATGAGCTGGGCCGACGCACAGCCCGCGCTCGCCAGCGGCGCCGTCGACGGCCAGGAGAACCCGCTCTTCCTGTTCACCGTGCTCAAGATGCAGAACGTGGGCCAGAAGTTCGTGACCACCTGGGGCTATGTGGCCGACCCGCTGGTGTTCGTGGTCAACAAGGAAATCTGGGCTTCATGGACACCAGCCGACCAGGCCATCGTGCGCCAGGCGGCTGTCGACGCCGGCCAGCAGGAAATCGCCCTTGCGCGCAAGGGCCTCGTCGAAGCCGACAAGCCGGTGCTGAAAGACATCGCCGCCATGGGCGTGACGGTGACCAGCCTCACGCCAGCCGAGCGCGAAGCCTTCGTGAAGGCCACGCGGCCGGTGTACGACAAGTGGAAGACCACCGTGGGCGCAGACCTGGTGGCAACGGCCGAGAAGGCGATCGCGGCGCGCAGGAAGTAACTCAGCAGGAAGACAGCACCGGCGTCGATTCAGGGTGGCGCCGCGACAATGTCGCGATGCACACCCTGATCATCGACACGGACCCCGGCGCGGACGATGTGATCGCGCTGCTGTTCGCCATGGCGGCGCCTGAAACGCTGAAGCTCCAGGCGCTGACCACGGTGGCCGGCAACGTTCCGCTGGCCAAGACTTCGCGCAACGCCCGCCTCGCCTGCGAATGGGCCGGGCGTCCGAACGTTCCGGTGTATGCCGGCACCGAGCGCCCGCTGCAGCGCACGCCAATTTATGCGGCCAACATCCACGGCCAAGAAGGCATCACCGGCGTCGAGGTTCACGAGCCGGCTGTGCCGCTGGCCAAAGGGCACGCGGTCGATTACCTCATTCGCACGCTGCGTGCGGCGCCCGAAAAGAGCGTGACGCTCGCCATGCTCGGCCCGCAGACCAACCTGGCGCTCGCGCTTGAACAAGCCCCCGACATCGTGCGCGGCCTGCGCGAACTGGTGCTCATGGCCGGCGCGCATTTCAACGGCGGCAACATCACGCCGACCGCGGAGTTCAACGTGTTCGCCGATCCGCACGCGGCCGAGGCCGTGCTGAAAAGCGGCGTGCCGACGACCATGCTGCCGCTGGACGTGACGCACAAGATTCTCACGAGCGACGAGCGCATCGCGCGACTGCGCGACATCGGCAACCGGGCCGGTGCCATCGTCGCCGACATCCTGGGCGCCTACGCGCCGCAGGAAATGCAGCACTACGAGATGCCCGGCGGACCGGTGCACGATGCGACCGTTGTCGCTTACCTGCTGCAGCCATCGCTCTTCAGGGGCAGGCGGATCAATGTCGAAGTCGACAGCCGCGAAGGCATGGGCTTCGGCCAGACGGCGGCCGACTGGTACGGCAGCCTCCAGCGCCCCGCCAATGTGAACTGGATCGTGGGGGGCGATGCGCAGGGCTTCTTCGACCTGTTGACGGAGCACATCGCGCGGCTGCCCTGAACGCAGTTGATCGCCCATAAAAAAGCCACGCTGCGAACAGCGTGGCTTTTGCCTTGGCGCCGCAGCAGATCAGTGCTGCAGGATCTTGTTCAGGAAGTCCTTCGTGCGCGGCTGGCGGTTTTCCGGGTGGCTGAAGAACTCGTCCTTCGGGCAGTCTTCCAGGATCTTGCCGCCCACGTCGATGAAGATCACACGGCTGGCCACCTTGCGGGCGAAGGCCATTTCGTGCGTGACCACCATCATGGTCATGCCGTCCCTGGCCAGGCTCACCATCACGTCGAGCACTTCACCGACCATTTCGGGGTCGAGCGCCGACGTGGGTTCGTCGAACAGCATCACGATCGGGTCCATGCTGAGCGCGCGGGCAATGGCCACGCGCTGCTGCTGGCCGCCCGAGAGCTGGCCCGGGAACTTGTCCTTGTGCGCCATCAGGCCCACGCGGTCGAGCATCTTCAGGCCGCGGGTCTTGGCTTCGTCGGGGCTGCGGCCCAGCACCTTGATCTGGGCGATCGTGAGGTTCTCGGTGACCGAGAGGTGCGGGAACAGCTCGAAGTGCTGGAACACCATGCCGACCTTGGAGCGCAGCTTGGGCAGGTTGGTCTTGGGGTCGTGCAGCGGAATGCCGTTGACGGTGATCTCGCCCTTCTGGAAGGGCTCGAGCGCGTTCACGGTCTTGATGAGGGTGGACTTGCCCGAGCCCGAGGGCCCGCACACCACCACCACGTCGCCCTTGGAGATGCTCACCGAACAATCGTTGAGCACCTGCACCGGGCCATACCACTTGGAGACGTTCTTGATTTCAATCATTTTTTCGGACATTTCTTTCTCCGGTTCAGCCACTCAGCGAATGATGGCAATCTTCTTGTGGAGGCGCTTGACGAGCCACGACAAGGCATAGCACATGATGAAGTAAACGACGGCAGCGAGCAGGTAGGCCTCGATCGGGCGGCCGAAGTTCTTGCCCGCGGTCTCGAAGCCCTTGAGCATGTCGTAGGCGCCGATGGCATACACCAGCGAGGTGTCCTGGAACAGGATGATGGTCTGCGTGAGCAGCACCGGCAGCATGTTGCGGAAGGCCTGCGGCAGCACGATCAGGCGCATGTTCTGCCCGTAGGTCATGCCGACCGCCTGGCCCGCATTCACCTGGCCGCGCGGAATCGACTGGATGCCCGCGCGCATGATCTCGCTGAAGTAGGCCGCCTCGAACGCGATGAAAGTGATCACGGCCGAGATTTCCGAACGGTAGTTCGAGCCGATGGAGCCGAAGGCCGCGTAGAACGAGGCCGGCACCAGCAGGAAGAACCACAGGATCACCATCACCAGCGGAATGCTGCGCATGCCGTTGACGTAGATGGCGGCTGGCGCGTCGAGCCACTTCTTGCCCGACAGCCGCATGAGCGCCAGCACGGTGCCGAAGAGCACGCCGCCGATGGTGGCCACGATCGTCAGCATGATGCTGAAGTAGAAGCCCTTGACGACGAAATTGCTGATGACGTCCCAGTTGTAGAACGACAGGTCGAGATTCATCATGTCAGTGTCCCCCGCCGCCGCTGGCCGAAACGATGAAGCCCGGCACACGCGTCTTCTTCTCGATGAACGCCATGATGCGGTTGATTGCAAAGGCCGAGATCACGTAGAGGCCCGTCACGGCAAGGTACACCTCGATGCCGCGCGAGGTTTCTTCCTGCGCCTGCATGGCGAACATCGTGAGTTCGGTCACCGACACGGCAAACGCCACCGACGAGTTCTTGAAGATGTTCATCGTTTCGCTCGTGAGCGGCGGAATGATGATGCGGTAGGCCATGGGCAAGATCACGTAGCGGTAGTACTGCGGCGTGGTAAAGCCCACCGCCATGCCCGCATAGCGCTGGCCCTTGGGCAGCGCCTGAATGCCCGAGCGCACCTGCTCGGCAATACGCGCCGAGGTAAAGAAGCCCAGCGCCAGCACCACCAGCACGAAGCTCGGCACGCCCTTCATGACCGGAATCATGGCCGGAATCACGTGGTACCAGAGGAAGATCTGCACCAAGAGCGGAATGTTGCGGAACAGCTCGACCCAGGCATTGCCCAGGCGTATGAGCCATGGGCTGTTGGGCAAGGTGCGGATGATGCCGACGAGCGAACCCAGCACCAGCGCGACAATGAGCGCCAGCAGGGCGACCGACACGGTCCAGCCCCATGCGGACAGCATCCACTCCCAGTAGGTCGGGTACTTCCCGCCCGGGTCTTGCAAGAAGACCTGCCAATCCCAGTTTGATCCCATCGGGGACTCTCCTTCTTTCAGATTTCCAGACTGCTAGCTTGCACAGGCCGTGCCCGCGCGCCGCGTTGCGCTGCCTTGCGAAAACAAACGCCCGCCGGGGGCGGCGGGCGTTGCGCGGATGACCTTGCCGTGTTTACTTCTTGGCGGCGTAGTCTTCCATCGGCTTGTCGTTCGGGTTGGCCCAAGCCGCCTTCGTGGCATCGGACAGCGGCAGGTTCACCGTGACGTTTGCCGGGGGAATCGGCTTCAGGAACCACTTGTCCCAGAGCTTGGCGAGGTCGCCGTTCTTGATCTGTGCCTTGATGCTGTCGTCCACCACCTTCTTGAAGGCCGGGTCGTCCTTGCGGATCATGATGGCGATGGGCTCGACGCTGAGCACTTCGCCGACGATCTTGTACTCGGCGGGCGCCTTCGACTTGGCGATGTTCGAGGCCAGGATGGAACCGTCCATCACGAAGGCGTCTGCGCGGCCCGATTCGAGCAGCAGGAAGCTGTCGGAGTGGTCCTTGCCGTAGAGCTCCTTGAAGTCGATGCCGCCGGCGCGCTCGTTCTTGCGCAGCGTCTGGACCGACGTGGTGCCGGTGGTGGTGGCCACGGTCTTGCCGTTCAGGTCCTTGATGCTGTTGATGCCCGAGTTGGCCTTGACCGCAATGCGCACTTCCTCGACGTAGGTGGTGACTGCGAACGACACGTCCTTCTGGCGCGTGGCGTTGTTGGTGGTGGAGCCGCACTCGAGGTCGACGGTGCCGTTTTGCACCAGGGGCACGCGGTTCTGCGAGGTCACGGGCTGGTACTTGGTTTCCAGCTTGGCAAGGCCCAGGTTCTTCTGGATGTCCTTGATGATGTTGGCGCAGATGTCGTAGTGGAAACCGGTGTACTGGCCGTTGCCCAGCGTGTACGAAAGGCCGGAAGATTCCCGCACGCCTTCGGTGATGCTGCCCGAAGCCTTGATCTTGGCCAGGGTGTCATTGGCCTGTGCAAACGCGCCGCCGGCAGCCAGGGCTGCGATTGCCAATGCCAATACTTGCTTATTCATACGGAAAACTCCTGAGGGTGACTGGAAGATACAGATACAACGAAATTCTAGACATTCACGTCATGGGGAATACCCGGGCCAACCCGGTGCATTCTCGATGACGCCCGCACCGGCCGCGCGCATCGAAGCGCTTTCGTGGTGCAGGCGAACCAATTGGCATTGTCCGACTTTCACTAAGCAGCCTTTGTGCCCGAGGGCTCGGCAGCCGCCGGCACCGGCGCGGACAGGCGCACGGGCTGGGTCAGATTTTCGGGCACGAGCAGCGCTTCCATCTCGGCGCGCGTCATGATGCCCAGCGATTCGGCCACCAGGTCGATGGGTCCGCCGGTGGCCAGCGCGGTCTTGGCGATGAGCGCCGCCTTTTCGTAGCCGATGAGGGGGTTGAGCGCCGTGACCAGCGTGACCGATTCCCGCACCCGCTTGGCCAGGAACTCGCGGTTGGCCTCGATGCCGACGATGCAGTTCTCCCGCAGCGTGATGCAGGCATTGCTCAGGTGCTTGATGCTCTTGAACAGGCTCCATCCCATGATGGGCTCGAAGGCGTTGAGCTGCAGCTGGCCGGCCTCCGACGCCATGGTGACCGTGATGTCGTTGCCGATGACCTCGAAGGCCACCTGGTTCATCACTTCCGGAATCACCGGATTGACCTTGCCCGGCATGATCGACGAACCGGCCTGGCGCGCCGGCAGGCGGATTTCGCCGAAGCCCGCCTGCGGGCCGCTGGACAACAGCCGCAGGTCGTTGCAGGTCTTGCTGAGCTTGGTAGCCACCCGCTTGAGCACGCCCGAAAGTTGCACGAAGGCGCCGGTGTCCTGCGTGGCCTCGATGAGGTTGGCGGCTTGCTTCAGCGGCACGCCGCTCTGCTCGGCCAGGTACTGGCAGGCCAGGTTGGCATAGCCGTGCGGCGCATTGATGCCGGTGCCGATGGCGGTGGCGCCGAGGTTGATTTCCTCGATGAGCGCGCGCGCCTCGCCGAGCCGGGCCTCGTCTTCGCCGATCATGATGGCGTAGGTCAGGAACTCCTGGCCCAGCGTCATGGGCACGGCGTCTTGCAGCTGGGTGCGGCCGATCTTGAGAATGTCCTTGAACTCGAGCGCCTTGGCCTCGAAGCTCTGGCGCAGCGCGGCCATGGATTCGAGCAGCTTGTCGATGGCAAACCACAGGGCCAGCCGCACCGCCGTCGGGTAGACGTCGTTGGTGCTCTGCGAGGCGTTGACGTGGTCGTTGGGGTGCAGCACGTCGTAGCGGCCCTTTTCATGGCCGAGCTTCTCGAGTGCGAGGTTGCAGATCACCTCGTTGGCGTTCATGTTGGTCGAGGTGCCGGCGCCGCCCTGGATCACGTCGACCACGAATTCGTCGAGCAGCTTGCCCTCGATGAGGTCGTCGCAGGCCAGGATGATGGCCGCGGCGCGGTCGCGGTCGATGGCGCCGAGGTCGGCATTGGCGCGCGTGGCGGCCTTCTTCACGAACGCCAGCGCGCGCACCAGGTCGGGCATGGCCGACACGCGGGTACCGGAGATGGCGAAGTTCTCGACCGCGCGCGCCGTGTGCACGCCCCAGTAGGCAACGGCAGGAATCTGCTTTTCGCCGAGGAAGTCGTGTTCGGTCCTGAAATTGGGGGTCATACAGGTTCCTCGGCTAAAAAAAAGCACGCGGGTGGCGCGTGCCGGAAGTCTTGCTGTGACAGCGGTGTGATCGGAAACTGCCGCGACTTTAGTGGCGCCCAGTCTGCGACGCCAATGCCGTTTGCGGGGGCCCCTATGCGCAGCATTTATAGATTGTGCAGCGCACAAATTCCATCCGTCAATCAGGTCACCGATTGGGCTGGGCGCCGACCAGGTACGACCACAGCGCATCGGCCGTGCGCTTGGGCTGCAAGCCTTCCGAGCCCGCAACGGCCTTCGCGGAGCGGCCGGTGCCGGTCTTTACAGGGACCGGTGCGCTCGGCCGTTCGCGGTAGGCGCGGATTTCCATCGTCGCCTCCAGGCTGTCGATCTCGGGCGGCAGCGCGCTCACCAGCTTGCGCGCCTTGATTTCCTTGCGCACCGCGCTCTGCGGCAAAAAGGCGATGCCGTGGCCTTCGAGCGCCATGACCTTCAGGCCTTCGGCCATGTCGGTTTCATAGACCCGGTCGAGGTGGATGGCGGTGCCCGACTCTTTCAGCAGCTGGTCGACCACCCGTCCCAGGTAGGCGCCGGGCGCGTAGCCCAGGTAAGGCAGCGGCTGGCCGGGCCGGCCGGGCAGCCGGAAGCGCGGCGCGCCGTCGGCATTGGCCTTGACCCAGGGCGCCACGGTTTCCTCGCCCAGGCTGACCATCTCGTACTTGTTGGCGTCGAGCTGCAGCGGCTGCGAGGGGTGGTGATAGGCAATGAGCAGGTCGCAGCTGCCTTCGACCAGCCGCAGCACGGCGTCGTGCACGTTGAGCGCGATCAGCCGGCTCTTGATGGGCCCGAAGTGCTCGCGCAGGCTGGTCACCCACGAGGGGAAGAAGGTGAAGGCCAGCGTGTGCGGGACGGCAATCTCGATCACGTCCTGCCCGGCGGCCGAGTGCCCGCGCAGCATGGCGCGCGTGCTCTGCAGCGACTGCAGCATCTCGATGGCCTGGCTGTAGAGCGTCTGGCCCGCGGGCGTGAGGCGCGTGGGATAGGAGCTGCGGTCGACCAGATCGGTACCGGCCCAGCCCTCGAGCGCCTGAATGCGCCTGGAGAAAGCCGGCTGGGTGACGTGCCTCAATTGGGCAGAGCGGCTGAAGCTGCGCGTTTCCGCCAGGCTGATGAAGTCTTCTAGCCACTTTGTTTCCATACGCGGCGATTATGCGAGCGCCGCGCCATACTGGGCCCCCCCTCCTTTTCCCGCACTCGCCATGTTTTCTGCCGACCTGCTCGAATTGACCGCCACCGACCTGTCGAACCTCATTGCGGGGCGCAAGGTGTCCTGCCGCGAGGTGATGCAAGCCTCGCTGGCCCGCATCGAGGCGCTCAACCCGCGCTTCAACGCCATCGTGTCGCTGCGCGAACCCGAGGCCCTGCTGGCCGAAGCCGGCGAGCGCGACGCCGAGCTGGCACGCGGCGAGCGGCGCGGCTGGATGCACGGCTTTCCGCTGGCGGTAAAGGATTTGAGCCACGCCGCCGGCCTGCCGACTTCCATGGGCTCGCCCCTGTCGCCGCGCTCTGCGGCACGCACCGACAGCCTGCACGTCGCGCGCATGCGCGAGGCCGGCGCCATCGTGATCGGCAAGACCAACACGCCCGAGTTCGGCCTGGGCTCGCACACCTACAACACGGTGTTCGGCATCACCCGCAACGCCTATGCGCCCGACCGCAGCGCCGGTGGCAGCAGCGGCGGCGCTGCCGTTGCGCTGGCGCTGGGCATGCTGCCGGTGGCCGACGGCAGCGACATGATGGGTTCGCTGCGCAACCCGGCGGCCTTCAACAACGTGATCGGCATGCGGCCCTCGCGCGGCCGCGTGCCCGGCGATCCGGAGCAGGAACTGTTCTTCCAGCAACTGGGCACCGAAGGGCCGATGGGCCGAACGGTCGAAGACACCGCGCGGCTGCTTGCGGTGCAGGCGGGCTTCGACACGCGCGTGCCGCTGTCGTCGCCGCAGGCCCTGCCGGCACCCGATGCGTTGCGGCTCGACGACAACGTCGAGGGCCTGCGCGTGGGCTGGCTCGGCAGCATCTGGCCCGATCTGCCGCTGGCGCCGGGCATCCGCGAACTGGGCGAGCGCGCGCTCGACACCTTTCGCGCCATCGGCTGCGAGGTCGAACCCTGCACGCTCGACGTGCCGCGCGAGCACAACTGGAGCGCGTGGCTGCGCCTGCGGCAGTTGCTGGTCGGCGGCAAGCTCGGGGCTTATGTGAGCGACCCGAAGCTGTTTGCCCAGCTCAAACCCGAGGCGCAGTGGGAAATAGAGCAGAGCCGCCATCTCGATGCGGCATCGCTGTACCAGGCTTCGCTCTATCGCTCGAACGTGTACCGCGCGTTCGTCAAGCTCTTCGAGCGCTTCGACTTCGTGCTGGCGCCGACGGCACAGGTGTTCCCTTTCGATGCGGAACTGCACTGGCCCGCCGAAGTGGCCGGCGTGCCGAGCGACACGTACCACCGCTGGATGGAAATCGTGACGCCGTTCACGCTGGCCGGCCTGCCCACGCTGAACGTGCGCGCGGGCTTCGGCGAAAGCGGGTTGCCGATGGGCTTGCAGCTGGCCGGGCCGACCCATGCGGATCTCGGCGTGCTGCGGCTGGGGCATGTGTATGAGAAGGCGTCCGGATGGGGCGCCCGGCGCCCTCCGGTCTTGGCTTGACTCCCTCCCCCTCTGGGGGAAGGGGCAAAACCATCAGACCGGTGTCAAGACACCACGCCCCGCGAAATGCCCTTCGGCATTCGCAAGGAAATGGTCGACGGACTTCTGCGTCGCCTCCGGCGACCAGCCCGCCATGTGCGGCGTGAGCAGCACGTTGTCTAGGCCGACCAGCGGCTCGGGCCGTTTCGGCTCGCTTTCGTACACATCGAGCCCCGCACCCGCGATGCGGTTCTCGCGCAGCGCCGCGGCCAGCGCCTCGGTATCGACCACGCTGCCGCGCCCGATGCTGACCAGAAAGCCTTGCGGGCCGAGCGCATCGAGCACCTCGGTATTCACCAGGTGCCGCGTGGCCGGCCCGCCGGGCGCGGCGAGCACCAGAAAATCGGCCCAGGTGGCGAGGGACTTCAGGTCGTCGAAGTAGCGGTGCGTCGCGCCCTCGCGCGGCTTGCGGTTGTGATAGCCCACTTCCATGTCGAACGCGGCGGCGCGCTTGGCGATCTTCTGGCCGATGGTGCCGAGCCCGAGGATGCCGAGCTTCTTGCCCGACACGTTCGGTGGCTGCGGAATGGCCTCGCGCCACACGCCCTCGCGGCACAGCCGGTCGAGCTGGCGAAAGCCGCGCACGATGCTGATCAGCAGGCCGAAGGCATGGTCGGCCACGCAGTCGTCATTGGTGCCCGCGCCGTTCGCCGTGACGATGCCGCGCGCCCGGGTCACCTCCAGCGGCACGCCTTCGTAGCCCGCGCCCATGCAGCAGACGAGTTCGAGCGCCGGCATGGCCGCGATCTCTTCGGGCGTGATGCCGATCACGCCGATGGTCAGCACCGCGCGAAACTTTTTGCCGTGCTCGGCAATGGCCGCGGCACGCGCGGCGGCGTCGAAGGCGTAGGTCACGTCGTAGACCTCGGCAATCTGGGCCTGGTGGGCACTCGAGAGGCTGTTGAGCACCAGCAGGGGAATCTTGGTCGACACGTCTGAACTCCTGGATCGATAAAAGCAGAGGAATGAATGATCGGGTTAGAGCAGAGGCATTGCTTCGCTCTTCTGCAAAGCCCACATCTGCGCATAGCGGCCTTGCCTGGCCAGCAGCTCGGCATGCGTGCCGCGCTCGACGATCACGCCCGCTTCGAGCACCAGGATCTCGTGCGCGTCGACCACCGTCGAGAGGCGGTGTGCGATGACCAGCGTGGTCTTGTCCTGCGCCGCGCTCTTGAGTTCGGACTGAATGGCGCGCTCGTTGGCTGAATCCAGCGCCGAGGTGGCCTCGTCGAAGATCACGATCGGCGGGTTCTTGAGCAGCGTGCGCGCAATGGCCACGCGCTGCTTCTCTCCGCCCGAAAGCTTGAGGCCGCGCTCGCCCACGGTGGTCTCGTAGCCCAGGGGCGTGGCCGAGATGAAGTCGTGAATGCGGGCCGCGCGCGCAGCACCCTCCACCTCTTCACGGGTTGCGCCCGGCCGGCCGTAGGCAATGTTGTATTCCACGGTGTCGTTGAACAGCACCGTGTCCTGCGGCACGATGCCGATGGCGCGGCGCACGCTGGATTGCTGCACTTCGCGGATGTCCTGGCCGCCGATGGTGATGCGGCCCCCGCCGACGCCGGGCCGCCCCAAGTCGGCGGCGCCCCCCTCGGGGGGTGGGGGGCCAATTCCCACGTCGTAGAAGCGGTAGAGCAGCCGCGCCAGCGTGGACTTGCCCGAGCCCGAGGGGCCGACCACGGCCACGGTCTTGCCGGCCGGAATCTCGAAGCTCACGTGCTTCAGGATGGGGCGCGCGGGCTCGTAGGCAAAGCTCACGTCTTCGAAGCGGATGGTCGAGTCGACGCCCGCGAGCGGCTGCGCACCGGGCGCATCGCGCACCTCGCGCTCTTTTTCCATCAGCACGAACATCTTGTCCAGGTCGGTCAGGCTCTGCTTGATCTCGCGGTAGATCACGCCCAGGAAATTGAGCGGAATGTAGAGCTGGATCATGAAGGCGTTGACCATGACCAGGTCGCCCAGCGTCATGCGCCCTTCGACCACGCCCGAGGTGGCGCGCCAGAGCATCAGCACCAGGCTGATGGCAATCAGCAGTTGCTGGCCGGTATTCAGCATGCTCAGCGTGCGCTGGCTCTTGATGGCGGCCTTGCGGTAGCGGTCCAGGCTGGCGTCGTAGCGCTTCGCCTCGAACTCCTCGTTGTTGAAGTACTTGACGGTTTCGTAGTTCAACAGCGAATCGACCGCGCGGCTCTGCGCCATGGAGTCGAGTTCGTTCATGGTCTTGCGGAACTGGGTGCGCCACTCGGTCACCGTGACCGTGAAGGTGATGTACAGCACCAGCGCCGCCCCCGTGATCCAGACGAAGAGCGAGTCGAACTTCACGCCCAGGATGGTGAGCACCAGCACCAGCTCGATGATGGTCGGCACGATGCTGTAGAGCGACATCGAAATGAGCGAGTGCACGCCGCGCGTGCCGCGCTCGATGTCGCGCGTCATGCCCCCGGTCTGGCGCTCCAGGTGGAAGCGCAGGCTCAGCGAATGCAGGTGGCCGAACACCTCCAGCGCGATCTGCCGGGCCGTGCCTTCGGTGGCCTTGGCGAAGATCAGTTCGCGCAGCTCGCCGAAGAGCGCGGTCGAGAACCGCAGCAGCCCGTAGGCCAGCAAAAGCCCGATGGGCACGATCAGCAGCGCCTGCGCCATGTCGGGCTTGGGCGTCATCGTGTCGATCAGGTTCTTGAGCAGCACCGGCACGCCGACGTTGGCCACTTTGGCCCCCACCATGAAGGCGAGCGCGGCGATCACCCGCCATTTGTACTGCCAGAGGTAGGGAAAAAGGCGGCGCAGCGTGGCCCAGTCGGAGCGATCGCTGCGCGCCGGGGGGTGTCCGGCGACGGGATGGGAGGGAGGAGGTAGGGCTTCGCCGCTGCGGCGCATGAGGGACAATCGTGGTTGCTTTGTTCTGCCTCAGATTGTGCCCATGTCCGATACTTCCAGCACCGACGCCGCCGCGACCCTCAAAAGCCTGCCCACCGACATGGAGCTGGTGCTCAAGGTCATTCCCATGCCGGCGGACTGCAACGCCAACGGCGACATCTTCGGCGGCTGGGTCATGGCGCAGTGCGACCTGGCCGGCTCGGTCATTCCGGCGCGCTACGCCAAGGGCCGCCAGGCCACGGTGGCGGTGAACGAATTCATCTTCAAGCAGCCGGTGCGGCTGGGCGACATCCTGTCGTTCTATTCGAAGCTGGTGCGCATCGGGCGCACCTCGGTCACGGTGACCGTCGAGGTGTTCGCCGAGCGTTTTCGGGCGCAGGGCGAGTACATCAAGGTCACGCAAGCCACTTTCACCTATGTGGCCATCGACGACAACGGCCGCCCCCGCCCGATCGAGAAGTAATCAGCGCAGGGGACGTCGAGCCCTCAGACCTTCGAAAAATCCGGCTTGCGCTTCTCCATGAACGCGCCGAAGGCTTCGCGTGCGGCTGGTTCCCGCAGCATGCGGCCGAAGCTCGCGCCCTCTTCGTCCATGCGCTCGAGCACGGCGGGCAGTTGCGCCTTCTTCAGCAGGCGCTTGGTCTCGACCAGCGCACTCAGCGGCTTGGCCGCGAGCTTGCGCGCCTGCACCTGGGCGATGGCGTTGGCTTCGGTCGGCGGCACGATGCGGTTGACCAGGCCCACTTCGAGTGCGGCCTCGGCCATGAAAGGCTCACCCAGCAGCAGCGCCTCGGCCGCGCGGTGGTAGCCCAGCATCTGCGGCACCAGCAGGCTCGAGGCCGCCTCGGGGCACAGGCCCAGGTTCACGAAGGGCATCGAGAAAGCCGCGTTGTCGCCGGCATAGACGAGGTCACAGTGGAACAGCATCGTGGTGCCGATACCGACGGCCGGGCCGCAGACGGACGCGACGACAGGCTTGGGAAAGGTCGCGATGCCGCGCAGGAAGCGGAATACCGGCGACTCCTTGCCGGCGGGCGGGGCGTTCAGGAAGTCGCCGATGTCGTTGCCGGCGCTGAAAATGGTCGGGTCGCCCTGGATCAGCACGCAGCGCGCGGCCGCGTCGTTCTCGGCCGTGGCGAGCGCGTCGGCCAGCTCGGCGTACATGCCGCTGGTGATGGAGTTCTTCTTGTCGACGCGGTTGAAGGTAATGGTCATCACACCGGCTTCGGTGTGGACGAGGATGTCGCTCATGGGAATGGTCCTTGAATAAAAACGGGTCACGCCGCGCTCAGGCGTCGAGGGCTTCTCGCACAAAATCCAGCCGGTCCTGGCCCCAGAACATCTGGTCGCCGACGAACATGGTGGGCGCGCCGAACACGCCGCGCTCCACGGCTTCTTGCGTGACGGCCTTCAGGCGGTCTTTCACCTCCTGCGAACCGGCCAGCGCGAGCAAGCCGGCGGCGTCGAAGCCCGCATTCTGAAGCACGGCGCCGACGACGGCCGGGTCGTTCATGTTCTTCGGCTCGACCCACATGGCGTGGAAGATGGCGTCGACGTAGGCGCCAAAGCGTGCCGGCTCCTTCATCTGCAGGCCGGTGGCGCCGCGCATCAGCAGCAGCGTGTTGATGGGGAAGTGCGGGTTGTGCACAAAGGGCACGCCGTAGCGCTTTGCAAAGCGCTGCAGGTCGATGGTCATGTACGGCGCCTTGGGCACCACCTCGGCCGGAGACCGGTTGCCCGTGGCCTGGAACACGCCGCCCAGCAGCATGGGCTTCCAGACGAGTTCGGCGCCGGTGTCGGCGCACACATGCGGCAACTGCGTGGCGGCCAGGTAGGCGGCGGGGCTGCCGAAGTCGAAATAGAAGTCGACGGATTTGGTCATGATGTCTCCTTTGATGCTTCGCGGTGCAACTGTCAGTTTGGGACGCGGGCTTGTTCAGAGTGCTCTTGTTCGGGGCGCTGCTGTTCGGGGCGCTGCTGTTCAGGGCGTGTGCAAAGGCCACCGGGTACTCCCCTCCGCGAATGTCCCCCGCCTTCGGCTCCTCCTTTATTTCGCTGCGGGGAGCACCCGATGCCCTGTGCACTGGGGCACGCTCGTGGTGTATCGCTGATCAACCACCGCTCTTTCCAACGCTCACGTCGATGGGGTGCCTTGCGCAGCGAAATAAAGGAGGAGGCCGCAGGCCGGGGGACATTCGCGGAGAAAGGTACCCCGTCGGCGGGTGCGCGCCCTGAATGAGCCATCGAACGCACAACGCAGCAAACCGGCATCTCAGAACTTCTCCGACCAGGGCCGTAAATCAAGCTCGTGCGTCCAAGCGTCGCGCGGCTGCGAATGCAGCATCCAATAGCTGTCGGCAATGTGCTCGGGGTTCAGGATGCCGTCGTTCCCCTTCAGCGCATAACGCTCGGGGAAATTGCTGCGGATGAACTCGGTGTCGATGGCGCCATCGACCACCACATGCGCCACGTGAATGCCCTGGGGACCGAGCTCGCGGGCCATCGACTGGGCCAGCGCACGCAAGGCCATCTTCGCGCCCGAGAAGGCGCCGAAGTTCGCGGCGCCGCGCAGCGACGCGGTGGCGCCCGTGAAGATGATCGTGCCGCGATGCCCGCCTTTCGGGAGTTCGCGCGCCACCATGCGCTTCGCCACCTCGCGCCCGTTGAGAAAGCCCGAGAAGCAGGCCATCTCCCATACCTTGAAATACTTGCGCGCGGTTTCCGTCAGGATGCTCTCGGGTACGTTGGCGCCGATGTTGAACACCATCACCTCTATGGGGCCGATGGTCGATTCGATTTGCTCGACCAGCGCAACCACTTCTTCTTCCTTGCGCGCATCGCAGCCGAACGCATGGGCGCGGCCGCCCCCCGCTTCGATCTGCGCGACCAGCGGCTGCAGCTTGTCGAGGCTGCGCCGCGTCACACAGACGGCATAGCCTTCGCGTGCGAAGCGCCGGGCAATGGCGCCGCCGGTTGCGTCGCCGGCGCCTACGATGAGTGCGGTCTTCTGCATGGTGTTCTCCCCTACTCTTTGTAGTAGACGATCTGGTTGGAAGTGGCAAGCAGCACGCCCTTCTCGCTCCACAGATGCGCCGCCTGGTCGAAAAAGCCGTTGAAGAACTGCTGCCCCACCGCGCGCCCCAGCAGGTAGCCTGTGCCCACCTCCGCCAGTTGCGCCGGCCCGGCATGGAAGTACGTCGTGATCGACACCGTGCCTGCCGGTACATGCTTGGCGCGGCGCAGCCAGACGCGTGGATAGAACATGTCGCTCATTGCAGCAAGCGAGCAGTAATCGAGCGGCCGCTCCTGCGCGTCGCGCAGCCAGAGCCGGCTTTCGCTGTGATGCAGGCTGTTGTCCCACTTCGTCGGGATACCGCCGCTGAACGGGCGCATCTCGTACCGGTTCAGCCAGGCCACACCGGGCGGACCGATGCTGAAACGTTCGACCGTTTCGGGCTTCGGTGCCTCGGTGGGCATCGGCATGTCGCTTTCGCCCCATGTCTCGCGCCGTGCGGCCGTGACCACCGTGGCGGTGGTCGTCATGTTCGGCACGCCGCCCGCGCCGGGCTGCGTGATCTGCACGGTCCAGTGCTGGGTCGACCGGTTGGTGCGCACGGCCGTGGCCTGCACGTCGAAAGCGCCGGCTTCGAGTGCAGCCGCAAAGTTGACGGTCAGTGCGAGGGGGGTGCCCAGCAAGTCAGGATGCCGCAGCACAGACTGCAGCGCAATGGCCACCGTGGCGCCGCCGAAGGGCCCGACCATGTTCCAGTAGTCCGGGCTCGTGGCACCGGTGAAATGGCCGACGCGGATGTCGCTGTGGTGCAGCGCAATGGCTTTGTCGAAGGGATGCGTACTCATGATGATTTGCAGTGTGCCTCCGGTGGGCCGCGTCACGCAGTCGTGTGCGGGACGCTGGCTTGCTGCACCGCGGTAAGTGCGGCCAGGCGGTGCAGCTTGTCGAGCATGCTCGGCCACAGGCTTTGGCTGAACTGTTCGCGGAAGAAGCCGAAGTGCCCGATGCGCCGCGCCTGCACGTCGGCCGGTGCGATGCGCTCCACCGCACGCGGCGCGCCCGCATAAAAGCTCATCAGGCTTTCGGTGCCCGCGAGCGTCATGAGTTCATCGTCGGTCATCGACAGCGCGAGCACCGGGAAGCGCACACGCCCATAGCTCTGCAAAGCGCTGTCGCCTTCGGCACCCACGCTGTAGCGCGGATGGAGACACCAGCGGCGCCACTGCAGGATGACCCCGCGCGGCAGATCGCCGACCTTCTTGAGCTTGCGGCCCGGAAAGTAGCCGCAAACCCGAGTGACCAGCGGCACCAGCACGAACCAGAAATAGAGAATGCTGCGCTTGAGCTTCGGCGCGTTCTCGCGCCAGTAGCCGCTGCCGGCGGCAATGCTGATCAGGCCGTCGACTTGCTCGGGCCGCTGCAGGAAGCCCGGCAGCTGCGCGCCCAGGCTGTGGCCCAGAAGATAGAGCGGATGCGCAGGCAGCGCAGCCTTGGCCGCGTCGACGACCGCCTCGTAATCGCGCGCCCAATCGAACAGGTCGGCCTCGAAGCCGCGCAGCGAGGCGCCGTTGCGCGAATCGCCGCTGCCGCGGTAATCGAAGGTCCACACCCGCAGGCCCTGGCCGGCGAGCCACTGCGCGAAGGGTTCGTAGAACGACTGGCGCACGCCCATCGCACCGCCGATGACGATGCTGGCACGAGGTTCACCGGCCGGATCGTAGCGGCGCACAGCCACCTGCACGCCGTTGTCGACCGGGATCTGCTGCGTCTGCATGATGCTGTCTCCTTCCGACACTCGTTGCGGTGTCTTGCGCGTTCCCGATCAGACGCGCTCGAAAATTCCCGCAGCGCCCTGCCCCATTCCTACGCACATCGTGACCATGCCGTACTTCAGGTTCTCGCGGCGCAGCGCGTGCACCACGGTCGCCGCGCGAATCGCGCCCGTCGCGCCGAGCGGGTGGCCCAGTGCAATCGCGCCGCCCATCGGGTTGACCTTGCTCGGATCGAGCCCCAGCGTGTTGATGACCGCGAGCGACTGCGCGGCGAAGGCTTCGTTGAGCTCGAACCAGTCGATGTCTTCGTGCTTCAACCCGGCGTAGCGAAGCGCGGCCGGGATCGCTTCGATCGGCCCGATGCCCATGATGTGCGGCGGCACACCCTTGCTCGCAAAGCTCACAAAACGCGCGAGCGGCGTGAGGCCGTATTGCTTCACGGCCTTCTCGCTCGCGAGGATGAGCGCGCCCGCGCCGTCGGAAGTCTGCGAGCTGTTGCCGGCTGTCACGGTGCCGCGCGCGGCGAACACGGTGCGCAGCTTGGCCAGGCCTTCGAGGCTGGTGTCGGGGCGCGCACCTTCGTCGAGGTTCACCGTGCGTGTCTTCGCAATAGACTCACCTGTCTCCAAGTTCGGCGTGCGGTCGGTCACTTCGATGGGCGTGATCTCGTCGGCAAACTTGCCGGCCTTCTGCGCGGCAAGGGCCTTCTGGTGCGAAGCCAGCGCGAACTCGTCCTGCGCCTCGCGGCTCACCTTCCACTGCTGCGCGACCTTCTCGGCCGTGAGGCCCATGCCGTAGGCAATGCCGACGTCGCCTTCGCGCTCGAAGATCGAGGGCGAGAGCGACGGCGAGTTGCCCATCATCGGCACCATGCTCATGCTTTCGACACCGGCCGCGATCATCACGTCCGCCTCGCCCACGCGGATGCGGTCCGCGGCCATCTGCACTGCAGAGAGGCCCGAAGCGCAGAACCGGTTCACGGTGATGCCGCCGATGCTGGTCGGCAGACCCGCCAGCACCGCACCAATGCGCGCGACGTTCAGGCCCTGCTGCGATTCGGGAATCGCGCAGCCGCAGATGATGTCCTCGATGGCCTTGGGGTCGAGGCCGGGCACAGCGGCGAGTGCAGCCTTCAGCGTGGTCGCGAGCAGGTCGTCGGGACGGTAGTTGCGGAAGTAGCCGCGATGCGACTTGCCGATGGGGGTGCGGGTGGCGGAGACGATGTAGGCGTCTTGGATTTGTTTCATGGATAGCTCCTGGATTTGGCTCCTTCCCCCTCTGGGGGAAGGCTGGGATGGGGGCAAGCGGCCGTCAATTCATCAAGTCGATTGATGACCGCCTGCAACACCCCTTCAAAATTGACAAACGGATCGTTCGACCCGAAGCGCAAGACCTCAAAACCCTGCGCGCGCAGGAAAGCGTCGCGTCGCGCGTCGTAGCCTTCTTGTGCCTGATGCTGCGATCCGTCGAGTTCGACAATCAGTTTCGGATCGAGACATGCGAAGTCGGTGATGTAATTTCCGAGCGGATGCTGCCGGCGAAACTTCACTCCCAATTGCTCGCTGCGCAGACCACTCCAGAGCTTTCGTTCGGAGTCGGTCATCTCGCGCCGAAGGGCGCGAGCATTTTTTTGCGCGTTGGGAGTGGATTGGTTCTGCATAGGCCGATGCCCCCATCCCGGCCTTCCCCCAGAGGGGGAAGGAGGAAGAGGAAACCTCGTCAGTTGCGCACTGGCTTTCCGGTACTCAGCATCCCCATGATCCGCTCCTGCGTCTTCGGATGCACGATGAGCGAGCAGAACGCCTTGCGTTCCAGCGTCATCAGGTATTCCTCCGTCACGAGCGAACCCGCGTCCACGTCACCGCCGGTGACCACGTTGGCGATCAGGCTGGCAATGTGGAAGTCGTGCGCGCTGATGAAGCCGCCGTCGCGCATGTTCACGAGTTGTCCCTTGATCGTCGCGGCGCCGCTGCGGCCCGCCACGCGGAAGGTGCGGCGCAGCGGTGCGCGGTAGCCGGCATCGGCCATCGCCTTGGCCTGCTGCAACGCCACGTACAGCAGCTCGTCCTTGTTCGGCA
Organism: Variovorax paradoxus; assembly: GCF_040544635.1. Classification (GTDB taxonomy): domain Bacteria; phylum Pseudomonadota; class Gammaproteobacteria; order Burkholderiales; family Burkholderiaceae_C; genus Variovorax; species Variovorax paradoxus_R. Next base: position 165,017 of record NZ_JBEPKJ010000007.1, read on the forward strand.
CGATCACGTCGCTGCCCTGCAGATAGCCGAGCTTCTTCGAGTCCAGAGCGCCCGTGCCCACCTTTGCCATCGCCGCGGCGGTGAAGCCTTCGGTAAGGAAAGGCAGCAGATCGGTGCCCGTCGAGGCCGCTGCGTTCTCGGCCGCACGACGCGCGATGTAGGTCAGGCCGCCCGCACCGGGAATCAGGCCGACACCCACCTCGACCAGGCCGATATAGCTTTCCATCGCGGCCACGCGCTTCGACGAGTACACGGCCAGTTCGCAGCCGCCGCCCAGCGCCATGCCGCGCACGGCCGACACCACCGGCACGCTGGCATAGCGGATCTTGAGCATCACGTTCTGCAGCTCTTCCTCGGCGCCTTCGACCGCGCCGATGCCCGCGACCACGAAGGCCGGAAGCATCGCCTGCAGGTCGGCGCCAACCGAGAACATCTCGTCGGGCGACCAGATCACCAGGCCCTTGTATTCGGCTTCGGCCAAGTCGACGGCAGCGCCCAGCGCTTCGGCCACGTCGGGGCTGATGGCGTGCATCTTCGAATGGATGCTGGCGATGAGCACTCCTTCAAACCCTTCCTTATCGAGCGTCCACACACGCACATCGCCTTCGTCGCTGATCGTGGTGCCCGCGGTGTTGGCGTCGGCCGCGTTCGCACCGAGCACACTCTCGGGGAACAGCTGGCGTTCATGCACCGGCAGCTTGCGCTGCGGCACGAACTGGCCTTGCGACGCACTCCACGAACCTTCGGGCGTGTGCACGCCGCCGGCCTTGGCCACCGCGCCTTCGAACACCCACTTCGGCAGCGGCACCGTGCTCAGCGCCTTGCCCGCGTCGATGTCTTCCTGGATCCACTTGGCGACCTGCGCCCAGCCGGCTTCCTGCCAGAGCTCGAACGGGCCCTGCTTCATGCCGAAGCCCCAGCGCATCGCAAAGTCGATGTCGCGCGCGCTCTCGGCAATGCTGGCCAGATGCACGGCGGCATAGTGAAAACTGTCGCGCAGAATGGCCCAGAGGAACTGGCCCTGCGGTCCTTCGCTCTCGCGCAGCAGCTTCAGGCGCTCGCCCGCGGGCTTCTTGAGCATGCGGCCGTACACCTCGTCGGCCTTGGCGCCGGCGGGCAGGTACTCGCCGCTCTGGAGGTCGAAGCGCAGGATGTCGCGGCCAACCTTCTTGAAGAAACCGGCCTTGGTCTTCTGGCCGAGGTTGCCCATCTCGAGCAGCTTCGCGAGCACCGGCGGCGTCGAGAAGTTGGCGTAGAACGGATCTGTCTCGGCGTTCAGGTTGTCCTGCAGCGTCTTGACGACGTGGGCCATCGTGTCAAGGCCCACCACATCGGCGGTACGGAAGGTGCCCGAGCTTGCACGGCCCAGCTTCTTGCCGGTGAGGTCGTCCACCACGTCGGGTGTGAGGCCGAACTTCTCGACTTCCTTCAGCGTCGCCAGCATGCCCGCGATGCCGACGCGGTTGGCGATGAAGTTGGGCGTGTCGTGCGCCCGCACCACGCCCTTGCCGAGCGTGCTGGTGACGAAGGCCTCGAGGTCGTCGAGCACCTGCGGCTGGGTGGTGGGCGTGTTGATCAGCTCCACCAGGAACATGTAGCGCGGCGGGTTGAAAAAGTGAATGCCGCAGAAGCGCGGCTTCAATGCTTCGGGTAGCGCCTCGCTGAGCTTGGTGATCGAAAGCCCCGAGGTATTCGAGGCCAGGATCGAGTGCTTGGCCACGTGCGGCGCGATCTTCTTGTAGAGATCGAGCTTCCAGTCCATGCGCTCGGCAATGGCTTCGATGATGAGGTCGCACTCGCCGAGCTTGGCGAGGTCGTCTTCGTAGTTGGCCTGCTCGATGAGCACCGCATCGGCCACGTCGCCGAGCGGCGCGGGCTTGAGCTTCTTGAGGTTGTCGATGGCGCGCGTGACGATGCCGTTCTTCGCTGCACCTTGAGCGACAGCTCCGGTCGCGTCCTTTGCGGCCAGGTCGAACAGCACGACAGGCACGCGCACGTTGACGAGGTGGGCCGCAATCTGCGCGCCCATCACGCCGGCGCCGAGCACGGCGACCTTCTTCACTTGAAATCGGGACATGTTGATTGGTATTTCTTGGATTGAAAACGCGGCGGTTTACTGGACACGGTTCCAGGTTTGGGTGCGCCAGAAGGGGCCGAGGTAGCCGCGCACTTCGAGCTTCTTGCCGCCATCGATGGGCGTGAAGCTCGCGCGGTATTCCTTGCCGTTCTCGGGGTCGAGGATCTTTCCGCCTTCCCAGACGTCCTTGCCTTCGGCCTTCTTGCCGCCGCGGATGATGTCGAGGCCCGTGATGGGCTTGCCCTTGCGGTCGTCGCTGCATTCATCGCAGATCGCGTCGGGCTTGGCGTCCTTCCGGAGCGACTTCTCGATGCGGCCGATGAGCGCGCCGTTGGATTCGCCGATGCGGATCTCGGCCTTGGCCTCGCCGGTCTTGTCGTCGACGTTGCGCCACAAGCCCACCGGAGTCAGGGCTGCACCCTGGGCCATGGCTGTGGCAGAAATGGCGGCGAGAAAGATGGCTGCAAGCGTCGATTTCATGGGCAGTGCCGGTTGAGCGATGAAGAAAGGCTGCGGCTTTATGCCAGCGCCGCTTCGGTGTCCATCAACACCTTGCTGCCGGCACGCGCGGTGCGCATCAGCGTCGCGGTTTCGGGGAACAGCTTGGCGAAGTAGAAGCGCGCCGTTTGCAGCTTGGCCACGTAGAACGGGTCGGTGTTGCCGGCAGCAATTTCGCGCAGGGCCACCTGGGCCATGCGGGCGAACAGGTAGCCGAACACGAAGTGGCCGGCCACGCGCAGGTAGTCCACCGCGGCGGCGCCCACTTCGTCGGGGTTCTGGAAGCCCTTGAAGCCGATCTCGGTCGTGAACTTGGTGAGCTGATCGCCCAGGCCTGCAATGGGGTTGATGAACTCGGCCATCTTCTCGTTCACGCCTTCTTCTTCCACCAGCTTGGCGACGAGCTTGCCGAACTTCTTCAGCGACGCGCCATTGTTGCCCAGCACCTTGCGGCCCAGCAGGTCCAGCGACTGGATGGTGTTGGTGCCTTCATAGATCATGTTGATGCGGTTGTCACGCACGAACTGCTCCATGCCCCATTCCTTGATGAAGCCGTGGCCGCCGAACACCTGCATGCACGAATTGGTCGCGATGTGGCCGTTGTCGGTGATGAAGGCCTTGACGATGGGCGTGAGCAGCGCCACCAGTTCGCCCGAGTCCTTGCGCACCTTCTCGTCGGGGTGGTGGTGCTCCTTGTCGAGCAGCAGCGTGCAGAAGATCTGCAGCGCGCGGCCGCCTTCGGCATACGCCTTGGCCGTGAGCAGCATCTTGCGCACGTCGGGGTGCACGATGATGGGGTCGGCTTCCTTGTCCTTGGCCTTCACGCCGGAGAGCGAGCGCATCTGCGTGCGGTCCTTGGCGTAGGCCAGTGCATTCTGGTAAGCCACTTCGGTCAGCCCGAGGGACTGGTTGCCCACGCCCAGGCGCGCGGCGTTCATCATCACGAACATCGCGGCCAGGCCCTTGTTGGGCTCGCCCACCAGCGAACCGATGGCGCCTTCGATCACGATCTGCGCGGTGGCGTTGCCGTGAATGCCCATCTTGTGCTCGAGGCCGGCGCAGAAGATCGGGTTGCGCTCGCCGAGCGAGCCGTCGGCCTTGACCTTGAACTTCGGCACCACGAACAGGCTGATGCCCTTGCTGCCCTTGGGCGCATCGGGCAGGCGGGCCAGCACCAGGTGAATGATGTTGTCCGTCATGTCGTGCTCGCCGGCCGAGATGAAGATCTTGCTGCCGGTGATGCGGTAGCTGCCGTCCGCTTGCGGTTCGGCCTTGGTGCGCAACAGGCCCAGGTCGGTGCCGCAATGGGGTTCGGTCAGGCACATGGTGCCGGTCCATTCGCCGCTCGTGAGCTTGGGCAGGTAGGTCTTCTTCTGCTCTTCGGTACCGTGGGCCACGAGGGCTTCGTATGCGCCGTGCGAGAGGCCGGGGTACATGGTCCAGGCCTGGTTCGCGCTGTTGAGCATTTCGAACAGGCACTGGTTCACCACGAAGGGCAGGCCCTGGCCGCCGAAGGCCGGGTCGCACGACAGCGCGGGCCAGCCGCCTTCGACGTACTTGGCGTAGGCGTCCTTGAAGCCCTTCGGCGTCTTGACTTCGTGCGTGGTCTTGTCGAGCTTGCAGCCCTCTTCATCGCCGCTGATGTTCAGCGGAAAGGTCACCTCGGCGGCGAACTTGCCGGCTTCTTCGATCACCGCGTTGATGGTGTCGGCATCGGTTTCCGCGTGGGCCGGAAGCGCCTTGAGTTCTTCGGCGACGTTGAGCATTTCGTGCAGCACGAACTGCATGTCGCGTACGGGTGGGTTGTAGGTAGGCATCCGGAACTCTCCTGGTCGAAGCTAGATAAAAAAAGGGGGAAGCGAAAAGAAAACGGGGCCGCGAGCTCAGCGCACGGGCTTGAGACGGCGGCCGGCCGGCGCAGAAACAGCGGCTTCGGCCGCCGGGGCATCGGGCGTGGCGCTGCGCGCCAGGATGTTGTCGAAGCCGATGTTGGCGCGGCCGATGGAGCCGGGCACCTGCAGGAAGCGTGCTTCGTAATGCAGCGCGAGGATCAGGCCATGGATTTCGAATGCAACCTGGCGCTCGTCGGCGTCGGCGCGCAGATGGCCTTCGCTCTTTGCTTGCACGATGGCGCGCAGAACGGCCGCCTGCCAGATGCTGACCGACTCCACCAGCGCATCGCGCACCGGGCCGGGGCGGTCGTCGAATTCGGAAGCGCCGCTGATGTAGATGCAGCCGGAGTCGATCTCGGCCGAGGTGCGCTTCATCCAGTTGGCGAACATCGCGCGCAGGCGCGGCAGGCCGCGCGGCGCCTTGAGGGCGGGGAAAAACACCTCTTGTTCGAAGCGCGCGTGATACTCGCGAACCACCGAGATCTGCAACTCCTCGCGCGAGCCGAAGTGGGCAAATACGCCCGACTTGCTCATCTTGGTGATCTCGGCCACGGCGCCGATCGACAAGCCCTCGAGCCCGATCTGCGCCGCCAGCGCCAGCGCCGCGTCGACGATGACGGCCTTGGTCTGCTGGCCCTTCTGGGCGGCGCGGACCGGCTTGGCGGGAACGGCATTGACAGACATCGTGGAAAGCTCCGAATAAAACGAACGGTCGTTCTATTTTGCAGGGGCTTTGCACTTTTGGCTGTCAATGTCCTTCAGAGGTTGAAGGTTAATTGGTGCGGAGCGGGGCCGCTGCCGCCCCGCCCCGGATCAGAACTCCTGCGAAACCGGCCGCAGCACCACCTCGTTGATGGCCACGTCTGCAGGCTGCTCCACGGCATAGACCACCGCGCGCGCCACGGAATCGGCCGGAATCTGGTTGGCCTCGTAGAACGCCTTCACGCCGGCCGCGCTTTCGGCGTCGGAGCTGCCGAACTTCAGTTCCGACTCCACCGCGCCCGGCGAGACGATGGTCACGCGCACGCCGCTGTTGCCCATTTCCACGCGCAGCCCTTCGGAGATGGCGCGCACCGCATGCTTGGTCGCGCTGTACACGGTGCCGATGGGCGTGAACACCTTCAGCCCAGCGATGGACGCGACGTTGACGATGTGGCCGCTGCCCTGTGCCTGCATGCGCGGCAGCACCGCGGCAATGCCGTAGAGCACGCCCTTGATGTTGACGTCGATGGTGCGGTCCCATTCGTCGACCTTGAGCTTTTCGAGGGGTGAGAGCGGCATCACGCCCGCGTTGTTGACCAGCACGTCGATGCGGCCGAAGGCTTCGACGGTGGCGGCTGCAAGCTTTTCCAGGTCGGCGCGCTGGGCCACGTCGGTGGCGACCGCAATCGCTTCACCGCCGGCCTCGCGGATTTCGGCGACCACCTTGTCGAGCCGGTCGGTGCGGCGCGCCGCGAGCACCACCTTGGCGCCGCGTGCGGCCAGGTGGCGGGCGGTCGATTCGCCGAGCCCGCTGCTCGCGCCGGTGACGATGGCAACCTTGCCGCGGATATTGTCTTGAACGGATGTCATGGAAGTTCCTTTCGGGTGTGCTGAAGAAAAACAAGAAGTGCATGCAGTGTGGAAAATCCACGCGTTCCCGTAAATGAAACTCTTGCGACTTCAGAATTCCTGAAAATGGAATACTCGTTCTCCTGATCTCCCGAAAGCCCCCCATGGCCAACCGCCTCGAAGCCCTGCGCGTGTTCTGCACTGCCGCGGATGCCGCCAACTTTCGCGAGGCCGCCGTGCGCCTGTCGGTCTCGCCCCAGGTGGTGACGCGTGCGGTGCGCGAGCTCGAAGAAGAACTGGGCGAGCCGCTGTTCCACCGCAGCACGCGCGGCGTGCAGCTCACCGATTTCGGCCGTCAGCTTGCGGAGCGCGCCCGTGTGGCGGTGGGCGGCGTGGACGAGCTGTTTCATCAGATCGACCGGCGCACGCTGTCGCAGCATGCGGGCACGGTGCGGGTCACGGCGCCGCATGTGTATGCCCGACTCATTCCGCGGGCGCTCGCGCCGCTGCTCGCAGCACACCCCGGGCTGGTTCTCGACCTGCGGCTGTCGGAGCAGCATGCCGACGTGGTCGACGAGCAGATCGACATTGGCGTGCGCGTCGGACCGATGCGCGACGCCCGGTTCGTTGCGCGCGCTGTCGGAAAAATGCCGCTGCATGTGGTGGCGGCGCCGGGGCTTATCGAAAGAGTCGGCACGCCGCAGGGCCTCGATGCGCTTTCGGCATTGCCGCTCACGGCGCTGATCGACCGCAGCTCGGGCCGTCCGTGGCCATGGCCTTTCAGCAAGCGGCGCGTGGTGACCGTGTCATCGCCCGCATTCGTGACGGACAACATCGATGCCGAATGCGCTGCCGTGCTCGCTGGCGTGGGTTTCGGCCAGCTGATCGGGCCGCTGGCCGAGCCTTGGCTGCGCTCGGGCGCGCTGGTGTCCGTGCTGGAGGCGGACGCGCCGGAGCCATTTCCGATTCACGTCTACCGTCCGCAACGCGCGCCGGTGCCCGCGCGCGTGCGGCTGGTGTATGACGAGCTGATCCGGGTGCTGCGCTGAGCGCGTCACGGCGCGCAAACAAACAAACAAAAAGGCGCGGCGGGCTCTCGCCCGCCGCGCCGTTGCTGGCCTTGGTCGGCTCAAAGCTTGAAAGGCACCACTTCCTGGCGCTGCTCGCCAAGCCCTTCGATGCCCAGCGTCATCACGTCGCCCTTCTTCAGGTAGAGCGGCGGCTTCATGCCCAGGCCCACGCCGGGCGGCGTGCCGGTGGTGATCACGTCGCCGGGCAAGAGCGTCATGAACTGGCTCAGGTAGCTCACGATCTTCGCGATGCTGAAGATCATGGTCTTGGTGCTGCCGGTCTGCATGCGCTTGCCGTTGAGGTCGAGCCACATCGACAGCTTTTGCGGGTTGGGCACTTCGTCGCGCGTTACCAGCCACGGGCCGAGGGGGCCGAAGGTGTCGCAACCCTTGCCCTTGTCCCAGGTGCCGCCGCGCTCGATCTGGAACTCGCGCTCGCTCACGTCGTTGATGGTGCAGTAGCCGGCCACGAAGTTGAGCGCGTCCTTTTGCGAGACGTAGCGCGCGCGCGTGCCGATGACCACGCCAAGCTCCACTTCCCAGTCGCTCTTGACCGAGTTCTTGGGCAGCATGACCGGATCGTTCGGCCCCTGGATGCAGCTGGTCGCCTTCATGAAGACCACCGGCTCCGCGGGGATCGGCAAGCCGGACTCGGCCGCATGGTCGGCATAGTTCAGGCCGATGGCGATGAACTTGCCGACATTGGCCACCGGGCTGCCGAAGCGCGGCTTGCCCTTGACCAGCGGAAGCTTGTCGACCTTGTGCTTGCGCAGCTTGGCAATGGCGGCGTCGCCGAGTTGTTCGGGCCCGATGTCCTTGACCAGCGCGCTCAGGTCGCGCAACTTGCCGTTGTCGTCGATGAGGCCGGGCTTTTCCTTGCCGGGATTGCCATAGCGAACGAGTTTCATGTTGTCCTTTCTTGGGGGGAGACTGATTAATTAGTAAGTGGAGCGGCCGCCGGAGAGGTCGAACACAGCGCCGGTGGAGAACGAGCAATCTTCGTTGCAGAGCCAGCCGACCATCGCGGCAACCTCTTCCACCGTGCCGAAGCGGCCCATGGGAATTTTCGAGCGCATGAACGCGATGTGCTCGGGTGTCATCTGGTCGAAGATAGCGGTCTTTACTGCCGCTGGCGTTACGCAGTTGACGCGAATGCCGGTGTCGGCCAGCTCTTTGCCCAGCGATTTGGTGAGCGCAATCACGGCGGCCTTGCTCGCACTGTAGGCGCTGGCGTTGGGGTTGCCCTCCTTGCCCGCCACCGAAGCGATGTTGACGATGCGGCCGTAGCCCTGCTTGCGCATCTGCGCCACCACTTCGCGGCAGCAGAGAAAGACGCCGTTGATGTTGACCTCCATCACCTGCCGCCAATCGTCCACCGGGTAGTCCCAGAGCTTGGTGTTGGGGCCGGTGATGCCGGCGCTGTTGACCAATGCGTCGATGCGCGGCGAATGCGCCAGCGTGGCCGCCACGGCAGCGACGACGGAAGGCTGCTGCGCCACGTCGACCTTCACCGCAAATGCCCTGGGACCCAGCGCCGCTGCGGCCTTGGTGGCCGCGGCCTCGTCGCGGTCCCACAGCGTGACGCTGCCGCCCGATGCGATCAGCCGTTCGGCGATGCCGTAGCCCAAGCCCGCTGCGCCGCCGGTCACCACGGCATGGCGGCCGGCGAAGTCGAGCTGGTTCATATGGTGAGGCCGCCGTCCACCGTGAAGGCCTGGCCGGTGGCGAACACCGATTCGTCGCTGGCCAGGAACACCACCACGGGTGCGATTTCCTCGGCTTGTGCGAGCCGCCCCATGGGCTGGCGGGCGATGAAGGCCTTGCGTGCCGCTTCGGGGTCTTCGTTGGCGTTGATGCGCTCGCCGAGCGAAGGCGTGTCGACCGTGCCGGGGCAGACGGCATTGCAGCGGATGCCGCGCGCCACGAAGTCCGCCGCCACGCTCTTGGTGAGGCCGAGCACCGCAGCCTTGGTGGTGCCGTACACAAAGCGGTTGGGCAGCCCCTTCATGCTGGAGCACACGCTCGCCATGTTGATGATGCTGCCGCTTCCTGCGGCCAGCATGCCGGGCAGCGCGGCCTGGATCGTCCAGAACTGCGCGCGCACGTTCAGGTTGAACGCGAACTCCAGGTCCTTGTCGGTGGCGTCGAGCGCAGTGCCGTTGTGCACCACGCCCGCGCAGTTGAACAGCACGTCGAGCGCGGGAAGACTCTTGAAGAAGGCGCCGATGGCGTCCTTGTCGAGCACGTCGAGCCTGGCCGTGCGAACGTTGGCCACGCCGGCGTAGCGCTCGAGCAGCTTCTCGTTCACGTCGGTTGCCCAGACCTGTGCGCCTTCGGCCGCCATGGCGAGCACGCTCGCATGGCCAATGCCTTGTCCGGCCGCCGTCACGAGCACGGTCTTGCCCTTGAGTCTCATGCATGTCTCCTTGAAAGATGGGAACCGGCCCGTTCAGGGTTTGGCCTGATGGCAATGGCGCGGTGCGGATCGTATTCTGAATTGGCCTTACCACTTGTCCAATTCAGGACAACCCTTAACCCCTGACAACAACCCCGTGCCGCTCCAGACCGTCGAACCCCAGCGCTTGTACCGCCAGATTGCCGACCAGCTCCGCGGGCTGATCGGCGAGGGCGAATTCGCGGTCGGCGCGCGGCTGCCGGCCGAACGCGACCTGGCCAAGCAGCTCGGGGTGAGCCGGCCCTCGGTGCGCGAGGCGCTGATTGCGCTCGAGGTCGAAGGCTGGGTCGAGGTTCGCACGGGCTCGGGCGTGTATGTGCTCGACCGGTCGCATCGCGCAAGCAAGCCGGTGGCGCCCACGGAATGGGGGCCGCTGGAGCTGATTCGCGCGCGCCGCGTGATCGAGGGCGAAACGGCAGCCATTGCGGCCACCATCGGCAAGCGCAAGGACGTCGACGCCATGAGCCGCGCCATCGAACTGATGCGCGAACTCGCCGACCGCGAAGTGCTGCCCCTGGACGGCGACCGCGCGTTCCACGTGGCCATCGTCACCGCCAGCGGGAACGCCGTGCTGATCGAAACGGTGCAAAGCTTCTGGGATTCCCGCAACGGGCCGATCTTCACGCGCCTGGGCGGCTATTTCGAAACGGTGCCCTCCTGGCGCTCGGCCATTGCCGAGCACGAGGCCATTCGCGATGCGGTGGCCGCACACGACGCCGAGGGCGCGCGTGCCGCGATGCACACCCACATGGACAACTCGCACCAGAGATTCAGCGCGAGCTGGCGCCGCGCAAAAGCCTCCTGAATCGCCAGCAGCATTTCCTTTCAGCCACTACTACAACGGAGACAAACCGATGAACAGCAAACGCAACACCTTGAAAGCCATCGCCGCCTGCGCCCTGGCGGCCACCGCCCTGGGCGCCTACGGCATCGCCGGCGCGCAAACCAAGCTCAAGTGGGCGCACGTGTACGAAACCTCGGAGCCGTTCCACAAGTATTCCGTGTGGGCCGCCGAAGAGATCAAGAAGCGCACCAATGGCAAGTACGACATCCAGGTGTTCCCGGCCTCCAGCCTGGGCAAGGAAGCGGACATCAACCAGGGCATGACGCTCGGAACGGTCGACATCGTTCTGACCGGCGCCAGCTTTGCGGGCAACACCTACAAGCCGCTGGCCGTGACCTACTTTCCGTTCATCTTCCGCGATGCGGAGCATCTGCTGAAGTACGCCAAGAGCGATGTGTTCCAGGAGCTTGCCAAGGGCTACGACGACAAGAGCGGCAACCACATCACGGCGCTCAACTACTACGGCGCGCGGCACGTCACCTCGAGCGCCGCCAAGCCCGTGACCAAGCCCGAGGACATGAAGGGCCTGAAGATCCGCGTGCCCGACGCGCCGGCCTACCTGGCCTTCCCGAAGGCACTGGGCGCCAACGCCACGCCCATCGCCTTCGCCGAGGTCTATCTTGCGCTGCAGAACAACACGGTCGATGCGCAAGAGAACCCGCTGCCGACCATCGAAGCCAAGAAGTTCTTCGAGGTGCAGAAGAACATCTCGCTCACGGGCCACATCATCGATTCGCTGCTCACCGTGACCTCCGGCCAGCTGTGGGGCAAGCTTTCGGCCGACGAGAAGAAGATCTTCACCGAGGTGATGCAGGAAGCCGCTGAAAAAACGGGCCGCGACATCATCGCTTCGGAAGCCCGCCTGGTCGAGGAGTTCAAGAAGAAGGGCAACAACGTGATCACGGTAGACAAGGCCGCGTTCCGCGAAGCCGTGCTGAAGAACACCAAGCCCACGGACCACGGCTATCGCCAGCAGGACTACGACCGCATCACTGCAATTAAGTAAACCCCCAGTCTGCGCGCACTTCGTGTCGCTTCGCCCACCCCCTTGCAGGGGGCAACACCAGCGGCCCGGCAAAGCCGGTTCCGCGGTGTTTCTGGAATGGGCCCGCACCCTTTCACGAGACTTGGCATGACCGAACAGAAAATCATTGATGACGAAGGCCACTTCCACGCAGAAGACGAGGCCGTCGACCTTTCCCACACCATTGCCGAAGGCTGGATCTCGCTCGCGATCTTCTGGATGCTCGGGCTCACGGTGTTCTACCAGTTCATCACGCGCTACGTGATGAACGACTCGGCCGCATGGACGGAAGAAGTGGCGCGCTACATGCTGATTGCGGTGGTCTTCATCGGTGCGGCCATCGGCGTGGCGAAGAACAACCAGATCCAGGTCGACTTCTTCTATCGCCACATGCCGGCGACCATGGGCCGCTGGATGTCGCGCGCAGTCGACGTGCTGCGCACTGCCTTCTTCGTTGCGGCCGTAATCATGACGGTGCAGATGATGCTGAAGATCGGCAACAACACGCGCATGACCATCGTCGATGCACCGATGAACATCGTCTACGCGCTGTGCCTGTTCGGCTTCATTGCAATGACCTGGCGCTCTATCCAGGTGGCACGCATTCACTGGAAGCGCGGCTACAGCGTGCTCGAACGACCCGAATCCACCCTGGCCGACCACTGAGCCCTGAGCCCTGAGCCCGACGAGAACAACTGCATGCTGAAAATATTCTTCCTGATCTTCATGGCGGGCGGCATTCCGGTGGCCGTGGCCATGGCCGGCGCTTCGCTGGCCTACATCCTCGTGAGCGGCAGCCTGCCGCCTTTCGTCGTCATCCACCGGATGGTGAGCGGTATCGACAGCTTCCCACTGCTGGCGGTGCCTTTCTTCATCCTGGCCGGCAACCTGATGAACAACGCGGGCATCACCACCCGCATCTACAACTTCGCGCTTGCGCTGGTCGGCTGGCTCAAGGGGGGCCTCGGCCATGTGAACGTGCTCGGTTCGGTGATCTTCGCGGGCATGAGCGGCACCGCCATTGCCGATGCCGCGGGCCTGGGCACGATCGAGATCAAGGCGATGAAGGAGCACGGCTATTCGACCGAGTTTGCGGTCGGCGTGACCGCCGCATCGGCCACGCTGGGCCCGATCATTCCGCCCAGCCTGCCGTTCGTGATCTACGGGATGATGGCCAACGTGTCGGTAGGAGCGCTGTTCCTCGCGGGCATCTTGCCCGGCGCGCTGCTGGCCATATTGATGATGCTCACGGTGGCCTACTTTGCCCACCGCAACGGCTGGGGCGGCGACGTCAAGTTCTCGAGCACGCGATTCTTCAAGGCCATGTGCGAGCTGGCCGTGGTGATCGGCTGGCCGCTCCTGATCTGGCTGCTGGTGTCCAAGCTGGGCACGCCGCCGCAGCTCACGGTGTTTGCGGGCCTGGCGTCGCTCTTCGTGCTCGACAGGATTTTCAAGTTTGAGGCGCTGCTGCCCATCATGACGCCGGTGCTGCTGATCGGCGGCATGAGCACGGGCCTGTTCACGCCCACCGAAGGCGCGATTGCCGCCTGCGTATGGGCCATGATTCTCGGCTTCGCCTGGTACAAGACGCTGTCCTGGAAGATGTTCGTCAAGGTCTGCCTTGACACCATCGAGACCACGTCGACCGTGCTGTTCATCGTGGCCGCGGCCTCCATCTTCGGCTGGATGCTGACCGCCACCGGCGTGACCACCGACATTGCGAGCTGGGTGCTGGGCTTCACCAAGGAAGCCTGGGTGTTCCTGCTGCTGGCCAACCTGCTGATGCTGTTCGTGGGCTGCTTCCTGGAGCCCACGGCCGCCATCACCATCTTGGTTCCGATCCTGCTGCCGATTGCCACGCAGCTGGGCGTCGACCCGATTCACTTCGGCCTGGTGATGGTGCTGAACCTGATGATCGGCCTGCTGCATCCGCCGATGGGCATGGTGCTGTTCGTGCTGGCGCGCGTGGCGGGGCTGAGCTTCGAGCGCACGACGATGGCGATCTTGCCGTGGCTCATTCCGCTGCTGCTGGCATTGGTCGTGATTACCTATGTGCCCTCATTGGTACTGTGGCTGCCGAAAATGTTCTTCTGAGAAATGTTGCACACCCCCAGTCTTCGCGCACTTCGTGTCGCTTCGCCAACCCCCTTGCAGGGGGCAACACCAGCGGCCCGGCAAAGCCGGTTCCGCGGTGTTCCCCAGGAGATTCATCCATGACATCCATGACCCCGTTTATTCGTCTCCATCCGGCCGACGATGTCGTGATCGCGCGCAGCCAGCTGGTCGGCGGCGCGAAGGTCGAAGACTTTGCCGTGCGCGGCCTCATTCCCGCCGGGCACAAGGTGGCGACACATGCCATTGCCGCGGGCGAGCCGGTGCGCCGCTACAACCAGATCATCGGCTTTGCGAGCAAGCCGATTGCCGCCGGCGAGCACGTGCACACGCACAACCTCGACATGGGCCCGGACAAGGGCGACTTCGAACGCGACTACGCCTTTGGTGCCGACGTGAAGCCTGCGCCCGCCAAGCGCGAGGCCACCTTCATGGGCATCAAGCGGGCGGACGGCCGCGTGGCCACGCGCAACTACATCGGCGTGCTGACGAGCGTGAACTGCTCGGCCACCGCTGCGCGCGCCATTGCGGACCACTTCTCGCGCAAGACCAATCCGTCGGCGCTGGCGGATTACCCGAACGTCGACGGCATCGTGGCGCTCACGCACGGCACGGGTTGCGGCATGGACACGCAGGGCATGGGCATGCAGATCCTGGAGCGCACGCTCACGGGCTATGCCACGCACCCCAACTTTGCTGGCGTGCTGGTGGTGGGCCTGGGGTGCGAGGCGAACCAGATCAACGCCTGGCTCGCGACCGGCCACCTGGCCGAGGGTGAGAACTTCCGCACCTTCAACATCCAGGACACCGGCGGTACGCGCAAGACGGTCGAGAAAGGCATTGCGCTGATCAACGAGATGCTGCCGCGCGCCAACGCGGCGAAGCGCGAGCCCTGCAGCGCAGCGCACATCACGATCGGGCTTCAGTGCGGCGGCTCGGACGGGTATTCGGGCATAAGCGCCAACCCGGCACTGGGTGCGGCGGTCGACCTGCTGGTGGCGCACGGCGGCACGGCCATCCTCAGCGAAACGCCCGAGGTCTATGGCGCCGAGCACTTGCTCACGCGCCGCGCCGTAAAGCGCGAGGTGGGCCAGAAGCTGGTGGACCGCATCAAGTGGTGGGAGCACTACACCCAGATCAACGAAGGCGAGATGAACAACAACCCCTCGCCGGGCAACAAGGCGGGCGGCCTCACGACGATTCTCGAAAAGTCGCTCGGCGCGGTGGCCAAGGGCGGCACCAGCAATCTCGAGGCGGTGTACGAATACGCCGAGCCGGTCACGGCGCACGGCTTCGTCTACATGGACACGCCGGGCTACGACCCCGTGAGCGCCACCGGGCAGGTGGCCGGCGGCGCGAACATCATCTGCTTCACGACCGGGCGCGGCTCGGCCTACGGCTGCGCGCCCTCCCCTTCGCTCAAGCTCGCGACCAATTCGGCGCTGTGGCAGCGGCAGGAAGAGGACATGGACATCAACTGCGGCGAGATCGTGGACGGCACGTCGTCGATCCAGGAAATGGGCCAGCGCATCTTTGAACTGGTCTTGGCCACTGCGTCCGGCGAACCATCGAAAAGTGAGAAACACGGCTACGGCCAGAACGAATTCGTGCCGTGGCAAGTCGGCGCCGTGA
Source organism: Variovorax paradoxus (assembly GCF_040544635.1). Lineage (GTDB taxonomy): Bacteria > Pseudomonadota > Gammaproteobacteria > Burkholderiales > Burkholderiaceae_C > Variovorax > Variovorax paradoxus_R. Next base: position 180,172 of record NZ_JBEPKJ010000007.1, read on the forward strand.
TGTAAGGAACCTATGCCCCAAACTCTTCCAGCTTCTGATCTCCGTTCGCACTGCGCCCGCATCCTGGTCGCCGCGGGCAGCACGCCGGCAGAAGCCGAACAGGTAGCCGCCAACCTGGTGCTGGCCAACCTGAGCGGCCATGATTCGCATGGCGTGGGCATGCTGCCGCGCTATGTGGATGCGGTGGCCGAGGGCGGGCTCGTGCCCAACGCGTCGGTCAAGGTCAATGCCGACATCGGCACGATGCTCGCGCTCGACGGCCAGCATGGCTACGGGCAGATCGTCGGCGTGCAGGCGATGGAACTCGGCATCGCGCGTGCAAAGCAGCACGGCAGCTGCATCTTCACGCTCGCGAATGCGCACCACCTGGGCCGCATCGGGCACTTCGCCGAAATGGCAACGGCCGAAGGCTTGGTCTCGATGCACTTCGTCAACGTGCTGTCACGGCCCGTGGTGGCGCCGTGGGGCGGCGGGGACGGACGCTTCGGCACCAATCCGTGCTGCATCGGCATTCCGCTGGCGGGGGCCGAGCCCTTCCTGCTCGACTTCGCGACCAGCCGCGTGGCGCAGGGCAAGATGCGCGTCGCCCACAACAAGGGCGAACGGGTGCCCGACGGCTACCTGATCGACGAGCGCGGCGCGCCGACCAACGACCCCGGGGTGGTGGTGGTGCCGCAGGCCAACGGCCTGTTCGGCGCGCTCATGACTTTCGGCGAGCACAAGGGTTACGGCATGGCGATGGCCTGCGAGCTGCTGGGCGGCGCACTCACCGGCGGAGGAACCTGGCACCGCCCGGCCGATACCGCCCGCACGGTGCTCAACGGCATGCTGACGATACTGATCGACCCTGCCAAGCTGGGAACCCAGGCCAGCTTTGCGCAGGAAGCGACGGCGTTCGTCGAATGGCTGCGCCAGAGCCCGCCGGGTACGGGCTTCGACCAGGTGCAGATCGCCGGCGAACCGGAACGCGCCGCGCGCGTGGCGCGGGAGCGCGACGGCATCTGGCTGGACGATGCGACGTGGGGGGAAATCGTCGCGGCCGGGGCCAAGGTGGACGTGGCCGTCGCGTAAAGGCTCGCGCTGCTAGCGGCGCGCGTTGCGCGACTTCTGGCTCAGCACGATCGCAATGCCGCCCAGAATGGCCACCGAGGCGGCCGCGAGCCGCGGCGTGATCGCTTCCGAAAGCAGCAGCACGCCGCCGATTGCAGCCAGGAGCGGCACCGACAGCTGCACGGTGGCCGCCTGCATGGCCGACAGACGGGCCAGCGCCGCATACCAGACGACATAGCCGAGGCCCGAGGTCAATGCGCCGGAAGCCACGGCCAGCGCGATGCCGGTGGCATCCACATGGGCGCGGGCCACGAAGACAAGGCTCAGCGCCAGGGCCAGCGGCACGGCACGCGTGAAATTCCGGGCTGTGGCGGCCAGCGGATCGGCCACGCCGCGGCCGCGGAGCGAATACACGCCCCACGCCACGCCGGCGATAGCCATCAGCACGGCGCCGAGAAGCGGCGGCGCGGTGACGCCGGGCAACACCAGGTAGACCAGCCCGCCGGCCGCCAGCACGAAGCCGAGCCACGCAACCGGCCCGAAGCGCTCGCCGGAGCCCAGGCCCGCGCCGAGCATGGTGAGCTGAACCGCACCGAACAGAATCAGCGCGCCCGTGCCCGCGGACAAAGAGAGGTAAGCGAAAGAAAAGAATGCCACGTAAGCGAACAGCATCGCGGCCGCGAGCCAGTCGGCCCTGTCGGGCGAAGCAGGCCGCGCCCGGAGCTGCACGACGATTGCAAGCGTGATCGCACCGGAAACCAGCCGGATGCTGCCGAAGCTGGCGGGATCGATGCCCCGCTGCTGCAGCGCCAGCCGGCACAACAGCGAATTGGCCGCGAACGCGACCATGGCCACCACGGTGAGGGCGACGGTCTGCAGGGTGGACGGCGCGCGGCGCGCTTCGGACATGGCTTCAGACATGGGTCGCCACCATGAACACGGCCCAGCCCAGCAGCGCGAACCCGAGCGGCGCGCTGAGTCGATGGCCCCAGGGAACGTTCTTTTCCAGCGCCATGACGGCGGCAAGCAGGAGCATCCAGCCGAGACTGCCGGTGCCGAGCGCGAACATCAACAACATCAGCGCCCAGCAACAGCCGACGCAGAACAGGCCGTGGTGCGCGCCCAGCGCGAATGCTTGCCTGGCCTGCGCCTGCCCCCGCCAATGCTCGATGACGAAGCTCAGCGGCGTGCGGCACTTCTCCAGGCACCGGTGCTTGAGGCGGCTGAACTGGAAGGCGCCGGCCAGCGCGATGGTCGCGGCGCCGATCACCCAGCCATGCCAGGCCAGCGTCGGCGCGCTGGCAAGCAGGGCCAGCACCCCGCTGTGGAGCGCGTGCGCCAGCAGCCCGAAGGCACCCCACACCGCCATGTAGCCCAGCCCCAGCAGCACGAGCAGGCGCGCGTGGTCCGGGCGCCCCGCGGTCAACCGGTCGAAGGCGTTGAACAGCGGCAGCGTGGTCGGCAGCATCATGGCCGCCGTCATGAGGATCCACGCAGCGGCGTAGAGCACCGCGGGCACGACCACGTTGCCGGCGGGAATGGCCTGGCACAGGAACGCGGCCGGACCCGAGGCGGTCCAGTCGCCGTGTTCGAGATAGCGCCCGTAAGGGCTGCGTGCCCAGGCCCACAACACCATCCACGCGAGCGTGACCAGTGCGGCGAGAACCGGCAGGAACACGCGGCGGTGGCGCACGGCGTTGCGCGGCGGCAAGCCGGCCGTCGGATTCATTGGGCGACCTCCGTGCTTCGCACTGCGGTGCGAGCTTGCTTGGGGCGGCCCGGCGCGGCGCTCATGAATCGAAGACGAAGGTGCTCTGCAGGGCGTTGTGGTTCTTGATGTCGAGGTCGATGCCCAGCGCGGCATTCTTCGAGCGGTAGGTCGGGGCCTTGCCGACGAACACCGGCGCGCCCGGAACGGTGGAGAACACGGTGTCGGAAAGGGTGGTCTGGCCGCCGGTCGCGCCGCGATAGGGCTCGAGTTCGGCGTAGTAGTCCTTGCCGATTTCCAACTCGCCCTTGCCTTCGTTCACAGTGAAGCGAATGGGCGCCCGCTCGACCGACACCACCTGGCCAATGAGCGCTGCCAGGTCGGCGATCGGTCCGCCGGCCTGCCCGGTGTAGACCTTGAGCAGCGCCTCTTCCTGCGCCTTGGATGCGTTGTCGTCGACGAAGATCGCCGCCGTCCAGTTGCCTTCCAGGATGTTTCCGGGGACATGCGCCACGGCCGCGATGGTGTTGCCACCGACATCGACGCCGTCGATGGTTCCCTTGTCGATGCGCCACGCGACGATGGTGTCGCAGGTGCCGTTGTCAGGATCCTCGCCGATCCAGCAGGGGCACAGGACGTTGCAGTTGCAGACCTCGAGCAGGCGACCTTCCAGGTGATAGCTCATACGAACCTCCGTTCAGAAGCCACACGAACACGGACTTGTCGCCGCAACTCGGCGGCAAGGGGGGCGCTGATCCTACGCTTCGCAACGAAGCAAGTCGAGCGCGCCACCCGGCCCCGCGCCGACCCCTGGGTACCCTGCGGCCGGCGCGGCCTGGCGGAAGTAGCCGACCGAGCGGTCCTGCCGGCTAGACGATCAGCGCGATCGTGGCTTCGAGATGTTCCGACGGTAGGCGGCGGAAGCCCGAGCGCGTGAAACGCTGCAACTGGCCGACCACGAAGGCCGTGAGCGCGGCGGCGCGCACCTGCGCATCCACGCTGGGAGTCGCGGAGCCGTCCGCGGCGGCGGTGCTTCGCAGCACCTGGCGCAGGGTCGCTTCGATCTTGTCGAAGAACTGGTTCATGCGCTGCTGGAGCCGCTCGTTCTCGAACACCAGCGCGTCACCCACCATGACGCGCGTCATGCCCGGGTTGCGCTCGGCAAACTGCACGAGCAGCGTGAGAATTCTTGCGGCCTGCTGCGCGCCCGTCGCACCTTCGCGCTCAAGGATCTGGTTCACCAGCGTGAAGACGCTCTGCTCGATGAAATCGATGAGGCCCTCGAACATCTGGGCCTTGCTGGCGAAATGGCGGTAAAGCGCGGCCTCGCTGACGTCCAGCCGCGCGGCCAATGCCGCGGTGGTCACCCGCTCGGCACCGGGCTGTTCCAGCATGGCGGCCAGCGCCTGCAAGATCTGCACGCGCCTCTCCCCTGGCTTGGGGCGCTTTCGCACCGGGGCGGCGGCTGCCAGCGTCTCTGTTGGAGTTTCTACGCCGGGATAGCTTGTCTCTTCGTTCTGCATGGGAGCGCGTGCAAAGATGTAATCAATTGATTCTCGCACAGGGCTGCTCGCAGTGAGCGCGTGCAAACCAGCCCCGGGAAAGCTCGTACAGAATCGGGCCCTGCAAACAGGAAAGAGTTCACATGTCCCAAAGCAGCGTTCTGGTGACCGGCGGTGCGGGCTTCATCGGCAGCCACACCTGCGTGGCGCTGGCGGCCGCCGGCTATGTGCCGGTGATTCTGGACAACCTGGGCAACAGCGATGTCCGGGTGCTCGAACGCTTGCGCCAGATCTCGGGCAGCGCGCCGCGGCTGATCGAGGGCGACGTACGCGACAGGGCCCTGCTCGACCGTGTATTGGGCAGCGAACGCTTCTCGGCCGTGATTCACTTTGCAGGCCTCAAGGCCGTCGGCGACTCGGTGGCCGACCCGCTCGCCTACTACGACAACAACGTGCACGGCAGCTTCGTGCTTGCCTCGGCCATGCAGCAGGCGGGGGTCAGGACGTTGATTTTTTCGTCTTCCGCCACGGTGTACGGCGAACCCGACCACTCCCCCATTCCGGAGGATGCGCCCTGCCGGCCAGCCAACCCCTACGGGCGCTCGAAGCAGATGGTGGAAGAAGCGCTCGCCGATCTGCACCGCGCCGAGGCCGGGTGGCGCATTGCGCTGCTGCGGTATTTCAACCCGGTCGGCGCGCATGAAAGCGGGCTCATCGGCGAACACCCGCAAGGCAAGCCGAACAACCTGATGCCCTTCGTGTGCCAGGTGGCGGTGGGGCAGCGAGACAAGCTGGTCATCCACGGCAACGACTATCCGACGCCCGACGGCACCGGCGTGCGCGACTACGTGCATGTGATGGACCTGGCCGAAGGCCACGTCGCGGCCCTGCAGCACGCGCAGACCCATCCGGGCCTGGTCACGCTGAACCTCGGCACAGGCCGCGGCGCGTCCGTGCTGGAGGTCGTGCATGCCTTCGAACGCGCGAGCGGGCGGTCGCTCCCCTATGAAATCGGTCCACGCCGGCCCGGCGATGTGCCTGCGTATTGGGGTGACCCTTCGCTTGCGCAGGCGACCTTGGGGTGGCGTGCGCATCGCGGGCTGGACCAGATGTGTGCGGACAGCTGGCGCTGGCAGCAAGGCAATCCGAACGGGTACGAGGGCTGAGGCCAGCCCTGCAGGTGCCTCAGCGCGCGCGGATCATCGTGCCGTAGGCCTGGTCGGTCAGGATTTCGAGCAGCATGGCGTGCGGCACGCGGCCGTCGATGATGTGCACCGCGTTGACGCCGCTCTTCGCGGCATCGAGCGCGCCTTCGATCTTGGGCAGCATGCCGCCCGAGATGGTGCCGTCGGCGAACAGGTCGTCGATTTCGCGCGCGCTCAGGTTGGTGAGCAGGTTGCCGTTCTTGTCGAGCACGCCGGGCGTGTTGGTCAGGAGCATGAGCTTCTCGGCCTTGAGCACCGTGGCGAGCTTGCCTGCGACGACGTCGGCATTGATGTTGTAGCTCTCGTTCTCCTCACCGAAGCCGATCGGGCTGACCACGGGGATGAAGGCGTCGTCCTGCAGCGCCTTGACCACGCTGGGGTCGATGGAAACGATGTCGCCGACCTGGCCCACGTCGTGGTGCAGGTTGGGGTCGGTGCGGTCCGCCATCTTGAGTTTTTGCGCCCGGATCATGCCGCCGTCGCGCCCGGTCAGGCCCACGGCCTTGCCGCCGGCCTGGTTGATGAGGCCCACGATGTCCTGCTGCACCTCGCCGGCCAGCACCCATTCGACCACTTCCATGGTCTCGGCGTCGGTCACGCGCATGCCCTGGATGAAGCTGCCCTTCTTGCCCAGCCGGTTGAGCGCCGCCTCGATCTGCGGGCCGCCGCCGTGCACCACCACCGGGTTCATGCCCACCAGCTTGAGCAGCACCACGTCTTCCGCAAAGTCGGCCTGCAGGGCCGGGTCGGTCATGGCGTTGCCGCCGTATTTGATGACGATGGTCTTGCCGTGGAACTTGCGGATGTAGGGCAGCGCCTGGGCCAATATCTCGGCCTTGTCGCGCGGAGGAATGTTGAGGACGGGGTCGGTCATGGGCGGGCAGGCTCCAAAACGGTGAGGAGGACGATGAATAGAGGAAATTGTCGCAACAACGATGCCGTCACGGGCGCAGCCAGCGCGGCACCTTGAATCGCACGATCATCAGGTACGCGCCCACATACGTCGTGACGAACAGCAGGCAGAACAGCATCAGCACGACGGTGTTGTTCCAGAACAGCACGGCTGGCACCACCGACAGCGCTGCGAACATCCACAGGTAGGGAGACGTCCTGTTGTTGCGGGCGAGCAATTGCCGGGCTTCGTCGTCCGCGAACGCCACCCGCACGATGCGGCGAAAAATGAGCTGGTGGAAATGCAGCGCATCGGCCGTGCCGGGCGACTGCCCGCGCGCAAGCTTGCGGTAGATGGAAAACAGCGTCTCCCAGACCGGGTAGATCAGCAGCAGCATCGGGAACCATGGCGAAACGACGCGGTGGCGCTGCACCAGGGTTACACAGGCCACGGCAATCACCATGCCCCACACGTAGGCGCCGCCGTCGCCGGCAAAGATCTTGCCGCGCGGGTAGTTCCAGATCAGGAAACCGACGGTGGCGCCGACCAGGCAGACCATCATCGCCGCGAGTTGGCGGTCGCCCACCTGCAGGGCCACGTGCGAAATGGCAAGGCAGACCAGAACGGCCACGGTGCCCGCGAGCCCGTTGTAGCCATCGATGATGTTGAAGGCGTGGGGCAGGCCGCCGATGGCCAGGGCCGCGAACAGCACGGCGCCGTAAGGAACCATTGCCAGCCAGCCGTCGACGGCCTCGACGCCGGTGCGCGACAGGCTGAGCCCCAGCAGCCAGCACGCCAGCAAGGCGGACCCGATGGTGAGCCCCAGCCGGTAGCGCACCCGGACGTTCTGCGTCACGTCTTCGACGATGCCGGCGATGACGGCCGGTGCAATGCACAGCAGCGTGAGCATCGAGGTCTTGACCGGCCACGACACGTTGAACGGATCGGTTCCGGTGACGCCGGCCGCCAGCCAGGCCACCCCCATGCCGAACATGATGCCGGCGCCGCCGAGCCGGGGCACGTGGCCCTTGTGGAAGCGCTGGGGCATGTCCGTGCCGTAGAGCCGCGCATGCCTGCGTGCCCGGCGCATGAACAGCTGGACCGCGAAGGCGGAGGCAAAAAAACTGATGACGATCAGAGCAATCATGTGTGGGTGTTGGGGAACTCTAGAATTCCCGAGCGAAATTAGACCATGCCAGCGCCCTCCCCCTCCTTTCCCCCCATCACCGTTTCGATCGTCAGTCACGGTCAGCTCGCGCTGATACGGCCGCTGCTCGAGCAGCTGAACTGCTTCAGCGAGGCGTCGACCGCCAAGGTCGTGCTCACGCTGAACATCCCCGAACCCGACGTGCTGGCGGGCCTGGAGTGGCGCTTTCCGGTCGAGCGCATCGAAAACGCCAGCCCCAAGGGATTCGGCGCCAACCACAACCAGGCCTTCGAACGCTGCGAAACGCCGTGGTTTCTGGTGCTCAACCCGGACATCCGCTTCGACGGCGACGTGCTGGCGCCGCTGATGGCACAGGCCGCACCCGAGGCCGGCCTGCTGACGCCGCGCATTCTGGAACCGGGCAAGAACACACCCGAGCAGCATCGCGAGATCATCACTCCGCTCGAAATCGTGACCCGCCGCAGGCCCGGCTATGTGCGCCCGGCGGTGCCGGCCTGGATTCCGGGCCTGTTCATGCTGTTTCGCAGCGACGCCTACCGCCAGATCGGCGGCTTCGACGAGCGCTTTTTCATGTACGGCGAAGACTTCGACATCTGCGCCCGGACCCAACTCGCGGGCTGGAAGCTGCAGGTGGGAGAAGACCTGCTGGCGCGCCACGAGGCCCAGCGCGCGAGCCGCAGCAGCAAGAAGCACCTGTACTGGCACGTGACCAGCCTGCTGAAGGTATGGACCTCGGCCGCCTTCTGGCGCTACAGGCGGCTCAGAGCGAGCGCGCAGCCGTCGACTTCCGCGCGCTGAAGCTGAAGCTGAGGCTGAAGAAAACTATCCGCGCTCGAGCAGATCCTGCGCCACGGCGTGCCAGCCGCGCCCGAAACGGTCATAGCGACCGCGGGCAACCTCCAACATCACGGGGCCGAGGCGCACAAGCCTCGAACGCGGCAATTCAGCCCTGAAGCGCTGGTGCGCCACCTTGGCACGCTGGGCCTCGAGGTACTTCGATTGCACCTTCGCACCGAGGGAGTTCAATCGGTTCAGAAGGGCCTCGGCCCTGCGCAGGCGCGCCCAGTGCTTGTCGCCGCGCTCGGCAAAGGCCTTGCGGATCTTTTCGGAGAGCGTCGGCCGCCGCGCGCCGATCTGGTTGCTTGCATGCTGCCGGTAGTCGATGAGCGGCTCCGCCAGCACGTCGACACGGCCTGTGGCTGCGGCCATGGCGCCAAGCCATTCGTCGTGCACCCAGTCTTCGGGGAACGGCAGCGCCGATGCGAGCAGCGACTTGCGGAACATGGTGGTGGCGCCGGTCACCAGATTGCGCCGGAGCAGGACGTCGAAGGCGTTTCCATCGGCAATGGCGGCCAGCTCGGCGGGGCGCACCTCCAGCGCGTGAAAGAGCGAATGGCCGAGCGGCACGAGCTCGGCGTCGACCAGCCGGGCATCGGTGTGCAGCAGCAGCAACTCAGACTCGGCTTCGAAGCGGGCCGCCATGCGGGCCAGCCGGCCGGGGTGCCACACGTCGTCCTGATCGCTGAGCGCGATGAGCTCGTGGGTGCATGCCCGCACCGCCTGCTCGAAATTGCGCGTGACGCCCAGCGCCGGCGAATTCTGAAGGACGACGAGTTCGACGCGCTCGGCAACACCGCAGGCGGCCAGGGTATCGCGCACGATGGCAATGGTGTCGTCCGTCGAACCATCGTCGGAAAGCACGATTTGATGCGGCAGCCTGTCCTGCGTGCAGATGCTGCGCACCTGCGCCGCCACAAAGCGTGCGCCATTGCGCGTGCAAAGCGCGACTGAAATACCCAGCATCTTCAAACCGGCGCCAGGCGCGGTGGCCACGCGTAGCTGAAGTCTTCGCGGGCCAGCATCAGGTTCGGGCTGTAGGCAGGGTCGTTCTTCAGCAAATCGCCCCAGCGCTGCTGCATGTAGGCCGCCTCTTCCTGGAACTGTTCTTTTCTCTGCTGCGAGACATTCTTGGAACGGGTGGCGGACTCATGGTGGAACAGCTCCGCATAGGGCGTCCACACGTTGCGCAGGCCCGCCTCGCGCAGCCGGAGGCAAAAGTCGATGTCGTTGAAGGACTCCTTGAGGTGCACCTCGTCGAGGCCGCCAACCTCCTGGTAGTGGCTTTTCTGGATTACCAGGCATGCGGCCGTGACGGCCGAGAGCGACTGGATGAGCGCAGCGCGTCCAGCGTAGCCCTCTCTTCCCGCCGGCATGCCGCGATGCGAATGCGCGGCAATGCCCCCGACGCCCAGGATCACGCCAGCATGCTGGAGCGTCTTGTCCGGATACCAGAGCCTCGCACCTACCGCACCGACACCCGGCTGCAACGCGAGACTGACCATCTCGCCGAGCCAATCGGGCGAAATGACTTCGATGTCGTTGTTGACCAGCGCGAGCACATCGCCTTGTGCGATGGCGGCCGCGCCGTTGTTGAGTGCCGAGTAGTTGAAGTCCCGGTCGTCACGCAGCACACGGATGTTCGGGTTATCTGCGGCAATGGTCTTGAACCAGGCGAGCGTGGCGGGATCGTCGGAACCGTTGTCGACGATGATGATTTCGTAGCGCGAGTAACTCGTCTTCTTCAGGATGGAGTCGACGCACTGGCGCATCAGGTGCAAGGCGTTGCGCGTGGGAATGATCAATGAAACCAGCGGTAAGACATCGGGCAAGGCGTAATGCACGCGATAGCCGAAATCGAGATGCTCGGCGGTAGCGCGCACCCTCGTGCGCACGAAATGCTCATTCAGCGCCCGCTCGCCCGCTATGGCCGCATAAGGCTTGGCAGTCATCGAACGGGCCGTGCTTTCGGCATGCACGCGCCAGTGATAAAGCACGCGGGGAATATGGCGAATCTGCCCAAGCTCTGTGCGCTCCATGCAGCGCAGCACCAGGTCCCAATCCTGCGAGCCCTCGAGCCCCACGCGAAAGCCTCCGACCGAGCGCATGAGCTCGGTGGACAGCACGCCCAGATGGCTGAACATGTTCTGCGAACGAAAGAGATCGACGTTCCAGTCGGACTTGAAATACGGCCCGAAGCGATGGCCGCCCTCGTCGACCTTGTCTTCGTCCGAATAGATCAGCTGCACGCCGGGGTGTTCGGCAATGCATTCGGCCACCCAGAACAATGCATGCGCCGGCAGCAGATCGTCGTGGTCCATGAGCGCCACCCAGGGCCCCGCAGCCAACTCCAACGCGCTGTTCGAAGCCGCCGAGATATGGCCGTTTTTGGGTCGGAACACCACCTTGATGCGCGGGTCTGTCTCGCTGTACGACTTGAGAATCTGCCGCACCTCGGCCGAGGGCGAAGCGTCGTCGGCAATGCACAGTTCCCAATGCGGGTAGATCTGCCCGCGCACCGATTCGATGGCTTCGCGCAACCAAGCCGGGTTCGGGTTGTAGGTGGGCATCAGCACCGAAATCAGCGGCCGGTCTTTCATGGTGGCTACGCGCTGCGCAATCTTCTCGCGCAGTTCGGGCGTGAGCGTGTCGTAGCGCCGCACCCATTTCGAATAGTCGTTGTAGCCGCCGATGCGCCGTCCCAGCTCCCAGCGGATGCCGGGCCAGCCCGACTTCTTGAACATTCGCCATGCCCGCTGCACGCGCCCCATCATTCCGGGTCCTTGCCAGAGTCCGGCCAGGCCGAGGATGAATCGATAGACAGATTTCATAGAGATTGAGCGCGTCCGCTGGGCGGATGAAGCGGCGCTTGTGAGGAAATACCTGAAATAGACGGCGCGATGCCGAAACATGGCGCCGCTGGTCTTGCGGCAGGCATTATCTTCGCAACGCCCCGCAACAAAGGACGGCGGCAACTGTTCACCCCGCCGCTGACCGCCGGAGGGCTGCCCGTAAAATTGCCCCGTTAAAAAGCTAAAGGAAAACAATGAGACTACTCTCTGTGGTGCTCTCGGGAGGCGCCGGCTCCAGGCTCTGGCCTGCCTCGCGTCAGGCTTTTCCCAAGCCATTCATGAAGATCGGCGACTCCACGCTGCTTCAGCAGGCCGTCGAGCGCGGACAGGCTTGCGGGACCGGCGACCTGATGGTCGTGACCAACAAGGACCACCTGTTCCTCACGAAGGACGTGCTCGGGCAGATGAGCGATCCGCCCGCCACGACCTTTCTCCTCGAGCCCAAGGGGCGCAACACCGGTCCGGCCATCGCGCTGGCAGCGCTCCAATGTGCGCGCCAGTTCAGCGGCGACACGGTGATGCTGGTTCTTTCTGCAGACCACCTCGTACCGGACGTGCACGCTTTCGTGGCCAGCGCAACAGAAGCCTTCCGCCTGGCCCAGGAGGGCAAGCTCGTGGTGTTCGGCGTGAGCCCGACGAGCCCCGACACGGGCTTCGGCTACATCGAGGTCGAGCACGTTTCACGCGAGAGCCAGGGGGTCAAGCGCTTCGTCGAGAAGCCCGACCTCGAGACGGCGCAGAAGTATCTGGCCACCGGCCGGTACTACTGGAACAGCGGCATGTTCGCGTTCACGGCAGACACCATCATCGCGGCGCTGGAAAAGCACGCCCCGGACGTGATCAGGGCAGCAAGGCATGCGCTCGAAACCGCCAAGACCTCCGGTGCATCCATCAACTTCGATCTGCATGCCTTCGGCTTGCAACCCGACATCAGCATCGATTACGCGGTGCTGGAACGCGCCTCGAATGTCCATGTGGTGCCCGCCAAGTTCAGCTGGAGCGATGTGGGTTCGTGGCCTGCGGTGTCCAACGCGCTGACGCCTGACGCGAGCGGCAACACGCTTCCCGACGACGTCGTGGCCCTCGACACGACCGGCACGCACGTACAGGTCGAAAGCTACGGCCCGAAGGTCGTTGCCACCGTCGGCGTTCACGATCTCGTGATCGTCGACACGCCCGACGCGCTGCTTGTCCTTCATAAGGACAGCGCGCAAAAGGTGAAGAAGGTTGTCGACGTGCTCAAGGCCCGCAAGCACGACACGGTGCACCTGCCGCCGGTGGTCCATCGTCCGTGGGGCACATACGCCTCGCTCAAGGAAGAAGAAGGCTACAAGGTCAAGCGCATCACCGTCAGGCCCGGCGAAGCGCTGTCCCTGCAATATCATCACCAGCGCGCTGAGCATTGGGTGGTCGTTCAGGGTCGAGCCATCGTGCAAATCGGAGAAACCGAGCATGAAACGCTTCCAGGCCAGTACCGCTACATTCCATTGAAGGAAAAACACCGCCTGACCAATATCGGCGACGAAGAGCTGGTGCTCATCGAAGTCCAATGCGGCGGCTACCTCGGCGAAGACGACATCGTCCGCCTTGCAGACACTTACGGGCGTACATGAGTCAAGTTCATTCGAATCTCCACCGAAGCGCGGTTTCCGATTGGTGGGAAGGCACCCGCCGGACAGACATCTGGTGGACTCTCGCCTGGTTCGACATCGTGCTGCGCTACCGACGCTCGATGCTCGGGCCCATGTGGCTCACATTGAGCATGGGCGTGATGATTGCAGGCATGGGCCCGCTGTACAGCTCGCTCTTCGGTACCGAGCTTTCAAGGTTCTTTCCGCATCTTGCGCTGGGCATCATCTTCTGGGCTTTTTTCTCCAGCATCGTGACGGACGCGTGCAATGCTTTCGTCGGGTCGTCCAATTACCTCAAGCAAGGCTACTTTCCAATCAGCCTGTTCGTCTGGCGCAGCCTGGCACGCAACCTGATCCAGTTTGCCCACCAGATCGTGCTCTATATCCCGGTGGCAATCTGGGCCGGCATTTCGCTGTCCTGGTCGGTGCTGCTTGTCCTGCCGGCCTTCGCCATCCTCATCATCAACGCGCATGCGCTGGGACTGCTGCTGGGCCTGATCTGCACACGCTATCGCGATGTCACGCAAATCGTCACCAGCGTGATGCAGATGCTGATGTTCCTGACGCCGGTGTTCTGGTTGCCCGAGAGCTTGCCCGGACGCGCCAAGTACGTGCTGTGGAACCCGTTTGCGCAGATGCTCGACCTTCTTCGCACCCCGCTGATGGGCGGTGTCGCGCACATTCACAGCTGGATCGGCATCCTGTTCTGGACGGTGCTGTGCCTCGTCGTGGCCGTTCTGCTGTTCTCGAAGTACCGCCGCCGCGTGGTCTACTGGCTCTGATCCATGGCATTCATTTCACTCAAGAACGTCGCCGTCAATTTTCCTATTTACGGCGCCGGCGCCAACTCCCTGAAGAAAACCCTCGCAGCCTCCGTCACTGGCGGACGCTTCGGCAAGGAAACCGGCGTCACCGTGGTTCAGGCGCTCAGTGACATCAACATCGAGCTCAAGAGCGGCGACCGGCTGGGCCTGGTTGGCCACAATGGCGCAGGCAAGTCGACCTTGCTTCGCACCCTCGCCGGCGTCTACGAACCCTCGTCGGGCGAATTCACGCGGCAAGGCTCGGTCGCCAGTTTGATCGACCCCTCGCTCGGCATCGAGATGGACGCCACAGGCATCGAGAACATCATGCTGCGCGGACTCGTGATGGGCATGAGCAAGAAGGACGTCGACCGCCTCACGCCCGACATCTGCGAATTCAGCGGACTGGGCGAATACGTCAACATGCCGGTGCGCACCTATTCGACCGGCATGATGATGCGCCTGGCGTTCTCGATCTCCACCAGCGTCGAGGCCGACATCCTGCTCATGGACGAGTGGCTGTCTGTGGGAGACGCGGAGTTCACCGAGAAGGCCGAAAAGCGGATGAGGGACGTGGTCTCGAAATCCGGTATCTTGGTACTCGCGTCGCATTCACCGGAGCTCATCGCCAAGGAATGCAACCGCGTGATCCACCTCGAGCACGGACGGATCGTCGAGCGCTAGGGCAGATTCGTCGCCGGAGCACCGACACGCAAGGCACTGATCTCGTTCAAGCGGTCCGATATCCGCCGTCCTGCTGCTCCCAGCGATAGGTTCTTCTCTGCACTCAGCTTGCCGCGGGCCCCAACTTCGCGAGCCCACTCTGGTTCGTCGTAGAGGCGGCGCATTAGCTTCGCTGCGTGCTCAACCGAAGGCGCTGCCCATTCCAGATCCGCATCGTAGGGAGGAATGGGACGTCCGACCTTCACGCGCTCGTACGACACAAGAAGGCTGTTCTCGTCATTCATGAAATCCATGTTGCCCGAGAAGCCGGTCGCGATCACGGGCTTGCCCATCAGCATTGCTTCGGCCATCGTCAGGCCCAGACCTTCGCTGCGATGAAGCGACACGTAGGCGTCGCACACATGCATGAGCGACAGCACTTCGTCGGAACTGAGAACCTGATCGATGATCGTGATGGACGGCATGTCGGCTGCCGCCTCGCACAGTTCTCGGAACTGCTCAGGATGCCGATCGCCGAATGAAGTCTTGAGCACGAGTGTGACGGGCTCGCTGGCATCGAACGCCATCTTGAATGCACGGATGAGCCCCATCGGATTCTTCCGTTCCATCACGCTCAGCATGTGAAAGGTGAACAGAAAGGTGAAGCGGCTCTCATCCAGGTTGAAGTGCGCACGTTCTCGAACCTGAAATGGTGCAAGAGTCACGCCGGGAAAGAGTGTTCTGACCGGAACGGTCAATTGCTCTCGCAGGCCTCGAGCGATGAATTCTGTGGCCGCCCACACTTCATCCACCTCTTGAGCATGAACCGTCCAAGAACTCGGGATCGAATCGAATTCCCAATACCAGTAGGCAATCCTGTAGGTACGTGGCACCCGCTCAGCCAAGTCCGCGCGCGCGTAGGCATCGGGAAAAAACGGTTCGGGCTGAACATGGATGATGGTGATATCGCCAGTTTCCAGGCCGTCGAAGTGCACATGACGAGGATCGTCCCGCACGTCGGTGCGCACATCTCGAAGCGACGTGGCCGTGCCTGCAAGTCCGAGACCCTCGGTCATTGCTTCCACCGAAACACGCAGTCCCGAGGGATAGCAAAAGTGTCCGATGACGTTCACTCGCGGCTGTAGCAATGCTGGAACAACAAGGGTCGAATCCAGCGAAGCGCACCATTGCCGAGCCCCTGGCGACAATTCTGCGTCCAGGCTTGAGGTAAGCCATTGCAACATCGCCCGCGCCGCAGACACATCCGACAAGGCATTTGGATGCGCTGCTCGCCACGTGGGGCGTGCCCAATAAGCAATGCGGACTTGCAGCGCAGGTTCGTAGACGTCAGGCATCGCGGCAGGACCGGCCCATGCTGCTTCCGCACCGAAACGTTCGATAAACCAGGCAGAAAACTCATCCCAAGCAAAGACTGTCAGCGCATCGGGAAAAAGCCGCTGCCACTCGGGCGTGAAAAGATATGCGCGAACCAGTTCGGCCTGCGGTGCTTCAGCAGCCTGGATGAACAGCCACCACACCTCTTCTATCTGAAGGTCGCCAAGCTCCATGCCGTGGTGCACGAACCACCTGAACAAGCTCCGGGCGCCAGCGGGAGTCAGCCCGTGAGGCAACACCGTTCGGATCTCGTCATTTGCGAGGAAGAGTTGTCTCGCCCGGCCTCCAAAGTCGCTCGAGAAAAGCGCACCCAGATGTTGCCCTGCCTCGCTGTCCAGCCCCAGTTCTCGTTGAGTGCCTTGGCTCTGCAGCCACGCCAGAAATCCATCTTGTTGCGGTGCAGACAAGGCCAAGGGAAAGCGCTCTCGAAGATCGGGGCGCGTACGGAGCAGGTCCAGGACAAAGCGGGCGGCCGCCAAGCGATCACGAATCGACCGCGCCTCCTGGAGCGGCCAAACCACCTCACCTTCGCGGGCGGCCAATGCATCAAGCACGTCTGCGATGTTGTAAAGATCGAGCCCGCCGACATGGCCAGTGTTGCCTCCTCTATGAGAAGCATCCAGCCGAGCACGCTCCTGCTCAATAAAAAGTGCCAATGCACGTGCCCGCTTCTCACGGGCCGCGCCTTCCTTAAGCAAGCGCAACCGTTCAGGCATGCGCCAAGGCGTGAGCAGCCAGTACGCAAGCTTGGGAGCCCGGCGCGCATTTCGCCGCAAAGTGTCAAGCTTGGACATCTGTGTTTACTTTCACTGCAAAACTTGTCTTTATTGTCTTTGTCTTCATCGAGGAGGATCTTGGGTCGAGCGGCATCATGCCAAGAATCCGTATTCCACCTTGTAAAATGCACTAGAGATCAACGTTCTTTTCCTAAAAGAAGCAGACCACCCACACGTCGCCCATGACAGATGACACCAAGCCCGAAGTCTTCACTTCGTACGCACAAAATTTTGAAGACGTCGTGTTGTGGCGGGCTTTGAAGCACATCTCCGAAGGCCTGTACATCGACATAGGTGCCCAGCACCCCGTGCTCGATTCCGTCAGCAAGGCCTTCTATGAACACGGCTGGCGCGGAATTCACGTTGAGCCGGTGCCCCACTACGCGGCGATGATCCGGGAGGACCGCCCGGGCGAGCAAGTATTGCAGGTTGCGCTTTCAGATCAGGAAGGCGTGATGGAACTGTACGTCATCGAAAACTCAGGCCTCAGCACCGGAGTGAAAGCCTTTGCAGATCTCCATGAGGCAAAGCATGGATTCGCCCACCAGGTGATCCAGACGCCCGTGTTGACAATGAAAACGGCATTCGCGTCTTTGGCAGGCAGGGATGTGCACTGGCTCAAGATCGACGTGGAAGGATTGGAGGAGCAGGTACTCCGGGGCTGGGACAGCAAGGCATTGCGCCCATGGATCATCGCGATTGAAGCAACGGTTCCAATGTCGACCGAGCTTCGCTACGAAGGTGCCGAACGGGTCCTCGTCAATTCGGGCTACGAGTTTGCCTATTTCGACGGTTTGAACCGGTTTTATGTCGCAGCCGAGCACAGGGAACTCGCGGCAAAGCTGCAGGTTCCACCCAACGTATTCGACGAAGCGCAGCTCAGTGGGCTGTCCGGGACCTGGTGCGTAGGTGCGGTTGCGCGCGTTCGCGCGGAGATGCAGGACGCCGTGAATCAGCTCTCTACGCTGCGAGACCAAGCCGTCGCGCAGGTTCACCATGCTGAAGAGCGCGCGCTCCAGGCCGAGGCGAAGGCTGCCCAAGCCGAAGCAAAGGCTGCTCTGGCCGAGGCGCGCGTCGTTCAACTCAATGCCCAGACCGCCCAATCTGAAGCGCGTGCCAGCCAAGCTGATGTGCGCATGGGCCGCGCGGAGGAACGCGCCAAGCATCTGGAAGCTCGTGTCGCACTCGCAGAAGAACGTGCCCGCCTTGCTGAACGCACACTGGGCCGCCGGCTCATTACCGCAGCCCGGGATGGTCGTTTGCTCGAGGGGGGCAAACGACGCGTGAAATCCGCGCTCCGCCTCTCAGCCACTGCAGTCAGCCGTTCACCAGCGCTCGGCAAGGCCGCCAGATCGATCATCGGCCTCATCCCTCCGCTGAAGCGGCGGCTGAGCGCGGTGCTTGCAACCGAATCCACGACAGTTGCAACCCCAGGCTCAGACACGCAATCGCCCGACACCCTCATCACCTTGCGTCAACTGGCACAAAGCCAGCGCGGGCAGGAGGGCCCCTGATGCGGATAGTGATCGATCTTCAGGGGGCGCAATCCGTCGGCAGCAGAACACGAGGCATCGGGCGCTATTCGTCGTCCCTTGCCCAAGCGATGGCGACCCGCGCGGGTGGCCATGAAGTAGTGCTGGCTTTGAATGGGTGTTTCGCCGATGCGGTCGATGAAGTACGCGTTGCCTTCGACGGCTTGGTCGATCCGAAGAATGTTCACGTCTGGTACGCCGCCCCCGGATCGGTCAGTGCTCATGGCCGCCGCGCGCAAGAAAAGCTCTACGAGGCCTTCCTGAAAAGTTTGCGTCCCGACGTCGTGCATGTGGCCAGCCTGTTCGAAGGATTAGGCGATGCTTCTGTCACGAGCGTGGGCCGATTCGCAACCTTGCCGACAGCCGTCACGCTGTACGACCTCATTCCGCTGATCAATCCGCATCCCTATCTGGACGATGGAAGCGTTCGCGCGTGGTACATGGGAAAGGTCGAGGCGCTGCAACGGGCGAACATGTGGCTTGCCATTTCGGAATCGTCCCGCCAGGAAGGGATCACACAGCTCGATCTCGATCCGCAACGCTGCATCAACGTCTCGACTGCGGCGTACGACCACTTCCGGCAGACCGATGTCCCGGTAGAACGCCAACAGCAGCTGAAGACGCACTATGGACTCAACAAGCCGTTCGTGATGTACACGGGGGGCATCGATCACCGGAAAAACCTCGATGGACTGATCAAGGCCTTCGCGCTGCTACCTAGCGACGTGCGGCAAAGCCACCAGTTGGCCATCGTATGCTCCGCGCGGCCCGAGGATCGTAGTCGGCTGCTTGAATTGGGGCAGAGCCTGGGATTGGCCGATGATGGGGTGGTCGTCACGGGCTTTGTTCCCGAGCCGGACCTCGTAGACCTGTACAACCTGTGCAAGCTCTTCGTTTTTCCGTCATGGCACGAAGGATTCGGGCTGCCTGCGCTCGAGGCAATGCAGTGCGGCGCCGTTGTGATCGGCGCCAACACGTCGAGCTTGCCCGAGGTCATTGGCCGCGATGATGCCCTGTTCGATCCGCGCAACGAAGCAGCCATCGCGGCCAAGATAAATCAAGCGCTGACGGACCACGAATTTCGAGAAGACCTGGCCCAGCATGGACTCGCCCAGGCGAAGAAATTCTCGTGGGACGAATCCGCGCGTCGAGCACTAGACGGCTTGGAGGCACTGCATGCCTCCACGCTGCGAAATGGAGCGCCGGCAGTGCACCGCCGCCAACCGCGACCACGACTCGCCTATGTGTCGCCGCTTCCGCCGGAACGCAGTGGTATCGCGGACTACAGTGCAGAACTGCTGCCAGAGCTCTCCCGGCACTACGAAATCGACCTGATCACGCCTCTCTCGAATGTCGAGGACGCACGCTTGGGCGGCCGCTTCGCGGTACGCAGCATCGATTGGTTTCGGCAGCATTCAGGCGAATTCGACCGTGTGCTGTATCACTTCGGCAATTCAGATCTTCACGAACACATGTTCGATCTGATTGCCGAAATCCCGGGGATCGTCGTCCTCCACGATTTTTTTCTGGGCAACATTCAAGCTCATCGCGAATTTGCCAGCCAGCGAGCCAACAGCTGGACTCAGGCCCTCTACGCGTCGCATGGCTATCCCGCCGTTGTCGACCGCTCCAAGGCGAACGAACTCGCAGACGTCGTCTTCAAGTACCCGTGCAATTTCGACGTTCTTCGTTTTGCCCAAGGGGTCATCGTTCACTCCGACCACTCGAAGAAACTGGCCAGTGCATGGCTCGGCAACGATGCAGCAACCGATTGGGCATTGATTCCTCTGCTCCGCACCTTGCCCGCGCCCTCCCCGGACCGCCGGGCAAGCGCACGTGCGGAACTGGGATTGAGCGAACCAGATGTCTTGGTGTGCGCGTTCGGCATGCTCGGGCCCACCAAGCTCAACCATCGTCTGCTTCAGGCGTGGCTCTCGTCAAGTTTGGCCCGAGATGCCAGATGCAAGCTGGTTTTCGTTGGCGAGAACGACCAGGGCACCTATGGCGCCCAGATTCAGCAAGATGTGCTGGCAACGCAAGGGCAAGTCACCATCACCGGCTGGGCGGAGCAAGCGGCTTTCCAGCGCTACCTCCAAGCCGCCGACATTGCGGTTCAGCTGAGAACCTTGTCGCGCGGCGAAACCTCAGCGGCGGTGCTCGACGCAATGGCGAACGAGGTCGCGACCATCACGAATGCCAACGGGTCTATGGCGGGCCTGCCGAGCGATGCGGTCCGGATGCTGCCGGATGATTTTTCGGATGCGGATCTGATCAAAGCACTCGAAGACCTGAGAGGCTCGGCCTCTGCACGCCTGGCGCTCGCGACGAGCGGCCGGGCATTGATTCAGGCGGTGCATGCGCCCGAAACTTGCGCGCGCCAGTATGCCGGCGCAATCGAGATTTTTGCTGCCAAGGCCATGCAGGGACGCGATGGCCTCATCAAAGCCATCGGCGAGAGCGATCGCCTGACGCCGGTCGAGCTTGCCGAAATGGCGCGAAGCATTACAGCTTCGCTGCCTTTGCCCGCTCCACGCCGCCAGCTCTTCGTGGACGTTTCAGAACTCGTTCGCCACGACTCCCGCAGCGGCATCCAGCGACTCGTGAAGTCATTGCTGCAGGCGCTTTTCGATTCCCCGCCTGAAGGCTATCGAATCGAGCCCGTTTATTCAGCTGCAGGGCAACAAGGCTACAAATACGCACGCAGATTCACCCTTCAGTTCTTGCAATGCCCGCCAGAAAGCTTGCAGGACGAATGGATTGATGCGCGACGAGACGACGTTTTCGTCGGCTTGGACCTCTCGCCACAAATCGTTCCTGAGCAAGGAGATTTTTTCCGCCGACTGCGCCATTTGGGAGTGCAGGTCGACTTTGTGGTGTATGACCTTCTCCCCATCCTGCTCAGCTCGCGTTTTGCCCAGAACCTGAACGAAGGCCATGAGCGTTGGCTGCGGGCGGTTGCCGAGAACGACGGTGCCATCTGTATATCGCAGGCCGTGGCCGACGAGTTGACGGACTGGCTGGCCCGCAACGTCCCGAGCTGCAACCTGGCCCGCTTCAAGATTCGGTCGTTCCACTTGGGTGCCGATCTCGCGTCTTCGCGGCCGACATCGGGCATGCCCACCCAAGCGGTCGCCATTCTCGAGAACATTTCGGCGAGGCCGAGCTTTCTCATGGTTGGCACCCTCGAACCCCGCAAAGGGTACGAGCAGGTGCTGAAGGCGTTCGAGCACCTTTGGGCAGACCAGGAACTCCAGGCGAATCTCGTTATTGTTGGTAAACAGGGCTGGATGGTGGACGACCTGGTCTCCCGTCTGCGCCAGCATCCGGAACTGGGAAAGCGCCTGTTCTGGCTTGAAGGCATCAGCGATGAATACCTCGAACGCGTCTATGCCGTGGGGGCATGCCTCATCGCGGCCTCCGAGGGCGAAGGATTTGGATTGCCACTGATCGAAGCTGCAAGACACGACACTCCCATCATTGCGCGCGATCTGCCGGTGTTTCGTGAAGTTGCGGGCTCCCACGCCCTCTACTTCAGCGGCGACGCCGCAGCCATCGCCCAGTCGGTCACTGAATGGCTCCTACTGTTCAGCCAAGGCCGCCATCCGTCATCCACGAAAATGCCGTATCTGACTTGGCAACAAAGTGCCGAGCAGTTCAAGGCCGCATTGCTCGAGGGGAACGCTGTGAGCGTGCCTCGATCCGATGATCGGCACCTGCCGTAGCAGGGCCTCATTGCGTATGCAGCAAAATATGGCCTGCGATCACGGTCCTGGCCCTCGCAAGTTTGTATCCATCATCAAGAATTCAGGAAAGAGGTTGTTATGAAGAAGCGCGCTGTTGTTACCGGCATTACAGGGCAGGACGGCGCCTATTTGGCTGAATTGCTCTTGTCCAAGGGTTATGTGGTCTATGGCACCTATCGCCGCACGAGTTCAGTGAACTTCTGGCGCATCGAGGAACTCGGGATTCAAAACAATCCCGACCTGCATCTGGTCGAGTACGACCTGACGGACTTGGGTAGTTCGATTGCGCTGATCAATGAGGCCAAGCCCGACGAGGTTTACAACCTTGCCGCGCAAAGCTTTGTGGGCGTGAGCTTCAACCAGCCAGCCGCCACCGCACAGATCACCGCCGTCGGCACCCTGCATCTGCTCGAAGCCATCCGCCTCACAAACACCAAGATCCGCTTTTATCAGGCGTCGACCTCGGAGATGTTCGGCAAGGTGCAAGCCATTCCGCAAATCGAGGAAACGCCGTTCTATCCGCGCAGCCCCTACGGTGTGGCGAAGCTCTATGCCCACTGGATCACCATCAACTATCGCGAAAGCTACGACATCTTCGGGAGCAGCGGCATCCTCTTCAATCATGAAAGCCCGCTGCGCGGCCGCGAATTCGTAACCAGGAAGATCACCGACTCGGTGGCCAAGATCAAGCTCGGCCTGCTCGACACGCTCGAGCTGGGCAATCTCGACGCCAAGCGCGACTGGGGCTTTGCCAAGGAATACGTGGAAGGCATGTGGCTCATGCTGCAAGCCGACGAGCCCGATACCTTTGTACTTGCCACAAATCGCACGGAAACCGTGCGTGACTTCGTTCAAATGGCCTTCAAGGGCGCAGGCATTGCAGTGGAGTTCAAGGGTTCTGCGGAAAACGAAGTGGCAGTCGACTCCGCCACAGGCAAGACCGTCATGCGCATCAATCCGAAGTTCTACCGGCCCGCAGAAGTCGAACTGCTCATTGGTAACCCCGCCAAGGCGAAAGCAAAACTGGGCTGGGAGCCCAAAACCACGCTGGAACAGCTCTGCCAGATGATGGTCGAGGCCGATTTGCGGCGAAACACCAAAGGCTTCTCGTTTTGAGAATTTTGCTGACCGGGGCGGGAGGTTTCACCGGCCGTCCTTTCGCACAACAGGCCCGCGATGCGGGCCATGAAGTTGTTGCTTTGCGTGCTGACCTCACGGATAGGGCGGGCCTCCTGCAGGAAATCCAGGATGCCCGACCGGATGCGGTCGTTCACCTGGCGGCAATCAGCTTCGTCGGGCATGCGGCAGAGCAAGCGTTTTACGCCGTCAATGTAGTTGGCACCACGAACCTGCTCGATGCGCTCGTGCAGCTACCCGTGCCTCCACGGCGTGTGTTGCTGGCCAGCAGCGCCAACATCTACGGCAACAGCGAGCAATCGCCGCTTGCGGAAACCCAGCCGCCCGCGCCGGTCAATCACTACGCGATGAGCAAGCTGGCCATGGAATACATGGCTCGCACGTACGCCGAGCGGCTCGACCTCGTGATCACGAGGCCGTTCAATTACACCGGACCAGGGCAGGATTCGAATTTTCTGATCCCAAAGCTGGCCGAGCACTTTGCCGCACGTGCGCCTTCAGTTTCGCTGGGCAACCTGCTGGTGGAGCGTGAATTCAACGACATCCGCATGGTGTGCGATGCTTATCTGCTGCTGCTCTCGCATGGGCAGCCGGGCGAGGCTTACAACGTATGTTCGGGTCAGCCGTACACACTGCAGCATGTCATCGATACCTTCGAACAACTGACGGGACACTCGATCAAGGTAGAGGTCGATTCGCGGTTTGTCAGACCCAACGAAGTGCATCGGCTTTGCGGGAATCCCGACAAGCTGAACAAGGTTGCCTCAGCGCATCGAGCGCCGTTGCAGATGCCTTCTTTGAAAGATACTTTGCAGCGCATGTTGGACGTTGCCGCCGCTGGCGCTTCACCCCGCTAGATGCCGAGTTGCAATAGATTATTCCCACCGAGACGGGAAGCCGGAGGCCTGTAGCTCAGTGCAGCATGGGCCATCGGGCGTCGTAGTAGCTCAGGAATACCGACAACCATGCCATGCGCTCGTGGCTGTTGGCTCAGACGCGGCCACAGCCTCTTCGTGTTGAAGGCCATCGAAATTTAACCCGGCTACTCGCCTGTAACCCGAAGCGGATTGCGGGGGCAGACGATTGCCTTGCAGAGATCTTCTGCAAATACCCGCGAGATCCTCTTGGCTCCCTCGAAGTCCGCGTGATACATGGAATCGAGCATGAGGTTCTCCGGAAGCAGGTATCTTTCGGGCCGCCCCACAACCAAGAAGCCAGCATTCCGGTAAGTCTGAGCGTAACGTTCGAAGTACGCTTCGTAGTTCGGCGTGAGATACGCGCTTCTGAAAGTTGTGGCCGGCCAAGCTTGAACCACGCCGACTTGGTGCTTCCTAGCCCAGCGCGCGAAGGCCAACAGAAATGGGGCTGGGACGTGAGGGTTGGGCGTCAATCTGAGATTCAGGGCCGGCAGTGCACTAACAGTGGCTGCCATATAGGGCAGCTTGTTCGCCACCATGTTGGCACTCTCATCTCCCGAAGCCGTGACAGTCTCAGGGCGATAAAGCGGAGAGTTGTAGGGGATCGATCTGGCGGCCGCTTGCCGGATTACTTGTACTGGCGGATAACCGAACAGAAGTGCAGGAATATTCTGAAGGGGCGCGCTCAGCAGATAGCGAGGGTCGCTCGTCAGCACGAACGTCGAAAGAACCGTCGAGGGCCGTGAGCGATAAACCAACTGATGTTCCAAAGCGAGCACGGCAACGTCGCCGGACTTCAACGACGCCCTTGCGCGGTGCAATATGTAGTCGCCTCCCAATCCTGCGTGAGTTCCAAGATTGACAACCTGAAAGCCGGTGAGCCTCGACAACTCTTCAGCAGAGTACGAATAGTGTGTGCCCGACCCGCCGATGATGACCAGCTTCGGCCCTTCGATCCGAGACGCAGCGGCCTCCTTCTTCTCGTAAATCCCCTCGATCCAGGACGCCTCGATGGGCCGCGGAAACAGCTGCAGTGCAGCGACCCAAAGAGCCATCATGCAGAAGAACACCGCGGCTCCGAGCAGGAAAGGCCTCAGGCGCATCTCTAGAACTTGAAGTAGAGAAACTCGGACGGCGCCGCACTGAATACGCCGAACCCAACAGCCCACGCCAATGCCGCCGTGCCAAGTACACGAGCGGCACTCCGTGTCCGGCCGATCGGTTGTCGCGCGAAACCATGCTGTTGGCCAAAACCATAAATCTCGCTGGTGTTCGGCGCGAAGAAAATGATCAGGTACGCGAAGAAAAGGTATGTGAAGAAGGCCGTGAAGTCGGCGAAGCTCATGCCCTGGCCCCAGGAGATCCCACTCAGGATGTCCGCGCCGAAGTGATAGGCGATCTCGCTCGGCAGCGCGACCATCGCAGGCGCGAACATCGACGCCAGGATTCGCAAAGCCGAGTCGAACGAAGGTGCTCGGAAGAAGACCCAGGCAACGACAACGAGTAAGAAGGTCAGCACGCCGTAGACCGGTGTGAGCAAGCGATGCAACGAGTCCAAGCGCTCCGGTACGAAATGTCGCCACAGGTGGTTCACCACGAGAAATAAACCATGGAGCGCTCCCCAAAAGGCAAACGTCCATGCCGCCCCGTGCCAAAGGCCTCCGAGCAACATGACGATCATCAGATTCACATAGCGCCTGGCCGGATGCACACGGCTGCCACCCAGCGGGATGTAGAGGTAATCCCGCAGAAAGCTCGACAGCGTCATGTGCCAGCGGCGCCAGAACTCGATGATCGAAGTGGCTTTGTAGGGCGAGAAGAAGTTCAGCGGAAGTGTGATCCCAAACATCAGCCCGAGGCCGATCGCCATATCCGAATAGCCGGAGAAGTCGAAGTACAGCTGTGCCGTATACCCGAGAGAGGCGGCCCACGCCTCGACGAAATCCAGCGGCGCGCTCTGCGCTTTGGCGAACAAGGGCGAAACGAACTGCGCAATCGGATCGGCGATGGCGACCTTCTTGAACAGGCCCATGAGAAAAACAGGAAATCCCGCAGACAGCGTCGAAGTCGATAGCGCGAACTTTGTTTCGAACTGACGAATGATGTCGCGGTAGTGCAGCAACGGGCCCGCGATCAAATGCGGGAAGAAGACCACCGAGATCAGATAGTTTTTGAACGCGACGCGTCCGACTTGTCCGCGATAGGTATCAACGAGGAAGGCGATCTGCTGGAAGGTGTAGAACGAGATGGCAAGCGGCAGAACGATGTGCAGGTGCTGCACACGCCATCCGGTCGTTGCAGCAACGTTCTCAACGAAGAAGTTTGCATACTTGAAGTATCCGAGGGCAAACAAGTTGCAAGCCACTCCCAAGACAAGAAGCTTCTTGCGTCGGGCAAACTCGTTCTGCTCTGCCAACTTCTGCGCAATGGTGAAGTTGAAAGCGACCGAGGCGCCAAGAACCAAAACGGCTCCAACCTCCCACCAACCATAAAAGAAGATCGACGCACAGGTGAGTGCGAAGATGCCTGATTGCTGCCCACCCCACCGTATCGCCAACCAAGTGGCAAACAGAGTTAAGGGAAGAAACGCGAAGAGGAACTCGAGTGAGTTGAAGAGCATTGATGTTCTGGCTGCGCCGCGGTCAGCGTTATGAGGGCGACGCCTTGTCTCCAGAGCGGCATTCTATGTGCTCACATTCCATGCGGAGTCCTCGTTCAGCCCTTCAAGCGCAGCGATTGGCCCGACCAGCATCAGCATCCGAGTTCGCGCGCCCTGGTCAGTTGCGCGGGCTTAGGTAGGAGTCACGCGGCGCCTTTGTGTTGATTGCCACCGAAAATTGACCCGGCTAACGCACAAATTTCCGTCTCAGACTGACCCACGTAGAACCCTGCCCTGCTCATTTTTAAGGCAGAGGATCCTAGGAGTAATAGACGTGGCGACATTGGGTGTCATCAGACGCTGGGCCCTGCGTGAGCAGATGTCCATCCGCGAGATAGCCAGGCGTACAGACCTGTCTCGCAACACCGTAAAGAAGTACCTGCGAGCGGGCGAGCTCGAGCAAGCTCGCGGTCGAGGCCACCAAATCGAGGAAACAGCAGCGCAATCTGCGGCAGATCCACACAACCAAGCACTTATCCACACCGCGACGCCTTCGGGCTCACAAAGCGAATGGGTCAGTATTCAATGGAAATTTGGGGTCAGAATCGATGGAATCCAACAGCCATAGGATATCTGGCCCCCAGGCCCATCAGTGCACCAAGCCAATCTGCAAATAGCCAGATACTGGATCACCAGCGTCGAAAGGGGCAGTGGGAGGAGTACTGGGAGCGCCAATCACGACTGACAGCGCGCCGTCTTGCATCGCAAAGTAGTTACCCGCATCGGGGCCGACGAAGGTCCGCAAACCCATAATCGTTGGGCTGGGCGAACTCAGGTTGGCCACGAATCCCGAAGTCGTGCCGTCTTGCGCGATTCGCACAGTACTGTAGGTCGTGGCATCGAAATTCAGTGATCCCCAATTCCATGCGGTATCGCCGCCGCTGGCATTGGTAACCGGCCACGTCGCGGACTCGGCCAATCCAATACGAAACACCATGCTGTTCGGAAGTTTCGGGTAGGGCCCGGCTGCGAGGTAGACATTCTTTCCAGCCACACGGGCGACGGAGAAGGTATCCGTGTCGGACGAATCTGCAACGTTTGTGATGCTCCATTCGTCGGGTGCGATGCCTGCGGAAACGTTATAGGTCCGCAAAGAGGCCGCGGGGCAAGACGCTATGGATGTGATGCTCGGCTCGTCGCACAGAAGGTACACCGTGCCGCCGGCGGTTACCTGGACCTGGCGGATTTCGGAGTTGTGCAGTGTTTTGTCGTGCGTCAGTATCCATCGATCGAGACCGAGACGGTTGTAGACACCGTCCAGCGCGCTTTGCGTGGTGACGAGTGCACGAGATGCGACGAACGGCTGGCTTGTGTAGACGTTGGACGCAAGCGTAGCTGTCACGGCGAACGGGAACGTACCGACGACCGTGTCGCCAGCAAGCCGGAACCGCGTAGTAACCGCCTGCGGCGTGTTGCGGACGCTCTTGAACACATAGGCACCCACCTCCGAGGGATCGGGGACAAAAACATCCGATAGGGTGGTGCCCCCAGAATCCGTTAACGTGTACGACATCGTGTCGAAATTGAGGGACAGCGTCGGCTTCGTTCCGTTGGTCGAGAAAACCTTGTATATGCCATTGCGCGCGTCGCCCGCAGCAACGTTGAACACAACGTCTTTGATGAACGCGGCATTGGCAGTGGCTTTCGCACTGACGGTGAGCACTCCTGCTGCGCCAGTTGTGTTGACGAGTTGCGCCGACCACTTGGCGGCGGAGATCTCGGGATTGCGCAGGCTTATCGAGCCGTCGGGATCCGAAATCATGGTCCAGTCCGCACTTTGGTTTGGCGTGACCGTGATCTTGTCACCGGGCCTCACGGAATAATGGTCGTTGCTGGAGTTCACAGCATTGCCGTTGACCGTCACGCTGACTGAGATCGGAAGAGTGATGGGAAGAATGGGGGCTCCTCCACCGCCGCCGCCACACCCTGTCACTCCTCCCACGAATACCGCGGTGCTGACCGCTAAAGCAAGCCATTTCATTGCAACTTCTCCCTCATGCTTGAAAGTGTCGCGACCGTCGAGCCGGCAGTCGTCAGATGGTCAAATCGTAAACGGGAAACTGAGAAAGTCGAGATGCATATCGTTGGACAACTCGAAAGCCTTGTCGTTCAATTCGACATTCACCGGGTCGGCGTCCGAGGCTGCCTGTCGACAAAAACGTAGTACTTGCTCAGCAAAAAGAATAAGCACGTGTAAACCACGCCAGCGACCAACTGTGCCCAGCCTTTATGCACATTGGCATGTTCGGTCAACACAACCAGAACACCGATATTTGCGAGATAGGCGACAGCGAAGATCAACAAGAAGCGCGTGATTTCACGCTTCTTTCCCGCGACGCTGCGGAAAGTGAACGTCCTGTTCAGGGCATACGACACCACGAGGCCAAAGGCGTAGCCAGTCACATTGCTCGGAACCGGCCCCATGTCAAGCAGGTACATGCACGCGAAGATGACGGTGTAGCCGACGGCAGTATTCAACACGCCGACGGCTGCAAAACGCAGGAGCTGCTTCACTCCCACTTGCGCCACGGAGCGTGGCCGCTGTTCCAAAGCGCTTCCAGTTCGCGCTTGTCGCGCAAGGTGTCACAGGGCTGCCAGAAGCCGTGATGCTGGAATCCCGCAAGTTGGCCATCACGCGCCAGATTCATCAGCGGTGCGCGCTCCCACGACGTGGCATCGTCCGCCACATAGTCGATCACCGAGCGCTCCAACACGAAGAAACCTCCGTTGATCCAGCCGATCTCGTCGCTCGGCTTTTCCTCGAAGCTCGATACCGCTTGGTCCGCACCGATGTTGAGAACGCCAAACCGGCCAGGCGGCTGAACCGCAAGAACAGTGGCGAGTTTGCCCTGCCGTTTGTGAAACGCGACCTCGGCGGAGATATCGACGTCGGACAGTCCATCGCCATACGTCATGCAGAACGCGTCGTCGTCCAGGTACTTGGCGACACGCTTGAGGCGCCCACCTGTCATAGTCTCAGATCCCGTATCGACCAGCGTAATGCGCCAGTCCTCGGCGTGACTGTCCAGGATCTGGTGATCGCCGTTGCGCAAGTCGATACGCATGTCCGACATATGTCGGTAATAGTTGAAAAAAAACTCCTTGATCACGTAGCCCTTGTATCCCAGGCAAACGACGAAGTCCTTGATCCCATGGTGAGCGTACATCTTCATGATGTGCCATAGCAGGGGGCGTCCGCCCACTTCGACCATCGGCTTTGGTTTTGTATCGGATTCCTCGGCAATTCGCGTTCCGAGGCCCCCTGCGAGGATGACTGCTTTCATATGAGTGTTCCTAGAGCTTGAGTTCGCTTGGTTGCATGTTAAGCGTGCATTCAACGATCGCCACCGGATCGGCACGCAACAGGCGATAGATGCGCAGGATGTATTCGCCGATGATGCCAAGCAAGAAAGCGTTGAGCCCGATGCCGAACAGGATCAACAACTGGATGCTGACAAAGCCGCGAGGCAGATCGGGTTGCAGCAAGCGCAGCCCCACGTAATACAGCGAAGCTAGAAGACAGCCGAGCAGGATGACAACTCCCAAGAAGGAAGCCATCCGAAGCGGCACTGTCGAATGGTTAAACACGGCTGTAAGGCCCAGCCGCATCAACCGCATGACGTTGAACTTGCTCTCGCCTGCCGTGCGCGCGTCACGGTCGTATTCGATGCCGGTCTGATTGAATCCCATGCCCGCGATCATTCCGCGCAAGTAGGGGTTGCTCGTGCGCGACCTTGCGATTGCCTCTATGACCGCACGATCGACCAACCTGAAATCACCAGCATCACGGGGAATCGGGTGCTCGCTCACGCGATCGATGACCCAGTAGCCGCATTTGCGGATCAGGTTCATCGCCACGCCCTCCTGCCGCTTGCGACGGATTCCGTAGATCACGTGATAGCCCTGCTGCCAAAGCAAGAAGAAATCCTCGAGCATCTCGGGCGGGTCCTGGAGGTCGGCATCGATCTGCATCACCGCGTCACCGCGGGCATGCAGGTAGTTGGCAAGGATCGAACTCTGAAAACCAAAATTGCGCGAGAACCGCAATGCCCGCACACGAGGGTCTGCAAGGGCGAGTTGCGTCAGCATCGGCCAGGTATCGTCGTCCGAATGGTTGTCCGTGAAAACGAACTCGAGATCACAGCGGTCGCGCATGCGCTCGCCTAGCGCAACAAGTCGGGCGTACAACGCTTGGAGATTTCCCGCTTCGTTGAGCACCGGGATCGCAATTGAAATCAACGGACGTAGTCCAGGCAAATCAGTACCTCTGTTCACTTTGGCAGCCTCTCCGACCTCGACAGCTGAGATTTGACGTACTCTGCGACGCCAGCCTGAGCGGGCCTGAAACTGATACCGGCAAGCACCGCCGGCCTGGCCAACACGGTCGCATAGTTGTCGTCGGGCGGCTCCGGACGCGCCCCAATACGCAACAGGTCCATGCGGCCGACAGCCTTGAAAACCGCTGAAGCAAGATCGGCCAGCGTGCTGGGTTCGCCATGGCTGACGGGTGCAATGCCCACCACGCCGGCCGCAATCAATGCATGCAATGCGCTCACGTCATCGTCGACGTGGTGGTACTCGCGCAATTGGCGGCCCGGCGACATCTCGAACGGAATACCTCGATGTATCGCGTGGCACATCTGCCCCAGAAACATGAACGGCGCGGGTGGTCCACCACCATAGAGCGTATGTATCTGCAAATGCAGCACCGGATCGCCAGCACCCGCCCGCCGTGCCACTTGCAACCCAAGTTCGGACTTGCTGGCGACATAGACGTTGGGATGAGACGTCAGCTGCTCCATCACGGTGCCCAGGGTGATGACGCGCAAGCCGGCATCGGTCGCACCCTCAAGGACCTGCAACGGCAGATCTACGTTCACGCGACGCAGCAGTTGGTGCGGCAATGCAGGGTCGAGCAACCCCGCCGCCACGACGACGACCGATCCTGCGGGCGCGCCCTTGAAAAATTGCGCAACGTCCTTGGCCGAACCCGGGCGCCACCAATCCTGATACCGGTCCCGCTCCAGCAGCGTGACTTCGCTGGCCGGACGCGACGCAGTAATCGCCTGTCCGACCCGGCCTCGCCCGCCGACAAGATAGATCATGCGCGCATGTCCCGGCGCCAGCTCTCGATCTGTGCCAGCGTGATTTCGCGCGCGGACTGCGGCGCCTCGTAGTATTTGCGGTACCAGGTCGCTGTCTCGCGCGCCACGCGATGCGTATCCCACACCGGCGTCCAGCCCAGCAGGTTGCGCGCGAGTGCACTGTCTAGCGCGAGCGCCCCGGCTTCCGGCAGAGGGTTACTCATGAACTCGAGCGGCGGACGCCGCCACTCGTCGCTCATAAGCTCCAGCACCTCGCGGACCGAAAACTGCCGTGGGTCATGGGGCCCGAGGTTCCAAGCGCGCGCCGCGGACTCCGGCTCCGGACCAATCAACTTGGCCATTAACAGCATGTAACCATGCACCAAAGCCAGCACATGCTGCCAGGGGCGCGTCGCCTGCGGGTAGCGCAGCGTTAGAGGAAGGTCATCAACAACGCTTCGCACGAAGTCAGGGACGAGCCGATCCTCCGACCAGTCGCCGCCGCCGACAATGTTGCCGCCGCGCGCCGTGGCGATGGCAGGGCCCTTTCCCTCGGCGAACGGGTACGACGCGGCGTAGCTCTGGATGACCATCTCGGCAGAGGCCTTCGATGCGCTGTAGGGGTCCTTGCCGCCCAGCGGATCGTTTTCCCGGTAGGCCCAAGGCCATTCATTGTTCCGGTAAACCTTGTCGGTAGTCACGCAAACCACCCCTCTGACCCCGGGAACTGTGCGCGCAGCTTCCAGGACATGTGCCGTGCCTTGGGCATTGACCTCGAATGTCCGAAGCGGCTCGCGATACGACCGGCGCACCAGCGGCTGCGCCGCCAGGTGCAGCACCAATTCGGGCGCAAAAGCCTGCATCGCGGCAAGCAGACGGGGGTAGTCACAGATGTCCGCGAAGGTGCCCTTGACGGCGCTTCCAAGGTCTGCCGCTTCGAACAACGACGGCGAGGTCTCGGGGGGCAAGGAGTAGCCTTCCACAATCGCACCAATCGATTGCAGCCAAAGACAAACCCAGCTGCCGGTAAATCCGGTGTGGCCAGTCACGAAGACGCGACGGCCTTGCAGCACCTTCTCGAAATCTGCCAGTTCGCTCATTCCTGCTTCGCCTTCATTCCATATCTTTTCAACTTGGTCTCGCACTCGAGGCGGTACATGATTGCTACTCGAACAATTCGGCGCTGTCCCACGACGCGCCGGCGAGGTCTTTGGTCGACAACGTCGGCGCAGCGCCAACATCCGGCCACGCGATGCCCACGATCGGATCGTCCCAGCGGATCGCCCGCTCGTGCGCGGGTGCGTAGTAGTCGGTGGTCTTGTAGAGAAAGTCGGCAGATTCGCTGAGCACCAGGAACCCATGCGCAAAGCCTTCCGGCACCCAAAGCTGCCGGTGATTGTCTTCGCTGAGCTCGACCCCTACCCACTGACCGAATGTCGATGAAGAGCGGCGGATATCCACGGCCACATCGAACACCGCGCCGCGCGTAACGCGCACCAGCTTGCCTTGTGTCTGCGCGAGTTGATAGTGAAGTCCGCGCAACACGCCTCTGGCGGAACGCGAATGGTTGTCTTGAACAAAATCGACATGTCTTCCAACGGCCTCGTCAAAGGCTTTGTTGTTGAAGCTCTCGTAAAAGAATCCGCGTGCATCGCCGAACACTTTCGGCTCGATCACAAGGACCTCGGGGATGGCTGTGGGCGTGGCTTTCATGGCGCAGCAAAGAATAAGTGGGGCAGATCAGGCGACGCGCTTCAGGTAGCCGTCGGGCGCAACGCTGATCAGCAGCTTGCTATCGACAGCCCGATCAATTTCGAACGAAGAACCGTGCGTCTTGAGAAACTCATGCACTGCAGTCTTCGGATTGTCTCCCGGCCCCCATGGACGATCCGGGAAGAAGTCGGCGGGTAGGTCTTCGACAATCGTGTCGAATACCACGCAGTAACTACCGACCGATACCATCGGCGCGTAAGCCTTCAGTTCGTCGAGGACATGTGCATGAGTGTGATTGCTGTCGAGACAAACAAGAACACTCTTCTTGCCCAGCGCCTCGCGCTGGACTGCCGCGATGATATCGGGCGCGATGCTCGAGCCCTCGATCATTGAAATGCGCTTCGCCATCGGGTGCTCCTCAATGGCGCGCCGGTTGTGAGCGCGAATGTCGATGTCAACGCCCACCACTTTCGCATTGGTAGGTCCACCGCATGCAGCGTTCAGCTCCAGCATGGCGGCAGAGAAGATCAAAGATCCGCCGTGCGCTATTCCTGTTTCGATGATCAGGTCAGGCTGAACGCGCCAGATGATCTCCTGCATTGCCACCATGTCTTGCGGATACTGAATGATCGGTCGCCCCATCCAGGAAAAGTTGTAGGAGTAGCCGGCGCTGATGGAAGAGTTCATCAGCGCCTTGGCATCAACCTGCAGCGCGGCGTTGCTTTCGTTGGCGGCGATGCGGGCCGCGACTTCAGCTTCAAATGTCATTCTGGTCTACCTTCACAAGACGGAATTTTCCTCGAGACTGCTCGAGGATTTCGTCGAAATAGTTGGAGTTCATTACAAACATGAGCGCGTCGGCAGGCAACGTCTCGAATGCGGTTTGTGGCGAAACTATTCGCAAGCCTGTCCCCGCCATATAGCGGTTTTGCTTGACCGGGTTGATATCTATCGCCATGTCGAAGGCGATGCCGGCATGACCTAGATGATGCGCAAAGATTACACCCTTGGACGATGCGCCCCAGATAGCCTTGGGACCCGAAGTGGCGCTGGCAACCACCCTGCCGCGTTCAACTCCGGCCAGAAAGTCGCTTGGCAATTCAACTTGGTCTCGAGCGTCAGCAACCGGGGGGCGCAATGTTGCCAGATCGGCCACAACGTACAGATACTGCCCACCGAAGACATGGCCCTGCTCGTGGACGGTCGCGAACATCCGTTGGAAATCGGACGCACGAAAATAATTGACGTGTTCGTAGAAAATGTCGAACCACGCTCTGCGTGCGCGAATCCAGTCGAAGCACGGGACCTCGATATAGATTTTTCCCTGCCCGCCGTTGGCAGCCGCAATGGACCGAAGAAAGCTCACCGGATTCTGGATGTGCTCGAGAACGTGGCGCAGAACGAGCGCATCGGCTGAAAGCCCAAGACCCGGCGAAAACGCCGCCTTGATCACATGAGGGCTGTCCCCTTCATACGCCGGATCGATGCCTGTTGCTTCATACCCAGCTTCGCGAAGATGGTTCAGAAAGTAGCCCTTGCCGCAGCCAACCTCGATCACAGAACGATGCGTGAAGTGTCGCCCGATGATGGAGAGAACGACCTCCAGGTGCTCACGAAAAACACCAGAGCAAGCCTGCTCATTCTGATAGTCCGCATCGTAGGCAAGCAGCGAAGAGTCGAAGGCTGTGTTAAACACCAGTCCACTTACAGCGTCCTGGACAAGCATCATGTCCCCTGTGGGCGACTCCCTGCCGGCCAGCGCGGAATCGTAGACACGGTTCTGGAGGACGGGCAATCGCTCGATGTGCAACAACTTGCGCTGCATCACTCGCCTCCCAGGAGTTGCCTTAGCTTGGCATTTCGCCCCCAAAACGCCATGGGCTCGTATGACGGATAGGGAAAGTGTCCCAACACGAGCTTCGCCGATATCCGATAAGCGTCTCGCCATTCCTCGACGAGGGATCGAACGGACCTGGGTTTGCCGGAACACACATTGACAATACCCGCACCGGGCGCATTCCTGGCCAATGCCGCGAGATAGCGCGCTACATCACGCACATGCAGGTAGTCGCGAAGCTGCTCGCCCGCGGACATGCGGAACTCGGCATCACCACGCGCGCCGGCAGCCATCAATTGGCTGTACAACGATGTAGGAGCTTGCCCATCTCCATACATGTAGAACAGTCTTGCCCAAGTCAGAGCGAGGCCTGTTTCGGCAGCTAGAAACTCGAGCTCACGACGCAACGCATCCTTGGCAAAACCATACGGATTGCGGGGGTCTGCCAGCAACGCCTCGTCGAGCTCGCCAGTGCGCATGCCGTATTCGAAGCAGGTGCCAGCACACACAAGGGACCGCAGGCCACTGGTCGCGAGCAGACGAAGAAACTGGTATTGCTCACCTAGGTGCGTCTCGAAGTGATGCAGCGACTGGTAGTTTGGCAGGCCGCTCCAGGCCAGGTGGATCAACACGTCGGGTTCACCGAGCACTCTGTATGCGTTCGACGGCGGCCGCGTCAGATCGATGGAGGCATGCGCGACGCCGTTGGGCAGCCATGACAGGTCCTGCGTTTGATGCGACACCGCTACAACCTGGTCTTGGCCTGCAGTCGCGAGTACGCCCAGCAGATGCCGACCGATAAATCCACTGGCGCCAGTGACCGCGATCTTCATGAGATTTGGATCTGGGGAATCGCGCAGACGAACTGGCCTCCCCAATCTCGGACATAAGAAAGCTGGCTCATCACCTCCGCCTTGAGGTTCCACGGCAAGATGAGTACGTAGTCGGGTTTCTCACGCTTCAGCTGCTCCTCGCTGACGATCGGGATCCGACTTCCCGGAAGGTAGAGCCCCTGCTTGGAGGGATTGCGATCCACCACCCAAGGCAGCAACCCCGCGCGCACGCCGGCGTAGTTGAGCAAGGTATTGCCTTTGGCTGCCGCGCCATAGGCGCCCACGCGCTTGCCCGCCCGCCTGGCTTCGATCAAGAACGTCATCAGCCCATCGCGAATATCGTCGGCACGGGCTTGGAAACCAGCGTAATAGGCGGGCGTCTCCACGCCTGCGTCTGCTTCAACACGCAGAAGCCGCCCGACGCTTTCTTCCTCGCGACGCCTTCCGGTGTCGAGCCGTTGCGCATAGAGGCGCAGACTCCCACCATGCGTGCCGAGTTCTGTGACGTCAAAGATCCCGAGGCCGTTCGATTCGAACAGCCGACGCACGGTTGCCAACGAAAGATACGAGAAGTGCTCGTGATAAATCGTGTCGAACTGGCATTCCTCAATCAAGCGCATCAGATGAGGGAACTCGAACGTGGCCACGCCTTGGGGCTTCAACAACTTCGCAAAACCGGCGACGAAATCGTTGACATCGGGAACGTGCGCAAGGACGTTATTGGCCACAGTCAGGTCGGCGGCTCTGCCATCGGCAACAAGTTCTTCCGCCAGAGCCACACCGAAGAATTTCTCGACAATTTCAAGCCCCTTGGCACGCGCCGCACGCGCTGTACTCGCGGTCGGCTCCACACCAAGGCACGGGATCCCTGCTTCCCGGACGTACTGCAACAAATAGCCATCGTTTGCCGCAATCTCAACGACATGCGATTCCGACGAGAGGGCAAACCGCTGCACAACTTCAGCGACATAACGGCGGCTGTGTGCAAGCCAGCTTGTCGAATAGGAACTGAAATACGCATAGTCGCTGGAAAACAGCTCCGCATAGTGCGCATAGTCATCCGTCTGGATCAACCAGCACTTCGTGCAGGTCAACACACGCAGCGGATACCACTGTTCAGGCGCAGAGAGCTGGGGCAAGCGAAGATACGCATTCGAGGGAGGCGACGTTCCCAAATCCATCAATTCCAGCGAAAGGCCTGAATGACAGTAGCGGCATTTCATTTCAGATTCCACCGAAATCGTTCGTTAAATGAGGATGCGCTGCGTCGCGAGGCGACAACTCGGTCAGTTCCAGCGGCCACGCAATAGCAAGCTTTGGATCAGTGGGGCTCACTCCCCCTTCTGCACATTGAGCATAAGGAGCCGAATGGAGGTATAGCAACTCGACGTCATCCACCAGAGTTTGAAAGCCATGCGCAAACCCTTGGGGAATCAGCAAGCTGCGGTCGTTGTCGGCAGTAA
This sequence comes from Variovorax paradoxus, assembly GCF_040544635.1. GTDB lineage: Bacteria > Pseudomonadota > Gammaproteobacteria > Burkholderiales > Burkholderiaceae_C > Variovorax > Variovorax paradoxus_R. Next base: position 217,572 of record NZ_JBEPKJ010000007.1, read on the forward strand.
GGATTTCAGCGTGCCATTGAAGGAATGTTGGCGAGTCCTTTCGCAAGTCAACAGCAACATCAAACACCTCTCCTCGCAAACAACTCACGAATTTGTCTTCTGAGTGAGGCGAAAACTGAAAGTGCATGCCACGCACAGAGCCGCGGCGCTTCGTCAAGGTGTGATTGATTTGAGAAATGGGCCGAAGGAAGCCCACGGCTGCAATTTCATCAGCGCAAAAGAATCGGCTGAAGAACCCACGCGAATCTTCGACTTTCCGCCGCTGTACGACGTGGAGTCCCTTCAAACTTGTATCTCGAATGGAAAACCTAGCCATGAAAGTGCCAATCTTTTCGTGAGATAAATCTTCGTGCGGCCGGGCTTGCAATGATGCTTACTGACGGTTGTCGCTGATATCGCAATCGATTGCAAATGTTCCCCACGCTCTAGACGGCGCTGGGAGGCTTGCGAAACAGATCGAACATCTTGCGCAAAACTCTCTTGGGCACGTAGCGCAGCGAGCCCGCATGGCGCGCCTCGTCCAACTGGCGCCCTTGCTGCGCGCAAAGCTCCTGCAAAGCAAGTACCTGCGTGTTCGCATCAGCGGTGCTGCTCGCAGCTTGGCACCGCATTTGCTCGATTTCGCGCTCTGCGCGCGCGACCTTTTCTTGTTCCGCCCAAACATGGGCGTACACGTCACCCAAGGCCGGCACGTCGAAGGGAATCTCTTTTTCTCCGATACCCAGCAGCGAAGCCGCCAAGCCGACCGCCTGCGAAACATCCTTGATGTCTAGGGCTGCAACATCCAGGCTCAGCGTCGCACCGTCGAAACCGAAGCGTTGCGGTCGGAAGGTGTGCAAGGGTGCCGGTGGAAGGCTGGGAGCCTCGTCATCGAACCACCTCAGCAGCTCAGGGCTGTCTGCAATAGACGCCCGGATGACCTGGCGCACACGCTTGCGGTCTTCTGGGTCTGTGTCTGGGATCGCCCCGAGGCAGCGCTCCACGAACAGCTTGCGGTCGAACACCAGGGCGTCCTCGAGCGGAAAAAGCGCATCTCGGGCATGCAGAAAGGAGTCCGCGATATGAACCGGCCCGAGAATCGTCTTTTCAGGCACTTGCGGATGGTGGACATAGCCGAACGCTTCGTTCAGCCGCGAAAAATCGCTGGCGACCGCGGTTTGCTTTTCCTTCATCAGGGTCGCTACACCATTACTCGCATGAGAGAGCCCGGCGATGCTCATCGGTACGCTGACTGACAAGTACGTTCCGACGAGATAGCCAAAACCAAAAGCCGAGTAAATATCCGGGTAGATGTTCAGAAAAACTCGGCCAACCGTTGCGCGGTGCTGCTCGATCAGGTCCCGATGAATCACGGAACAATAGATCATCGGCAGAGAATCGGTCCCGGCTTCGAACCGCATGACCTTTGCGATCTGCGTCTTTCCGTCGATCTCGGCGAGGGTTCGAAAAAGGGGCAGGATGAGAAGGTTTGCCTCGCCCTCTACGCCGATCGTCGGCCAGGTGTAGATACAGCGCTGCCATCGAATGGCCTTCGCACCAGTGCGCGATGCCAGGCGATCCAGCTCGCGCAATGCATAAGGCATAAGGCCGTCGTCATCACCCAGCACCGTAACGTACTCGCCTCGCGCCTCATTCAAGCCACGCTCCCAGTTGGCACTCATCGCCAGCGGACGATCGGAAGGCAGGTGGCGAATTCTGGGCGAATTCACCGCCTCTACGATTGCAGCCACCTCCGCCGCGGCCACGGGATCGCTGTTATCGCAAACGATGATCTCGTAGTCGTCGAAATCCTGGTCGAGACAAGTCTTCAATGCGTGTCGCAATGTCTCCGGGCGATTGCGCGTCGGAACAACAACACTGAAGCGTGGTCGCTTTGTCATTGCAAGTTGCACTTCCAGGGAGGTGCGCGTTTCACTTAAGAACGCACCTCGTCCTTAAGCAGATGCCGCAGATACTTTCCGTAGCCACTCTTCTCCAGGGGAACCGCTAGCTTTTCCAGTTGTTCGGTGGTGATGAACCCGTTGCGCCAAGCGATCTCCTCAGGACAAGCAATCTTCAGCCCCTGGCGATGCTCCAGTGTCGCGATGAACTGGCCGGCTTCGAGCAGGCTTTCATGCGTGCCCGTGTCCAGCCACGCATAGCCGCGCTGCATGATCTGCACGTTGAGTTGGTTGAGGTCCAGGTAGGCTTGATTGACCGCCGTGATCTCCAGCTCGCCGCGCGCGCTGGGCTTCACGGCCTTGGCAATCTCGACGACCTGGTTGTCGTAGAAGTACAGCCCCGTGACGGCGTAGCTGCTCTTGGGCTCAAGGGGCTTTTCTTCGATGCTGCTGGCCTTGCCCTGCGCATCGAAGGCCACCACACCATAACGCTCGGGGTCGTGCACGTGGTACGCAAAAACGGTCGCGCCCGAATCCTTGGCGTCCGCGCCCGACAGCAAGTGAGCAAAGTCGTGCCCGTAGAAAATGTTGTCGCCCAACACCAACGCACTCGGGTCGTTCCCCACGAACTTGTCCCCGATGATGAACGCCTGCGCCAACCCATCCGGACTCGGCTGCACCGCATACTGCAGGTTGATGCCCCACTGGCTGCCATCGCCCAGCAGTTGCTGGAACCGCGGCGTGTCCTGCGGCGTGCTGATGATGAGGATGTCGCGCATGCCGCCGAGCATCAGCGTGCTCAGCGGGTAATAGATCATCGGCTTGTCGTACACCGGCAGCAGCTGCTTGCTGAGCGCGAGCGTGGCGGGGTGCAGGCGGGTGCCCGAACCGCCGGCCAGGATGATGCCCTTGCGTTGCGTGGTCTTGGTCGTCATCGTTGTGTGTCTTTGTGCTTGCTTGCCGCTCTGCGGTCAAAGGGTCTCGCGCAGCATGCGGGCCACGCCTTGCTGCCAATGGGGCAGCACCAGGCCGAAGGTGGACTGCAGCTTGCGCGTGTCGAGGCGCGAGTTGTGCGGGCGCTTGGCCGGCGTCGGGAATGCAGTGGTGGGCACGGCCTCGACTTGCTCAGGCCCGGCCTTGAGTTCGACGCCGGCCGCCTGGGCCTGCTCGAGCACGAAGCGCGCATAGCCGCACCAAGTGGTCTCGCCGCCGGCCACCGCGTGGTACAGGCCCGCCTTGGCGGGGTCTTGCAAGGTGGCGCGGATCGCATGCGCCGTGACATCGGCCAGCAGCTCGGCACCGGTCGGGGCACCGAACTGGTCGTCGATGACGGTCAGCTTGTCGCGCTCCTTGGCCAGCCGCAGCATGGTCTTGGCGAAGTTGCCGCCGCGCGCGGCGTACACCCAGCTGGTGCGGAAGATCAGGTGGTTCGGGCAGTGCCGGGCCACCAGCTGCTCGCCTTCGAGCTTGGTGCGACCGTACACGCTGAGCGGGCCGGTGGCGTCGTCTTCCTGCCAGGGCGTGGCTCCACTGCCGTCGAACACGTAGTCGGTGGAGTAATGCACCATGAGCGCACCGATCTGCTGCGCGGCCTCGGCCACCACGCCGGGCGAGGTGGCGTTGAGGGTGCGCGCGAACTCGGGCTCGCTCTCGGCCTTGTCGACCGCGGTGTGCGCGGCGGCATTGACGATGACGTCGGGGCGCACCTTCAGCACGGTCTCGGCCAGCTGCTCGGGGCGGCTGAAGTCGGCGTTGAGATCGGTGCTGTCGAAGTCGAGCGCGACCAGTTCGCCCAATGGCGCGAGGCTGCGCTGCAGCTCCCAGCCGACCTGTCCGCCCTTGCCCAGCAGCAGCAGCTTCATGCGGTGGCCTTGGCCGCGGGCGCGGGTGCGGCGTCGTATTGCTTCTCGACCCACTCGCGGTAGGCGCCGCTTTGCACGTTGCGCACCCATTCGCCGTTCGCGAGGTACCACTCGACGGTCTTGCGGATGCCGGTGTCGAAGGTTTCGGCGGGCTTCCAGCCCAATTCGCGTTCGAGCTTGCGCGCGTCGATGGCGTAGCGCCGGTCGTGGCCGGGGCGGTCGGTGACGTAGCTGATCTGTTCCTTGTAGGGCTTGCCGTCGGCGCGCGGGCGCAGTTCGTCGAGCAGCGCGCACACGGTGTTCACGATCTCGATGTTGGGCTTCTCGTTCCAGCCGCCGACGTTGTAGGTCTCGCCGAGCTTGCCGGCTTCGAGCACGCGGCGGATGGCGCTGCAGTGGTCCTTCACGTAGAGCCAGTCGCGCACCTGCATGCCGTCACCGTACACGGGCAGGGGCTTGCCGGCCAGGGCGTTGACGATCATCAGGGGGATGAGCTTCTCGGGGAAGTGGAACGGCCCGTAGTTGTTGGAGCAGTTGGTGGTGACGACCGGCAGGCCGTAGGTGTGGTGCCAGGCGCGCACGAGGTGGTCGCTGGCGGCCTTGCTGGCCGAATACGGGCTGTTGGGCTCGTACTTGTGCTCTTCGGTGAAGGCGGGGTCGGTCCTGGAGAGGGAGCCGTAGACTTCGTCGGTGGACACGTGCAGGAAGCGGAAGGCGGCCTTTGGCTCGGCCGGCAGCGCGCTCCAGTGGCCGCGCACCGATTCGAGCAGGCGGAAGGTGCCGAGCACGTTGGTCTGCACGAAGTCCTCGGGGCCGTGGATGGAGCGATCCACGTGCGATTCCGCGGCAAAGTTCACCACAGCACGCGGCTTGTGCTCGGCCAGCAGGCGATCGACCAGGGCGCTGTCGCCGATGTCGCCCTGCACGAAGATGTGCCGCGGGTCGCTTTTAAGCGAGGCGAGCGTCTCGAGGTTGCCGGCGTAGGTCAGCTTGTCGAGATTGAGGACGGGCTCGTCGCTCTGCGCCAGCCAGTCGAGTACGAAGTTGGCGCCTATGAAGCCCGCGCCGCCGGTTACCAGGATCATGAGGTCCCCTGTTGTTGTCGAACGATCGCCCTCTGGCGAATGAACAGGCGATTATCCCATTGCCCCCGCCGGGGCCAGAGCCGGGGGTTGGCGAGCACGCGAGCCCCGCCTACAATCGCCCCACTGCAGGAGAGCGGGCAACCCCGGTTGCCCTACCGAAGGCGCAAACTCCCATAAACGCTCAGGTCGGCCCGACGAAGTTCCCGAAACTTCGGCAAGGGGCTTGTACTGCACCAACTGACACGCCGTCTGGAGAGCCATCACCTCGCGTGATGCACCGAAGGAGCAAACCCGCTGCGGGCGCAACGGGTGAATCTCTCAGGTACCGAGGACAGGGGGAGCGGCAACTTGGACGGCGTCGTCCGGTTGCTTGCTATCTATCCGATAGCGCGCTTACCCCGCCGTTCAAGCGCTTCAACCTCAAAGGTACTTGAAATGCGCGTGATCGTTCTCGGCGCCGGCTTGCTCGGCGTGACCTCGGCTTATTACCTCCAGCAACTCGGCCACGAAGTGACCGTCATCGACCGGCAGGCCACCCCCGCCGCCGAAACCAGCTTTGCCAACGGCGGGCAGATCTCGGTCAGCCACGCCGAACCCTGGGCCAATCCGAGTGCACCGCTCAAGGTGCTGCAATGGCTGGGCAAGGAAGACGCCCCGCTGCTTTTTCGCATACGCGCCGACATGCGCCAATGGCTCTGGGGGCTGCAGTTCCTGCGCGAATGCACGCCCGCCCGTACGAAGCACAACATCGAGCAGATCGTGCGCCTCGGCACCTACAGCCGCGAAGTGCTGCAGCAGTTGCGCCGCGACACCGGCATCGATTACGACCAACGCACACAGGGCATCCTGCACTTCTACACAACGCAAAAGGAATTCGACGGCGCCCTCGAGCCCGCCGAGCAGATGCGCGCGCTCGGATGCGAACGGCAAGTCATCTCCGCGGACGAAGCCGTGAAGATCGAGCCCGCCCTTGCCCACATCCGCCCGCAGCTGGCCGGCGCCACCTACACCGCGGAGGACGAATCGGGCGATGCCAACCTCTTCGCACGTGAGCTGGCAAGCCTCGCAGCTGCGGCCGGCGTGAAGTTCCTCATGAGCCATACGGTGACCGCGCTGCGAGAAGCCGGCGGCAGCATCGACCACGTGGAAGCCACCGACAACGAAGGCCGCTTCCAGCGCATTCGCGGCGACGCCTTCGTGCTTGCGATGGGTTCGTTGAGCCCGCTGTACGCCGCGCCGCTGGGCATTCGCCTGCCGATCTATCCGGCGAAAGGCTACTCGGTCACGCTGCCCGTGAAGGACGCCTCCAAGGCGCACCAGGTTTCGCTGACCGACGACGAGTTCAAACTGGTCTTCTCGCGCTATACCTCGGCCTCCGGCGACCGCCTGCGCATTGCCGGCACGGCCGAGCTCAACGGCTACGACCGCGATTTGAACCGGGTGCGCTGCGAAGCGATCGTGCGGCGGGTCGAAGAACTCTTCCCGGGCGCCGGCGACACCGCACAAGCGCAATTCTGGGCCGGCCTGCGCCCCGCGACACCCAGCAACGTGCCGCTGATCGGCAAGACGAAGCTGCCGAACCTGTACCTGAACACCGGCCACGGCACGCTCGGCTGGACGCACGCCTGCGGCTCGGGCAAGTCGATTGCGCGGATCGTGAGCGGGCTTGCGCCTGAAATCGATTTCGTGTTCACCGGCATGCCGGCTTCGCGGCCGCGGATGCCGCAACCCGCACTGGGTTAGCTCACTCGCGAAACTGCCGCCGGCATCTACGATTCGAGCATGAGGCAATGCTCGGGATGCCAGCGCCTGTCGAACTGTCCTTACTTGCGAACGAACACCCAGACGGACCGCCCCTGCTCATCCGTATAGACAGGCCGTCCGGAGAACGCCTGGTCGCCCTGCAGCAATTTGAGCAAAGGTGCCTGAAACTTCACGCCCGGAAAATTGAATCCGAGTGCCTGCCCTTTCATGCCGGGTTCACTCAAGATGATCACATCCGAAACGGCAACACCTTTAAGGAACAGGTCCCAGGAATTCCACGTATCAGCCCAGATGAAATTGCGGGCTACCCCCTGCTGGCGCGCAAGAAAATCCAGGGTGCCGGCATAGACAGGGCCCGGCACGGTGACCAGGGCTGTCTTTGCATTGCCGGAGGCAAAAGCCCGGAGCACCTCGGGGAAGACCGCCCGACTCGCCTTGTCGGTAGTCACCATCGCCGGGTCCGCCTGCTGGATCATGCCTGCGCGCGGCACCCATTGCGTAGCAAAGACCAAGGCGCCCAACACCGGCAGGAGCTTTCGACGGACACGGATGTGAATCACGATCTGCCCGAGGCACCAGACTGTGATCGCAACGATCGTCCCGTAGAGGATGCTGCCGATCATCATCGTCTTCATCTGGCTTGCGGTCACGATGGCGTAGGCCGCGAGCGCTGCGACGGCCATGCCCGCCAGCCCACACAGCGACCGCTTATCGCGAACGCGGATCAAGACGTAAACGCAAATTGCAAAAATGGGCACCATCCAATACCAGACCCATCCCAGCATCGATGCTCCGGCGCCCCTGTTCAGGTAGAACGTCAGGTGCTCAAACAAGGAGGCCTGCACACCCCACACGCCAATGTCCGAGCCCATGACCGTACGGATGTAAGCGAGGATCTCCAAGCCGTTCGTTACGGCATAAGGAGTGATGAACAGCACGGCACCGACGGCCACGAGCACCAGTGCGCGGACGAAAAGCCTGGTTGACCACCTGCGCTGCAAGATCAGGGTCAGCGCCATCTGCGTCACCAGGCCAACACCCAGCACGACGACCGTGGCTGGAGCAGCCGTCGGCTTTGCAAGCACAGCGGCACCGAAAAGCAGCCCCAACCCGAGCAGGCGCGAAGTGCGCAAAAGCGTGACGTCGACAGAAGCGGTCAGCGCCAAGGAAAATCCAACCAGCAATCCCCAGGCCGGGTCTGGCCGAAACTCCGCGACCAAGCTGCCGAGAATTGGCGTCGCGAGTAGCGCTAGAACGATTCCGATCTGGCCGTAGTTGCCGGACTTTCGAAGCACCAACAGCGCGAGTCCGACGATCACGAACACCCAGCTTGCGTTGAGAAGATACGCCCCCCATACCGCCCCCCCACTCATCATGAGCCCGAAGGTCGCAGACAGCGTGTTGAAAGGAGAGTGCGCCGGCAACGAGAAAAAGCTGGCCGCAAACCCGATCAAGCCCGAGCGATCGAGCACCTCGAGCCTCTTCAAGCCATCGATCAAGTAGACAACGTCGTCGTAGATTGGAACGATCGCCAAGCGCCCGCTGCGCTGCAGGTAGCCCATCACGGCGAGCACATGAAACAGGCAGGCGAAGCCAATCACGCACAGCGCTATTTTTTTCTGTCGGGACATTCGGAGGGGCTCGGTACGTTAGATTGAGTTCGGCAAAAGCACGGGCGATGGAGGCATTGAGTGCATTTGCACCGCCGCAAACGGGAGAAGGTTGCGGCAAACAGCGGCACGCAGCTCAGGCCAGAACATCCACATCGCCTTGCAGTGCCCGCAGTTCGGCCCACTTGTCGTAGAAGGCCTTGAACTTGCCTGTGCGCCCATCGGCCGCAATTCCCTGGACCACACGAGAAATCTCATGCGAGAAGGACTCCCAGCGGAACTGGCTTGCCTGCGCCAGGCCGGCTTCGATCAACTGAGTACGAACGGTATCCTGCCGGACGGCGTTGAGAGCCTCGACCATCTCTGGAACAGAGAACCCTCCAACCGTCAGTGCGGCGGTTCCCGTGACTTCAGGAAGTGAACCATGGGAGGTCGAAATCACTGGACAGCCGCAGCTCATTGCTTCGGCCACGGGCAGGCCGAATCCTTCGTATAGCGATGGATAAACAAGTGCGGTGGCCCCGCTATAGGCAATTGCCAAAGTCTCATCGTCCAGATCGAGTTGGATGATCTTGTGCTCGCCCGACTCCGATGCTTCCACGTTTTTCTCGCCCCCCACACAAAGTACGTCGAAGTCGACCTTGCGCATGGTCTTCACTGCATCGAAGAACAGACTCGCATTCTTGTAGTTTTTATGCTGGGCACGGGAACCGACAAAAATATAGTAGGGCCGATTCAATCCAGTCTTTCGCCTGAAGGCGGCAATGGCCGATTCATCAGCGCGCTTGAACACAGCAGGCTCGATCCCGCAATGAGCAACCGTCGTCGACTCCGGGTCGAGTTCGGGGTAGTAGTTCAGCAGATCCTTGCGCGTGTTGTGCGAAATGCAGACGTGCCGGCGCGCGTGGGCAATTGCGATCTCCTTTTCGCGCCAGTCTCGCTGGGTCAAGTCGAAACCAAGCCGCTCGGGAATCATGTCGTAGACGAGCAAGATCGACGGCGTCTGCAGCGGCGTCGTGTAGTAGGTCGAAGCGAACACCGACGCGTCGTAGTGACGGCACACCTTCTCGAGCAGAACGGAGTCATGCGCGTTGAACTTCGACTTGTACGAAGGAAACGGGACGACCTCGACACCCGCGATATCTATGTCGATGCCGCCGCGGTCAAGCAGCACGATGGGCATGTCAAGTTCCGCAGCAAGGCGCGGCAATACCGCCCGCCAGACACGAGCGATACCAGACTGCGCCAGCTGGAAGAAGACTCCATCAATCACCAATGCCATGACTTACTTCTTTGCTGGAGTGTTTTTACGGGAAGCAATGGAGCACAAGCGCATTGCACGCTGCGAAGCTGCATAACGCCAGTCTTCAGTGCCGCGTTCGCTTTCGCTCACTTCGATCGAAGCTCCCACGGCGCGTGACGCTTCCGCCAGGAAGTCTTCATCGGAACAAAGCAGCCTGGGCGAGATGAGAGTGCGCCCATGCAACTGAGTGACCTGCTTGCCCTCTTCGTGGCCGCGCGTATTGGGCTGGGTCGACAGACCTTCAGGATTGACGAAGTAGACAACGTGCGGATCGTTGATCTTGTAGAACACCTTGCCAGCTCCCACACAGCGAAGCCAGAAGTCGTAGTCGCCGGCCGACCGATAGCTTGCATCGAAGAACCCGACGTCGTCGTGAATCGATCTGCGCCACATGGGCGCGTTGTGCGGAGAGTTGGACCGCATGAGGTTGTATGGCGTGACAACCGGAACGTCGCTCTTGACGCCGACCGCAGCAGTCTTCGCGATGCTGGCCTTCCCGTCGAACGAATAGTAGAAATCCTGATACGCCACGTCGACGAAAGGAAATTTCTCGAGTATTTCGACTTGGCGTTCGAATGAGTCGTGTCGCCGCAGATCGTCCAGATTGGTATTGGTGATGTACTTCCCGCGGGCCATCTTTACCCCGAGGTTCCACGCCTCGTAGATTCCGATGCGGGTGGATGCTCTGTGATAAACGATATTTGGAAAGCGTTTCATGTACGAGGAAATCACCTCGTATTCGTTCTCGGGAGAATCTGCGTCGATGATGATGAGTTCGCAGCACGCTGAGAAAATCGTCTGGGAGGTGATGTTCTCCATGAACTGCTCGATGTAATCCCCGCCGCGGTACAGGCTTGCGACGGCTGAAACAAGGATTTCATTGCTGTTCCGGGGAAAGGCCAGGCTTCGATAGGCCTTGATCTTGATTTCCTCGACCGGCTCTGCGATTGCATCCGCTCGCTTCTGCCAGTCTTTGACATTAATCAGCTTGCCCGTACCCATCACATCGCAGACGTCCGGATTGAACACCGGCCCCTGCTTGCCGAGCACTTCGTTCGCTCTCTGGATAAAAAGAGAGGTAAGAATGACATCTCGCCCCAAATGCTGCTGGCTGATCCTGTGGTCCCAGTTGGCAATTTCCGCCGCCATAGCGCCGCGCCCAAGAATTGAGTCGTATGCGAACTGGATCAGCTTGCCGTTGGGCACGTCCGGCAGCAAACGGCCGGGCGCGCCCAATTGCTTTGCCTCGGGAGAAGTGGAGACGGCATTGACGAGCCCTGCAACGCTCATTTGCCCTCTGACAACCGCGTTTGTCCAGTGCACCCGCTCATCCAGACTCGGCGTCCGGTGAAGCGCCAATTCGTAGATTCGAATCACCAGGGCTTCAATGCTCTCGGCCGATTCCGAGTGCGCACCGGAAGCTCTCGCGGATCCGGGCGCCCCCGAGGGCTCCATCAAGATCCAACGGCAAAGCCTCAAAACCCGGCGCAACCAATCAGGCAAGTGGGTAGTCAACTGCAATCGAACTCCTCGCTCATTCAAACTCTTAACTCATGAAGAAGCACGGACAAACGCCCCGCGCCGAGACACAACTGAGCCCATGCATTCCCGTGGACAAGTACCAGGGAAGGGATGTGCAAGCATGTTGGCGCAGCACGAAGCTTTGCCGTGTCTGCGAAATCGGCATGAAGCGTAGCTATTGCACTTCATCCATCAGACGGGCGACTGCATCCCGCCGGCGATGCAGGCAGAAAAGCAGGCCTCAATTCAACGCTGCGTAGTCAAAAAGGCGTCGTAGGCTTTGCGGATGCCATCTTCCAAACTGTGCTTGGCCGTCCAACCGAGCCCCGCGAGCTTCGAGCCATCCAGCAGCTTTCGCGGCGTTCCGTCCGGCTTGGCATGGTCAAACACCAAGTCACCCTTGAACCCCACGATGCCCGCGATGAGTTCGGCGAGCCCTCGGATCGAAACTTCCTGAGAAGAGCCGACATTCACGTGCTCGTCGCCTGAATACTTTTTCATCAGAAACACGCATGCGTCGGCCAGATCGTCCACGTACATGAATTCACGCAGTGGCGTTCCGGACCCCCAGATCGTCACCGTGGGATCGCCGGCTTCGCGCGCGATGTGCATCTTTCGCAGCAGTGCGGGCAGGACGTGGCTCGTCTGCAGATCGAAGTTGTCACCGGGGCCGTACAGGTTTGTAGGCATGGCAGAAATCATGTCGTCGCCGTGCTGACGGCGAAAAGCCTGGCAGAGCTTGATTCCGGCAATTTTTGCCACGGCGTACCACTCGTTGGTAGGTTCGAGAGGCCCGGTCAACAGCGCGCTTTCGGGCATGGGCTGCGGCGCAAATTTGGGATAGATGCACGAAGAACCCAGAAACAGCACCTTCTCCATCTTGTTTTCGTGCGCACTCTTGATGACGTTCGAGGCAATCATCAAGTTGTCGTAGATGAAATCAGCTGGCAATGAGACATTTGCCATGATTCCTCCTACTTTGGCTGCTGCAATGATGACCGCATCCGGACGATTGGCCTGTACCCAACGATTGACCGCCGTCGCGTCACGCAAATCGAGTTCGCCGCTGCCTGCAACCAGCGTCGTGCACTTTTCACTCTGCAGCCGTCGAACCAGTGCTGAACCGACCATTCCACGATGACCGGCGACCCAGACGCGCTTGCCTTCCAGTTTGTAATTTGTCACAAAATCCTCCGCACGAGCCTTTGACACGCAAATGACAGATCGTACGCGAAGTCATCCTAGGCCCTCCTTCGCTCAGGCAAGCGAATGCAAGCGGAGAAACTGCGTGCATTCGCATTTCAGCGACCAGCAGCGCGCTGCATCGACATCGGCACGTCACGGCAATGCGTTTGCCGCTTCCTTACATGCAATACCGTCACGCTTGGCGTTCACGATGTCGCCGCGGGAGGCATCCAGAACATCGACTTTCAACGAATGAAGCCCGAAGCCCAGCCGCCGGCAATCCCTGCTGTCGGATACGTCACACGGACGCAACGCGCCCTTGACCAAGAACTCGGCTGTCAATAAAGGCCGGGAGCGTAGTTCATCACTGTCCAGATCGCAGGCAAAGACCATCCGCGTCTCGCTGTCCCGGGCGAGTTTGCACTTGTTGCCATTGATTCGAAGCTCTACTGCAAACGGATCAGCCCCGCTTGGCGGACAGCGCGTACCAGTCACAGTGATTCGCACCTTTCCGTGCTCAGGAAGATTGGCTGTATCAAGCATGAGCAAAACGGAGGCGAGATCCTCTGAGCTCCAGGCGCCCCAAGGCTCAGGTTCATGCCAACCATTGCTCAGTGCCGCCGCGTACGGACCAGCGTTTCCAAAATGAACCACCTTGTCCAAGGCCACTTTCGGGCATGACCTCAATCCTTCCGCGTCCAGCTGAAGGCCCCATCGCATTCCAAATGCCTGGTCAATGGCATTCGGGTCAGCAGTCGACACAGCCTCGGCATATCGCCGCTTGGGGATCAAGAACGCTGGCAGATAGGATCGCCCAAGCACATCCTTCATCACCCGCAACGAAGCGACCCCGCTTCCCACCGGAAACCAGCCAGAGCAGTCAGCGGGAAGAAGCGCAGGATTGTTCCTGTCCTGCTCAGCGACTCTCTCAGCGAGCTGGCCAAAGTACTCTGCCTCGGTCAGGGCGCCGGAAGAAATTCCGCTGAAAAATGCAACGTTTTCGGCACATAGCATCGCGTAGATGTTGTTACCCACCATCGTCGAGTTCGGTATTTTTTTCACTAGGCCATCGAGCAATTCCGTACCGGGCTGGCACGGGTGAGGCTTGATGGCCAAGACATCCACCGAGGCGGCCAAGGCGGCAACTCTTTCAACGACATCACGCGGCCGGACGAGCCGGCCGCTGCTCACGAGGGCCAGATCCACATCTGTCTGGCCCAGGAAAACCCCGACCCGGGCATCGGGAGAAAACAGCGCGTTACCTCCCCGCCTCGAAAACAGCGCCTTCATTCCGATGGCCGCATTCCGGAATGTCTCGTCCGGCACGGCGATTTGGGAGAAGATGGTGGCAATTCTCTTGCTGTTGGTTCGCACGCCCAAATGCAGATGGCGAGCAAATCGCAGCGGGTGCACCTCTACGTCAATGAAAGTCGCGTTGCAGCTGCTGATGTAATTCAGTAGCGAAGGAGGCAGTCCCCACCCGATAACGAGACTCTTTTTGCCGAGTTCCAAGGTGTTCAGCTCGTCGAGCGCAGGCCCCAAGTTGGCAATGGCAGCACTCGCCCAGCCGGCCGTGGTATGCGGTAGGCCCAGGCGATCCATCAAGGATCGAACAGGAAGCCGGCCACCACTCGAGACGGGGTGCTCTTCTCGCACCACAATCCCGGACGCCTGGCATGCAGAGTAAAAAAGCCCCCGAAGAAAACGTCGGTTGATCGGATGAGATTGCAGCCCATTCTCTTCAGACCGAAAGAAGTCGTCCAAGAAAACGACTTCATTAAACGCAAGATGGCTCATCGAAACGAAAGGCAATGGAGGCGGCGCGTGCGGCAAGGTGCGCGCACTTCTTAAAACAAAAGTTCAATCCACTATCTGGCGCTTAGTTCAGCACCCCGATAGATTTACTTCTGCTTGCATTGTGACAATGTGATTACAACAGGAAATCACTGTTATCACATTGAGTCTTGGTCAGTCGCGACGCTCCCTGAACCTTCTGGCGCCCAGCACAAGCCAACCGGGCGGTGCGCCTGGGATGAAAACGCCCAGATGGGCGCCTCGACTCCTTCGGTTAGTCCGCCGCAGTAAACACCGTCAGCACACCCGTATACCCATACAGATGGTGCCGAGCAATCTCACCCGCCGCAAAGAAGCCGACCAGCGGCACGTCGCCCAGCGCATGCCGCACGATCTGCAGCTCGGCGCCCGGTGCGCCGAAGTGCGGCCCGCCGCGCCCTGAGCAACTCACGTACACGGCGCCTGCAATGCGGCGCGCCGGGTGCGGCGCGGCCTCGGCCTCCCCGGCCGCCACGGCGCGCGCGGTGGCCAGCGTCTGTTCCTCGGGCTCGAGCTCTTCGCGGATTTCCGCGCAGATGCGCATCAGGTCGGCGCGCGCGGCTTGCGCATTGCGCCTGCAGAAGGTCAGGCGCATGCCGGCCTCGGCCACATCCGCAATGGCGATGCCGCGGCGCGTGGGGTCCAGGCCGATGATGTGGCGCACCAGCACGTCGGCGCCCAGGTCGCCGGTACGGCGGATGCCGTCGCTGCCCGCAGCGGCCAGGCCCACCAGGGTGGCGCGCACGGCATCGATGGCCTCCTGCGGGCGTTCGAGCGACACCTGCAGGTCGGCCAGCAGCACGTCGAGCGCGGGTTCGCCATCGAGCTTGAGCAGCAGATTGCCGTCGGCTTCGGTGATCTCGCGTTCGCGGCCCGCGCCCGAGCGCAGGGGCTGGCAGCCTTGCGTGACACGCGACACCAGCCGCACACCTTCGCCGAACACCACGCCCGACAAGCCGCCCGAGAACACGCCGCCCGCGGCGCCGTGCCCGCGGATGTTGCCGTTGCCGCCCACCGCGAACTGCAACGCGCCCGCGCGGCCCGACGACAGCCCGCCGAACAGGTAGCCGGTATCGGTGCGCCCCGCCATTTCGCCGATCAATTCGGTCAGGTCGGGGGTGGCGGGGTCGGCATGCACCAGTGCCGTATGAGCCTCGAAGCCGCTCATTTCCGAATTGCCCAGGGGCGCCACGCCGGAGAACACACGGTATTGGTCGCTCGGCAGCGCGCAGAGCATCAGGCTCAGGCCGGGCTCGTCGAAATATTCGGCGTTGTTGGCCGATACGCCGATGCCGACCGTGCCAGACCAGTCGGTGACCTCGGGAAGCTCCGCGCTCAGGTGGTCAAGGATGTCTTGCGCATCCGACGCGTAGTGGTCGGTGATGTAGAGCAACCCGAGCGTGGGCGACGACGCGTAGTCGGGCAGCGCCATCTGGGCGCGCAACTGGGCCAGCACGAGGCCGGCCGCCATGCGCCATTGCGGGTGGGTGGCATGGCCGGAAGGAAACAGCTTCATGATGCGTGCCAACCCGTTCTCTTCAAAGAATATATGTGTGTGTCTGACGTCAGCGCCGGCCGGTCGTTCGCTTGCGCGCGGCGGTTGGCGCCTTCTTCTTGGCGGCGGGCGCTGCCGCTGCTTTCCTGGCAGCAGGCTTCGAAGCCGCAGCCGGCTTGCCCATGGCCTTTTCCACGGCGTCGGCCAGCGGCTGGGCCATGGCTGGCACCTTGAGCTGGGCCGCATCCTGCAGCGCCGAACTGGCGATCTGCTGAAACTGTTCGGTCAGCGAGCCCCACCATTGCATCGGATCGACCACGCCGCTGTCGCCACCCGGCGCGGCAGCGGACGAGGGCGAGGCCGGCTTGCTGCGCGATTTTTTCGCGGGCGCCGGGAGTTCCTCGGACTCGGCCTCTGGCTCGACCGACGCAGCCTCCACCGGTGAGGGCGCAGGCGCAGAAGCAGGCGCCATGGCCGCCGCCTGCTTGGTGAACGCGCTGGCGATATCTTCCATCCGCACGTTCATGCCGCGCAAGGTCGAAAGTGTCATCTTTTGCACTTCGAGCGCCTGGATGGTGGCCTTGAGCGCATGGCCGTTCTGTTCGAGCCAATACTGCACCGTCTTGAGTTCCTGGATGCGCTTGTCGACCTCTTCGACGCTCAGCGTTGGCGCCACCCAGCTCGCAAGGCTCGGCAACCCTGGTACCGCGCTCGCGCCGGCGCCCGAACCGGCGGCGGCACCGCCGGCGAGGTTCTTCAAAAAGTCGAATCCGGGGACGAATTGACTGAAGTCAAAAGGCTGGCTGGGGTTGCTCATGCACGAGTCTCCGGTTGGGTTTTCTTGTGATGCCAGCTTACTCCAAGGCACCGCCGTTTTGGGCCCGCGGGCCCTCCCGTTTACCTGTCGGAAACTGTCAGAGCTCCGCGCGTACCTTGCTGAACACCTTCCAGAATGCCGCATCCTGCGAGGTCGCGAAATTGATGCGCATCATCGTGCTCGGCGGCCGCCGCGCATGAAACAGCGAGCCCGGCGCGAGCAGGTAGCCCTGGTCGAGCATGCGCTGCGTGAGCGCATCGGTGTCCACACCGGTATCGACCCAGCCGAACAGCCCCGCCGGTTCCGAGGCAAAGGTGCAGCCGTGTGCCATGGCAAGCTTCACGGCCCGGCCGCGCGCGCCGTCGAGCCGGATGCGTATGCGTTCGGCATGCCGCCGCAGCTGGCCCTGGTCGATGCACCACGAAAGCGCCCGCTCGAACAGCGTGGGCGTGGTCAGCGTGGCCAGCAGCTTGGTTTCGAGCAGCCGCTCCTTCAGCTCTGGCGAGGCCGCCAGGAAGCCGATGCGCCAGTTGGGCGCCAGGATCTTCGCGAAACCGCTGACGTAGATGGTGCGCTGCAGCCCGTCGAGCGCACTGAGCCGCGTGGCGTGCTCGGGCGCGAGATGGCTGTAGGTGTCGTCCTCGACGATGTGAAAGTCGTATTCGTTGGCCAGCTTGAGCACGCGGTGCGCGCTGCCCGGCGTCAGGCTGTAGCCAGTGGGGTTATGCAGCACGCTCACGCTCACGAAGAGCTTGGGGCTGTGCAGCGCGCAGTACTGCGCCATCACCTCGAGGTCGGGCCCGTCGGCACGGCGCGGCACCGGCAGGATGCGCATGCCCAGCGCCTCGAGCCGCGCGAATTCGAGCGCCCACCCGGGCTCCTCGACCATCACCGGATCGCCCGCGCGCAGCAGCGTGCGGCTCACGATGTCCAGCGCGTGCGTGGCGCCCACGGTCGTCACGATCTGGTCGGGTGCGGCGGGCACATTGATGCCCATGAGCTTGTTCGACAGGCTGCGGCGCAACGCGGCATCGCCGGAGGGTTCGCCGTACTGGAGCGAAAGCTCCTGCAGCGCGGCTGTACTGGTCACGCGGCGCACCGCCGTCGGCATGAAGGTCGACGACATCCATTCCGGCGGAAACACGCCCATGCCCGGCTGCGGCTTGTCGCTCGGCCGGTGAAACATGCTGCGAATGAGCGAACTCGCGTCGGCCGGAACACGCGAAGCCATCATCTGGGCGACCATGGGGGTCGCATTGGGCGGGCGCCCATCCTGCGCGGGCGCCGAGTCGCGCACGTAGAAGCCGCGCTGCCGCCGCGCCTCGACCAGGCCCTGCGCCAGCAACTGGTCGTAGGCGGCAACCACCGTGTAGGGACTCACGCCCTGCTGGCGCGCACATTCGCGCACCGAGGGCAGGCGCGCACCGGGCGGCAGCAGCCGGGTGCGGATGCGTTCTGCCAGCCGGTCGGCCAACTGCCCCGTGAGCGACTGGGTAGAGGTTCGTGTCAGCATCGGCTTTGGGCTTCTGTGTCGAAAGGCACGCCAATACAGTTTTCGAATATGTTCGATCAACTGTATTGGAACTGTAATGGTCTGAAAGTTTAGAGTGTATGCAATGAACTGGCAAGAATTCACCGCGCTGCTGGTGCTGGCCACGGCGATGAGTTTCTCGCCCGGCCCCAACACCACGCTTTCCACCGCTCTCGCGGCCAACGGCGGCCTGCCGCGCGCCATGCGCTTCGTGGTGGCGGTGCCCGTCGGCTGGACACTGCTGCTGGTGCTCTGTGCGGCCGGCATCGGCGCGCTGGTGGTGGCGGTGCCTTCGCTGCGCCTGGCCATCAAGGCGCTGGGTGTGGGCTACTTGCTGTGGCTCGCCTACAAGCTCAGCGGCAGCGGCACGCTCGGCCGCGCGGAGGGTGCCAGCCTGAACATCGGGTTCGGCCAGGGCGTGATGCTGCAGTTCGTCAACATCAAGGCCTGGCTGCTCGCGCTCACACTGGTGGCCGGCTGGATCGCGGGCCAGCCCGACCAGCTCGGCCGATTCGCCATCGTTGCGCCGGTCATGCTGGTCTACGCCTTCGTCAGCAACTTCACCTATGCGCTGGTCGGCGCGCTGCTGCGCGAATGGCTCTCCAAAGGCAAACGCCTGCTGTGGTTCAACCGTGCGATGGCGCTGGTGCTGGTGCTCACGGCCTGGTGGATGCTGAGCGTATGAGCGCCGCGCCGGGCCGCCCCAAGCAAGCTCGCACCGCAGTGCGAAGCACGGAGGTCATCCAATGAGCAACAGGCTCAACATCAAGGATGAAACGCTGGGCATGTGGCTCGGCGTGATCGGCGTGGCACTTTTTGCGGTCACCCTGCCGATGACGCGGCTCGCGACCGGCACGCAGGATGCGCCGCAGCTTTCGCCCTGGTTCGTCACGCTCGGACGCGCCGCACTGGCCGGCATTCTCTCGGTGATTTTCCTGCTCGCCACCCGCTCGCCGCGGCCGGCGCCGCACCAATGGAAGCCCCTCGGCATGGCGGTGCTCGGCAACGTGATCGGCTATCCGCTGCTGCTGGGCTACGCCTTGCGCGTGGTCACGGCCAGCCATGCGGCGGTGGTCACCGCGCTGCTGCCGCTCGTTACCGCGGCGGTCGCGGCCCTGGTTCTGCACCAGCGCGCACGGCTCGGCTTCTGGCTTTGCGCCGTCGCCGGCAGCGTGCTGGTCGTGCTCTTCTCGCTGCTGCGCGCAAGCCAGAACGGCCACGGCTTCGGTTTCGAATGGGCCGACCTGCTGCTGGTCGGCGCGGTCATCGCGGCTTCGTTCGGCTACATCTATGGCGCGCAAGTCACGCCCTCGCTCGGCGCCGAGCGCGTGATCTGCTGGGTGTGCGTGATGGCGCTGCCCGTCACGTTGCCGGCCACGCTGGCGATGTGGCCGCAGGAGCCCATCGCTACCTCGGCTTGGGCGGGCTTCGTCTACGTCGGCGTGTTCTCGATGTGGATCGGCTTCTTCGCCTGGTACCGCGGCCTGGCCCTCGGCGGCGCGCTGCGCGTGAGCCAGACCCAGCTGCTGCAGCCCTTTCTCTCTATCCTTGCATCCATTCCGCTCTTGGGCGAACCGCTCGACGTTGTTACGCTGGGCTTTGCCATTGCCGTGGTCTGCACGGTGGTGCTCGGCAAGCGCCTTTCGCAGCCGCAGCCCGCTCTTGCCGTTTCGCCGCGTGCAGCGCGTGCCGAACAATCCTGAAGAAATTCGCCTCTCACCTCCCCCGCCTGAAAGAAGAACCCATGAACTGGAAACTCGCCGCCCGCGCCGCCAAGATGAACCCGTCGGTGCTGCGTGAAATCCTCAAGGTCACCGAGCGCCCCGGCATCATCAGCCTGGCCGGTGGCCTGCCTTCGCCGAAGACCTTCCCCATCCAGGCCTTTGCCGATGCCTGCGCCGAAGTGCTGCACAACGACGGCCAGGCGGCCCTGCAATATGCCGCGAGCGAAGGCTACGCGCCGCTGCGCCAGGCGGTGGCCGACATGCTGCCGTGGAACGTCGATCCCGCGCAGGTGCTCATCACCACCGGCTCGCAGCAGGGCCTCGACCTCGTGGCCAAGGTGCTCATCGATCCGGGCAGCAAGGTGCTGGTCGAAACGCCCACGTACCTGGGCGCGCTGCAGGCCTTTGGCCCGATGGAGCCGAACCCGGTCAGCGTGGCAAGCGACGACGAAGGCGTGATCGTCGAAGACCTGGTGGCCAAGGCGAAGGATGGACGCTTCGTCTACCTGCTGCCCAACTTCCAGAACCCCACCGGCCGCACCATGACCGAGGCGCGCCGTGCGGCCGTGTCCGCTGCGGCCGCCGCCGCGGGCCTCCCGATCGTCGAGGACAACCCCTACGGCGAGCTGTGGTTCGACGAAGCCCCGCCGCTGCCGCTGACCGCGCGCAACCCCGAAGGCTGCATCTACCTGGGTTCGTTCTCGAAGGTGCTCGCCCCTGGCCTGCGCCTGGGCTTCCTGGTCGCGCCGAAGTCCATCTACCCGAAGCTGCTGCAGGCCAAGCAGGCGGTCGACCTGCACACGCCCATCTTCACGCAACGCATGGTCTCGGCGGTGATGAAGGACAACTTCCTCGAGCACCACGTGCCGACCATTCGCGCGCTCTACAAGCGCCAGCGCGACGCGATGATCGCCGCGCTCACGCGCGAGATGGCAGGCCTCGACGTGAAGTTCAACGCGCCCAAGGGCGGCATGTTCCTGTGGGCGCGGCTGCCCGAGGGCATCGACACGGTGGCGCTGCTGCCCAAGGCGGTGGAACGCAACGTGGCCTTCGTTCCGGGCGCACCGTTCTACGCAGGCGAGGGCGATCCGCGCACGCTGCGCCTGTCGTTCGTGACGGCCAGCGTCGAAGAAATCGATATTGCGATTGCCGCGCTGGCCCAGACGCTGCGCGAAGAACTCGCGCTGCTCAGCGAGCGCAAGCTTGCGCCCGAGCCGGTCTGAACCGGTCTGAGCCACGCAGAGGTACGCCACGATGCATATCGCCATACTGACTTTCGAGGGGTTCAACGAGCTCGACTCGCTGATTGCGCTCGGGGTGCTCAACCGCATCAAGAGGCCGGGCTGGCGCGTGACGCTGGCTTCGCCCAGCGCCACGGTCACTTCGATGAACGGCGTCACCGTGCATGCGAGCTCCACGCTCGAGGCGGCCGCCGAAGCCGAGGCGGTGCTCGTCGGCAGCGGCATTCGCACGCGAGAGGTTGCCGCCGATCCCGCCATCATGGGCGCGCTGCGCCAGCTCGATGCCAAGCGGCAGCTGATCGGCGCGCAATGCTCGGGCACCCTGCTGCTTGCCAAACTGGGCCTGCTGGGTTCGGTGCCGGCCTGCACCGATCTCACGACCAAGCCATGGGTGCAAGAAGCCGGCATCGAAGTGCTCAACCAGCCCTTCTTCGCAAAGGGCAACGTGGCCACTGCGGGCGGCTGCCTCTCGGCGCCCTACCTTGCGGCCTGGCTCATCGCGCGCAGCGAAGGCATCGAGGCCGCGAAGAGCGCGCTGCACTACGTCGCGCCGGTGGGCGAGAAAGAAGACTACGTGGCGCGCGCCCTGCGCAACATCGAGCCGTATCTCCCTCCCGTTCCAGCGGCGGCGGCCACCACGGCCTGAAAAGAAAGCGAAACCGGTCGACCCCATGATCAGCCTCGCCATGCTCGCACTCTTCCTGCTGGCCGTGCTGGCCCTGTTCCTGTCCCCCGGACCGAACATGGCCTTCGTGCTTTCGCATGGCGTGGCTCACGGTCCGCGCGGCGGCTTCGCGGCGGCGCTCGGCATCTCGGCGGCCGACCTGGTGCACACGCTCTTCGCCGCCACGGGGGTCACGGCGCTGGTGGCGGCATGGCCGCCCTCCTTCGACCTGCTGCGCTATGCGGGCGCGCTGTACCTGCTGTGGCTCGCAGCGCAGGCCTTTCGCAGCAGCGATGAACTTCCCAGGAACACGAAGGCGCAGCCCTCCGCCTTCGCGCGCATCGTGCGCATGGCGTTCCTCAACAACCTCGTCAATCCGAAGGCGCTGTTGTTCTTCATGGTGTTCCTGCCGCAGTTCGTCGACCCCGCGCGCGGCAGCGTGCCCTTGCAACTGGTGCAGCTCGGCGTCATGCTCTCGGCAGCCGCGCTCGCTTTCAATACGCTGCTCGGCGCATGCAGCGGGCAGGTCGGCCGTTGGCTGCAGCGCCGACCGGGGGCTGAAAAGCTTCAGCGAGGCGTGCTGGCACTGGTGATGGTCGGCTTGGCGATTCGCCTGCTGCTGCTCGACCGTCCTTCCGTGCCGTCTGCGTTGTCCGCCACACCTGTCCAAGGAAGCTGAACACCATGCTCAATATCTGGGGCCGCATCAGTTCGATCAACGTGCGCAAAGTCGTCTGGTGCGCGCAGGAACTCGGGCTCGACTTTCAACGCACCGAGGCCGGCGGCAAGTTCGGCGTGGTGCAAACGCCCGAGTACCTTGCGCTCAACCCGAACGCGATGGTGCCCACCATCGACGACGGCGAAGGCAGCGAGCGCATCACGCTCTGGGAATCGAACGTGATCGTGCGCTACCTGTGCGCCAAGCACTCGCACGGCAAGTTCTACCCCAGCGAACTGCCTGCGCGCTTCGATGCCGAACGCTGGATGGACTGGCAGCAGACCACGCTCAACCGCGCGAGCCGCGATGCCTTCGTGCAATGGGTGCGCACGCTGCCGGCCGAACGCGAGCCGGCGCTGATCGCGGCCTCCGTTCATGCGAGCGAAGCCCTGTTCGCGATGCTCGACGCGCATCTCGCGAAGCAGCCCTTCATGGCCGGCGACCGCTTCACCATGGCCGACATTCCCATAGGCTGCGAGGCGCACCGCTGGTTCGGCTTGCCGCCCGCCGAATACCAGCGCCCCAGCTGGCCGAACCTCGAACGCTGGTACGGCGAACTGATCTCCCGTCCGGGCACGCGCGGCGTGCTCGATCTTCCGCTGGAATGACACGCATGAAATCCCGCCCGTTCAAACAAGTCGACGTCTTTACCGCAACGCCCTACCGCGGCAATCCGCTGGCCGTGGTGCTCGATGGCACCGGCATCGACGACGCCGCCATGCAGCGCTTTGCGCAGTGGACCAACCTTTCCGAAACCACCTTCCTGCTGCCGCCGACCGAGCCGACGGCCGACTACCGCGTGCGCATCTTCACGCCGGGCGGCGAGTTGCCCTTCGCGGGCCATCCCACCATCGGCAGCTGCCATGCGTGGTTGCAGGCCGGCGGCAAGCCCAAGGCGGCGGGCCGCATCGTGCAACAGTGCGCAGCAGGCCTGGTGCCGTTGCAGCGCGAAGGCGAACGCCTGGCCTTCTCGGCCCCGCCGCTCAAGCGCAGCGCGCCCAGCCCCAGCTTGCTGGCCAAGGTGGCAGGCGCGCTGGGCCTGAAGGCGCAGCAGATCGTCGCGGCCCAGGTGCTGGACAACGGCCCGGTCTGGTTCGGCCTGCTGCTGAGCGATGCGGACGCCGTGCTGCGGCTCGTGCCGGATCACCGCATGCTCAAGGAGCTGGGCGTCAAGGCCGGCGTGGCGGGCGTTCCGGTGGCAGAAGGTTCGTCGATGCTGATCGGCCGGTCGAACCGTGAGGCGCGCGCCTTCGGCGGCAAGGCCGCGGCCGAAACCGACGACAGCCCGAAGATCGACCTCGAGGTGCGCGCTTTCGCCGCACCCATCGGCGTCGAGGAAGACCCGGTCACCGGCAGCCTCAACGCCAGCCTCGCCGAATGGCTGATTGCCGACGGCCACATGCCAGCGCGCTACGTGGCCGCGCAGGGCCAGTGCCTCGGACGTGCCGGGCGCGTGTACATCGAGCGCGACAGCGACGGCATGGTGTGGGTCGGCGGCGATGCCGTGACCTGCGTCGACGGCCAGGTCACGCTGTAAGGCAGAGCACCATGCGCGCGCAGCTCGACCATCTCGTGATTGCCGCCGCCTCGCTGGCCGAAGGCGTGGCGTGGTGCGAGGCCACCCTGGGCGTGACGCCGGGGCCCGGCGGCACGCACCCGCTGATGGGCACGCACAACCGGTTGCTGAACATCGCGACCGATGCCTTTCCGCAGGCTTACCTGGAAATCATCGCCATCGAACCGGGCAAGCAGCCTTCGCGGCCCGGCACGCACCGCTGGTTCGATCTCGACGATGCGGTGCTGCAAGCAGGCCTGGTGCGGCGCGGGCCGCGGCTGGTGCACTTCGTTGCGCGCGTGCCCGACGCGCAGGCCGCACTGCAGGCACTGGCCCACGACGAGCACGCGCACATCGATCGCGGCCAGTTGCTCGAAGCCTCGCGCGACACGCCCGCGGGCCGGCTCGAATGGCAGATCACCGTGCGCGACGACGGCCAGCGGCTCTTCTACGGCGCGCTGCCCACGCTGATTCAGTGGGGGCCGGTGCATCCCACCGACGCCATGCCCGCCTCGGGCCTGGGAATGCGATCGCTGCAAGCCACCCATCCGCGCGCGCCAGACCTGGCTGCGGCGCTCTCGGCCATCGGCATGGCCGACATGCCCGTGCAATCCGGCGCCCCCAATCTCGTGGCCGTGCTCGACACGCCACGAGGCCCCGTCACGCTTCAATCCGAAGGGCTCTGACCGACATGCTGACCTTGACCGAAATCGCCTGGTTCGCGCTCGCCTCGCTGCTGCTGGCACTCACGCCGGGGCCGAACATGATCTATTGCGTGTCGCGCACGCTCATCCAGGGACGCCGCGCCGGGCTGGTCTCGCTCGGCGGCGTGATGATGGCTTTCCTGGCCCACCTGTTCGCGGCCGCACTCGGGCTCACCGCGCTGCTGCTGGCCGTGCCGGTCGCGTTCGACGCCATCCGGCTTGCCGGCGCGGCCTACCTGCTGTGGCTGGCATGGCAGGCGGTCAAGCCTGGCGGCAATGCGCCCTTCGAGGCGCGCGCGCTGCCGGCCGACCCGCCGGGCAAGCTGTTTCGCATGGGCTTTCTCACCAACCTGCTGAACCCTAAGGTCGCGATGTTCTACCTCTCGTTCTTTCCGCAGTTCATTCATCCGGAGCGCGGCTCGGTGCTGCTGCAGAGCATGCAGCTGGGCGTCGCGCAAATGGCCAGCAGCGCCGCGGTCAACACGGCCGTGATCCTCGGCGCCGCAAGCATCACTGCCGTGCTCTCGCAAAGCGCCGGATGGCTGCGCGCGCAGCGCTATGTGATGGGCAGCGTGCTGGCCGCGCTGGCAGTGCGCGTTGCACTGACAGAACGCAAGTAAAAAAAGGCCGCTCGTGAGGTTCACCCGCGAAGAAATCGCATCCGCGCAGCGCACGGTCGGCACCGCCATGCCGCCCACGCCGCAATACGCATGGCCGCTGCTCGCGCAGCGCCTCGGCTGCACGGTGTGGGCCAAGCACGAGAACCACACGCCGGCGGGCGCTTTCAAGATCCGCGGCGGGCTGACCTACTTCGAAACGTTGGCGCGCGAGCAGCCTGGCGTGCGCCACGCCATCAGCGCCACGCGCGGCAACCACGGCCAGTCGGTGGGCTTCGCGGCCCGGCGGCACGGAATCGCCGCCACCATCGTGGTGCCGCACGGCAACTCGCTCGAGAAGAATGCGGCGATGCGAGCCCTGGGCGTGCAGCTGGTCGAGCATGGCGACGACTTCCAGGCCGCTGCGGAGCATGCGGCCATGCTCGCAGAGCGCGACGGCATGCACCGCGTGCCGTCGTTTCATCGCGAGCTGGTGCGCGGCGTGTCGACTGCGTATGTCGAATTCTTCAGCGCACTGAAAGATGCGCCGCCCGACGTCTTGTTCGTGCCGATCGGGCTGGGTTCCGGCTTTGCCGCCGCGGCCGCCGCGCGGGCGCACTGCGGCGTGTCGACGAGGCTCATCGGCGTGGTGTCGGCGCATGCCACGGCCTACCGCGATTCCTTTCGCGCGGGGCGGCCCCTCGAATCCCCGGTCAGCACACGGCTGGCCGACGGCATGGCTTGCCGCACGCCAGTGCCCGAGTCGGTCGAGGTGATCCTGCGCGAGGCCGACGACGTGATCACCGTCACCGACGACGAGATTGCCGAGGCGATGCGCATTCTCTTCAGCGACACGCACAACGTGGCCGAAGGCGCCGGTGCGGCGGCTTTGGCGGGCGCGCTTCAGCAGCAGGAGCGCTGGCGCGGCAAGACGGTGGGCATTTGCGTGAGCGGCGGCAATGTCGATTCGAACATGTTTGCGGGGGTGCTTGGGAGCGTTGTCACTGCGGCGTGAAGTGAGAGTTCGGGGCGCTGTTGTTCGAGCCGCTGCTGTTCAGGGCGGGTGCAAAGGCCACCGGGTACTCCCCTCCGCGAATGTCCCCCGCCTTCGGCTCCTCCTTTATTTCGCTGCGGGGAGCACCCGATGCCCTGTGCACTATGGGCGCGGCTCTTGTGCTGCCCGATCAACGACCGCTGCACACAATGATCCCGTCGATGGGGTGCCTTGCGCAGCGAAATAAAGGAGGAGGCCGCAGGCCGGGGGACATTCGCGGAGCAAGGTACCCCGTCGGCGGGAGCGCGCCCCGAACACGGCGCGAATCAATGTCCCAGCAACAGCTACGGTAGCGGCCCGGTATGCGCCGTATCCAACGGCAGTCGAGACACCTCGGCCAGCAACAACGCAAGCTGCTGCGCGGCCGCATCGACCACCGCCTGGCCGCGCGGCGCCGTCGCGGCGGCAGCATTGCCCGCCGCGCCCTGCGCGTTGTAGTCTTCCATGGCCCAGCCGAGCTTGGCGCTCTTGCCGTTGCCGAGAATCGCGTAGTCCGCCGCGCGCTGCTCGGAGGTGGAGCGGAAATTCTTCGCCTCGCCCATGTGCACCTGCTGCGGCGCGAGCGCCAGCATCATCGAGGTTTCGATATCTCCCGCGTGCACGCCGAAGCGATGCTCGTCCGCGCCGAACTGCGCGCCCGCAGCGCCCAGCGGCAGATTGAACCAGCTCACGCTGTAGACGATGAGCCCATGCTCCGCGCGCAGCTCGCGCGCCACGATGTCCATCGCGCCCACATGGCCGCCGTGCGCGTTGAACAGCACCAGCTTCTTCACACCGGCGCGCGCCACGCCGGCGCCGATTTCCTTCCACATGCGGATCACGGTCTCGGCCGAAAGGGTGAGCGTGCCCGCGAAGCGTGCGTGCTCGGGGCTCAGGCCGATCTGCTGGGTCGGCAGGAACAGCACCGGAAGCCCCGCCGGCAGCAACGGCAGCGATGCGGCCACGATGCCGTCGGCCAGCACCGTGTCCACGCCCAGAGGCAGATGGGGCCCGTGCTGTTCGGTGGCGCCGAGCGGAAGCACCGCGACGGTGGCTGCCACATCGAGCGCCGCGAAGTCGCGCGTCGTCAGTTGAGACCAGTAGCGGGGCAGGGATACCGAGGATGCTTTCATCCGCCGATCTTAGAGCGGTGATTCAATCCACGCGACCCCGCGCCATGCGCTCCCTCTCTTCGACGACACAAGGACACTCACATGGATCTCCAGCTCCAGGACCGGCACGTTCTCATCACCGGCGGCAGCAAGGGCATTGGCCTGGCCTGCGCGCTGGGTTTCCTGCGCGAGGGCGCGCGCGTGAGCCTCGTGTCGCGCGATCTGCAGAACCTGGAGCAAGGCCGCAAGACGCTCGTCGAAGCGTTCGCACAGGCCGAGGGCCGGATCTCGGTGCATGCGGCCGATCTCAAGAACCCCGCAAGCGCCGTGGCCGCGCTCGATGCGGCCGAGCAAGCGTTCGGTCCGGTCGACGTGCTGGTCAACTCGGCCGGTGCCGCGCGCCGCACACCGCCCGACGAGCTGAACCCCGCCGCCTGGCACGACGCGATGGAAGCCAAATACTTCACCTACATCCACATGATCGATCCGGTGGTGAAGCGCATGGGCCAGCGCGGTCACGGCGCCATCGTCAACGTGATCGGCCAGGGCGGCAAGGTGGCGAGCCCGGTCCACATGGCCGGCGGCGCAGCCAACGCGGCGTTGATGCTGGTGAGCGCCGGCATGGCATCGGCCTATGCGGCCAAGGGCGTGCGGGTGAACGCGGTGAACCCCGGCCTCACGCTGACCGAACGGCTGCAGGAAGGCATGAAGGCGGATGCGAAGCTGCAGGGCATCGACAGCGACGAGGCGTTGAAGCGCGCCACCGCGCGACTGCCGCTCGGGCGCATCGCCACGCCGGAAGAGATCGCTAACACGGTCGTCTTCCTGGCCTCGCCGAAGGCGAGCTACGTGACGGGCGCCATCGTCGCGATGGACGGCGCCGTCACGCCCATGATCTAAGCGGCGGCGGTCAGCATCTCGAACTTGAGCGCCAGGAAGTCGACCAGCGCCCGCACCCGCGCCGGCACGAAGCGGCCGCTCGGCAGCAGTGCGTGCAGCGGATAGGGCTCGGTGTCCCACTCGGGCAGCAGGTGCACCAGCCGGCCGCTGCGGATGTCGTTGTGCACGTCGAGCGCCGATTTCAACGTGATGCCGTAACCCGCCACCGCCCACTCGCGCGCGAGCGAGGCGTCGTCCACGCTGCGGTCGCCCTTCACGCGCACTTCGGTCCATTGACCGTTCTGCGCGAAGCGCCATGTGCGGTGGCGGCGCCCGCCGCGGTCGAAGGTGAGGCAGTTGTGGTGCACCAGGTCTTGCGGCGTCTTCGGTGCGGGGTGGCGGCGCAGGTAGCCGGGCGAGGCGGTGAGCAGCGGGTTGGTCAGCGCAAAGGGCCGCGCCACCAGGCGGGAGTCGGCCAGCGCGCCGTAGCGCAGTGCCACGTCGACCTCGTCGCGGGTCACGTCGAGCAGCCGGTCGCCGACCGAAAGCGACAACTGCACGCCCGGATGCAGCGCAAGGAATTCATCGAACCAGGGCAGCAGCGTGCTGCGCGTGAGATCCGACGGGGCGGCCACGCGCAAGGTGCCGACCAGCTCGCCGCGATCAGCCGTGACCAGCGACTCGCCTTCGTCGAGCAGCTCGAAGGCGCGCACGGCGTAGTCGAGCAGCGTCTGACCCTGCGATGTCAGGCGCATGGCGCGGGTCGAGCGCTCGAACAGGCGGGCGCCGAGTTGTGTTTCCAGCCGCTTGAGCGTGGCGCTGGCCGCCGCGGGCGTCATGCCCAGCGCATGCGCGGCTGCGGTCAGGGTGCCGCCGCGCGCAGTCTGCACCAGCACCTGAAGATCTGACAGATTTTCAATTTTCATTTGAAAGTGTTGGTGTTCTGGGCGGCCTTATCAATTTTCAGTTGCCATCCTACAGTCGAGCCATCGTTCAAGAAAGGTCCCCTGACATGAAAGCCATCGGTTACTACCAAGCCCTTCCCATCGACAACCCGGAGTCGCTGCAGGACATCGAATTGCCCACGCCCGCTGTCGGCCCGCGCGACCTGCTGGTGCGTGTGAAAGCCATCTCGGTCAACCCGGTCGACACCAAGGTGCGCAAGAACATGGCGCCCGAAGCCGGCCAAGCCAAGGTGCTGGGCTGGGATGCCGCAGGCACGGTCGAGGCCATCGGCGCCGGGGTCAGGAACTTCAAGGCCGGCGACCGCGTTTACTACGCCGGATCGATCGTCCGGCCCGGCACCAACTCGGAGCTGCATGCGGTCGACGAGCGCATCGTGGCCCTCGCTCCTAGAAGCCTCGACGATGCGCAGGCCGCCGCGCTGCCGCTGACCACCATCACCGCCTACGAGCTGCTGTTCGACCGCCTCAAGGTGCCGAAGAACGGCGGCGCGGGACAGACGCTGCTCGTCACCGGCGGCGCCGGCGGCGTGGGTTCGATCCTGATCCAGCTCGCGCGCCAGCTCACCCAGTTGCGGGTGGTGGCCACGGCTTCGCGGGCCGAGACGCGGGCCTGGTGCCTGGCGCTCGGCGCGCACGCGGTCATCGACCATTCGAAGCCGCTCGCGGCCGAACTCAAGGCGGCAGGCATCGGCGAGGTCGACATGGTCGCGAGCCTCACGCAGACCGGCCAGCACTATGCGCAGATCATCGAAAGCCTCAAGCCCCAGGGCCAGCTCGCGGTGATCGACGACCTGCCGTCGCTCGACGCGATGCCGCTCAAGACCAAGTGCATCTCGCTGCACTGGGAAATGATGTTTGCGCGCTCGCGCTTCGAAACGCCGGACATCGCCGAGCAGGGCGCGCTGCTGGCCGAGGTGGCGGCGCTGGTCGATGCGGGCCGCATCCGCACCACGGCGAATGCGAGCTTCGGCACCATCAACGCGGCCAACCTCCGGAAGGCGCATGCGCTGATCGAAAGCGGCACTGCGCAGGGCAAGGTGGTGCTCGCGGGGTTCTGAGCACAATCGGCCGCATGGCCGACAGCATCCTCCAGCCTCCGATCGAATTCGAAACTCCGCGCCTTCGGTTGCGCCAGTGGCGCGAGAGCGATCTCGCGCCCTTTGCCGCGCTCGCGGCCGATCCCGAAGTCATGGCGTTCCTGCTGCCGGTTCCCACGCGGGCCGACAGCGATGCACTGGTGGAACGCTTCCAGGCGCGCATCGCCGCGAACGGCTGGGGTTTCTGGGCCGTCGAGCACAAGGACTCGGGCGAATTCGCGGGCTTCACGGGCCTGAATGTGCCGCTGGCCGCACTGCCGTTTTCACCGTGCGTGGAGATCGGCTGGCGCTTCGCAAGGAAGTGGTGGGGCCAGGGTCTTGCCACCGAGGCTGCACGGGGTGCGCTGCAGGTTGGCTTCGAGCGGCTCGGGCTCGAGGAGATCGTGGCGTTCACTGCCGTCGGCAATCTTCGTTCGGCGGCCGTGATGGAGCGCCTCGGCATGCGTGAAGACGTGGCCGGCGCTTTCGATCATCCGTCGGTGCCCGAGGGGCACGCGCTGCGCCGGCACCGGTTGTTCCGGATCGGCCGCCCGCGGCGCTAGAGACGGCCGCTTACTGCGGCTTTGCCCGCGAGACACGCCAGACCACGTTGCCCACGTCGTCGGCCACCAGCAGCGCGCCATTTTTGTCGAGCGCCACGCCCACCGGCCGGCCCTGTGCCTTCTCATCCGCCGTGAGAAAGCCGGTCAGCACGTCGACCGGCGGCCCGCTCGGCTTGCCGCCGATGAAGGGCACGAACACCACCTTGTAGCCCGACTTCGGCTTGCGGTTCCACGAGCCGTGCTCGCCGATGAAGGCGCCGGTCGCGAACTCGGCAGGCATGCCGCGCGCGTCCGAAAAGACCAGCCCCAAGGGGGCGACGTGCGAGCCGAGCGCGTAGTCGGGCGCGACGGCCTTGGCCACCAGGTCGGGCTTCTGCGGTGTGACGCGCGCGTCCACATTGCCGCCGTAGTAGCTCCAGGGCCAGCCGTAGAAGGCCCCGTCCTTCACCGAGGTGAGGTAGTCGGGCACGAGGTCGCTGCCGATTTCGTCGCGCTCGTTGACCACGGTCCACAGCGCCTTGGTTTCAGGCTCCCAGGCCAGGCCGTTGGGGTTGCGCAGGCCGCTTGCGAACAGGCGCTTCTCGCCGCTCTTCACGTCCACCTCCCAGATGGCGGCACGGCCTTCTTCGGCGGCGAGCCCGTTTTCGCCGATGTTGCTGTTGGAGCCGACCGTGACATAGAGCTTGGTGCCGTCGGCATTGGCGATCACGTTCTTGGTCCAGTGGTGGTTGATGCCCGCGGGCAGCGGCGTGACCACCGTGGGCGCGGCGCTGACCGAGGTCTGGCCCTCGGTGTACGGCACCTTGACGAGCGCGTCGGCGTTGGCAATGAAAAGCTCATTGCCGACCAGCGCCATGCCGAATGGCGAACTCAGGTTCGACAGGAACACCTGCTTCACTTCGGCCGCGCCATCCCCGTCGGCGTCGCGCAGCAGCGTGATGCGGTTGGGGCTCGGCACGCCCGCACCGGCGCGGTTCATGAACTTGCCCATGGCCCAGTCGCGGATCCTGGCCATCGGCCCGCCGCCGTCGCCGGCGCCTTCGGGCTTGGGCGGCTTGTTGCTCTCGGCCACCAGCACGTCGCCATTGGGCAGCGTGTAGACCCAGCGCGGATGGTCCAGCCCGCGGGCGAGCGCGTTCACGCGCAGGCCTTCGGCGGCCGTGGGACCGGCGGTGTCGGTCCAGCCGACCGCGGTGGCCACATTGATGGTGGGAATCAGCGTCTTGTTGGGTTCGGCCAGTTGCGGCCGCGGGCCGGTCGTGACTTCGGGGGGCAGCTTGGCGGCCTCGCCGCAACCGGCCAGCCCCAGCACCGCGGCCAGTGCGGTGGAGGAGGTCAGGGAAATGGCGATATTCGGTGCCTTCATTCGCGAATCCTTCGGTGTCGCGGCATGGGGCCGCATTCCGGCACATCATGCGGGCGGCGCCGGCCGGGGCTGTCGGTCGTGGGCGCTTTTTGGCGTGGGCGCACCTCATTCACGCATCGCCGCTACCATCGCCGCATGACTGACGACCTGTTCCGTGCCGACGCGTATCTGCGCGCCTGTGAAGCCCGCATCCTGCGCATCGACGACACCGGCATCGTGCTGGACCGCACGGTGTTCTATCCCCTGGGCGGCGGACAGGCCGGCGATACCGGCGTGCTGGCGCTGGCCGACGGCCGCGAGTTCGTCATTGCCGACACCCGCAAGGCCAAGAATGAAGAAGGCCAGCCCACCAGCGAATTCGTTCACGTGCCGGCGCCCGGGCAAGTCGAACTGCTGGCCGCGCTGCAGCCGGGCGACACGGTCACTGCGCGCCTCGACTGGGAGCGCCGCCACCGGCTGATGCGCTTTCACACCGCCAGCCATCTGCTGTGCCACCTGGTGCCGGTGCCGGTGAACGGCTGTTCGATCACGCCCGACTACGCGCGCATCGACTTCCACATGACCGACCCGCTCGACAAGGAAGCGCTGACTGCCGGCCTCGCGCGGCTGGTTGAAGCGGCCCATCCGCTGACCGTGGGCGCCATCACCGACGAGGAGCTCGACGCCAATCCGGCGCTCGTGAAGAGCATGAGCGTGCAGCCGCCGCGCGGCACGGGTACGGTGCGCACCATTCGGATCGGCGGCGAGGGCGAGGCGCAGATCGACTTCCAGCCCTGCGGCGGCACGCATGTTGCAAACACCGCCGAGATTGGCGCGGTGATGGTCACCAAAATCGAGAAAAAGAGCGCCAACAGCCGCCGCGTGGTGCTGGGCTGGGCCGCTTGAGGCCCGAAAGCGCCCGAAACCGCCTGGAACTTCGCACCGCCCGCCCGCTCCGACTGATCGGCATGATCCTTTCCCGCTTTCATCTAGCTACCTTTCTGGTAGCAACCGCCGCAGCCTGCATGCCGGCTGCGGCGCAATTGGCATCCAAGCCGGGTGCTGTCGTCACCACCCCCCACGTGCGCGCCGAACTGGTCGCGCATGCGCCCGACGGCGTTGCGCCCGGCGCCCCGGTCTGGGTCGGGCTGCAGATCACCCACCAGCCCGAGTGGCACACCTACTGGAAGAACGCCGGCGATTCCGGCCTGCCCACGGAACTGAACTGGACCCTGCCGGCGGGGGTGTCGGCCGGCGAGATTGCGTGGCCGGTGCCGAAGAAGATCCCGGTCGGCAACCTGGCCAACTACGGCTACGAGGGCACGGTGCTGCTCCCGGTGCCGCTCGAGGTTTCGAGCAATTTCAAGCCGCCGCTGGCCCTTGGCACGGGGGCTTCGGGGCTCGACATCCGGCTCAAGGCCACCTGGCTGGTCTGCCGCAAGGAATGCATTCCCGAAGAGGGTGAGTTCACCCTTGCGCTGCCACTGCAGGGCTCGACCGCGCTGCACAAGGCCGGCTTCGATGCCGCCCAGGCCGCGCAGCCGCAGCCGCTCGCCAAGGCGGGCTCTGTCGAGGTCAGCGCCAACAACCTGCAGGTGCGCCTCGAAGGGCTGCCCGCGGCGGCGCAGGGCAAGACCCTGGGCTTCTTCCCCGAAACACCGGAGCTGATCCGCACCGCCGCGGAATCGGGCAAGGACTGGACGCAAAGCTGGCAAGGCGGCACCTGGACCGCCACCTTGCCGCTGGCCGACCAGCGCAGCGCCAGCCCCACGACCCTGCCGCTGGTGGTCGCGCTGGCCGAGGCCGACCGGCAGCCGGGCCAGCCGATGGCCTGGCGTACCGAAGCGCCGGTCAGCGGCACCTGGCCGACTGCCGCTCCGCGCGCCGAGGTCTCGCCCGCGCTGCAGGCCGCGCTCGCCGCCAATGCGGCGACTGCCGCCGCTTCCACATCGCCCACGGACCTGCCGCCCCAGCCCGCCGGCACCTTCATCGTCGCGTTGCTGGGCGCCATGCTCGGCGGCCTGCTGCTGAATCTCATGCCCTGCGTGTTCCCGATCCTGGCCATCAAGGTGCTGGGCTTTGCGCGGCAGGCCGGCAATCGCAGCGCGCACCGCACGGCGGGGCTGGCCTACACCGGCGGCGTGATGCTCTCGTTTCTCGCGCTGGGTGGCGCCATGCTGGCGCTGCGCGCGGCGGGCGCCCAGCTTGGGTGGGGCTTCCAGCTGCAATCGCCGGCCGTGGTGGCGGCGCTGGCCGCGCTGTTCACGCTGATCGGGCTCAACCTGGTGGGCGTTTTCGAATTCGGGCGCGCGGCGCCGTCGTCCGTGTGTTCGGCCCAGGCCAAGCACCCGATTGCCAACGACTTCCTCTCGGGCGTGCTGGCCGTGGTGATCGCTTCGCCCTGCACCGCGCCGTTCATGGGCGTTTCGCTCGGCTTTGCCATCGGGCTTCCCGCCGCCCAGGCCCTGCTGCTGTTCGCGGCGTTGGGCTTCGGTCTGGCGCTGCCTTATCTGGTGGCCGGCTTCGTTCCGGCCATTGCGCGGCTGCTGCCCAAGCCCGGCCCGTGGATGGGCACGCTGCGCCGGTTGCTGGCGTTTCCGATGTTCGCCACCGTGGCCTGGCTGGTCTGGGTGCTGGGGCAGCAAAGCGGCATCGACGGCGCGGGCACGCTGCTCGCGCTGCTGGTGTGCATGGCCGCCATCGTCTGGGCGCTGACGCTGCGCGGCCGCACGCGGCTGGTCATTGCCACGGTGCTGGTTGCCTTCACTGCAATGCTCACCGCGGCCATCGGGCGCAACGTGCTGCAGACGGTGGAGCCGGCCAAGCTCGCGTCCTCCGCCAATGCCGGCCAGCGCTGGCAGCCCTGGTCGGCCGAACGCGTGGCCGACCTCACGAGCGCCGGGCAGCCGGTGTTCATCGACTTCACGGCCGCCTGGTGCGTGACCTGCCAGTACAACAAGAAGGCCACGCTCGCCGATGCCGAGGTGCTGGCCGATTTCGACAGCAAGAAGGTCGCGATGCTGCGTGCCGACTGGACGCGCCGCGACCCCGCCATTACCGCCGCCCTGACCTCGCTCGGACGCAGCGGCGTGCCCTTGTATGTGCTGCAGGCACCCGGCAAGGCGCCGGTCGTCCTGACCGAAATTCTGGGCAAGGACGAGGTGCGCGCAGCGCTTGCCGCGCTTTGACCCGTTGCGTGACATGGGTTGTCACATGCACTTGAGCAAAGCGCCCTAAGCTGTCGCCGTTGTTTGTTTTTTCTTTTGGAGTTCAAGCTGGCCATGTCACTTTCGCCATCGTCCGACTCGCGTTCCCTTCGCGCCGCGCGCCACGCCCGCGCCGCCCTCACCCGCGCCTCGCGCCGCGCCGTCGTGGCCGCAGCCGTGGCGCTCGGCGCCACTTTCCTCATGGGCAATAACGCCTTCGCAGCGCCCGCCGTGGGCCAGCAGGCGCCTGACTTCGTTGCCGTGGACACCAGCGGCGCCAAGCACAAGCTCTCCGACTTTGCCGGCAAGTTCGTGGTGCTCGAGTGGACCAATCCGGGCTGCCCCTTCGTGCGCAAGCACTACAACAGCGGCAACATGCCCGCCACGCAGAAATCCGCCACGGCCAAGGGCGTGGTCTGGCTGTCGGTCAATTCCACCGAGCGCGCGGCCAGCGACTACCTGCAGCCTGCGGCTCTCGATGCGTGGATGAAGTCGCAAAAAGCCGCCCCCACCGCAATGCTGATGGACGAAGACGGCGTCATCGGCCAGGCCTACGGCGCGCGCACCACGCCGCACATCTTCATCATCGACCCCAAGGGCGTGCTGGTGTACGCGGGCGGCATCGACAGCATCGCCTCGGCCCGGCCCGACGACATCAAGAGCGCGACCAACTACGTGAACCAGGCGCTCGGCGAGGCCTTCGGCGGCAAGCCGATTTCTACGGCCTCGACGCGGCCCTACGGCTGTTCGGTGAAATACAAGACCTGAAGAAGAAGCCAGGAATGACAGCTACCTGACTGCGGTGGTCAGGTAGCGGTCGGGAACCCCGGCCTACCCTTGGACGAACTACATCGCCCAAGGGGACAACAAGATGGATCCTGCGCACACTGCCGCGCAACCGGGCCCGGCCGCCCGCGCCGCTTCAGGCACTGCCGCTTCCGCCGCTGCTTCGACGTCCTCCTCCTCGAAATTCGCCACCGTGCTGCGCGTGACGGGCGGCAATTTCATGGAGATGTTCGACTTCTTCCTGTTCGGCTTCTACGCCACGCAGATCTCGAAGGCCTTCTTCCCGGCGGGCAACGAGTTCGCCTCGCTGATGCTGACCTTCATGACCTTCGGCGCCGGTTTCCTGATGCGGCCGCTGGGCGCGATTTTTCTCGGCGCGTACGTCGATCGCGTCGGCCGCCGCAAGGGCCTGATCGTCACGCTCGCGCTGATGGCGCTCGGCACGCTGCTGATTGCCTGCGTACCGGCCTACGCCACCATCGGCTTCGCCGCGCCGCTGCTGGTGCTCGTCGGGCGGCTGCTGCAAGGCTTCTCGGCCGGCGTGGAGCTGGGCGGCGTTTCGGTCTACTTGTCGGAAATGGCCACGCCGGGGCGCAAGGGCTTTTACGTGAGCTGGCAATCGGCCAGCCAGCAGGTGGCGATCGTCGTGGCGGCGGCGCTCGGCTACTGGCTCAACGTGACCTTCACCTCGCAGGAAATCGGCGACTTCTACTGGCGCATTCCGTTCTTCGTCGGCTGCCTGATCGTGCCGGTGCTGTTCGTGATTCGCCGCTCGCTGCAGGAGACCGAGGAGTTCATGGCGCGCAAGCACCGCCCAGATGCGCGCGAGATCTTCCAGTCGATGATCGCCAACTGGGGCCTGGTGGTCGCGGGGATGATGCTGGTGTCGATGACGACGGTGTCGTTCTACCTGATCACGGTCTACACGCCCACCTTCGGCAAGTCGGTGCTGCACTTGAGCACGACCGATGCGCTCGTCGTCACGCTGTGCGTGGCGGTCTCCAACTTCATCTGGCTGCCGATCATGGGCGCGCTGTCCGATCGCGTAGGCCGCAAGCCGCTGTTGATTCTGTTCACGGTGCTGACCGTCCTCACCGCGTACCCGTCGCTCAAGTGGCTGGTGGGCGCGCCGAGCTTCGCGCGCATGCTCGAAGTGGAGCTGTGGCTCTCGTTCCTCTACGCGAGCTACAACGGCGCGATGGTGGTGGCGCTCACCGAGGTGATGCCGGTCAACGTGCGCACCGCCGGCTTCTCGCTGGCCTACAGCCTGGCGACGGCGCTGTTCGGCGGTTTCACGCCAGCCATTGCCACCGGCCTGATCGAGATGACCGGCGACAAGGGCGCGCCGGGGTTGTGGATGACGGCGGCCGCCATCTGCGGGCTGGTCGCCACGTTGATGCTGTATCGGCGCCAGGTGAATCCTGCGGATTCGGTGCGGGTGCCTGTGGTCTGATTTCGGCTGGTCTTGCTGGACTTTGCTGGTTCGGGGCGCGCACCCGCCGACGGGGTACCTTGCACGGAGCGGTCGTTGATCGGCGATACACCAGCAACGTGCCCCAGTGCACAGGGCATCGGGTGCTCCCCGCAGCGAAATAAAGGAGGAGGCGAAGCCGGGGGACATTCGCGGAGGGGAGTACCCGGTGGCCTGTGCACACGCCCTGAACAAGAGCGCCCAAACAAGCAGCCCACCGAAAGCAAGCCCCTCCCCCTGCGACAATCGGGACATGCCTTTCGCCCCATTGCAAAACGACACTTTCCTGCGGGCCTGCTGGCGCCAGGCCACAGACCACACCCCCGTCTGGCTCATGCGCCAGGCCGGTCGCTACCTGCCCGAGTACGTGGCCACCCGCGCCAAGGCCGGCAGCTTCATGGGGCTGGCGACCAACACAGACTACGCCACCGAAGTCACGCTGCAGCCGCTCGAACGCTACCCGCTCGATGCCGCCATTCTTTTCTCCGACATCCTCACCGTGCCCGACGCCATGGGCCTGGGCCTGTCGTTCGAGGCCGGCGAAGGCCCCCGCTTTGCACGCCCCGTGCGTGACGAAGCGGCCGTTGCGGCGCTCGAAGTGCCCGACATGGCCAAGCTGCGCTACGTGTTCGACGCCGTGGCGTCGATTCGCAAGGCCCTCGACGGCCGCGTGCCGCTCATCGGCTTTTCGGGCAGCCCCTGGACCCTCGCCTGCTACATGGTGGAAGGCGCGGGCTCGAGCGACTACCGCCTTGTGAAGAGCATGCTCTACAGCCGCCCCGACCTGATGCACCGCCTGCTCGCAGTCAATGCCGACTCGGTGGCCACCTATCTCAACGCGCAGATCGACGCCGGCGCGCAGGCCGTGATGGTGTTCGACAGCTGGGGCGGCGTGCTGGCCGACGGCGCGTTTCAGGAGTTCAGCCTTGCCTACACCGCACGCGTGCTGGCCGGCCTGAAGCGCAACGGTGCCGACGGCAAGCCCGTGCCGCGCATCGTGTTCACCAAGGGCGGCGGCCTGTGGCTCGAAGCCATGCGCGGGCTCGACTGCGAAGTGCTCGGCGTCGACTGGACCGTGAACCTCGCGGCCGCGCGCCGCATGGTCGGCGAAGGCGCCGACGGCAAGGCCAAGGCCCTGCAAGGCAACATCGACCCCAACGTGCTGTTCGCGCCGTCCGCGCAAATCGAAGCCGAGGTCGCGAAAGTGCTGCAGGCCTTCGGCAAGCCACATGCCGGCCCGGCCCAAGGTCCGACCCACATCTTCAATCTGGGCCACGGCATCAGCCAGTTCACGCCGCCGGACCACGTGGCGGCGCTGGTACAGGCCGTGCACGCACAATCACGCGCCTTGCGCAGTTGAAATTGTTGCGCGGGCGGGCATGCGCGACGACGCAGTTGGTTTCCTCTGAAAAGCAGTTCGCAGCCGTTTGTCAAGTCCAAAAACGGTGTAGGAGGCCCGACTTATGCACAAAACACGTGTTGCACTGC
Organism: Variovorax paradoxus; assembly: GCF_040544635.1. GTDB lineage: Bacteria > Pseudomonadota > Gammaproteobacteria > Burkholderiales > Burkholderiaceae_C > Variovorax > Variovorax paradoxus_R. Next base: position 256,584 of record NZ_JBEPKJ010000007.1, read on the forward strand.
GCAAGATTATCTGAAGCAGCCCCCTCTTTGCTCCTAAACAAGTAGCGAACGTAAGTTGTTGATTTATATAGGATTTGAACTTTGCTTTTTTTGAGGGCAATCCAGCCAGACGCTTGATTTTCAAGGCTCCGCAGCGTGTCGAGCCTTGTTGTCAACAAAGTTATCCACAGAATCTCTGGATGAGCTTCAAAGCGCAGGAAAATCAACGACTTAAGCGATTTTGCTCAAAGTCGCATTAACAAACCTTGCCAACAGAGACGCCCATTCCCCCCGCCAGCAGCCCAACCCCGGCAACGGAGGCAGCGCGAGCGAGCACGCCCGCCGCGATGGCCTGGCGGCTCGACATCGCCGTGCAAACGCCGGCGCATGCCGCGCTCGGCGACCTGCTGAGCTACGCCAGCGCGGCACCGCTCGCGCCCGGCACGCTGGTGCGGGTGCCGCTGGGCCGGCGCGAGGTGCTGGGCGTGGTCTGGAACGAGCCCGGCGCGCTGGACGGCGCCGAGCCCGACATGGCGCTCAAGCCCGTGGGCGCCGCGCTCGATGCGCTCGCGCCGCTGGGCGGAGCCTGGCGCGACCTCGTGGCCTTTGCCGCACGCTACTACCAGCGCTCGATCGGCGAAATCGCGTTGGCAGCCCTGCCGCCGCAATTGCGCGACCTGAGCACCACGCAGCTGGCCCGGCGGCTCAAGCGCAAGACGACGACCGGGCCCGTCACCGAGACGGCCGAAGCCGCCAACCTGATCGCGCTGAGCCCGGAGCAGACGGCCACCCTGGCCCGCATCGAAGCTGAAACGGGCACTTTCCTGCTGGTCGGCAGCACCGGCAGCGGCAAGACCGAGGTCTACCTGCGCTGCGTGGCCGACCTGCTCGCAGGCGATGCCGGCGCGCAGGCGCTGGTGATGGTGCCGGAGATCAACCTCACGCCGCAGCTCGAAGCGCGCTTCAAGGCACGGTTCGGCGACGACGCGGTGGTGTCGCTGCACAGCGGCATGACCAATCCGCAGCGGCTCGCAAGCTGGCTCGCGGCGCACAGCGGCGCCGCGCGCATCGTGCTGGGCACGCGCATGGCGGTGTTCGCGTCGATGCCGGGGCTGAAGCTCATCGTGGTCGACGAAGAGCACGACCCCAGCTACAAGCAGCAAGAAGGCGCGCGGTATTCGGCGCGCGACCTCGCCGTGTGGCGGGGCCAGCGCGAGGGCGCGAAAGTGATTCTGGGCTCCGCCACGCCCTCGCTCGAAAGCTGGCACCAGAGCCGCCCCGCCGAGGGCGAAGACCCCGGGGGCCGCTATGTGCGGCTCGCAATGCCGTCACGTATCGGCGCTGGCGAACTGCCCGCCGTGCGGCTGGTCGACATGAACCTGCAGCCGCCGAAAACGGTGCTCTCGGGCGCGCTGCTCGACGCCATCGGCCAGCGCATCGCTCGCGGCGAGCAAAGCATGGTGTTCCTGAACCGCCGCGGCTATGCGCCGGTGCTGGCCTGCGCCGATTGCGGCTGGAAAAGCGAATGCCCGCATTGCAGCGCCTACCGCGTGTTCCACAAGATTGACCGCACGCTGCGCTGCCACCACTGCGGCTTTACCGAGCGCGTGCCGCGCGCCTGCCCGTCTTGCGGCAACCCCGACATCGCGCCCGTGGGGCGCGGCACCGAGCGGCTCGAAGAGCATCTGGCCGAACTGTTCGCCGGCGTGACGCGGCCCGGCGGCAGTGCGGCGCCTGAACCCGTGAGGATTGCACGCATCGACGCCGACAGCACCAAGAAGCAGGGCGCGCTCGAATCGCAGCTCGCAGCCGTGCATTCGGGCGAGGTCGACGTGCTGGTCGGCACGCAGATGATCGCCAAGGGGCACGACTTCCGGCGCATCACGCTGGTGGCCGCCGTGAACCCCGACGGCGCGCTGTTCTCCAGCGACTTTCGCGCGCCCGAGCGGCTGTTCAGCCTGTTGATGCAATCGGCGGGCCGCGCGGGCCGCGACGCGGCCTACCTCGCGGCGCAGGGTGCCACCGCCGAGATGTGGATCCAGACGCACCATGCGCAGCATCCGCTCTTCGCAGCCCTACGAAAGCACGACTACGCCGCCTTCGCCAGGCAGCAACTCGAGGAGCGCGCCGCCGCCGGCATGCCGCCCTTTGCATTCCAGGCGCTGCTGCGGGCCGATGCGCGCACGCAGGAGGCCGCACAGGCCTTTCTGAATGCAGCGAGTGGCGCGGCCGATGCGCTCGAAGGCGCCGACCGCGTGGTGCGCTACCCCGCGGTGCCGCTGGCCATTCAGCGCGTGGCCAACGTGGAACGGGCGCAGATGCTGATCGAAAGCCCTTCTCGCGCCGCGCTGCAGCGCCTGCTGGCAGCCTGGCAGCCGCTGCTGCACGCGTTGCGGCGCACGCCCGAAGGCAAGGGCGTGATTCGCTGGCTGATCGACGTCGACCCGCACAGCATTTGAGGCGGCCTCGCAACGAGGCCGGCCTTTGTCAGTGGTGCAGGCCCGCGGGCTCCTTGCCCATGTCGACGTAGCGCAGCTCGCTGCTGCGCCGCCGAGCGATGCTTCCGGGCCATGCGAACACCACCAGGCTCAAGGCGCCCACCGCAAGCGACGTGGCGGTGCCGAGGGTGTCGGCATGCCACAACCAGCCCACGCTGGCGACCCAGGCCAGCCACAGCAGAATACGAACAAGTATTGCCATAGTGCCTCCATACATACTTTGATTTGCAAACACTTTAGCAGTGTTTTGAAAACATAAGCACTCATCCGGAGTGATAACGATAGCTATGGCTTATGGCCTACGCAGGAATCGGAAATAATCTGAAAAAGCGGTTGACTGCATGCCCGCCCGCTATTCAAGCTGTTACAGCGCGGGCCCGTTCCGGCGTCGCGCATCAAGCAAGAACGCTGGTCGCCAGGGGTTGCCGTGAAACTGCCTTCATCGCTCGGTTGGGCTCTATTTTTTGCATGCCTCGCATGCTCCGCGGCCGAACTCGAACTGCAGGGCAGCCGGCTTGTGGTCTCGGGCATGCTCGACGGCACGGCCATCAAGACCTTTACCGAGCACCTCGGCAAAGGCACGGTGCGCACCGTGGTGTTCGAAGACTCATTCGGCGGCACCGCCGAAGCAGCCGGCGCCTTTGCCGACGCCATCCGCTCGAGCGGCGTGGAAACCGAAATCCGCGGCCAGTGCCTGGCCGCCTGCGCCTACGCTTTTCTTGCCGGCAGGACGCATCGCTTCGGTGACGGCTTTCAAGTGAACGGCGTGCTGCTGCCCGTGGCTGCCAGGCCCACCGCTTCCGAACTGGCAATGCGATGGCGCGGCGGCGAAGTCCACAAGACGCTGGCCGAATTCTCGTCCGCCTCCGTCACCACGGCAGGCCCCACCAGCGCCACGGAACTCGGCGCCGGGGCGGTCAAGGACAACTGGCAACCCGATCATGGCGTGCTCTTCACGGCCAGCCCCACGCTGTTCGGCCGCATCTACAACGCGTTCTATTGCGACGGCACCCAGGGCCGCGACTTCACCAAGTGCGAGCGCCTCTCGGACGCCGATCCCTTCAAGCTCGGCGTGCTGACGCCCTGATTCAACAGAAGCGTCTTGCAGCGCACCGCCTCAGCGCAGCAGGCCCACCGCCAACGGAAAACTGAAGAACGTCGCCACCGTCGTCCACAGGATGATGCGTGCGATGCGGCCGTTGTCGGCGCCAAAGCGCTCGGCCAGCATCGCAACGTTGCTGGCGCTCGGCAGTGCCGCCACCAGCACGATCACCATCAGCGCCGGAGAGGAGAGCGGCAAACCGAGCGCGACGGCGCCCTGCCCCAGCGCCCAGACCAGCAGGGGGTGCACGAGCAGCTTGACCAGCACCACCGGCAGCACGTCGGCCAGCGGCGCCCTGGCCGGGAAGGCCGACCGGGTGCCCATGGCCGCCGCCACCGCCGCGCTGGCGCCGTGCTCGCGCGCAAGCAGCGCCGAACGCGCCAGCACCGCGCCAATGGTGAAGAGCGCCACTGGCGAAGCCGCGTCGGCCAGCATGGCAATGGTGCGCTCCACCGGGCCGGGCAAGCGCCACCGAGCGGCCGACAGCAGCACGCCCAGCAGAATCGACCACGGCATCGGGTTGACCAGCACGCCGCGCAGCGCCTGGCGTGCTGCCTGCCGCGGGCCCTGGTGCGGCGCACCCGTGCCCCCGCCGGCCCCGTCGAGGCGCGACAGCGCGATGCACAGCGACGAGGTCACGACCAGGTCGAACGCGATGGTGATGATCATCGGCCCTGCCGCCTGCGCGCCGAGCAACGCCACCAGGAGCGGCACACCCATGAAGCCTGTGTTGGGGAAGGCCGCCACCAGAGCGCCGAATGCGCCGTCGTTCCAGCCGATGCGCGCGTTGCGGGTGAAGAAGACCACGCCTGCCACCACGGCCAGCGCGCTCAAGCCCCAAACCAGCGCCACGCTGCCGTCGAGCAGTTGCCCGATCGGCGTGCCGGCGCCAAATCGCAACAACATGCAAGGCAACGCGAAATACAACACGAAGGTGTTGAGGCCGGGAATTGCGCCGAGCGGCAGGACGCGGGCACGCGCGGCGCCATAGCCCGCCGCGATCAACGCGAAGAAGGGAAAAGTTACGAGAAATACAGGCAACACCGCCTGATTGTCGTTGCGTCCCGCATCGTGAACTCTGGAGGGGTCCCGGACAGGCTGCGCCCCGTATCATTGCGCGCTTTGCGCCAGCCGTTCCTCCGCGGCCTTCCCTCCCCACTCCCCATGTCTTCCGGTCTCAATCTCGCGCAACAAGAAGCCGTCAATTACCTGCACGGCCCCTGTCTCGTGCTCGCAGGCGCGGGTTCGGGCAAGACGCGCGTCATCACGCACAAGATCGGCCGGCTCATCCAGGCCGGGCTGGAGCCCAAGCGCATCGCGGCCATCACCTTCACGAACAAGGCCGCCAGCGAAATGCGCGAGCGCGCCAAAGGCCTGATCGGGCGCGACGCGCGGCATGTGGTGATCTGCACCTTTCACGCGCTGGGCGTGCGCATGATGCGCGAAGACGGCGCCGTGCTGGGGCTGAAGCCCGCCTTCAGCATTCTCGACAGCGACGACGTCACGAAGATTCTGAAAGACGCGGGCGGCACCACCGACACGGCCACCGCGCGCATCTGGCAGTGGACCATCAGCAAGTGGAAGAACATGGGCCTGAACGCCGCACAGGCCGAGGCCGCCGCGGTGGACGACAACGAGCGCATCACCGCGCGCATCATGGCGCGCTACGAAGAGCGGCTCACGGCCTACCAGAGCGTCGACTTCGACGATCTCATCGGCATGCCGCTCAAGCTGCTGCGCGACTTCGACGAGGTGCGCGCCAAGTGGCAGACCACGCTGGGCCACATCCTGGTGGACGAATACCAGGACACCAACGCTACCCAGTATGAAGTGCTGAAGGCGCTGGCCGGCGAGCGCGGGCGCTTCACCGCTGTGGGCGACGACGACCAGTCGATCTACGGCTGGCGCGGCGCCACGCTGGACAACCTGCGCAAGCTGCCGGTCGACTATCCGACCCTGAAGGTGATCAAGCTCGAGCAGAACTACCGCTCCACCAGCGCGATCCTGCGGGCGGCCAACAACGTGATCGGCCCCAACCCCAAGCTGTTTCCGAAGACGCTGTTCTCCGAGTTGGGCGAAGGCGAGCCGGTGCGCATCGTCGATGCCGACTCCGAGGCGCACGAGGCCGAACGCGCGGTGGCGCGCATCGTCAGCCTGCGCGCGGGCGATGCCATCACCCAAGGCAAGCAGTACAAGGAGTTCCGAGACTTCGCCATTCTTTACCGCGCCAATCACCAGGCGCGCGTGTTCGAGCAGGCGCTGCGCAAGGCGCAGATTCCGTACAAGGTGTCGGGCGGCCAGAGCTTCTTCGACCGCGCCGAAATCAAGGATTTGTGCGGCTGGTTCCGCCTCTGGGTCAACAACGACGACGACCCGGCGTTCCTGCGCGCCATCACCACGCCCAAGCGCGGCATCGGCCACACCACGCTCGCGAGCCTCGGCACCTTTGCCAGCCAGTACAAGCTGAGCCTCTTCGAGGCGCTCTTCAGTCCGTCGCTGCCGAGCGTGATGCCCAAGCGCACGCTCGAGGGCATTCACGAGTTCGGCCGCTACATCAACGACCTCGAATACCGTGCGCGCCGCACCATGGGCGCGGAAGACTCGCGCACCTTCATGCTCGACTGGCTGAAGGAGATCGACTACGAGAAGCATCTCTACGACGGCGAAGACAGCGAGCAGGCCGCGGCCGCGCGCTGGACCAACGTGCTGGAATTCGTCGACTGGATGTCGCAGCGCGCCGGCGGCGTGATCGACGACGCCTCGGGCGCCGACAACAACATCGAAAGTGAACGCAAGAGCCTGCTCGAGGTGGCGCAGACCATCTCGCTGCTTTCGACCATCAGCGAGCGCGAGCAGGACCAGAACGTGGTCACGCTCTCGACGCTGCATGCCTCCAAGGGCCTCGAATGGCCGCACGTCATGCTGATCGGCGTGACCGAGGGCCTGCTGCCCTTCAAGCTCGAAGACGACAACGGCCGCCAGCTCAAGGTGAGCGACGAGACGCTGCAGCGGCTGCAGGAAGAGCGCCGCCTCATGTACGTGGGCATCACGCGCGCGCAGCGCAGCCTGGCGGTGAGCTGGACCAAGAAGCGCAAGCAGGGCCGCGAGATGGTGCCCTGCGTGCCGAGCCGCTTCATCGCCGAAATGGGCCTGGACAAGACCACCACCCGCGAAGACCCGCGCGAAAAGCTCAAGGCGCTGCGCGCCGAGTTCGCGCGCAAGGCGCAGGACAATGCGGCGGCAGCAGCGGCGGCCGCCTCCGCGTCATGAAGGCGCGGGTTCTCTTCCTTTCGCTGGCCGCGCTCTGCACGGCATGCGCGGGGCCCACGGCCCGGAACACGGCCCCGCCCGGGTGTCCCGCCACCGCGAAGGATCTGCCCGTTGAAGCCCTGTATGGCAGCTGGCAGGCGCGCTTCGACGGCCTGCCGGCTGCGGCCTCTGCGGCCTCGGTCGTGCTCGGCAAGCACCCCGAATACGCGGGCGTGCGCGGCACCATCACGCGCGCGGCGGCCGCCCCCTCGGCGAGCGCATCGGTCGCGCAGCTTGCGGGCGACGTCGACGACGAGGGCGAGCTCGCCATCGACGAGTCGCTCGACGGACGCAGCATCAGCGGCGTGTGGTCGGGCACGCTGCAGCCGGCCTCCTGCGGCCGCGAGTTCAGGGGCACCTGGCGCAACGCCGCCGACGACAGCACACATCCCTTCATTCTGAAAAAGACGGAACGGACCGCAGACCAATGAAACCCATCCCTCTACGCACCACTCTGGCCGCGAGCCTGCTGATGGCTCCCGGCCTCTTCGCACCGTCACTGGCCAGCGCACAGGCCGTCGAAAGGCCGGCCAGTCCGTTGGCCTATTCGCAGCTGACCTGGCAGCAATGCACCGCGCTCGGCAACAGCAACGAAGCCCGCCTGGCCTGCTTCGACCGCTGGGCGCAGCAGCAGACGCTGCCTTCGGTGTCGGTGCCGGTCGCGCCGCCGGTGCTGGCGAGCACGCAGCCGGCACCGCCTGTGGACGGATCGATGCCGGCCACCCGCGTGATCTCGGTCGATACCGACAAGGGATGCCGCGACCGCCAGTACTCGATACTGTCGCGCTTCTGGGAGCTCGAGAACGGCACCGACTGCGGCACCTTCACGTTCCGCGGCTATCGCCCATTGAACGTGTCGGCTTCGGCGGCCACCAGCAAGCCCGATACGCCCACCTCGCCTTCCGAAGGCCACACCGCGTCGCCCGTGGCCTACCAGGCCAATGAAATGCGCATCGGCCTCTCGGTGCGGACCAAGATCGCGCAGGGCCTGCTCACGCAGAACGATCCGACCAAGAAGGACTCGCTCTGGTTCGCGTATTCGCAGCAGTCGACCTGGCAGCTGTTCAACGGCTCGATCTCCCGGCCGTTCCGCACCACCGACCACGAGCCCGAGCTGATGTATGTCTATCCGCTCGACTTCAAGCTGCCCGGCGGCTGGCGCTGGCGCTACGCGGGCGTGGGGCTGGTGCACCAGTCGAACGGCCAGAGCCTGCCGCTGTCGCGCAGCTGGAACCGCGTCTACCTGATGGGCGGCGCCGAACTCGACGACCGCTTCAGCATCACCGGACGCGTCTGGCAGCGGTTGTCGGAAAGCACGGCGAAGGACGACAACCCCGACATCTCCAGCTACATCGGCCGCGCCGAGGTCACGGGCCGCTGGAATCTGAACCGCGACAACAGCCTGGGCCTCACGGTGCGCAACAACCTGCGCGACAGCGGCCGCGGCTCGGTGCGGCTCGAATGGCTGAAGGCCATCGGCGATCCGGCCACGAGCAACCTGCGCTTCCACACGCAGCTGTTCCATGGCTACGGCGACACGCTGGTGGACTACAACCGCAAGCGCACCGTGCTGAGCATTGGCCTGAGCCTGGTGGACTTTTAATTCGCTCCGATGAATGCACAGAAAGGTTCGTGTCATGAATGCTGATGGACTTGCCCCCATGGATGCTTTGCAGCGCGAAATCATTGCCGCGCTGCACGTGGCGCCGGTGTTCGACGCCGCGCAGGAGATCGAGCGACGCATCGGCTTCCTGGCCGGCTACCTCCGCGGCACGGGCCTGAAAGCGCTGGTGCTGGGCATCAGCGGCGGCGTCGATTCGCTGGTGGCCGGCTGCCTTGCGCAGCGCGCGGTGGAGCGGCTGCGCGCCGAAGGCCGGGAAGCCACCTTCATTGCCATGCGGCTGCCCTACGGCGTGCAGAAGGACGAGGCCGAGGCGCAGCGCTCGCTGGAGGTGATGAAGCCGGACCGCACCCTCACCGTCGACATCCGGCCCGCGGCGGACGGCATGCTCGCCGCGCTGAAGGCCGGCGACCTCGCATTCCGCGATGCGGCGCATGAAGACTTCGTGCTCGGCAACATCAAGGCGCGCCAACGCATGATTGCGCAGTTTGCGGTGGCCGGCGCGCACGACGGCATCGTCATCGGCACCGACCACGCGGCCGAGGCGCTGATGGGCTTCTTCACCAAGTTCGGCGACGGCGCGGCCGACGTGACACCGCTCACCGGCCTCAACAAGCGCCGCGTGCGGGCGCTCGCTCAGCAGCTCGGCGCGCCCGATTCGCTGGTGTTCAAGGTGCCGACGGCCGACCTCGAATCGCTCGTGCCGCAAAAGCCCGATGAAGACGCGTTCGGCGTCAGCTACGAGCAGATCGACGATTTCCTCGAAGGCAAGCCGGTGGCGGCCGCGGCGCGCGAGATCATTCTTGCAACGCACCGCAAGAGCGCCCACAAGCGGGCGCTGCCGGTGGAACCCACGCACCCGGCATAGGGCGCTGGCCAGCCGGCGCTGTTTTGCCTACGCCGCCTTGCGAGGCGACTCCAGCAGGCGTTCGAGCAGCACCGTCAACCTGTCGACGTCCACGGGCTTCGTCAGGTGGGCCCGAAAGCCGGCCTCCAGGCTGGTGTCCCTGTCGCTGGCCTGCCCGTAGCCGGTAATGGCAATCAGCGGCGGCGGGTTGATCATCTCGGCCCGCAGGCGCCTGGCAACTTCATGTCCGCTCAGGTCCGGCAGGCCGATGTCGAGCAGCACCACATCCGGGTCTTGCGCCTTCACGGCTTCGATGGCGGCCAGCCCGCCATGCGCAACGCTGGATTTGTAGCCCAGTGCGTCCAGCAGCAGTGCCATGGTTTCGGCGGCGTCCACGTTGTCGTCCACCACCAGCACGCGCTGCTCCCCCGCGGGCCGGGGCTCCGCCTCGATCGCGGCAATAGGCGCCTGCGTGGTCTGGAACTGCACCAGGAACTCGCTGCCCTCGCCGGACCTCCCGGTACTGAACGCGCTGACCCGCCCGCCGTGCAGCGTCGTCAACTGCTGCACAAGGCTGAGCCCCAGGCCGAGGCCGCCCTGCGTCCGTGCCATGTTCTGCTCGCCCTGCACGAACAGGTCGAAGATCCGCTGCAGGTCTTTCGGCGGAATGCCGGGCCCGTCATCGCGCACGCTGATGTCGGCATCCGTGCCGTTCTGCGAGAGGGAGACATGGACGTTGCCGCTGTTGTGGGTGAATTTCGCCGCGTTGTGAATCAGGTTGCTGACGATCTGGATGACACGCGCCCTGTCTCCCGAAATCCAGGGGTCCGCCTCCTGGAGATGCAGGTGCAAGGTCTGCGACTTGCTCTCGATCAGCGGCCGGACCGCCTCGGCCCCCTCGGCGATGGCATCGCGCAGGCGAACCGGCTTGCTCTCGATATGGATTTTTCCGCTGGTGATGCGGCCCACGTCGAGCAGGTCGTCCACCAGCCGCGTCATCTGCCTGAGCTGCCGGCCGATGATGTCGCGGGTATGGGAAATGACTGTCGATTCCGCTTTTTCCCGCTTGAGGAGTTCGAGCGCGTTCGAAATCGGCGCCAGCGGATTGCGCAACTCGTGCCCGAGCATCGCGAGGAAGTTCGTCACGCGGCGCCCTTCGTCTTCCAGCGCGGTCACGCGGCGCCGCTCCGTCAGGTCGCGCGTGACCTTGGCGAAGCCCCGATGCCGCCCGGTGGCGTCGTGCAGCGCGGTAATGACCACGCTGGCCCAGAACCGGCTGCCGTCTTTGCGGATGCGCCAGCCTTCGTCCTCGAACCGCCCGTCGCGCAGCGCATTGCGCAGCTCCTGCTCGGGCCAGCCGGTCGCGGCCACCTCGGGCGGATAGAACACGGAGAAATGCTGCCCGATGATTTCCGAGGCCTCGTAGCCCTTGTTCTTTTGCGCGCCGAGGTTCCAGCTCACGATATGGCCGCCGGGGTCGAGCATGAAGATCGCATAGTCTTTCACGCCCTCGACCAGCAGCCGGAAGCGCTCCTCGCTCATGCGCAGCATTTCGTCCTGGCGGCGGCGCTCGCTGAGGTCTCTCGCGATCATCGAGAAGCCGCGGACTTCCCCGCCCGTGCCGGTGATCCGCGTGATGACGATGCTGGCCCAGAAGCGCGTACCGTCCTTGCGCAGGCGCCAGCCTTCTTCCTCCATGCGGCCGGCCTCGCGCGCCATTTCGAGCGCGCGCTCCGGCAGGTTCTGCTCCAGCAGCTCGCTCGGATAGAAAAGAGAGAAGTGCCGCCCGATCACCTCCGGGGCTTCGTACCCCTTGAGCTTTCGAGCCCCGTCGTTCCAGCTGATGACGATGCCGCCAGGGTCCAGGACGACGATGGCGTAGTCCGTGACTGCGTCGACCATCAGCCGGAACTCGGCGTCGGTCAGAGTGCGTTGGTTCAGGGGTGCACTCCCACCGCCGTGATCTGCCATTGCTCTTTTTCCTCCAGTGGTCGCGCATCGGGTGCAGCGGCATGCGGGCCTCGCTCCAGCGGCTCATGCCGAACTCCCGGACTGCAGCGCGCGAACCTCATGCCTGCCATGCAGCGGGTGCCGCCAATTTAGAGCCGCCGCAGGTACTTTTCGCGTAGGACAAGGCCCAGATTGCACCGGTGCCCGCATGATCCCGAGGCAGCTTCAGGCGCTGAAAGGCTCCTGGCGCGGCCACGAGGCGCTGCCCAGGCTTTCGGACCTGGGCGCAGCCATCATGAAACGGTTCTTTCCTTCTTTCTTGGCCGCGTACAAGGCCGCATCGGCGCGTATGAACAAGGACGAAAAATCCTCGTCCTCCTCCGCGATGGCGACGCCGATGCTGGCCGTCGCCTGGAGGATGCGGCTGGACAGGTGGAACGCCGGCCGCATGGCGGCAAGCACCTTTTCCGCCACCCCCTGCACATCGGCGACGCTTGCGATCCCCTCCAGAAGAATCACGAATTCATCGCCGGCGTAGCGCGCCGCCATGTCCGTCTCGCGCACGCTCTCCCTGAGCCGGCGGCCGAATTCCCTGAGCACCGCATCGCCCGCGGCATGGCCCAGCGAGTCATTGATCGACTTGAAGTAGTCGATGTCCAGGAACAGCAGGCACACCGGAATCCCCGACCGCCGGGACCTGGCCATGGCGTCACGCGCGTGCTCTTCGAAAGAACGGCGGTTCGGCAAGCCCGTGAGTGCATCTTCGCGCGCAAGGGCATCCAGCAGCTTTTGCTTTTGCTTGAGTTCGGTGACGTCGTTCGCAAGAACGTACAGCCCGACGACATCGCCGACTGCATCCCTGTGCGGCAGATAGGTCGTCTGCAGGGTTCGCTCGCCGATCAGCAGCTCGACCGTCTCTTCGAACAACACGACCTCGCCCGCGAAGGCGCGCGCCAGCAGCGGCTTGCGCAGTTCGTAGCGCGCCTCGCCCATGGTCTCCCTGAGAGGCCGGTTCATGACCGAAGCCGGCGAAACGCCGAGCCAGGTTTCGTACCTGCCGTTGCAGAAAACCACGCGTTCTTCGAGATCCAGTTCGGTCAGAAGCGCCGGCACGTTGTCGGTCAGTCCGCGCAAACGCCGTTCGCTCTCGGCGCTTCGCATCTCGGCTTGCTTGCGCTCGGTGATGTCGAAAGTCATTCCATAGAAGCCGTGCACGGTGCCATCGGGATTCAGGTCGGGAATGTAGTGCGACTGGTACCAGTTCTTTCCGATCCCGAGTGCGGGGTCCCCCTTCTTCTCGAAGGTGACGGCTTCCCCGGCGAGCACGCGGTGGACATAAGGCGCAACCGCCTCGAAATCCTCGGCGCCGCGCACTTCGGGCAGCGACATTCCCACCAGTTCGATGCCCTCGAACAGGGTACGCAGATGTGCATTCACGAACGTGAAGCGCAAGGACGCGTCCACGTGGGACACCAGAGCAGGAAGGTTGTCGGTGATGGTGCGAACACGGGTCTCGCCTGCCGCGCGTTCGCGCTCGGCCACTTTCTGGCGCGTGATGTCGAAGGTCATCACGTAGTAGCCCGCCACGCGGTCGCCGCGAATGTCGGGCACCAGGTGGCATTCGAAGAAGCCCTCCTTGCCTCTGCGGTCGTAGGTGCCCTCCGTGCGCGTCGGCGTGCCTTCGAGTGCCTTGGCAACCTGCGGCGCGAGTTGCCGGTAGACCGCATCCGGAAGCGATTCCCGCATCGTCATGCGGCCGATGTCGGCTTGCGTTCTGCCGCGCATGCCGAGCCCCGCCTTGTTGGCAAAAAGGCAGCGTTCGTCGCTGTCGAAGTAGGCGACGACGGCCGGCAGGTTGTCGGTCACGTCGCGCAGGAATTTTTCGCTCGACTGCAAGCGCTCCTGGGACGCCTGGCGCTCCTGCATGAGCGAATTGAAGGTCTGCGAAAGATCGCCGACCTCGTCCCTGGCGGGCGTCTCCGCCATGGGCGTGTAGGTCGAGAGGGTGCGCGAAACCTGCATGTGTTCGCGCAGGCGGGACAAGGGCGCGAGTTGCCTGCGCACGGTCATGAAGGTCAGTCCGCCGGCCAGCAGGGTCAGCAAAAGCGCGCCCGCCCAGGCGAAGCGTTCGATCTTCTCCGCCTGGGCAAAGGCTTCGCTGCGCGGATACATCGCGCCCAGCACCCAGTTGGTCTGGCGGATGTGCTTGAACGCGTAGAGCGCATGCACGCCTCTGCGATTCACCCCTTCGGTCGCGCCTTCGAACCCTGCGATGGCGCGATCGGCGGCCGCGTTGCGTATGCCGTCGCCGTCGATGTGCTGAAGAAGCCGGGACTTGTCGGGATGGTCGACGATGATGCCGCGGGTGTTCATGATGAACATGTACCCGCTCTTGCCGAATTTCACGTTGGCAAGCTCACCGAGGAAGTTGTGCTCGCTGAGGGTGATGAAGGCGGTAATGACATAGGCAACGTTGCCCTGCCGGTCCAGCACGGGTTCGGTCATGGCGACCTGCGCCAGCCCGCTGATGCGATTCCTGAAGGGCTGGGAAATGACGCCCGCCTTGGCCGCGATCGTTCCCTGGAAGTAGTCGCGGTCCTTGACGTTGATCTTGCCGATCTGCTGCGCGCCGTTCATGTTGGCCACGATCTCGCCCTGCGCATCGACGAAGGCCAGGTTGTCGAATGCCTCCCTCAGCGACTTGTGCTGCATGACGAGGTCCTGCAGCCTTTCGGGGCCGATGAAGTTGTGGCTCTCGACACTGTCGCCGAAGGTCCTGAGCAAGGTGCGCCGGCTCAGGAACTTCTGGTCCACCGCATCGGCAAGGGCCGAGATCCGTTCGAACTCCTCGTCGGCAATGGTCGCCTGCATGTTGCGCTTGATGAAGTAGAGCGCCGCGCTGGTAATGCCGATCATCGCCAGGAAAACAATGGCCACCACGCCCGCGGACAAGCGGGCGTGCAAGCTGAAATGGGGCAGATTGAAAAATGGGAGGCGCATCGTGTGGACTCCTTGGGCGCAGCGTGCGCTCAGTCCGCCATCGCCTCGTCCAGCTGCGCCTCGAACTCGTCGAGCGGCACTGGCCTGCTGAACAGATAACCCTGGCACAGCATCTTGCCGTGCGTCTGAAGAAACTCGAACTGCTGCTGCGTTTCGACCCCCTCCGCCACGATTTCAAGCTCCAGGTTTCGCGCCATGCCGATGATGGCTTGAATGATCAGCTCGACCTTCGGATCGGTTCCGATGCTTTGCACGAAGAACTTGTCGACCTTGATCTGGTCCAGCGGCAACTGCGTCATGTACGAAAGCGACGAGTAGCCGGTACCGAAGTCGTCCATGGAAAAGCGGATGCCCATCGACGCGAGCGTCTGCATCTTGCTGACGGTTTCGGTCATCTTGTCTTGCAGAAGGCTTTCCGTGAGCTCGAGCTTCAGCCTCGTCGGGTCAGCGCCGGTTCTTCGGAGCACATCGCGGACCCTATCCGCGAAGTCCACGGTGCGGAACTGGCGCGCGCTGACGTTGACCGCCAGCTGCAGGTGCCGGCGCCTCGGATCGTGGCCCCAGCGCTCGAGCTGCACGCATGCCGTCTCGAGCACCCACATGCCGATGGGCACGATCAAGCCGGTTTCCTCCGCCAGCTCGATGAAGCCGCCCGGCGGCACCATTCCGCGCTCCGGATGGTGCCAGCGAATGAGAACCTCCGCGCCCGCGATATGGCCTTCGGACGTCACCTGGCTTTGGTAGTGCAGCACGAACTGATTGCCCGCCAGCGCCGCGTGCAGCTCGCTCTCCAGCGTCGCGCGGGCGGTGATCGCGGTCTGCATCGCGGTCTCGAAGAAGCGCAATGCATTGCCGCCCGCCGACTTGGCGTAGTACATGGCGATGTCGGCCTGTTTCAGCAGGTCTTCCAGCGACTGATGCGCGGTGCTGAAAACGACGGCGCCAATGCTGCACGTGCTGTGATATTCGTGATCTTCGAGCTGGAACGATTCGCCCAGCACCGCGAGAATGGATTCGCCGGTCGCGTTGGTCTGCATCGCCGCAACGGCGGGGTCTTCGCTGAGGTTTTCGAGCATCACCACGAACTCGTCGCCGCCGAGCCGCGCCACGGTGCCGCCTTCGCTCAGGATGCCTCGAAGCCGCAGGCCGACTTCTTTCAGCAATGCGTCGCCCGTGGCGTGTCCGAGCGCATCGTTGAGCGTCTTGAAATCGTCCAGGTCCATGAACAGCAGCGCACCGTGCCGCGAACGGCGGGCGTTCGAGTCGACGGCGGCTTGCAGCCTATGCAGCAGAAGCTGGCGATTGGGCAGGCCCGTCAGGTTGTCATAGAAAGCGAGATGCTCGATCTCGCGGGCGGCCAGCTTGCTTTCGGTGATGTCGCGCAGGATGACGATGAAACGCGCGTCGGCGCCCTCGCCGACCAGCTTGCGAGAAACGGAAATCTCGAACCAGACGGCGCCCTTGGGGGCCCTGCTTTCGAACTGTCTTCCTGAAGAAAACCCGAACTCGAACGCATCGCGCAGCGCGACCATGACTTCGGCGGCGGCGTTCGCCGGCAGGAGATCGGACATCATCTTGCCGACCGGCTCCCGCACCTTGATCGAAGACCGGGGCCGGCGCGGTGAATGGAAGTGGTAGCAGCGGCCGTCGATGCCGGCCTCCAGCAGCACGTCGGGCAGTGCGTCCAGCGTGGCCTGCAGCTGCGCCTTGCCTTCGAGAATGTCCGAGATGTGCCGCTTCTTCTCCGTCACGTCGCGGTAGATGCACACGAGGCCGCCGTCCGGCGTCGGGCTTTTCACCGCAACGATGACTTGCCCGTTCGGCAGGGTGAGCTCCTGCTCGCTGTGCGCCTGCAGGTGACGGACATTTTGTTCGTCGATCGGCTGGAACGGCACCTGCGGAGCAAGCAACTTTTCCGCCCAGGGAAAGTAGTCCACGAAACGGCGGTTCCACGTGATCACGCGGCCATCGGGGTCGAGCAGCACGAACCCGTCCGCCATGGATTCGAGCGCCTGGTCCAGCGTGACCTTGGAGCGGAGCAGGTCTGCCCGGGCACGCCATTGCCGCCCCAGCTGCGCTCGGGCGAAATAGCTCACGGCGAGAATCAGCAGCGTGAAGGCCAGCGCCACGCCCAGAATGGAATTGCGCTCGTTGCGCCAGTCCTCGAGCGCAACCGCGAGCGGAATTCCGGCGACGATCAGCAGGTTTCTATGCAGCGTGGGCCGGGCGACGATGATGGCTGGCGTGCCGCTGAGCCGCGCCAGCAGCCGCTGCGGGCGTCCGTCGCTGCCCTGGTCGGTCAGGGCCGGTCCGATGGCGCGGCCGGCCAGGTCGTCGCGCGGCGGCATGCTGGCCAGCAAGGGTCCCGCTTCGCGCTCCAGGGTGACCTCGAGCCCCTTGATGTTGGCTCCCTGCGCAAGAATCGTGGTGAGCATGGAAACCTGCACTTCGGCCACCGCCACGACCTTGCCGCCGTTCGCGAGCCGGAGCACGCGTCCGAAGTACAGCACCTGCTGAGAGGTTGCCTGGTTGACCGAAGGCGTGCTGATCGTCAGCATGGATCCTGGCCGGTTCAGGATCTCTTTCAGGAACCCCGGGGGCATTTGCAGCTCCAGCTTCGCACCCCGCCGGTCGGAAGACGCGATCACCCCGCCGTCCGGGTTCACGAATGCGATATACCGGACCAGCAGGCTCTGGCGGACGATGGTCTCGATCAGCTGCGCGGTCTCGGGTTGCGCAATGTCGGCCGCAATGCTGTCTTCGCTGGAGTTCCGCAGGAACTGCCCCATGCCCGCCAGCAGCGTGTCCACGGCCAGCAGGCTTCGGTTCAGCGCGGCTTCCGACGTGCCGACGAACCGTACGGCCTGGCTCTCGCTGTCGGAAATCGCCTTTTCGTACGTCTGCCACATCGTGAGCGCGGCGATGGCGAGAACGGCCGCCAGAAACAGCGCCGCAACGCCATAGACGAAGGCGGTGATGCGGCGAGGCAGCAGCTTGTTCACTGCCCGACGGGCGCCTTGATGCCCACCACGGGGCCGACGGTCTGATCCCAGGCCTGCGCGCACACGGTCCCGCAACGCTGCACCCAGCGGGGCAGCACGCTCGCGGCGAATATTTCGCGCATGCGGCGTTCGTCATTGGGAGAAGGGCGAGCCTCGACCATGGCGCCTTTGGTGCCCTTCATGCATGTTGCGGCGCCCGTATTGCATGAAATGCCGTTGCCGGTGTCGCGCTCCGATTCTTCCCAGACCGCGGTCTCGAGTTTCGGGAGCTCGCTTTTCAGCAGCGCCTTCAAATCGGGAGGGAGCGCGTTCCACGCGTCCGTGTTGGCACCGAATGCCGCGAGCCCCCAGTTGATGGGCATCGTATAGAGGGAGCTGGTGACCTTGTGCAGGCCCAGCGTGTTGCCGGACATCGCACCGGTAATGGCGCATTCCGTGTTGGCCGAACTCATGTTGGCCATGATCTCGGCAAATTCGGTGAAAACCGGTACGGCGTTGAGAGCGCGCACGAAGTCGGCCTGGCTGGTGCCGGAAACGCGAATGCGCCGCCCCGCCAGATCGGAAAGCTGCTTCACGGGCTGCTTGCAGAAGATCACCTGGGCCGGATAGACATAAACCGCCAGAAGCTCGACGCCATGGCGCTCGCGCAGCGTCTTTTCGAGATAGGGCCGGAATGCGGCGGTCACCCGCCGCATGGTGGGCATGTCGGGGTTCAGGCCCGCGATGTCCGGGGTGCCCAGTTCGGGGAACTCATTGCTGACCTGGCTCAGCAAGGCGGTACCGAACGGAATGACGCCCAGCCGCATGAGATTGAGCATTTCCTGGCCGGGCACGCCGGCCTGGTTGAACGGAACAATGCTCGCGCTGTACTTGCCGCCGCTCAGGCGGACCAGGTCCTTGCTCCAGAAGCGTTCTTCGTGAAGCGTGTACTGGCTCACGCTGGCCAATCCGCCCACGATTCGAAGCCGCGCAGGTGCGGGCTGCTGCGCTTCGCTGTTGGTTGCCGCGAAAGCCAGAACAAGAGCGGCCACACAAGCCCAGAGGGCAGGTCGCCTAGCGGATGCTGCTTCGCCGGTCTTCATGCCCCGGATCATGATGCCGATTGTGCTTCCTGTAAGAAGTTTTTTACAGAACCACCCGTTTCCGGTCGCTTGCCGGCTGGAAACGGGCGAAGACGCGTTGCGCGCAAGGCACAGGGATACCATCCGCAGACCCCAAATTCCGGTCGTTTCATCCAACTTCCAGATCAATGCCCGCGCCCGACCTTTCCAGCCGCCAGTTGCGCGCCTTCACGGCCCTGGCCGAGCAGCGCAACTTTACGCGCGCGGCGCAGACCTGTCATTTGTCGCAACCCGCGTTCAGCGCGCTCATCCGCACGCTGGAAGACACGCTCGGCGCCCGCCTGTTCGACCGCGACACCCGCAGCGTGCAACTCACGCCCGAGGGCCGGCTGTTCGAACC
This sequence comes from Variovorax paradoxus, assembly GCF_040544635.1. GTDB lineage: Bacteria > Pseudomonadota > Gammaproteobacteria > Burkholderiales > Burkholderiaceae_C > Variovorax > Variovorax paradoxus_R. The sequence goes on from NZ_JBEPKJ010000007.1 coordinate 275,353, forward strand.
CTCGGCGCGGCGCCTGCTCGACGACATGCAGGACGCCGTCGGCGATCTCGCCGACCATGCGCAGCGGCGCAAGGGCCGCGTGAGCGTGGCGGCGCTGCCCTCGCTTGCCGCGGGCTGGCTGCCGGCCATCCTGGCCGAGTTCATGCAAACGTGGCCCGGCATCACGGTCGAGCTGCACGATGCGCTGTCGGACGCCTGCATTGCCCAGTTGCGCAGCCACCAGGCCGACTTTGCACTCGCCGCCACAGGCGCCGACGCCGCCGCGGCCAGCGACCTGCGCGGCCGCAAGCTCTGCGACGACCGCTTTCATCTGGTGTGCCGCAAAGACCATCCGCTGGCCGGCGTCCCCAGGCTGACTGCAAAGCAGCTCGCGCCGTGGCCGTTCATCCAGATGGCACGCAACAGCAGCGTGCGCCAGTCGCTCGACGCGGCGCTGCACCCGCTCCGGCTCAACGCGGTGTTCGAGGTCGAGCACCTGGCCACTGTGATGGGCCTGGTCGAGGCCGGCATCGGCATCAGCGTGGTGCCAGAACTCACGCTGTTCCATTTCCGGCGCGAGACGCTGGTAACCCGGCCCCTGCCGCTGCCAGGCCTGACCCGGACCATTTACCTGGTGCAGCGCCGCGAGGGAAGCCTCTCGGTGGCCGCCCAGACGCTGTACGACCTCATTCTTGCGCGGCTGGGCACACTGGCTTGAGGCCGAAAAAAGAAACGGCCCCGAAGGGCCGTTTTTTTCGTGACAGCAGCCTTGCAGCTGCAAGCCATGATTTCCTGACTTTTACTTCTTGGCCTTCTTGGCGGGAGCAGCGGCCTTCTTGGCCGGCGCTGCCTTCTTGGCGGCAGGCTTGGCTGCTGCTGCCTTGTCGGCCTTGCGCTTTGCAGCCTTGGGGTCGATGGCGGCCTTGAATGCTGCGCCCGGCACGAACTTCGGCACCTTCTGTGCGGCGATCTTGATCTTCGCGCCCGCTTGGGGGTTGAAGCCGGTGCGTGCGGCGCGAGCCACTTGCTTGAAGGTTCCGAAGCCGATGAGTTGGACGGGGTCGCCCTTCTTCACTGCGGCGACGATGGAACCCGTGACGGTTTCCACAATACGGGCGGCCTCGGCCTTGCTGACGTTATGGGCGGCGGCGATCTTTTCGACCAGTTCGATACGGTTCACTTGAAAATTTCCTTTGGATTGTTCTCGTCATGTTGCCAATGACGGCGCAATGGCTGAGGCCACTGCAAGCGGCGCGGAGTGTAGCGCACGTGGGCACCCCGGGAGATTGCAGCGCTCTTTGCGGGCCCTCGCCGCTCGCTGTATTCGCGGCTTTCAGGCGGTGGCCTTGATGGCATCGGTCAGGTATTGCACGAACGCTTTCCCTGCATCGGGCAATGACCGGCCCGCCAATGTCTCGACTTCGAGGTGGCGCTCGTTCATCTCGCGGTCCTTCAGCGCAATGGCGACCAACGCCTTCGACTTCAGCTGCGTGCGGATCGACAACTCTCCGTAAAAGGCAATGCTGCCGCCCCCCGCGGCCGCAAAGCTCACCAGCGCATTCGCATGGTTGCTCGACATGGCCTGCACGTACTGCAGCCCCTGCCTGCTGCAACTGGTGTCGAGCAGTTGCCTGATCGAGCTGTCTCGCGGCGGCAACCCCAGCGGGTAGGCCACCACCTGGCGCAAGGACAACTGCCGCTGTGCCGCCAGCGGATGGTCGTTGGCCATCACGGCGAGGATGGGGCTGGGGTGGCGCAGCTCGATCCTGATGCCCGGCTCGGGCACGGTACTCAGGGTGATGCCGATGTCCGCTTCGCCGTCGCGTATGCGCCCGGGTATGTCGCTCGGCGGGCAGACTTCCAGGTGAAAGCGGATGCCCTCGTGCTTGCTGCGAAAGCGCGAAATCAGCGTCGGCAGGAAATCGAAGGCAAAGCCTTCCGTGCTTGCCAGGCGCACGCGCCCGCTGCGCAGCCCGCGCAAGCCCTGGATGTCGCTCGCAACGCGCTCGATGTCCTGCTGCACCCGCTTGGCATGGGCCGCCAGCAACTCGCCGGCGGCGTTGGGCACCATGCCCCGCGCATGGCGGTCGAACAGCAAGGTGTCGAGTTCGCGCTCCAGGCGCGCCACCTGCCGGCTCACGGCGGAGGGCGCCACGTTGAGCTTGAGCGCGGCCTCTTTCACCGAGCCGGTTCGCACCACTTCCAGAAAGTACCGCACAGCGGTCTCCTGCAATGCATGAAGTGCCATGGGTTCTCCTCGGATGCAGAGTGGGTCGGCGGCTCTCGTCGATTGCCGAAACGGCAATCCACAATTCTAAACATTGCGCTTGTGGCAGCGGACTCCTGCTCCTAGGATGGAATTGCTTTCGCCGCCTCCCCCCGTTCCTCAGGAGTACCTCATGAAACGCCTCCCCGCACTGGCCAGCCTGCTGCTGATGTCCTGCCTCGGCCTTGCATCGCTGGCGGCCGCTGCCGCGGAAACCGGGTTTCCGTCGCGCCCGGTCACGCTCGTGGTTCCTTTTCCGCCCGGCGGCGCCACCGACGTGAACGCCCGCGTGATTGCCGCGCGCCTGGCCAAGGAGCTCGGCCAATCGGTCGTCATCGAGAACCGCGCCGGCGCCGGAACCGTGATCGGGGCAAGCTATGTTTCCAAGGCGGCGCCGGACGGCTACACGCTGCTGGTCAGCTCGGGCACCACGTTCACGGTCAACCCCGCCATCCGCTCGAATCTTCCCTACGACCCGGTCAAGGGCTTCGACCAGATCGGCCTGGTCGGACGCGTCGGCCTCATCCTGCTGGCGAACAGCGAGGTGCCGGTGAAGACCGTGAAGCAGTTCGTGGATTACGTGAAAGCGTCGCCCGGGAAGTACTCGTACGCCTCGTACGGCACCGGCACCACGTCGCAGTTCGCGGGAGAAACCATCCTCAACGCCGCGGGCCTGAAGATGACGCACGTGCCCTACAAGGGCAGCGCCCCGGCCATGACCGACCTGATGGGCGGCCAGGTTCCGTTCAGCGTCGACACAGTGAGCGCCGCCATTCCCCAACTCAAGAACGGCAAGATCAAGGCAATTGCGGTGACCACGGCCAAGCGCTCCACCCTGTTGCCCGATGTGCCCACCATGGCCGAGAGCGGCTACCCGGACATCAACATGGACTCGTGGCTGGTCGTGTCGGCGCCGAAGGGCCTGCCCGCCGACGTGAAGGCCAAGCTCGAAAAGGCGCTCGCCGCGACCATTGCCGACGCCGACACCCGCGCCAAGCTGACCGCGCAGGGCATGGAGCCGGCCTTCAGCAACGGCGCCGCCGTGAGCGAACTGATCAACAAGGAACTGCCGCTGATGCGCGCCGTTGCCGCCCGCGCCAACATCACTGCAGACTGATGGACACCCGGTTGATCGAACAATCCGCGGTCGAGCTGCGCCGGCTGATCGGCAGCAAGGCGGTCTCGCCAGTCGAGCTTCTGGAGGCCTGTATTGCGCAGATCGAGCGGGTGAACCCGTTCGTCAATGCCGTGACCGCCACCTGCTTCGACCGCGCGAGGGCCGAAGCCAAGGCCGCTGAAGCCGCCGTGATGCGCGGCGATGCGCTGGGCCTGCTGCATGGCCTGCCGCTGGGCGTGAAGGACCTGGAGCCCACCGAGGGCCTGCTCACCACCTGGGGTTCCGCGATCTTCCGCGACCACGTGCCCGAGGAAGACATCGAGCTGGTGGCCCGCCTCCGGAAGGCCGGCGCCATCGTTGCGGGCAAGACCAACGTTCCCGAGATGGGTGCCGGCGCCAATTCGCGCAACGAGGTGTGGGGCGCCACCGGCAACCCGTTCAACCCGAACCTGAATGCCGGCGGCTCCTCCGGAGGCTCGGCGGCGGCGCTGGCGTGCGACATGCTGCCTGTGTGCACCGGCTCCGACACCGGCGGCTCGCTGCGGATTCCGGCCGCCAAGTGCGGCGTGGTGGGCTTCCGGCCATCGCCCGGCATCGTGCCAAGCGTGCGAAAGCTGCTGGGCTGGACACCCATCTCCGTCGTCGGCCCGATGGGCCGGACGGTGGAAGACGCCTGCCTGCAAATGGCGGCCTCCGCCGGCATGCACGCGGGCGACCCGCTGAGCTATCCGCTGGATCCGCTGTCTTTTCAGAAGCCGATGGACGTCGACCTGAGCAGGCTTCGCGTGGCATGGACCGAAGACTTCGGCGTCTGCGCGGTAGACGACAACATCCGCGCCACCATGCGCCAGAAGATCGGCGCCATGCGGCACCTGTTCAAGTCTTGCGACGAAGTGACGCTCGACCTGGGCGAGGCGCACCGCTGCTTCGACGTGCTGCGCGCCGAGGCCTTCGTGGCCGGCATGCATGCGGCCTACCAGCGCGACCCGGCCAGCCTGGGACCCAATTCCCGCGCCAACTACGAAATGGGCGCGCAGATGAGCCTGCTGGACAGCGCCTGGGCGCAGGCCGAGCAGACCCGGCTCATCAAGCGGTTCCAGGCAACCTTCGCCGATTACGACCTGATCCTGTCGCCCACCACGCCGGTGTCGCCGTTCCCGTGGACGCAGCTGTATGCGGACACCATCAACCGCGAGAAGCAGGCCAACTACTACCGCTGGCTGGCGCTGACCTATGTCGTCACGCTGACGACGCATCCCGCGCTTTCGCTGCCTTGCGGCGTCGACCATGCGGGCATGCCGTTCGGGCTGCAGATCGTGGGCGGCTTCCGGGCCGACCACCAGGTGCTGGGCGCCGCGCATGCCATGGAAATGGCATTCACAGCCGATGCGCAACTGCGCCGCCCGCGCCCCGATCTTTCGGTTTTGCGCATGGCGGAACCTGCGCTCACCTCCATCGTCACGGCACCGCCGGGCCCGCATGGCGGAGCCCCTGCGGCTGCGGCCCGGCCAGCGGTTTCCGCCGTCTGAGAAGACCGCGCCAAAACTGAAAAAGCCCCCGGCTCTGCGAAGAACCGGGGGCTTTTTTGGGCTTGGCGTTCAGCGGCCGGCGGGGGCTGCGCGATTGGACGTCAGCGTCACCGACGGAAAGCGGATCAGAGGACGCCCGTTGAGCTCCTGCAGCTTCCGGTTGTTGTGGGCATAGCGCGCGCGGAACTGCGCAATCTGCGCCGGAGACAGCGACACCGGCGCCTGCAACACATACCACTCGACGTTTTCAGTCAGCGGCGGCGTGGTCAGCGAGCCCAGGTAGTGGTAGTAGGCCTTGTCCTTGGGCAGGAGAACGGAGATATCGGCCTTGGACAGCTCGCCGCGGCCCTCCTTCTCGAGCGCGCCCAGCACCTTGGCCGCCAGCGGATTGGCCGGGCCTTCGCGGTACATGACGCCCACCACGGCCAGGCGGCCATCCGCGGCGCGGAATACGAAATGCCCTTCGAGCGGGAAGTGCTTGCCGTCCACCGTATGTTCGCTTTCGGCATGGAAGTGGAACTGCAGCAGCTTGAAGTGCCGCCCGCGAATCATGGCGTCGGGGCCCTTCGTCTCGACCTCCACCGCATGCCCGTTGTCGACGACGTCGAGCTCTGCGCGAGCGTTGTTCAGGCGGATGTCCTGTGGCTCGAGCGCATCGCCAGCCTTGGCTTCACCGGTGGGGATATCGATCGGCGACTGGGCGCTGTCGTGAACCGCCTTCCAGTTTTCCTGATGGTCGTAGTCCAGCGCCTGGGCGTGGACCGTTGAAGCCGCGAGCAGCGCAACGCTCAGGAGATAGCGAGAAACTGGGGACATGGGCAAGGATTCCAGGAAAGAGTTGTGAGAGGAGCCGCAGACCCTCAAGCGAAAGGCATGGAGAACAGGCTTGACCTTGCCACGATGTCAACCCTGAAACTGAACTCCGCTTTTTCAACAACCGAGGAGTTGCCATGCAAGAGTTCGAAATTCAATCGATGACCTGCGGCCATTGCGCAAGCAGGCTATCCGCCGAAACCGCCGGAGGCCGGCGCGATTGTCTGGACGCCTACCTGACCGGAGGCTGACCCTCAAACCTCGCCTGCCTGCGCACCCCCGCGGCGTGCGCAGTCTCATGGTTCCCGCTGGAGAATTCGAATGAACGACACGCGTTCCAACCCAGGACACTACCACCATCACGACGGCCAGCCGTCGCCCGTGAATGCCGTCGAACTCGGCGCAGTAGCCGGATCGCCCACGATCTACACCTGCCCGATGCATCCGGAAATACGGCAGGACCACCCCGGCAACTGCCCCAAGTGCGGCATGACGCTGGAGCCCGAAATGCCGAGCCTCGATGACGAGGAAAAGGAAGACCCGGAACTGCGCGACTTCAAGCGGCGATTTTTCTGGACGCTGCCGCTCACCCTCGCGGTCGCCGTGCTCGCAATGGCGGGACACCGCCTGCAGTGGTTCGAGATGGCCACTCAGAGCTGGATCGAGCTGGTTCTTTCCGTGCCCATCGTGCTGTGGGCGGGATGGCCTTTCTTCAAGCGCGCCGTGCAATCCGCTGCCAACCGCAGCCCCAACATGTGGACGCTCATCGGCCTGGGCACCGCTGCCGCCTTCGTCTACAGCGTGGTGGCCACGGTGGCACCCCGCGCGTTCCCCGATTCATTCATGTCGATGGGCCGCGTGGCGGTGTATTTCGAAGCGGCGGCGGTGATCATTTCGCTCACCTTGCTGGGCCAGATTCTCGAGCTCAAGGCACGCTCGCAAACCTCCGCGGCCATCAAGTCGCTGCTGGGCCTTGCGCCCAAGACAGCGCGGCGCATCGGCGCCGATGGCGTTGAGGAAGACGTTCCCATCGCCCACGTGCATGTCGGCGACAAGCTGCGCGTGCGGCCCGGCGAAAAGGTGCCGGTGGATGGCGTGGTGGTCGAGGGTGCAAGCGCGGTCGACGAATCCATGCTCACGGGCGAGCCGCTGCCGGTGACCAAGCGGGTCGGCGACAAGCTCATCGGCGCCACGCTGAACACGAGCGGCGCGCTGGTGATGCAGTCGGAAAAAGTCGGCTCGCAGACCGTGCTCGCGAGCATCGTGCAGATGGTGGCCCAGGCCCAGCGCTCCAGGGCGCCCATGCAGCGCATGGCCGACCACGTGGCCGGCTACTTCGTCATGGCGGTCATCGGCATCGCGCTCGCGACCTTCCTGGCCTGGGGATTCTTCGGGCCGGCACCGAGCTGGACCCACGGCCTCATCAACGCGGTGGCGGTGCTCATCATTGCCTGTCCCTGTGCGCTCGGCCTGGCCACGCCGATGTCGATCATGGTGGCCACCGGCAAGGCCGCCACGCAAGGCGTGCTGTTCCGCGACGCGGCGGCCATCGAGAATTTCCGCAAGGTCGACACGCTCATCGTCGACAAGACGGGCACGCTGACCGAAGGCAAGCCGCGCTTCGAGCGTGCGGTGGCCCTGCCCGGCTTCACGGAAGACGACGTGCTGCGCCTTGCCGCCAGCCTCGACCAGGGGAGCGAGCATCCGCTGGCGCACGCCATCGTCGAGGCGGCGCGCGAATGCGGCCTGTCGTTGACAGCGGCGGACGAGTTCGAGTCCAGCAGCGGCATCGGCGTGAGTGGCCTCGTCGGCGGAAAGAAACTGGCGCTCGGAAACACCGCGCTCATGAACCAGCTGCGCGTGCCCGTCGATGCACTCAAGCCGCAGGCCGAAGCCCTGCGCGCCAAAGGGGCCAGCGTGATGTTCCTTGCCGCCGATGGCCAGCCGGTAGGCCTGCTCGCCGTGTCCGACCCGGTCAAGGCCACGACCATGGAGGCGCTGGCGGCGCTCAAGGAATCGGGCATGCGCGTGATCATGGCAACGGGCGACGGCCTGACCACGGCACGCGCCGTCGCCGCACGGCTGGGCATCGACGAGGTGCACGGCGAAGTCAAGCCCGCCGACAAGCTGGCATTGGTCGAAAAACTGCAGCGCGAAGGCCGCATCGTCGCGATGGCCGGCGACGGCATCAACGATGCCCCGGCGCTCGCCAAGGCCGACGTCGGCGTGGCCATGGGCACCGGCACCGACGTTGCAATGAACAGCGCGCAAGTAACGCTGGTGAAGGGCGATCTGCGCGGCATTGCGCAGGCGCGCATCGTCTCAGAGAAGACCATCGCCAACATGAAGCAGAACCTCGGCTTCGCGTTCATCTACAACGCGCTGGGCGTTCCCCTGGCCGCCGGCGTGCTGTTTCCGTTCACGGGCTGGCTGCTGTCGCCGATGATCGCGGCGCTGGCAATGAGCCTGAGCTCGGCATCGGTCATTACCAATGCATTGCGGCTGAGAGCGGCGAGCGGAGGCAAGTCCGCCTGAAGAGCGGCAATCGAATGCCAGGCCGGCATCATTCGAATTCGGCCTACACCTACAGACAGCCGACTCCGGCTTGGGCAAGTTGAGGGGATGACACAACCCATCGAACTCATCATCGAGGAGCCAGCCCTCGGTTCATTTGTCTGGCGCCTGCTCGAAACGGATGCGGACGGAGCCAACCCCAAAGTGCTTCGCGACGCCTTCGACCCGACGGACACCTACGAAGCCGCGCTGGCAGCGGGCCAGCGTGCGCTCCACAGCGAAATTCGCCGGCGAACCGCACCTGCCCACAGCCATTAGCGCATTAACGGGAGCGCTTATCCGGCGCCAAGCCTCATGGCGCAGTGAGGCCCACCGCGCGCATCAGCCAGCGAAAGACCAGCGCCACCGCGAACAGGCAGCCGACGCTGGCCGCCCAGATGGCCAACAGCCATCCGAAGCGGCGCACCCATTTGCGGCCACCGGAGCCGGGGTCAGTGGTAGCCATCGCCATGCCTCACCTTGCCGCGAAACACCCAGTAGCTCCACGCGGTGTACATCAGGATGACGGGGATGATCAGCAAGGCCCCGACCAGCGCAAAGCCCAGGCTCTGCGGCGGTCCCGCGGCCTGCCAGATGCTGATGTCGGGCGGAATGACATTCGGCCACAGGCTGATGCCGAGCCCCGTGTACCCCAGGAACAGAAGCACGAGCGTGAGCACGAAAGGCGACGCATGTCCGTCGCCGCCCAGGTCGCGCAGCAAGCGCCATGTGACGAGGGCCACGAGCGTGGGCACCGGCGCAAACCAGAGCAGATTGGGAAAACTGAACCACCGCTTTGCGATGGCCTCGTGCGCAAGCGGCGTCCAGATGCTGATCGCGATGATCACGGCCAGCATGAGCCAGGCCAACGGCCGCGCCAGGCTGCGCATGCGCATCTGCAAGCGGCCTTCGGTCTTCATCACGAGCCAGGTGGCGCCGAGCAGCGCATAGGCCGCCACCAGCGCCACGCCGGTGAAGAGCGAGAAAGCCGATATCCAGTCGAACGGCCCGCCGGCGTAGTTGCCGTCGGCCACCGGCATGCCGTTCAGAAAGGCGCCGAGCGTCACGCCCTGGAAGAAGGCCGCGGTCACCGAGCCGCCGATGAAGGCATGGTCCCACCAGCGCCGCCGGCCCGCCCGCGCCTTGAAGCGGAATTCGAACGCGACGCCGCGAAACACCAGCCCGATGAGCATGAGGGTCAACGGCAGGTAGAACGCGCTGAGGATCACCGCATAGGCCAGCGGAAAGGCCGCCAGCAGCCCGGCGCCGCCGAGCACGAGCCAGGTCTCGTTGCCGTCCCACACGGGCGCCACGGTGTTCATCAGCACGTCGCGGTCTTCCTTGGCGGGCAGGAACGGAAACAGGATGCCGATGCCCAGGTCGAAGCCGTCCATCACGACGTACATCATGATGCCGAACAGGATGATGACGGCCCAGATCAGTGGAAGATCAATGCCCATCGCGGTCGCCCTCCTTCGCTTTTTCGGCACGGCCATCCGCGGCACCGGCATCGTCGTCTTCGGGCGCTGCGGAGAGCGGGCGCATCGGCGTTCGCGTTTCGCCCGGCCCACCCCAGGCCGAGCGATCGGCTTCGTCTCCCGCCGGCCCCTTGGCGATCAGGCGAAGCCCGTAGGCCGTGCCCGCGCCGAACACGACCAGGTAAACGACGACGAAGAGGCCGAGCGTGAACCCGACCTGCCCTGTCGAATGCTGCGGCGACACGGCGTCGGCCGTGCGCATCAAGCCGTAGACGACCCAGGGCTGGCGGCCGATCTCGGTCGTGTACCAGCCCGCGAGAATCGCAACCAGCCCCGCCGGAGACATTGCAACGGCGAAGCGCAGAAAGTTCTTGCCGGCATACAGGCGCTGCCCGCGGCGCAGCCACAGCCCCCAGAAAGCCAGCGCAATCATCAGCACGCCCAGGCCGACCATCGCGCGGAAGGTCCAGAACACGATGGTCGAATTGGGGCGGTCTTCGGGTGCGAAATCCTTGAGCGCAGGAATCTGCCCGTCCCAGCTGTGCGCCAGAAGCAGGCTGCCGGCGCGGGGAATTTCCACCGCGTAGCGCGTGACTTCGGCCTTCATGTCGGGCCAGCCGAAAAGCTTCAAAGGAACGCCCTCGCCCTCCGGCGTGCGCTCCCAATGGCCTTCGATGGCGGCGAGCTTGGCCGGCTGGTGCTCGAGCGTGTTCAGCCCATGCTGGTCGCCGATGACCGCCTGCAGCGGCGCCGCGGCCAGCAGCATCCACAGCGCCATCGACAGCATGGTGCGCACGCGCGTGTTGTCGTTGCCGCGCAGCAGGTGCCAGGCTCCCGCACCGCCGACCATCAGTGCGGTGGCAAGGTAGGCCGCCGTCACGGTGTGCGCCAGCCGGTAGGGGAACGACGGGTTGAAAATCACCATGAGCCAGTCGACCGGCACCACGCGCCCATCGATGATCTCGTGGCCCTGCGGCGTCTGCATCCAGCTGTTCGACGCGAGGATCCAGGTGGCGGAGATCAGGGTGCCGACTGCAACGGCAATCGTCGAAACGAAGTGAAGCGCGGGGCCCACGCGTTCCCGCCCGAAAAGCATGACGCCGAGAAACCCTGCTTCAAGGAAGAAGGCGGTCAGAACTTCGTAGGCAAGCAGCGGCCCGGTCACGCCGCCGGCAAAGCGCGAAAAGTTGCTCCAGTTGGTGCCGAACTGGTAGGCCATGACCAGGCCCGACACCACGCCCATGCCGAACGCCACCGCAAAGACCTTGATCCAGAACTGGTACAGGTCGATGTACACCTTGCGGCCGGTGCGCAGCCACAAGCCCTCGAGCACGGCCAGATAACTCGCCAGCCCGATGGTGAGCGCCGGAAAGATGATGTGGAACGAAATCGTGAATCCGAACTGGATCCGGGCGAGCAGGAGGGCGTCCATGCGGCCGACCTTAGCGCTACAAGCAGACAGCCGCAACCACGCCGCTCTGACCGGCATGGCAGAGAACGTGTTGCCGCCGAGGGGTGCGTAAGATTGGTTTTGCCGGTTTCCACAACGATAAAAGGAGATTTACAGATGCAGAACGAAACCCTTCAACCGCGCCGCCGCTTCCTCAAGACCGCCGCGGGCTCGGGACTCGCCGGTTTGGCGGGTTGGGCCGGCCTGGCCGGTGCGCAGTCTTTCGACTTCAAACCCAACCAGCGCTACCCCGACCCTTCGGTGTTGATACTGGACCCGAGCTTTGCCAGGTACCGCATCTACAGCAGCACCGTCGAGCAGCTTGGCACCGGCATGCGGTGGGCGGAAGGGCCGGTGTACTTTCCCGAGGGCGGGTACCTGCTGTGCAGCGACATTCCGAACAACCGGCTCATGAAGTACGACGAAAAGACCGGCAAATTCACGGTGCACAAGCAGAACGCCAACTTCGCCAACGGCAACACGCGCGACCGCCAGGGGCGCCTGATTACCTGCGAACACTCCGTCACGCGCCGCGTGGTGCGCACGGAGAAAGATGGCCGCATGACGGTGCTGGCCGACAGCCACGAGGGCAAGAAGCTCAACGCGCCCAACGACGTGGTGGTCAGGTCGGACGACACGGTGTGGTTCACCGACCCCCTCTTCGGCATCAACGGCGAGTGGGAAGGATCCAGGGCAACGCCGGAGCAGGCGACGACCAATGTCTACCGCATTGCCAAGGACGGCAAGCTCAGCGCGGTGATCACCGATCTCGTGAACCCGAACGGCCTTGCGTTTTCGCCCGACGAGAAAAAGCTCTACGTGGTCGAGTGGAAGGGCACGCCGAACCGCAGCATCTGGAGCTACGACGTTTCAGCCGACGGCGCCAGCGTGTCGAACAAGACGAAGTTGGTGGATGCCGACGGCCCGGGCGCGCTCGACGGTTTCCGCGTCGACCGCGACGGCAACCTCTGGTGCGGATGGGGCTTCAGCGGCGCCTTCTCGCCGGAGCCCACCGACGTCGGGGGCGGCATGAAGGCCCACCTGCCGCTCGGAAAGTCCGAAGAAATGGACGGCGTGAAGGTCTTCAACCCTCAAGGCAAGCCGATCGGCTTCATCCGCCTGCCCGAGCGGTGCGCCAATCTCGAGTTCGGCGGACCGAAGCGCAACCGCCTCTACATGACGAGCAGCCATTCGCTCTACGCGCTCTACGTGGAAGCGCACGGCGCGGTCTAGTCTTGTCAGCCCGGTGCGCCGGGCAAGGCAGGGCCAGGCATCCGATGCGGCATACTTCCACCCCCCAAACTCGCCAGAAGCCCGCTGAATGGACAAGGAAGTCGACCCCCGCGTACTCGCCGTCATCGATGAGATGCGCCTGTCAGGACCGCGGCTCAGTCCGGTCGAAATCGTCGCCAAGATGGGTGTGTTCGACGCGCGCGACAAGCCGTTCGAGTACGCGTGGATGGCTACGGGCGACAACGTCATTGCCACCATCTGGGCGGAGTATGTGAACATCGGTGCGGGCGGTCGCTGGTTCTATCTCGAATCGCTCGACACGCAGCACCGCCCGGGCGGCGGCGCGCGAACGGCCAACCAGGTCCAGCGCGCCAAGGACCGTCTTGCATTGCTGAAGCGCACCTTCGACGCGGGCCAGGGCTTCCGTGCCGTGGTGCAGACCAACCGGGTTGCGATTGCCGAGCTGGAGAGCAACAAGAGCGCGAAGGTGTCCACGCGCGTGCGCGACGACGCCGAATGGCACGTTGCGAGCTGGGAGCCCGAGCAGTTGCTGGCGGTTCTGGTGCGCGGTCCGCGCGGCTGGGTTCCGGATGAAGCCGACATGCAGGCCGCCAAGGCACGAGGCGGCGTTCCTGCCGCTGTAGAAGCGGAGCCCGAGGCGATAAAGCCGGCCTCGCAAGAGGAGGTTCAGGCCGCCGCCATGGCGTATGTCATGGGCCACTTCAAGGGCTACGGCTACAACGCCGAGGACGTGACCGGCCAGAAGCTGGGCTACGACATCGAAGTGTCGAATGCGAAAGGCGCAACGCTTCTCAGGGTTGCCGTGAAGGGCACTTCCACGGCAACGCCGAACTTCCGCCTCACGACCGAAGAAAACGCGTGCTCCGCGCGCGAGCCGCTCTGGCGCCTGCTGGTGGTGGCCGACGCCGGCGGCCCCACCGCGCAGCACAAGATCTACAAGCCTTCGGAGATGAGCCAGGCGCCTGGCTTCGAAGCACTGGGCTAGAGCAGCGCCGCGATTTCCGCGGTGCCCAGCGCGCCCCGGTAGACCCGAAAGTCGTCCAGCCGGGCGCGCAGCGCCGGATCGTTCGGAAACTGCGAGCGGCCGAGAAAATTCTGCGTCGTCTCTCCCAAGTCGAAGGGCGCCAGCGTCATCTGCGCGTTGCTGCCGACCGCCGCACCATCGACATACAGCGTGCCGAGCGCGCCGGCCAAGGTCACGGCCACATGCACCCAGCGCCCGGTCGGCAGTGGCGATGCGCCTTCGATCACCTGCTCGTTGTAGCCGTGAACCCTGGAGATCGCGTAGCGCACGGTCCCGGCATTACTGCGCGGCGTGAGCATCATGTAGCGGCGCGCGCCGGACCCGAAGTCGAAGACGCGCGACCACGTGGAGAGGCTGTCCAGGTACACCCAGCATGCGATGGTGAAGTCGGCGGCATCCTTCACGAGCCCTGTGGGCAGGCTGACGGAAGCGCCTGTGCCGCCCAGGGCGACGGCCCCTGTGTTGCGGCCCGCGGTCCAGGCCGCGCCACCGGCAAGTTCGCTGGCGGCGAAACGGCCCGTCGCATCGGCGGCCGAGCTCCCTTGCGCTTCGTCGAACCCGAGATGCATCAGCAGCTCGGGCTTGAGGGCGGCCCGGGCTTCGGCGGAAGGCTCGCTCTCTCCGCCCGCGTTCACGGCGACCACGACGTAGTAGTACACCTCTCCCGCAACACCGGTGGTGTCCGTGAAGGTGAGCGTGTCCGTGATGCCTGAAGCCACGGTGGTGCTGTACGGCCCGCCCGCGGTGGACGCGCGCCTGACCGAGTAGCTCAGCGCGCCGCTGCTGCCCCACCACGACAACTCCACCTCCGATACGCGCACCCGTGCGGTGAGCCCGCTCGGCCGCGCGAGTGCCGTGAGTGGATCGCGCGTGAAGGTCAAGGTTCCGAAGCCGAGCTGGTCGCCATTGCTGCCGTCCGACTCGGGCCGCATCTGCACAGCCTGCAGCGCGGTGTAGGGCGTGGCAATGCCCAGGCGGTTCGCGTAGTGGTTGTAGACGCTTTCCCAGATGCCGCGCCGGTGCCCCTGCCCCGCTGTCGACAACACGGATTGCGTTCCCTGCCTGTTCACGTTGGTGACGAACGGCACGGTGTAGAAGTTGGTTGCATCGACGCGAAGATTGGACTTGGCGACGTACTCGGCACCGGCAAGAAAGCGGTTGTTCTCGTAGCCGTAGACGTCGTCGCCCTGGTTCCACGCCATTTCGCAGAATGCACCCGCCAGGCCGATGCCGAGGGTGCAGTGCCCCTGGTCGCGGCCACTTTCCTGCCATTGGCCCAGATAGCCGGGATGCACGTGATAGACCGCCTGCAGGCCCGCTCCGTTGCCCGCGCCGTTCTTGTAGTAGTTCAAGGCCTCGTCGTAGATGTCCGGCCGGTCGCACAGCACGCCGATGGCCAGGATCGAGCCTATCGTGCACTGGTCCCAGTTCGCCCAGTAGTTGGTGATCTCGGAGCCGTTATGGTTGACGAGGAAGCTGTGGTTGAGCGGATAGAACACCGTCAGCATCATGTTCTGGAAACGCGCGAAGTCGCTCGCCGCCCAGCCCGGATAGGTGCGCATGATCTCGGCCGCGTTCGCGAACTGCTGGCCATGGATACCCGCCGCCAGGAAGCGGTCGGCGTTGCCCTGGATCGATGTCAGCGTGGACGACCAGGCGTTCAGGAACACCACGGCCAGATCGGCATAGCGCGTGTCCTGCGAAACCTTCCAGCGCAATGCGAGCTGGTAAGTGCGCGCAATGTCGATGAACATCTGCGCGACGTTCTGGCCCGGGACGTCCCCCCGAATCACCGTGGCCAGCGGCCGCGGCGTGGCGCCGAGTTGCGAGCGGCCGTTGGATGTCAGTGCGTTCCACCCCGCAAGCCATGGTTGCGCATTGGCCGCGACCTTGAGGCGCATACGCTCGAAATCGGCATCCGTGTGCAAGAGGCCGGGATGAACGAACTTTCGCGTTTGTACCGGTGTTGACGCGGGCACTTCTTCAGAGCCGGAAGTCGTTCCAGACCCGGGAGCCACCGATGACCCCGAAGCGGTGTCCTGCGGTGCGGCGCCCAACAGGCCGAGGTTGCCAACCGCCCCGCTGCCGCCTCCTCCTCCTCCTCCGCCCCCGCAAGCAGTCGCCCCAAGGGCAACGAGGCTCATCGCGCTCGCGCAGAACATGCGTCGATCCAAAGGATTGTTGTTTTCGCTGTCCGAGGAATGCATGCTGATGAAGGTTTTGTTAAACCTCGTTACAGCAACATGCATGCCAAATTCGTGGAGGAACGCTTTCCTATTCGTCGCATGCCAGATCGAGCCGACGAGACGCTCGCGTGCCCCGGGGAACTCTCCCACACATGACAATTGGTGTCATGTGCGAGCCCGGATGGGCTCAGAAATGTCACCCTTGCTTCGTCCGCTGCTCAAAATTTCAGCAGCAAACCCCGAACCCAATTGCAGCACCTCGACGCTCTTCTTCTGGCCGCCCTGCGCGCCGCACCGCGCAGATACCGCATGCCGCCGTTGCCGGCCGATGCCGACACGGCCGCAGCGAACGGTGCGGGTGTGGCACTGGCCTTTGCGATCGAGGCCGCTCGCATCGGCATGGAAGAACGGCACTTGCCACCGCCGGCTTCTGTGCAGGCGCTTTTTACCCGGGCGCTGGCGCAGCTGATTCACGAGGCACTGGCGCCCGAACGCGGAGACCCGGCGTTCCAGGCGCTGGTGATGCAAGCGCAGGATGCGGCGGTGCATGAACATGCGGGCCTTTCGAGGCGGCGCGCGGGCGACCAGCGTGCGATCAAGGCTGCGACGAGTGCGATTGCGCATCCAGGCAAATTGCGGCGCATGCCACCTGGCGAACTGCGCGAGGCATTGACACGATTGCACGGGCTCTCGGCAGCAGGTTCATGGGAAGAACTTGCGCGGGCCATCAAGATTTTGCTCGGGCGGAAACTCTTCGAACAGGAAGATCTGCAATCGGCGCTGCAGGCCATTCTTTCCAACCCCGCGCTGGAGCGGCTGGTGCGCGGCAGCAACTTGCTGCGCCTCGCGGCCGTGCAGCGCTACCAGTCGTTTTGCGAACGACAGGGGCCGATGGCTGGCAGCCACGCCGCCATCGCCAAGGGGCACGCGTCGGCGCGTCAGGGTGAAAGTGCCGAACAAGCCGGCGTGCAGGCGTTCTGCAAGATCGTGGACGCGTTGAACCACCGCGAAGAAGGCAGCGCCCGCTATCGCGTCGTGCGCAGTCTGCGAAACCCCAGCGGCTTTCCGGGCGAGGCAAGCAAGGCAAAAGAAGAATGGGACGCCGCGATTGTGCAAAGCGATGCGAACAGTGCCGCCGACATCGTTCTTCTTGCGGAGATCAAGACATCTCCCGCTGCCGCCACGGCCGACTTTCCACGCCTGCTGCGCGGCTTGCGGCGGCTGGCGCAGGCGGGCATCGAGGAGATCTATGCCTTTGCATCCGCCGACGGCGACACGCGCATTGAAGGAGCGTCGCTGCGCAGGCTCCAGCCGGACGGCGACTCATTGCCGCCGCACGTGATCTATTGCTGCCCGGCGGCGCCCGAATCGCTGCCGCCGGTATTGAGCGCGGCAAGCAAGGCCATGCTGCTCGCCGAGCCCGCGAGCCTTGCCTTCGCGTGCCAACTGCTTGCACGCGGCGAGACGCCGCCGCCTGCCTCTCTCGTGCCCGTATGGGATGCACTCACGACAGCGCCGCGGCTGCGAGCCGCGTTGTACCAGTATGAAACCGCTCGGACGGCGCGCGCAGCGATGCTGCATCCGGACGATTTGCTGGCGTCCGTGGCGCAATGCCTGCAGAGCACGGGAGGAACGGCCGACGCCGGCTGAAAGTGCATCCGGTCAAGGCGCAGCGACGGCCGCGATTCGATCAGCCGTTTCACGATGCCGGGGACGGCCTCCAGCTTTTCCGGGTCGCTGCGTTAGCTCATGTCGAACTTGAACGCAATGCAGCGCAGTGCCCCTTGCGAGACCGGGGAGATGGGGAAAGCGACGCGGCCTTGTTGATATTCTGGGTCATGACAGAAAGCAGAGCCCGCCCCGGTGACCATGGCGCGACGCGTGTCGCTGACCGCTCGCAATCGGAAGCACCGGTGTCGGAGGCGGGGGTCGCCCGCACCTACGACCGGCTCGCCCCGCTGTACGACACGCTGTTCGGCCAGATACTGGAACCGGGGCGCGAGCGCATGGCGGAGGTGGTTCGCATGCTGCAGCCGGCATCGCTGCTCGAGGTCGGTGTCGGCACCGGGCTCGCGCTGGCCGGGTATCCGGCCGAATGCGGGATCGTGGGCATCGATCTTTCGCACGACATGCTCGAACGCGCCAGGGAGCGCGCGGCCAGGCTGCCGCAGCACGACATCACGATCGAGCACATGAATGCCGAACGCATGCGTTTCCCCGACGGCGCTTTCGACTGCGTGACCGTGCCCTACGTGCTGTCGGTGACGCCGCGCCCGGCCGAACTCGTGCGCGAGATCCGTCGGGTGTGCAAACCCGGTGGGACCATCGTTGTGCTCAACCACTTCAGCGGCAGCAGGCTGTGGTGGCTTCTGGAGCGCGCCGTTCGCTCCGCCGCAGAGCATGTGGGGTTCCGCTCCGACTTCCGCTACGACGAGCAGGTTCTTTCTCACGACTGGCATGTGCTGAACGTCGAGCCGGTCAATCTGTTCGGCCTTTCGAAGCTCGTGGTGTTGCGCAACCGCCGCTAGCTGCACAGGGGCGTGACCTGCTCATTTCGCACTCCTGGGTTGGTTGAAATGGCTTTTGAACCAGCCGCGTGCCAAGGTGGAAACGGCGCCGAGCGCGTCGGGCTCCTCGAAGAGGTGCGTTGCGCCAGGATCAACAGTGTGGGGGCCACGCGCTCCGGGGCAGGAGGCGCCGCGGGCCTGGCACCACAACGCGCCGTCAACCCCAGGGCTTGCCCTGCGGAGCAACGGCAATGGCGCGCCGCGCCAGCTGGGCCAGCGGGACCTTCTGCACGAGAGACCGCACCTGAACCGGCGCCGCCGGCCGCGGCGGCGCCACGGCGGGTTTCTCGCCCTCCTCCCCTTCCTCGAGCTTGAAGGTCGCCACGACCTGCGACAGGCTGCCGGCCTGCTCCTGCAGCGATTGGGCCGCGGCCGCGGCTTCTTCGATCAATGCCGCGTTCTGCTGCGTCACCTGGTCCATCTGCGCGACCGCCTGGTTGATCTGCTCGATGCCCTGGGCCTGCTCGTGGCTCGCCGCCGTGATCTCGCCGACGATGTCCGTCACGCGCTTGACGCTGCCCACGATCTCTTCCATTGTCTTGCCGGCCTCGCCCACGAGCGCGCTGCCTGCGTCGACCTTGCCCACCGAGTCTTCGATCAGGCCCTTGATCTCCTTGGCCGCCGCGGCCGACCGCTGCGCAAGATTGCGCACTTCGGCGGCCACCACGGCGAAGCCGCGGCCCTGCTCGCCCGCACGCGCGGCTTCAACAGCAGCGTTGAGCGCGAGGATGTTGGTCTGGAAAGCAATGCCGTCGATCACACCGATGATTTCGACGATCTTCTTCGACGAGGCATTGATCGAGGCCATGGTGTCGACCACCTGATTGACCACGCCTCCACCCCTGACCGCAACCTCCGAGGCCGAGAGGGCCAGCTGGTTGGCTTGCCTCGCGTTGTCGGCGTTCTGCTTGACGGTGCTGGTGAGCTCTTCCATCGAGGCGGCGGTCTGCTCGAGCGAACTGGCCTGTTCCTCGGTGCGTGAAGACAGGTCGTGGTTGCCCGCTGTGATTTGCCCGGATGCCACCACGATCGAGTCGGTCGATGCCTTGATGCGCGTCACCACGTCGGTCAGCGTGTCTTCCATCTCGCCCATGCCGCGCAGCAGGCGACCAAAATCGCCGCCGCGCTCGGTCTCGAATTCCTTGCTCAGATCGCCCGAGGCCACCGTTTCTGCAATGAAGATCGCTTCGCCAAGCGGTTGCATGATGCTGCGCGAGAGCCAGACGCTGCAGCCGACGCCCGCCAGCAGCGCGACGACCCCGAAGCCGATCATGAGGCTCCGTGTCGACTCGATGCGGCGCGCGAGTTCCGGGGCGATGCCACTGCCGGCAGCGATCTCCTGGAGACATACGATGCCAATGACAAGCCCCGTCGCCATCAACAGCAACCCGATTCCGAACGCCACGCCCAGCTGGGCACTGATCTTCCAATTGCGCATGTGCTTTTCCGTGACGGCCGCCGATGCGGAGGCCCGCTTTCAAGGCATATCGGCAGCTGGGCGAGAAAAGTTGAGGGTCAGAATCTAGGGATAAACCCGGAATGCGCTGCTGCCATCGCGGGGTGGATGGCGGCGCACCATCGTCTGCCTATGGCAAGGCTTCAGACGTTAAAAAGCCCCTGATTCCGTTAAGAATCAAGGGCTTGTATTTGGTGGCCTGGGGCGGAATCGAACCACCGACACGCGGATTTTCAATCCGCTGCTCTACCAACTGAGCTACCGGGCCTTGGTGTGCAGCCTCAAATTATACAGCGCTTCTGCGGCCCCTCGAAAGATCGACGCCAAGTTGTTTGAGCTTGCGATAGAGGTGGGTTCGTTCCAGCCCGGTCTTCTCGGCGACGCGGGTCATGGAGCCGTTCTCCATCGCAAGGTGGAATTCGAAGTAGGCCTTCTCGAAGCCGTCGCGCGCGTCGCGCAGCGGGCGGTCGAGGTCGAAGCTCTGGGTCGACTGCGGGCCGGCGTCGGGCACTGGCACGGAAGCCAGCGAGGCCAGCAGCAGGCTGTCGCCGGTGGTGGTGATGGCTGCCGCCGGGTTGACGCCCGTGGCCGGGGGCACAACACCCGCGGCCGCTCGCCGGGCGCTTTCACGGGCGAGGCCCTGCTCCACGGCCTTGAGCAGTTTCTGCAGCGTGATGGGTTTTTCGAGGAACGCAAAGGCGCCGATGCGGGTGGCGTCGACGGCGGTGTCGATGGTGGCGTGGCCGCTCATCATGATGACGGGCATGCTCAGGAGGCCGGCCGTGGACCATTCCTTGAGCAGCGTGACGCCGTCGGTGTCGGGCATCCAGATGTCGAGCAGCACGAGGTCGGGCCGTGCGCGTTGCCGCGCTGCGCGTGCTTCGGCGGCGTTTTCCGCGAGCTCCACGTTGTGGCCTTCGTCATTGAGAATTTCGAAGAGCAGGTCCCTAATACCCAGCTCGTCATCGACCACGAGAATGTTTGCCATGAGTGCTGCTTGTTGTATGCGCCGGTATCTGCAATGGTGTGTATGGTCCGCCAGCCGATCCATCGACTGAGCGCGATGGATTTCTTTCGCGCTCAGGCGGCGGAAGACTTCGAATCTTCGGTGTGAGCGACCGCTGTTTGCGATTCGCCTGCCAGCGCGAATGATAGCGAGACTTGCGCCCCCGCTACAGCCCCATCGACAACGCGGTTGGAAAGCTCGATGCGCGCACCGTGTTCGTCCGCGATCTTCTTGACCACGGCGAGCCCCAAACCAGTACCTTTTGTTTTCGTGGTGACGTAGGGCTCGAAGGCGCGCTTGAGGATGTTCTCGGCAAAGCCGGGGCCGCTGTCCTGCACGGTAAGGCGCACGCGCTGGCCCGAATCGCCCAGGCGGGTGCGAATGACGACCTCTCCGGCCCGGCCGGTACTGCTGGCGGCGGCCTCGGCGGCGTCTTGCGCGTTTTGCAGCAGGTTATGAATGACCTGGCGGATCTGCTGCGCATCGCCCCGAATGGGCGGGCAGCGCTCGTCCAGCTCGGAGCGCAGCGCAATGGGCGCGTTCTCGGCGCTGTAGAGCTGGAGCACGTCGACGAGCAGCGCGTTGAGGTCGACGGGCTTGAGGTCGGCGGCGGGCAGGCGGGCGTAATCGCGGAATTCATTGACCAGCCGCTTCATCGCGTCGACCTGGTCGACGATGGTCTTGACCGACTTGACGAGCACGGCCTGCTCGGACGGCGCGACCTTGCCGGAGAGCTTCATTTCGAGCCGTTCGGCCGAAAGCTGGATGGGCGTGAGCGGATTCTTGATTTCGTGGGCCAGGCGGCGCGCGACCTCGCCCCAGGCTTGCGCGCGCTGCGCCGACACGATCTCGGAGATGTCGTCGAACACCAGCAGCCGCGCGGCGCCGGGCAGTTCCGCACCGCGCGCGACGATGTTGATGGCGCTGTCCTGCTGCGGCAGGTCGTTGCCGGTGGCGTGCAGCTCGAAGGCATGCTGCCAGTGGTCGAGCCCGTGCTGCAGGCGCTCGACCTGGAACTCGTCGAACTGCTGCTGCACGCTGTTGCCGAAGTCGGCCAGTCCGGGCACCTTGGCGAGGGGCTGCCCCTCGTAGGCCGCCAGGGGTGCGCGCAGCACGCGGGTGGCGCCGGGGTTGGTGGAAAGTATGGTGCCCTTGGCGTCGAGCACGATCACGCCGGAGGTCAGGTTGTCCAGAATGGTCTGCAGGTTGGCACGGGCGGCGTCCAGTTGGCCCATGGTTTTTTCGACCGCGCCGCGGGCATCGGACAGCTGCTGGGTCATGACGGCGAAGGAGCGGGTGAGGCCGCCGAGCTCGTCCTTGCCCTGCAGCACGGCGGTCGGCCGCAGGTCGCCGGCGGCCACCTGGCGAACGCCCTCGGCCAGCACGAGCAGCGGCCGCGCCAGCTGGTTGCCGAACAGCACCGCGAGCAGCACGGCGCCGAACACGGCCAGGAACAGGCTCAGCGTGAGGGTGCCGATGTACATCCGCCGCAGCCCCTCGCGGGCCAGGGCGCGCTCCTGGTACTCGCGGTTGGCCTCCTGAACGGCAAGCGCGTTGGCCACCACCGCGGGCGGCAAGAGCTGGGTGACCTGAAGGTAGCGCGGCGCGGTGTCGAAGTCGAAGCCGGGGCGCTGCACCATGGCGATGGCGCGCACGGTGGCGGGCGGCAGGGTGGCGCCCGGCGCCGCCGTTTCGTCCAGGCCTTCGATGTGGGCGATGGCGCGGTCCGCGCGCACCTGCCGCAGCTGCTGGATGGTCGGCCGCTCGGGGTTCAGCTGAAAGCGCGAGGCGCCCGCGCCGGCAATGAGTTGCCCCGTGCCCGTCCAAAGCACCACGTCGCTGGCCTGGAGCTGGTCGCGAATGCGCTCGAGGGCGAGGCCGGCGCTCGCATCGGGCACCTGGGCCAGTTGGGCACTGGCGGCGCGCGTCTTGGCGGCCAGGTCGTCCGAGAGCGAGTCGAGCGTGGCGCGGCCCAGGTTCAGGCCGGCATCGAGCGCGCCCTCGACCTTGACGTCGAACCAGCTTTCGATCGAACGCGCGACGAACTGATAGGACACCACGTAGACCAGCGCACCCGGCACCACTCCCACGAGCGCGAAGATGGCCGCCAGCTTGATGAGCAGGCGGCTGCCGAACTTGCCCTGGCGCAGCCGCCGCAGCAGGCGGAAGGCGACCCAGCCGATGACCAGCACCAGCAGCACCGCCACCACGACGTTGATGCCGAAGAGCCGCACGTAATAGCGTTCGTACAGCGCGCGGTTGTTGGTGGCTTGCGCCAGCAGGAACATCAGCACCAGGCCGATGGCCGTGACCAGCGCGGCGCCGACGCCCACGGCCCAGCGGACCGCGCGCGAGCGGCGAGCGGCGGGTGTGGCCGCTGCGCCGCTGCGCGGCTTGGTGCTCACCGTTGCTTCTCCAGCGGCAGCTTGGCGCTGCGCTCGGCAACGATGTTCCAGTCGGCCTGCCCGACCACGCCGATCTGGAATGGGCGCGGCAGCTGCGAGGTATCGAGCCGGAAGCGGAACACGACCTGGTGCTGCGGCTCGTCGCCGATTTCGGCCACATCGCCCAGCCGCAGCCGGCCGACGCGCTTGACGGCGTCCATGGCATCGGAAAGGCTGTCGAAGTTCTGGTTCAGCGAAACGCCGAACCCCGCGGTGCCGGTGATCGGCACGGGCGACACATTGAGCCGCCAGCGGCGCGTGAGCGGCTGGTAGGCCAGCCGCATGTGGCGCGTGACCTGCGCCACCTTGCGGTCGGTCCAGTACCAGCGCTCCTGGAAAACCTCGGCCTCGGCCACGAAGTAGATCGCAATGCCCTTGTCGAGCACCTCTTCGACCAGCGATGGCAGTTCGAACTGCACGGCCGCGGTGAGGTACACACCATCGTCGGCCTGCTCCAGGCGCATCTGGGTGACCGAAGGGCCGGTGCGCCCTTGCGCAACCGCGGCAAGGGGCAGCCAGCTCAGCAGCAACACCCAGGCCAGCAGCAGTGCCGCCAGCGGCGCCGGGCCGCGCCGCCCGCAGGGATTAGCGTGGGCGTTTTTCAAGCAGGGCGTAGAAGAAGCCGTCGTGATCACCTGAGGGATTGTCCGGGACGGCGCGGGCATTCGCCCCGCTTTGGGGAAGCAAATGACCTGGCGACGCCATCAATCGAGCGTTGGTGTTGTGCGCAAGAAACGCATCGATTTGTTGCGAGCCCTCTTCACGGAACACGGAACAGGTGCAATAGAGCAGCCTGCCGCCGGGCCGGACCAGCGGCCAGAGCGCCGCCAGCAGCGCCGCCTGCTGCACTGCGAGCTGGGCGGTGTCGCTCTCGCGGCGCAGCCAGCGCACGTCGGGGTGGCGCCGGACAATGCCCGAGGCCGTGCAGGGCGCATCGAGCAGGATGGCGTCGAAAGGCGTGCCGTCCCACCACGCGGACGGACGCGCGGCATCGGCCACGACGACTTTAGCGGTCAGTCCGAGCCGGCCCAGGGTCTCGTCGATGCGGCGGCTGCGAACGGGGTCGACTTCCAGTGCCGTGACGTCGATGGTTCCCGGGCTGGCCATTTCCAGCAGATGGGCGGTCTTGCCGCCCGGGGCGGCGCAGGCATCGAGCACGCGCAGCGGCGCGGCGCCGTCTGCGGGGAGCAGGCCTTCGAGCAGCAGCGGCGCCGCCAGTTGCGCGGCGGCGTCTTGCACAGAGCATTCGCCGTCGGCGAAGCCGGGCAGTTGCTGCACCGGCCGCGCGCGCGTCAGCTGCAAGCCGGAAGCGCCCACGCGAACGGCCTCCAGGCCCACGGCCTCGAGTGCCAGCTGATAAGAAGACACGGAGGTCTTTTGAAGATTGACGCGCAGCGTCATCGGCGGCTGTGCGTTGTCCGCGGCGAGCACGCGCTGCCAGTCACGTGGATGGTCGCGCTTGAGCCGCTCGATCCACCACCGCGGATGGTTCCACTGCGCCACCGGCTCATGGTCGGTCGCGGCCACGAGTTCGTCCCGCTCGCGCAGAAAGCGCCGCAGGCAGGCGTTGATGAAATTGGCCTGCGCACGCGTGGCCGGGTTGCGCTTGGCAGCCTCGACGGCCTGGTCGACCAGCGTGAAGGGCTCGTACGGCGCATGCTGCGCGTCCCAGGCCAGCGCCAGCGCGGTGCACAGCAAGGCGTCGGGCAGCGGCGGCGGCGTGCGCTTGGCAAGATGACGGCGCAGCGCTTCGGCACGGCCAAGCCAGCGCAGCACCTGGAAGCCGAGCGCCTGCACGCCGGGGCGCATGGCGGGCTCGACGGCCTCGAACGCGGCAGTGCCCGAACTGCCGGCGCGAATCGACGCAAGCGCCACCGCAGTCAATTGCAGTTGGCGCCACAGCGGGGGTTGCAGCAGCGGTGCGCTGCCGCCTGGAAGATCGGAAGATAGTTCTGGCAAGTTGGGGCGATGGTAACGGGCGGGCATTACGCACAACGCCTCACACAATTAAGAAAAAATACGTATTCGGGCTCGCATCAGAGCAAGGGCGCGGCGGGATGCAAACGCACCAACCATGCCACCAGCAGCGCCGGGAACTGGACGATGGCAGCGTTGTACTGCCCTACCGCCGCATTGAACTGGCTGCGTGCAATTTCCGCCGAGGCCGAGGGTTCGGGCCATGCCATGGGTTCGAACGCGCCGGGCAATGCGGCGTCGGTACCGTAGCCGGCCCCGGGCGGCAGCAGCGGTGCGGGCCGCGAGAGCGTGCCGTCCGCATCGAAGACCGTGACCGCATCCGGATGCTGGCGTTGCCACGCGTTGATCAGCACCTGCAACGCCGTGGCCAGCGCGGCCATGGCGCCCGGATCGAGCGGATGCAGCCGGGTTGCACCGAGCACCGTGGCAAGCTGGGTGGTGGCGGCCTGCAGCGGCGCCACGGACGAAGACGGGCCGGGTGACGACGCGTCCTGTTGCGGCAAGCTGGCCGTGATGCTCGCCTGAACGAAGTCGAGTTGCTTTCGCAGCGCTGCATCGAGCGTGGCGTAGGCCTGGAGCACGGCCGCGCGCGAGCGCACCAGCCTGTTGTATGCGCCCACGAACCAGAACAACAGCACCGCAACAACGATCCAGCCGGCCAGCGAATCGGGCAATACGCTCATCGACAAAAACGCCTCATGTAAAGAGAAAGAGAGAACTCAAAGAAAAACGCCCCCCAACCGGAAGCGGTCGGGGGGCGTCGGATACCGGTCATGACCGGTGATGCTAACCAGTTATTCGGACGCAGCGCCTTCGCTGGCGTCGGCCGTGCTGTCGACATCGCTGCTGGTCGAACCGGCCAGCTCTGCAGCTTCCGATTCGGCGATGGCGCGGCGCTCGGCCTCGTCCATCTGGTCCTTGACCTTGCGGGCCTGGTGGTAAGCCATGCCGGTGCCTGCGGGAATCAGGCGGCCGACGATGACGTTTTCCTTCAGGCCGCGCAGCTCGTCGCGCTTGCCCATGATCGCGGCTTCGGTCAGCACGCGCGTCGTTTCCTGGAACGAAGCGGCCGAGATGAACGAGTCGGTCGAGAGCGATGCCTTCGTGATACCCAGCAGCAGGTTGGTGAACGTCGCGGGGATCTTGCCGTCGGCGCGCAGGGCGTCGTTGGTGTTGAGCATTTCGCTGCGTTCGACCTGTTCGCCGGAGATGTAGCTCGTATCGCCGATGTTGTCGACCACGACGCGGCGCAGCATCTGGCGAACGATCACCTCGATGTGCTTGTCGTTGATCTTCACACCCTGCAAGCGGTACACGTCCTGCACTTCGTCCACGATGTAGCGCGCGAGTTCTTCCGAACCCAGCAGGCGCAGGATGTCCTGCGGGTCCGCCGGACCGTCGACCACGCTTTCGCCCTTGTTCACCACCTGGCCTTCGTGCACCAGGATGTTCTTTTCCTTCGGCACGAGGTCTTCGTAGACGCCGCCTTCCGGATCGGTGATCTGCAGGCGAATCTTGCCCTTCGTCTCTTTACCGAACGACACGGTACCGGTCATTTCGGCCAGCATGCCCTTGTCCTTCGGCGAGCGGGCTTCGAACAGCTCGGCAACGCGCGGCAGACCGCCGGTAATGTCGCGGGTCTTCTGGCCTTCGACCGGAATACGCGCCAGCACTTCGCCGGGGCCCACGTCCTGGCCGTCGCGGATCTGCACCAGGGCGCCGATCGGGAAGCCGATCGTCACCGAGTGGTCGGTACCCGGGATCTTCACTTCGGCGCCGGAGGCGTCGATGAGCTTCACCTGCGGGCGCACGACCTTGGCAGCGCCGCGGCGCTTCGGATCGATCACGACCAGGGTCGACAGACCGGTCACTTCGTCCACCTGCTTCGCAACCGTGAGGCCTTCCTCGACGTTCTCGAACTGCGTCTTGCCGGCGAACTCGGTGATGATGGGGCGCGTCAGCGGATCCCAGTTGGCAAGCACGTGGCCGGCCTTGATCTGCTGGTCGGCCTTGACCGCCAGGATCGCGCCGTACGGCACCTTGTGGCGCTCGCGCTCGCGGCCGTGTTCGTCATGAATGACGATCTCGCCCGAACGTGCAATCACCACCAGCTCGTTCTTGCTGTTGGTCACGTAGCGCATCGTGGCGTTGAAGCCGATCGTGCCGTTGGACTTGGCTTCGACGCTCGAGGCCACTGCCGCACGCGATGCCGCGCCACCGATGTGGAACGTACGCATCGTGAGCTGCGTGCCGGGTTCGCCGATCGATTGCGCCGCGATCACACCGACGGCTTCGCCGATGTTGATCAGGCCGCCGCGACCCAGGTCGCGGCCGTAGCAGGTGGCGCAGATGCCGAAGCGGGTTTCGCAGGTCAGCGCGGTGCGAACCTTGACTTCGTCGACGCCCTCGGCTTCCAGCTGCTCGATGTTGTCTTCGTCGAACATCTCGCCGGCCTTCAGCAGCACCGAACGGTTTTCAGGGTGCAGCACGTCGTCCGCAGCCGAACGGCCGAGGATACGGTCGCGCAGCGATTCGATGACTTCACCGCCTTCGACGATGGCGCGCATCAGGTAGCCGCCGTGCGTACCGCAGTCCTGCTCGGTCACCACCAAGTCTTGCGTCACGTCGACCAGACGACGGGTCAGGTAACCCGAGTTCGCGGTCTTCAGTGCCGTGTCGGCCAGACCCTTACGGGCACCGTGGGTGGAGATGAAGTACTCCAGCACGTTCAGGCCTTCGCGGAAGTTCGCGGTAATGGGCGTCTCGATGATCGAGCCGTCCGGCTTGGCCATCAGGCCACGCATACCGGCCACCTGGCGAATCTGCGCTGCGGAACCGCGGGCGCCGGAGTCGGCCATCATGTAGATGGAGTTGAACGACTCCTGCTCCACTTCCTTGCCGTGGCGGTCGATGACCCGTTGCTTCGACAGCTTGGCCATCATGACCTTCGACACTTCGTCGCCGGCCTTGCCCCAGATGTCCACCACCTTGTTGTAGCGCTCGCCGGAAGTCACCAGACCCGAGACGTACTGCTGCTCGATCTCTTTCACTTCCTTGGCGGAACGCTCGATGATGCCGTGCTTTTCAGCGGGCACCAGCATGTCGTCGATCGCAATCGAGATACCGGCCTTGGTTGCCAGGCGGAAGCCGTTTTGCAGCAGCTTGTCGGCGAACACGACGGTTTCTTTCAGGCCGCACTTGCGGAACGAGACGTTGATGAGCTTGGAAATTTCCTTCTTCTTCAGCGCCTTGTTGATGTTCGAGAACGGCAGGCCCTTCGGCAGGATCTCGGACAGCAGCGCGCGGCCCACGGTGGTGTCCACCAGCGACGTGGAAGGCGTGAATTCACCCGTTTCCTTGTCCTTGGTGTACTCCGTGATGCGCACGGCAACCTTGGCGGTCAGTTCGACTTCGTTGGCGTCGAGCGCGCGCTGCACTTCACCGATGTCGGAGAAGATCAGGCCCTCGCCCTTGCCGTTGATGCGGTCGCGGGTCGTGTAGTACAGACCCAGCACCACGTCCTGCGAAGGAACGATCGACGGTTCGCCCGAAGCCGGGAACAGCACGTTGTTGGAGGCCAGCATCAGCGTGCGGGCTTCCATTTGCGCTTCCACCGACAGCGGCACGTGAACGGCCATCTGGTCGCCGTCGAAGTCGGCGTTGAACGCCGCGCAAACCAGCGGGTGCAGCTGGATCGCCTTGCCTTCGATCAGGATCGGCTCGAACGCCTGAATGCCCAAACGGTGCAGCGTAGGCGCACGGTTCAGCATGACCGGGTGTTCCTTGATCACTTCTTCCAGGATGTCCCAGACCACCGGCGTGCCGGATTCGACTTCCTTCTTGGCCGCCTTGATCGTGGTCGCGATGCCCATGGCTTCGAGGCGCGAGAAGATGAAAGGCTTGAACAGCTCGAGCGCCATCAGCTTCGGCAGGCCGCACTGGTGCAGCTTGAGCGTCGGGCCCACCACGATGACCGAACGGCCCGAGTAGTCGACGCGCTTGCCCAGCAGATTCTGGCGGAAGCGGCCGCTCTTGCCCTTGATCATGTCGGCCAGCGACTTGAGCGCGCGCTTGTTGGCGCCCGTCATGGCTTTGCCGCGGCGGCCGTTGTCCAGCAGCGAGTCGACAGCCTCTTGCAGCATCCGCTTTTCGTTGCGCGCGATGATTTCCGGAGCCTTGAGCTCCAGCAGGCGGCGCAGGCGCGAATTGCGGTTGATGACGCGGCGGTACAGGTCGTTCAGGTCGGAGGTCGCGAACCGGCCGCCGTCCAGCGGCACCAGCGGACGCAGGTCCGGCGGCAGCACGGGCAGCACGTCGAGCACCATCCAGCCGGGCTTGATGCCCGACTTGCGGAAGGCCTCGAGCACCTTCAGGCGCTTGGAGTTCTTCTTGACCTTGACTTCGGAGCCGGTCAGG
Source organism: Variovorax paradoxus (assembly GCF_040544635.1). GTDB lineage: Bacteria > Pseudomonadota > Gammaproteobacteria > Burkholderiales > Burkholderiaceae_C > Variovorax > Variovorax paradoxus_R. The sequence continues at coordinate 304,868 of NZ_JBEPKJ010000007.1, forward strand.
TCGCCGCGCAGGCGTTCGATCTCGCTGTCGAGTTCGATGCCCTCGAGCAGGTCCTTGATGCCTTCGGCGCCCATCTTGGCGACGAACTCGTCGCCGTATTCCTTGCGCTTCGCGTCATAGTCATCCTCGGACATGATGCCGAACTTCTTCAGCGGGGTCATGCCGGGGTCGGTGATCACGTAGGCTTCGAAGTACAGCACGCGTTCGATGTCGCGCAGCGTCATGTCGAGCACGAGGCCCAGACGCGACGGCAGCGACTTCAGGAACCAGATGTGCGCGCAGGGCGCGGCCAGGTCGATGTGGCCCATGCGCTCGCGGCGCACCTTGGTCTGCGTGACTTCAACGCCGCACTTCTCGCAGATCACGCCGCGGTGCTTCAGGCGCTTGTACTTGCCGCACAGGCACTCGTAGTCCTTGATGGGGCCGAAGATCTTGGCGCAGAAGAGACCGTCGCGCTCGGGCTTGAACGTGCGGTAGTTGATCGTCTCGGGCTTCTTCACCTCGCCGAAAGACCACGAACGGATCTTCTCGGGCGAAGCCATGCCGATCTTGATGGCATCGAAATGCTCATCGGGCGTAAATTGCTTGAACAGGTCGAGTAGCGATTTCATAAGACTCTTTCCCTTTTCAATTAAGAACGCTCGAGCTCGATGTCGAGCCCCAGCGAACGAATTTCCTTGACCAGCACGTTGAACGATTCCGGCATGCCGGCTTCGATCGTGTGCTCGCCCTTGACGATGCTTTCGTACACCTTGGTACGGCCTTGCACGTCGTCGGACTTCACGGTCAGCATTTCCTGCAGGACGTAGGCGGCGCCGTAAGCTTCCAGCGCCCACACTTCCATTTCACCGAAACGCTGGCCGCCGAATTGCGCCTTGCCGCCCAGCGGTTGCTGCGTGACGAGCGAGTACGGGCCGGTCGAACGGGCGTGCATCTTGTCGTCCACCAAGTGGTGCAGCTTCAAGAAGTGCATGTAGCCCACGGTGACGGGACGCTCGAACTGGTCGCCGGTGCGGCCGTCGTACAGGTACGCCTGCGTGCGCGTATCGGTCAGGCCCTTGAGCTTGGCGATGTCGTCCGGATAGGCGAGCTTCAGCATGCCGCGGATTTCGTCTTCCGAGGCGCCGTCGAACACCGGCGTTGCGAACGTGGCGCCGCTGGAGAGGTTGGCGGCCATCTCGAGCACGTCGGTGTCGCTCAGCTTGCTGAGGTCTTCCTTGCGGCCCGAACCGTTGTACAGCTGCTCCATGAACTTGCGCACCTCGGCCACCTTGGCTTCTTGCTGCAGCAGGTCGCCGATGCGCTGGCCGATGCCCTTGCCGGCCCAGCCCAGGTGCACTTCGAGCACCTGGCCCACGTTCATCCGCGAAGGCACGCCCAGCGGGTTCAGGCAGATGTCGCACGGCGTGCCGTCGGCCATGTGGGGCATGTCTTCGACCGGAACGATCTTCGACACCACACCCTTGTTGCCGTGGCGGCCGGCCATCTTGTCGCCGGGTTGCAGGCGGCGCTTGACGGCCAGGTAGACCTTGACCATCTTGAGCACGCCCGCGGGCAACTCGTCGCCCTGCGTGAGCTTCTTGCGCTTTTCTTCGAACGCGAGGTCGAAGCTGTGGCGCGTCTGCTCCAGCGAGTTCTTGATCGACTCGAGCTGCGTTGCCACTTCGTCGTCCGCCGGGCGGATGTCGAACCAGTGGAACTTCTCGACCGACGACAGGTAGGCCTTGTCGAGCTTGGTGCCCTTGGCCAGCTTGTTCGGGCCGCCGTTGGCGACCTTGCCGGTCAGGAGCTTCTCGATACGGTCGAACGCGTCGGCTTCGACGATGCGAAGCTGGTCGTTCAGGTCGAGGCGGAAGCGCTTGAGTTCGTCGTCGATGATCTGCTGGGCGCGCTTGTCGCGCGTGATGCCTTCGCGGGTGAACACCTGCACGTCGATCACGGTGCCTTGCGAGCCCTGGTCCACACGCAGCGAGGTGTCCTTCACGTCGGAAGCCTTCTCGCCGAAGATGGCGCGAAGCAGCTTCTCTTCAGGCGTCAGCGTGGTCTCGCCCTTCGGCGTGACCTTGCCCACCAGCGTGTCGCCCGGCTGCACTTCGGCGCCGACATAAATGATGCCGGATTCGTCGAGGCGGTTGAGCTGCTGCTCGGCCAGGTTCGGAATGTCGCGCGTGATTTCTTCGGCACCCAGCTTGGTGTCGCGAGCCATCACCACCAGTTCCTCGATGTGGATCGAGGTGTAGCGGTCTTCCGCGACGACGCGTTCCGAGATCAGGATCGAGTCTTCGAAGTTGTAGCCGTTCCACGGCATGAACGCGATCAGCATGTTCTGGCCGAGGGCCAGTTCGCCGAGGTCGGTCGATGCACCGTCGGCCACCACATCGCCCTTGGCGATCTTGTCGCCGCGCTTGACGATCGGACGCTGGTGGATGTTGGTGTTCTGGTTCGAACGCTGATACTTGATCAGGTTGTAGATGTCCACACCGACTTCACCGGCTGCCGCTTCGGCGTCGTTCACGCGCACCACGATGCGGGTCGCGTCGACGTAGTCGACGATACCGCCGCGGGTGGCCGTGACCACGGTGCCCGAGTCGACCGCGGAAACGCGCTCGATACCGGTACCGACGATCGGCTTTTCAGGGCGCAGCACAGGCACGGCCTGGCGCTGCATGTTGGCGCCCATCAGCGCGCGGTTCGCATCGTCGTGCTCGAGGAACGGCACGAGCGAGGCGGCCACCGACACGATCTGCGCGGGCGACACGTCCATGTACTGAACGCGCTCTGCGCCCACCAGGATCGATTCGCCGGCTTCACGCGCGGAGACCAGGTCGCCGGTCAGCTTGCCTTCCTTGTCCAGGACCGCGTTGGCCTGGGCGATGACGTACTTGCCTTCTTCGATGGCCGACAGGTAGTCGATGTCCATCGTGACCTTGCTGTCGACCACGCGGCGGTACGGCGTCTCGATGAAGCCGTATTCGTTCAGGCGGGCGTACAGGGCCAGCGAGTTGATCAGGCCGATGTTCGGGCCTTCAGGCGTTTCGATCGGGCACACGCGGCCGTAATGCGTGACGTGCACGTCGCGCACTTCGAAGCCCGCACGTTCACGCGTCAGACCACCCGGGCCAAGGGCCGACACGCGGCGCTTGTGGGTGATTTCGGACAGCGGGTTCGTCTGGTCCATGAACTGCGACAGCTGCGAGGCGCCGAAGAATTCCTTCAGCGCGGCCGAGATCGGCTTGCTGTTGATCAGGTCGTGCGGCATCAGCGGCTCTTGCTCCGCTTGACCCAGACGTTCCTTCACGGCCTTCTCGATACGGGCGAGGCCGGTGCGGTACTGGTTTTCGGCCAGTTCGCCGACGCAACGCACGCGGCGGTTGCCCAGGTGGTCGATGTCGTCGACTTCGCCGTTGCCGTTGCGCAGGTCAACGAGGATCTTGACCACGGCCAGGATGTCTTCGTTGGTCAGCACCATCGGGCCGGTCGATTCGTCGCGGCCGACCTTGGCGTTGAACTTCATGCGACCGACGCGCGACAGGTCGTACGTGTCCGGGTTGTAGAACAGGCGCTGGAACAGGGCCTGCACTGCGTCTTCCGTCGGCGGCTCGCCGGGGCGCATCATGCGGTAGATGGCCACGCGGGCGGCAAACTCGTCCACCGTCTCGTCGATGCGCAGGGTTTGCGAGATGTACGCGCCCTGGTCGAGTTCGTTGGTGTAGATCACCTGGATGTCTTGCACGCCGGCCGTGCGCAGCTTCTTCAGCAGCGCTTCGGTCAGTTCGTCGTTGGCCTTGGCCAGGATTTCGCCGGAGTCGGCTTCGACGATGTTGCGGGCAATGACGCGTCCGACCAGGAAGTCTTCCGGCACGCTGATGTGCGTGGTGCCCGACTGCTCGAGTTCACGCGTGTGGCGCGCGGTGACGCGCTTGTCCTTGGCGACCACGACCTTGCCCGACTTGTCGGTGATGTCGAAGCGCGCGACTTCGCCGCGCAGGCGCTCGGGAACGAATTCCATCTGCGCGCCGCTGTCCATCAGGCGGAAGTTGTCGTTCACGAAGAAATTCGCGAGGATCGATTCCGGATTCAGGCCGATGGCCTTCAGCAGGATCGTGACCGGCATCTTGCGGCGACGGTCGACGCGGAAGTACAGCATGTCCTTCGGGTCGAACTCGAAGTCGAGCCACGAGCCGCGGTAGGGAATCACGCGGGCCGAGAACAGGAGCTTGCCCGAGCTGTGCGTCTTGCCCTTGTCGTGCTCGAAGAACACGCCGGGCGAACGGTGCAGCTGCGAGACGATCACGCGCTCGGTGCCGTTGATGATGAAGGAACCCTTTTCGGTCATGAGCGGCACTTCGCCCATGTAGACCTCTTGTTCCTTCACTTCCTTGACCACCTTCGACTGCGACGTCGACGACTCGCGGTCATAGATGATGAGCTGGACCTTGGCGCGCACGGCCGAGGCGAAGGTCAGACCGCGGGTCTGGCATTCGCGCACGTCGAAGGCGGGCTTCGCGAGGTTGTACTCGAGGAACTTCATCTCGACAAAACCGTTGTGCGAGACGATCGGGAAGGCAGCGTCGAACGCGGCCTGCAGGCCTTCGACGGTGCGTTGTTTGGGCGGAATGCCGGCTTGCAGAAACGCGGTGTACGCGTCTTTCTGCATTTGCAGCAGGTAGGGAATTTCGACGACGCTGTCGCGATTACCGAAACTTTTTCGGATGCGCTTGCGTTCGGTGTAACTGTACGCGGACGATTGGGCCATGAGAGCTCCGGAGCTTGAGATCTTCAGCGACTTGTCAGCAATGCCGAGGCACTACTGCTTGGCGGCTGGCCACTACCAGCCGTTGGCGGACAGCGATGCGTTGCACATCGCCCGAACCAAGGGGTCTTCTGCAGTCGGGGTCAGAAGACACTCGAAAACCGTCTTTTTTCCGGTTTTCGGGTGCGCTCTGAAAGCGGCAAAGGCTGGAGGGCCTTTTCAGGCACCTCCAGCCCTCTAGGGGGTCTGAATTACTTCAGTTCCACCTTGGCGCCGGCATCTTCCAGCTTCTTCTTGGCGGCTTCAGCGTCAGCCTTCGACAGGCCTTCCTTGACAGCCTTGGGAGCGGCTTCCACCAGGTCCTTGGCTTCCTTGAGGCCCAGGCCGGTGATTTCGCGCACGGCCTTAATAGCCGACACCTTGTTCGCGCCTGCATCCATCAGCATGACGTTGAACTCGGTCTGCTCTTCAGCCACGACGGCAGCAGCGCCACCACCAGCAGCCGGAGCCGACATTGCCGCGGCGCTCACGCCGAACTTCTCTTCGATGGCTTTCACCAGGTCGTTGAGTTCCAGGACCGTCATGCTGTCGAGCGCGGTCAGAAATGCGTCTTTATCGAATGCCATTTTTGTTTCCTAACAATTGGGTTGAATATTTCAAACGCAAGGCTTATGCAGCCTGCGCTTCTGCCGGTGCATCGGCAGCGGGTGCAGCTTCGCCACCACCGCGCTTCTCGGCCAGCGCCGCGAGCACGCGGGCGGTACGAGAGATCGGGGATTGCATCAAGCCCAGCAATTGCGCCAGCAGCACTTCCTTGGAAGGGATGTTGGCCAGTTGCTTCACGCCGTTGACGTCCAGGACCTTGCCGCCAAACGCGCCACCGCGAATCACCAACTTGTCGTTGGTCTTCGCGAAGTCGGCCACCACCTTGGCGGCGGCCACTGCGTCTTCGGAAAAGCCGTAGATCAGCGGACCGGTCATCTGGTCACCGACGACTTCGAATGCGCTACCAGCGACAGCACGGCGTGCCAGCGTGTTCTTCAACACGCTGAGGGTCACACCCTTGCTGCGAGCTTCGCTGCGCAGTTTGGTCATTTCGGCAACCGTGATGCCACGGTATTCCGCCATCACGAGCGTTTGAGCTTTAGCGGCGAGGCTGGTCACATCACTGATGACCGCTTCTTTCTCACTGCGATTCAGACTCAAGGTCTACTCCTTTTAATGCGACCTTCGGCCGGGGCCTCGGATCGCGCTTCATGCAGCGACCAACAACTGTTTCGGAACAAAAATCAAATTCCTTGCAGCGGGATCGCCATCTGCGCTGGATACCGGAAGGATCGATCCGGCGATTAAGTGCAGCGCCCTGCACACCAGCGGTCTTGGATGGCTCACGGCAACCGAAGCTGCCGCGACCCACCACATTCGCCCTGCCCCTTTCGGAGCCGGGCAAATCTCTTTAGCTCGCCGAGATGGTTTGCGTGTCCACGCGGACACCCAGACCCATGGTCGACGACACAGCCACCTTGCGCAGGTACACGCCCTTGCTGGTCGCCGGCTTGGCCTTGACCAGAGCGTCGATCAGCGCGGCGAGGTTGCCTTGCAGCTTGTCGGTGTCGAACGAACGACGGCCGATCGTGCCGTGCACGATGCCGGCCTTGTCGACGCGGAACTGAACCTGGCCAGCCTTGGCGTTCTTCACAGCCGTGGCGACGTCCGGGGTCACCGTGCCAACCTTGGGGTTGGGCATCAGGCCGCGCGGGCCGAGGATCTGGCCGAGCGTACCGACAACGCGCATCGCGTCGGGGGCAGCAATCACGACGTCGAAAGGCATGTCGCCAGCCTTGACCATTGCGGCGAGGTCGTCCATGCCGACGATGTCGGCGCCGGCGGCCTTGGCTTCTTCAGCCTTGGCGCCCTGGGCGAACACAGCCACGCGCTTGGTCTTGCCGGTGCCGTTGGGCAGCACGACGGCGCCACGCACGACCTGGTCAGACTTCTTCGCGTCGATGCCGAGTTGCACGGCCACGTCGATCGATTCGTCGAACTTGGCGGTGGCGGCGTCCTTCACGAGGCCGATGGCGTCAGCCAGGGGATACAGCTTGTTGCTGTCGACCTTGCCTGCGAGCGCTTTTTGTTTCTTGGTGATCTTGGCCATTTACACGCCCTCCACATTCACGCCCATCGAACGGGCAGTACCGGCGATGGTGCGAACCGCGGCGTCCATATCGGCGGCCGTCAGGTCCTTCATCTTGGTCTTGGCGATTTCTTCGAGCTGAGCGCGCGTGATCTTGCCGACCTTGTCGGTGTGCGGACGGGCCGAACCCTTGTCCAGCTTGATCGCCTTCTTGATCAGCACGCCAGCCGGGGGCGATTTGATGATGAAGGTGAAGCTCTTGTCGGCGAACGCGGTGATGACCACCGGCAGCGCCAGACCCGGCTCGTAGCTCTGCGTTTGCGCATTGAACGCCTTGCAGAACTCCATGATGTTCAAACCACGCTGGCCCAGTGCGGGACCGATGGGTGGTGATGGGTTGGCCTTACCAGCTGGCACTTGCAGCTTGACGAAGCCGACGATTTTTTTCGCCATGTTTTGCTCCTTGCGGGTGATATCGCCTTGGCTCTCGCCGCAGCTCCCCGGGGTTAAACGACTCTTCGATCAAGGCCGCGCGCCGAGTCGGACAACGCGCAGCCGAAAATGGTTCCGGTTCGGAGACCGGAAGAAACTCAGGTCTTCTCGACCTGGCTGAATTCGAGCTCCACAGGCGTCGCGCGGCCGAAAATCATGACCGACACGCTGACCTTGCTCTTTTCGTAGTTCACGTCTTCGACGGTACCGTTGAAGTCGGTGAACGGGCCTTCCTTGACGCGCACGAATTCGCCAACGGTGAATTCGACCTTGTGGCGCGGCTTCTCGGTGCCCTGCTGCATCTGGCTGACGATGTCCTCGACCTCTTTCTGCGAGATCGGGGCCGGACGGTTCTTGGCGCCGCCCACGAAACCCGTCACCTTGTTGGTGTGCTTCACCAGGTGCCAGCTCTCGTCGTCCATGATCATTTCGACCAGTACGTAGCCCGGGAAGAAACGACGCTCGGTGGTGCGCTTCTGGCCGTTCTTGATCTCGACCACTTCTTCGGTCGGAACCAGGATGCGGCCGAACTTGTCCTGCATGCCGGCGCGGTTGATGCGCTCGGTGATGTTGCGTTCGACAGCCTTTTCCATGCCCGAATAGGCATGCACCACGTACCAACGCAGATCAGGGTTGGCGGCGGGAGCCAGCACGGAGGTGTTTTCCTCTTCCGGCGCGCCCGGCGTGGTGTCAACTGCATTCACTGAATCAGCGGTCATTTATTTTCTCCAGCCCAGAATGAGGTCGAAAAACACCCATTCGAGCGTCTTGTCGGTGAGCCAGAGGAAGACGGACATGACTGCCACGAAGGCAAACACATAAGCCGTCATCTGCATTGCTTCTTTGCGGGCCGGCCAAACGACCTTCTTGACCTCGCGCCACGAGTCGCGGCCAAAAGCCCACAACTGACGGCCATTCTCCGAACTGCCGAACGCGCCGACAGCCGCGGCCAGACCGACCAGCAGCGCAGCCCATTGCACCAGCGAGCCTTGGCGCGCAAGCAGGTAGAACGCCACGATGGCGCCCACTGCCAGCACCACCGACACGGCCAATTTGGCCTTGTCGGCACCTGTGCTCACGGTTTCGATTTGAGAAGTGGCCATGTTTGGCTGATTTCCTGCGGCCTTTTCGGCCTTCAATTCAATGCGCCTTCTTGAGACGCCGAAGCCCATCGGGTCACGATGGGCTTTTTTTGCCTCCCACCGGGTCACCGGTGGGGCTTTTTCGGGGTGCCACCTAGGTGGCAGGGGCAGTAGGAATCGAACCTACAACCTTCGGTTTTGGAGACCGACGCTCTGCCAATTGAGCTATACCCCTCCGGTACTCTTTACGCTTGGCTTAGATGTCGAGGATCTTTGCCACGACGCCCGAACCCACGGTGCGGCCGCCTTCGCGGATGGCGAAGCGCAGGCCTTCTTCCATCGCGATCG
>NZ_JBEPKJ010000008.1:0-299079 GCF_040544635.1 Variovorax paradoxus
CGCCGTCAGCGTGGTCTTGCCGTGGTCAACGTGACCGATCGTGCCCACGTTCACGTGCGGCTTGGTGCGGGTGAATTTACCTTTTGCCATTTTTCGACTCCGAAAAAAACGATTTCAACGTATGCAGATGGGTTGCAAACCTGCCGTTGCAACCCCCAAAAACTGGTGCCCTTTGCGGGAATCGGACCCGCGACCTCTCCCTTACCAAGGGAGTGCTCTACCACTGAGCCAAAAGGGCTTTGTCTAACCAATCGCTTCCGGCGTCGAACCGGGTCTCTGGAGCGGGAGACGGGAATCGAACCCGCGTCATCAGCTTGGAAGGCTGGGGTTCTACCATTGAACTACTCCCGCATTCGGGGGCACTCAAAGGCACCCAAAGCGCTAGATCCAATCGCTCTTAGAAACCAAATTCATCGCTGGTGGAGAGGGCTGGATTCGAACCAGCGTACTCGTAAGAGGGCAGATTTACAGTCTGCTGCCATTAACCACTCGGCCACCTCTCCGGCGAACCTCGAAATATAGCACGGTTTTGTGACTTCACAGAACCTCCAGCACCAAGAAGACGCGGGAAATGCACGAGGCGAGGACCTCGCGCATTATCCGCGAATTCAGCCGCCCGACTGGTACGCCTCCCGCCAGGCACGGGCCTCGCCGAAATGCCCGCAGCCGATGAAGGGCACGGGCGGGCGCAACGCGGAAAGCGGCGACGGATGATTCGACATCAGCACCTTGTGGCGCTTAACGTCGATCAACGCGCGCTTACTTTGGGCATGCGAGCCCCAAAGCATAAAAACAACAGGTTTTGCACCGTCGGATACGTGGCGGATGACCGCATCGGTCAGTACTTCCCAGCCGCGTCCCGAATGGCTGGCCGGCTGCCCCTCTTCCACCGTGAGGCAGGTGTTGAGCAGCAGCACGCCGTGGGTTGCCCATTTCACCAAGCTGCCGCCCGGGTTCGGAAACGGAGGCGGAGGCGTTCCAAGGTCGCGCTGGAGCTCCTTGAAGATGTTGCGCAGCGACGGCGGCAGCGCCACGCCGGGAGCGACGGAGAAAGCGAGCCCCTCCGCCTGGCCGCGCCCGTGGTACGGGTCCTGGCCGAGGATCACGACGCGCACGTCTTCGGGCGGCGTCAATTCCAGTGCCCGCAGCGGTTGCGGCGGAAAGATCACGGCACCCGCGTCAAGGCGCTCGCGCAGGAAACTCAGCAGCTTCTGCCCCACGATGCCGCCGAAAAATTCGTCGACCAGCGGCTGCCAGCCCGGCGCCACAGGCCAGTCGGCGGGATCGCCGCTCGACAACTGATCCGGCCGGCTCATTTGAACAATGCAGCGAGCGCCTCGCCGGGTTCCTTGGCACGCATGAAGGCCTCGCCGACCAGAAAGGCATGAACGCCCGCCGCGCGCAGGGTGGCCACGTCTTCGCGCGTGGCAATGCCCGACTCGGTAACGGCCAACCGGTCGGCCGGCAAGCGGGGCAGCAGATCGATGGTGGCCTGGATCGACACCTCGAAGTTGCGCAAATTGCGGTTGTTCACACCGATGAGCGGCGTCTTGAGCTTGAGCGCGCGGTCGAGTTCTGCCTCGTCGTGCACTTCGACCAGCACCGCCATGCCCAGCCCACGCGCAATGGCTTCATAGTCTTTCATCTGCGCATCGTCGAGGCATGCCGCAATCAACAGGATGGCATCGGCGCCCATCGCACGCGATTCGTACACCTGGTAGGGGTCGACGATGAAGTCCTTGCGCAGCACCGGCAGCTCGCACGACGCGCGTGCCTGCTTGAGGTAGTCGACACCGCCCTGGAAAAACTGCTTGTCGGTCAGCACCGACAGACAGGCGGCGCTGATTTCGCCGTCACCCTCCGCATAGCTCTGCGCGATATCGGCCGGAATGAAGTCTTCGCGCAGCACGCCCTTGCTCGGGCTGGCCTTCTTGACCTCGGCAATCACCGCGGCCTGGCCGGCGGCGATCTTGGCGCGCAGGGCGCCTTCGAAATCGCGCGTCAGCACGCGGCTCTCGGCGTCGAAGCGCACGGTTTCGAGCGGGCTTTTTTTCTGCGCCGCAGCAATTTCCTGCCGCTTGACCGCAATGATCTTGTCGAGGATGTCGGACATGTTCTGTTTTCCTGCCTGTCTGTCTTTAGCGGTTCTTCAAACCGTTGTGGAGGCCTTGACCAGTTCGGCCAGCTTGGCCCGCGCCGCGCCCGATGCAACGGCTTCGCGCGCGCGCTCGATGCCCACGGCTATCGAATCGACCACATTGGCGGCATACAAGGCCGCGCCAGCGTTGAGCAGCACGATGTCCAGCGCCGCGCCGGCCTGATTGTCGAGCACCCCCAGCAGCATGGCCTTCGACTGCTCGGGCGTTTCCACGCGCAGCACGCGGTTGCTCGACATGGCAAAGCCGAAATCTTCGGGGTGCAGTTCGTACTCGCGGATTTCGCCATCCTTGAGCTCGCCCACCATCGTGGCCGCGCCGAGCGAGATTTCGTCCATGCCGTCGCGGCCGTACACCACCATGGCGTGCTCGGTGCCCAGCCGCTGCAGCGCGCGCACCTGGATGCCCACGAGGTCGGGGTGGAACACGCCCATCAAGATGTTCGGCGCGCCCGCCGGATTGGTCAGCGGGCCGAGGATGTTGAAGATCGTCTTGATGCCGAGCTCCTTGCGCACCGGCGCGACATTCTTCATGGCCGGATGATGGTTCGGCGCGAACATGAAGCCGATGCCCACCTGCTCGATGGAGCGCGCGATCTGCTCCGGCTGCAGGTTGATGTTGACGCCCAGCGACTCCAGCACGTCGGCGCTGCCCGACTTGCTCGACACGCTGCGCCCGCCGTGCTTGCTCACCTTGGCGCCCGCCGCGGCCGCGACGAACATCGAGCAGGTCGAGATGTTGAAGGTGTGCGAACCGTCGCCGCCGGTGCCGACGATGTCGACCAGGTGCGTGGTGTCCTTCACCGGCACCTTGGTCGATACCTCGCGCATCACCTGCGCAGCCGCGGTGATCTCGCCGATGGTTTCCTTCTTGACGCGCAAACCGGTAATCAGCGCCGCCATCATCACCGGCGAGCACTCGCCGCTCATGATCAGCCGCACGATGTGGAGCATCTCGTCGTGGAACACCTCGCGGTGCTCGATGGTGCGCTGCAGCGCTTCCTGGGGGGTGATCATGGAAAGTCTCCTCGGTGTTTTCAGTGGCCGGCGCGGCCGACCGGCGCGTCCGTGAATGCAAGCTTGAGGCCGAAGCCGATGAACAGCACGCCTGCCGCGCGATCGAGCCAGTGCATGCCCTTCTGCACGGCACTGCGCCGCGCCATCCAGCCCGCGAACGCAGCCCATCCCACGATGACGGGAATGGAATTGAGATTGAACAGCACGCCCAGCAGAACGAAGTACAGGCTCTTGTTGTCGGCGCCGGGCGCGATGAACTGCGGCACGAAGGCCAGGAAGAACAAGGCCACCTTGGGGTTCAGCACATTGGTCCAGAAACCGCCCAGAAAGATGTCCTTGAGCCGGCGCTCACCGGACGCCGCGGCGACCTCTTGCAGATCGGCTGGCGGCCTGGCGCGCGACAGCACCATGCGCACGCCGAGGTACAGCAGGTAGGCCGCGCCGACATACTTGAGCACGGCAAAGGCCGCCGCCGAGGTGGCCAGCAGCGTGCCGACGCCGATGGCGGCCGCGAAGATATGAACGAAGCAGCCGGTGAGAACGCCGAACCCGCCCACGATGCCGGCGCGTACGCCCGACCGCAGCGAATTCGTCACGATGTAGAGCACATCGGGCCCCGGCGTCAGGTTCAGCAGCCAGCCTGCGGCAATGAAAGCGAGCAGATGCGGAAGATCGGGCATCGCGGGCTCCTCTGCCTCAGGCGTTGAAGAGGCCGCGGATGGCGGCGACGGCGCGGTCCACGCCCGCTGCATCCACATCGAGATGCGTCACGAAGCGCAGCCGATACAGCCCCGTTGCGAGAATGCCCTGCTGGTTCAGGTGCGCCAGCAGCTCCGGCGAACGCGCCTGCGCCGCACCGTTCAGATCGACGAACACGATGTTGGTGTGCGGTGCCTCGACCTTCAGCCCCTCGATGCCCTCGAGCCCCTGCGCGAGGCGCTGGGCCAGTGCGTGGTCGTCGGCAAGCCGGTCGATGTGATGGTCGAGCGCGTGCGATGCGGCCGCCGCAAGAAGCCCCGCCTGACGCATGCCGCCGCCCGCCATCTTGCGGATGCGATGCGCCCGCGCGATGAACTCGCGCGAGCCGGCCAGTGCCGAACCGACGGGCGCACCCAGGCCCTTGCTGAAGCAGACCGACACGCTGTCGAAGCACTGCGCGATGCGGCGCGCCTCGGCACGGATGTCGCTGCGCTTGTTCAACGCAGCCTGTGCGGTGGCGGCATTGAAGAGACGCGCCCCGTCCAGATGCCGCTGCAGCCCCTTGCTCTTTGCCAGGTCGGTCGCAGCCTGCACGTACTCGAAAGGCAGCAGCTTGCCGCCCAGCGTGTTCTCCAGCGCCAGCAACTTCGTACGCGCGAAGTGCGCGTCGTCGGGCTTGATGGCCGCCTCGATCTGCGCGAGCGGCAGCGTGCCGTCGGGCGCGTGGTCGAGAGGCTGCGGCTGCACGCTGCCGAACACCGCGGCACCGCCGCCCTCCCAGCGGTAGCAATGCGCCTGCTGGCCGACAATGTATTCGTCACCCCGCCCGCAGTGCGAAAGAATGGCGCACAGATTGCTCTGCGTGCCGGTCGGCACGAACAGCGCCGCCTCGAAACCCAGCAGCGCGGCGATCTTTTCCTGCAACGCGTTCACGGTCGGATCGGTGCCGAAGACGTCGTCGCCGAGCGGCGCTGCCATCATGGCCTCGCGCATTGCCGGGGTGGGTTGCGTGACGGTGTCGCTGCGCAGATCGACGATGGAGGAGCGGTCTGTCATGGCGGGTCAGTCCAGGAAGTTCTTGAGCATCGCGTGGCCATGCTCGGTGAGGATCGATTCCGGGTGGAACTGCACGCCTTCGATGCGCACGTCATGCGCAAAACCGGTGTGCCGCACGCCCATGATCTCGCCGTCGTCGGTCCACGCGGTGATGGCCAATTCCTTCGGGCAGCTCTCGCGCTCGATCGAGAGCGAGTGATACCGGTTGACGATGAATTTCTCCGGCAGCCCCGCGAACACGCCCTCCTGGGTCGTCGTGATCTCGCTGGTCTTGCCATGCATGAGTTGTTGCGCGCGAATGATCTTGCCGCCGAAGGCTGCGCCGATGGCTTGGTGGCCGAGGCACACGCCAAGAATCGGCAGCTTGCCCGCGAAGGCCTCGATGGCCGCCACCGACACGCCCGCCTCCGCCGGCGAGCAAGGCCCCGGCGACACCACGAGCCGCGTCACGCCCGAGGCGATCAGCTCGCCGATCTGCGCCACGGTGATCTCGTCGTTGCGGTGTACCTGCACATCCGCACCCAGCTCGCCCAGGTACTGGACGATGTTGTAGGTGAACGAATCGTAGTTGTCGATCATCAGCAGTTTCATGGCTTGCTCACAATCCGGTGCACGCCCTTGACGACGGGGAACACGTTGAAGTTGATCAGAAGGCCCAGCTTGAGGCCCGAGAGCCGCAGCGCGGCGAGCACCTGCGCGCGGTGCAGGTCGGTCAGCACGTCAACCGCCTTGAGCTCCACGATGACCGACTGCTCGACCACGAAGCCCGCGCGGTACACCTCGCCGAGCGAACGGCCCTTGTAGCTGGCCGACAGCGCCACGCCCTGCGTGAAGCCGATCTCGCGCTCGGCGAGTTCGATGGCCAGCGCCGCGGCGTAGGCGTCTTCGCTCAGGCCCGTGCCGAGCACGCGCTGAACCTCGACGGCGGCACCGATGATTTCATGCGAAAAATCGTTCTGAATGTCGGGTACGTTGCTCATTCCAGGCCTTCCTCGACCAGTTCGGCGGCGCGCAGCAGTGCGCGCGCCTTGGCCTCTGTTTCTTTCCATTCCAGCTCGGGCACCGAGTCGGCGACCACGCCGGCCGCGGCCTGCACGTGCAGCATCTGGTCTTTCACGATGCCGGTGCGAATGGCAATGGCCACGTCCATGTCGCCCGCGTAGCTGATGTAGCCGCAGGCGCCGCCGTAAAGGCCGCGCTTGGTGGGCTCCAGCTGGTCGATGAGCTCCATCGCATGCACCTTGGGCGCGCCGGTGAGCGTGCCGGCCGGGAATGTGGCCTTGAGCACGTCGATGGCGGTCATGCCGTCTTTCAGCGTGCCTTCGACATTGCTCACGATGTGCATCACGTGGCTGTAGCGCTCCACCGCGAAGGCCTCGGTCACCTTCACGGTACCGGTCTTGGCGATGCGGCCGATGTCGTTGCGCGCAAGGTCGATCAGCATCACGTGCTCGGCGCGCTCCTTCGGGTCGTTGATGAGTTCTTCCTCGGCCGCCTTGTCGAGCTCCAGCGAAGCGCCGCGCGGGCGCGTGCCGGCCAGCGGGCGGATGGTGATCTTCTGCTCGCCATCGCCCGTGTTTTCCTGGCGCACCAGGATTTCCGGCGAAGCGCCCACCACATGGAAATCGCCCAGGTGGTAGTAATACATGTAGGGCGACGGGTTGAGCGAGCGCAGCGCGCGGTACAGCGACAGCGGCGACTCGGTATACCGCTTGCTGATGCGCTGCCCCACCTGCACCTGCATGAAGTCGCCGGCGGCGATCATTTCCTTGGCGCGCTCCACGGCCGCGAGGTAGTCGGCCTTGGCAAAACTGCGCTCGGGCGGATGCGGCTGCGTGGGCTTCACGACGGGCGCGCTCACCGAGTACTTGAGCTTTTCCTTCAGCTCGCGCAGGCGGCGCTTGCCTGCCGCATAGGCCTCGGGCTGCTTCGGATCGGCATAGACAATGAGGTACAGCTTGCCCGACAGGTTGTCGATGACGGCGAGCTCTTCGCACTGCAGCAGCAGGATGTCGGGGCAGCCCAGCGTGTCGGGCGGGCAGCTTTTTTCGAGCTTGCGCTCGATGTGGCGCACCGTGTCGTAGCCGAAGTAGCCCGCAAGGCCGCCGCAGAAGCGCGGCAGGCCCGGCCGCAGCGCCACCTTGAAGCGCTTCTGGTATTCGGCAATGAAGTCGAGCGGGTTGCCGGAAGCGGTCTCCACCACTTGCCCGTCGGTCACCACTTCGGTCACCGCATCGGCACCGAAACCGCTGGCGCGCAGCAGCGTGCGGGCAGGCAGGCCGATGAAGCTGTAGCGCCCGAAGCGCTCGCCGCCCACCACCGATTCGAGCAGGAAGCTGTGCTTGCCGCCGCCTTGCGAATGAGCCAGCTTGAGATAGAGGGAAAGAGGCGTTTCGAGGTCTGCAAAGGCCTCGGCCATCAGCGGAATGCGGTTGTAGCCCTGGGCGCTGAGGCTCTTGAATTCAAGTTCGGTGATCACGGATTCGTTCTCCAGTTGCCTGCCGGCGCTTCTTGGGCCGGTGGCAAGGTCATTCACTGGTGGTCCGGAGTCTGCAGCGATCCGGTACCGCGGGCGCACGGCGTGCGCCGTGCAATCAAACAGTCAGCGATGTATGGCTACGCCAGGGCCAGGCTCCCCGGCTGCCTTCACCTGTTTGAATGATGTGATGAACGAACATGGAGCGTGGAGTTTAGCCCACGAAAACGCCGCCGCGTGCAACGCACGGCTTCAGGGTTCCCCCGAGGGCCGGGAGTAAAACGAAAAGATACATTCGAACGATCGTTCGCAAATCGAGGAGATCCACTTGCCTGCCCTTTCGCTCCCGTCCCTGCTCTCCCGCCTTGCCGTGCTGGCCTGCGCCGCCACCGCACTCGGTGCTTCGGCCGCACAGGTCGACGTTGCCGGCGTCAAGCTGAACGACACCCTCGACCTGCGCGGCAGCACCCTGCAGCTCAACGGCGCGGGGGTGCGCTACAAGGCCGTCTTCAAGGTGTACACCGCCGGCTTCTACGTGGGAAAGAAAGTCTCCACGCCGGAAGAGGCGCTGGCGGCGCCGGGTCCCAAGCGCGTGGCCATCACGATGCTGCGCGACATCGAGGCCAACGAACTCGGCAAGCTCTTCACCAAGGGCGTGGAAGAAAACTCGCCCAAGACCGAAATGGTCAATCTCATTCCGGGGCTGCTGCGCATGGGGCAGATGTTTTCCGACCAGAAGCAGCTCAAGGCCGGCGACACCTTCACCATCGACTGGCTGCCCGGCACCGGCACGCTGATTACCGTGCGCGGCGTGCCGCAGCCCGACCCGATCAAGGAGCAGGCGTTCTTCAACGCGCTGCTGCGCATCTGGCTCGGCCCGGTGCCGGCGGACTGGAAACTCAAGGACGCGCTGCTCGGGAAGCAGTAAGCCGGCAAGCGCCCCGCCCTTCTCCCTTCTTTCTCTCGGGCCTCAGGCAGCCGTGCGATCCAGTTCGGCCAGCGAGTCCAGGAAGCCGTCGGCATCGACGCCGCGCACCGGCTCGCCGTGGTTGTAGCCGTAGGTCACGAGCACCACCGGACAGCCGGCGGCGCGCGCGGCCTTGGCGTCGTTGCTCGAATCGCCAATCATCAGCGTGCGTGCGGGAGCGGTACCAAGCGCCTCGCAGGTCTTCCATAGCGGCAGCGGGTCCGGTTTCTTGCGCGCGAAAGCATCGCCGCCGAATGCGAATTCGAAGAATCCATCGAGCCCTTTCGCGGCCAGCAGCGGCTTCGCGAACGAGGTCGGTTTGTTGGTAAGGCAAGCCAGGCGCAGGCCGCGCGCCCGCAGCGCCTTCAGCCCCCCGTCCACGCCGGGATAGACCGCCGAGTGCTGCCCGTTGATGGCCAGGTAGTGATGCTGGTAGCGCTCCCAGGCCCGGTCGAAAAGCGCTTGCGCCCGTGCGTGCAGCGCATCCGCCCCGGCGGCCGAAGCTGCGCCGCCGACCGGCGCCATCACATGCACGAGCGCGGAAAGAATCAGGTGCTCCGAGCCCTTGCCCACCATTTTTTCGATGGCGGCTGACGGCACCGCCGGCAGCGAAAGGTCGTCGAGCATGTGGTTCAGCGACACGGCGAAGTCGCCGAGCGTATCGACCATGGTGCCGTCGAGATCGACGATGGCGGCATCGAAGCGGGTGAGGTCGAGGCGGGTGGAGTTCAAAACAAACTAATAGAGTTGCGAAAACTGCCCATCACTTTACAGAGCATCAAAGATAGAGTTCAAAACACCTCCAAGACCCTAGATGGAAGGAGAAGGTGTCAGCAAGTGGCCTCGTGTGACGAGCGCCTCTGCGATGCCGACCAAGAGCACGATCAGGTCGGATTCATGTCGTTCGCGCATGCATCGTTCTTCCGTGCTCTCGTCCGCTTCAGAACTTTCCGAGCACGTTCAGGAACCACCCCTTGCTGCGATAGCTCATGTCGGTCAGGTTGTCGGAGTAGTCGGTGAAGTTGTAGCCCACGCCCACCTTGAGGTTCTCGTTCACGTGGTAGTAGGCGGCCGTGACCCAGCCGCTCTTGCGGTCCTTGAGTTCCTTGGCGCGCAGCGAGCGCCACTCGACCATCCAGTCCCAGTTGCGCACCAGCTTCCAGTCGACGCGCAGCACCGCCAGTTCGGCCGAGCTCTTGAACCACGGCGACGAGTTGTCGCGGCTCGCGCGCAGTTCGCCACGGCGCCATGCGTACTTGCCGCCGACGGTCCAGCGCTCGTTGATGTCGTAGGTGGCGTCGATCGCGAAGACGTGGCTGCGCTGCTGGTAGTCGATGCCCGTGGTCGACACGGCGCCCAGGCTCGAATCGAGCCCACCCGCCGACACCACCTGGCCCGGCGAAGACAAGTCGTACAGGTAGGTGTACTTGAAGAGCAGGTTGAGACGGTCGTCCAGCGCCGGGCGCAGTGCGTAGCCGAGCATCGCCTCCGTGTACTTGGCCGCGGCCAATGCACCGGTGCTGCTGTCGCTGTCGGCCCAGTTGAACTTGCCGACCCAGCGCGCGTCGTCGTTCACCTTCCACGAGAACGAGTTCTTCACGAGCCAGCTGGTGCGCGCTTCCGCCGTGGTTCGGTCCTTGCGGTACTCGAGGCCGCCGCTGTACTTGAGGCGCTCGCTCGAATAGCCGGCGGTGAGCGCCACTGCTTCGCGGCGCGTGGCGCCCAGCGTTTCGGCGCCGACCCAGCCGTTCTCGAAGTTGACGCCCAGCGTCCAGTTGGTGTCGGGCGCGTACTGCACGCCGTAGGCATGCGTAAGGCCCGGCTGCGTGCCGGTGGCATGGCGGTGCTCGGTGAACATGGTGAGCCCGTCGGCCACGCGCGAGCGCACGCCGGTTACCAGGCTACCGCCGCGGCCGATGAGGTTCTCGTCGGTGCGGCCGGTGTCCGCCACATAGGTCATGTAGAGGTTGGAACGGTCGTCGAACTGGTAGTCGACACCGGCCTTGCCCGCCAGCCCGCCGTCACCGGTCGAGAGTTCGCCGCGCAGTGCGAGCTTGTCGCTGACGCGGTAGCGCCCGCCAAAGCCCAGCCGGTCGTTCTCCAGCCGCGTGCCGGTGCGCCGCAGCGTCTTCTGCGCAAAGCCGTAGAGGCTCCAGCGGTCGTTGCCGGTGTATTCCAGCTGCACGGCAGCATCGGCGCGCTCGCCCGAAACCGCTTGCGTGCTGGGCAGCGAAGGGCTGGTGATGAGCGAGTCGCCGGTCTTGTCGTCGTAGCGCATGCCAAGGCCCAGCTTCCAGTCGGGCGACAGGCGCAGGCCGTATTGGGCATCGAGCACGCTGCTGTTGTAGCCGTCGCGTTCATCGCGTCGGTCGGCCTTCAGGCGCAGCTCGCCGCCCTCGCCCTTCTCGCCGAAAGGCACCGCGGCCGACAAGCCGACCTGGCGCGTGGCGTTGCTGGCGTACTGGCCCGGTGCCGAGAAGCCGGCATCGCGCGACTGTGCATAGGCGCTGATGCGGCCGCCGCCCTTCATTTCGAAGTCGGCCAGGTCGGCCTGGCCTTCGAGGCGCCATGCGTTCGCATTGCCGGTGGGACCGTTGCCCAAGGTCGTGCCCAGGGCGCCGCTGCGACCGCTGAAGCTGAAGCCGCCATCGAGCGAGTCGAGTTGGGCGGTGCCCGGGCCCTTGCTGCGCGCGAACTCGCCCTTGAGGTAGGTGGTCTCGGTCTTTCGCAGCGTGATGTCCGCACCCGCCAGCCGCTGGTCCGCGCCGATCTGGTCTTGCCGCGACGCGGTCACGCCGACGCCCACGTGGTCGTTGGCCCACCACGACACGCGTCCGCCAATGGCGAGCGTGTCCAGCGAGCTTGCGATCGGCGTGTATTCGTAGTCCACCACCAGGAAGGTCGGCATGCCCGTGAGGCCGCCGGCACGCACCAGCGAGCCGTCGTCCGACAGGCTGGGCAGCGGCGCGGAGAGCAGCACGCGGCCCTGCAGGTAGTCGATCTCGTAGTCGGAGCTGGGCACGAGCTGCGTGCGCTTGAGCACAAAGCCGGAGTCGCGGTCGCGGATTTCGATGTTCACGCGCTCGGCGCCGCGCGTGATGTCCTGGTTGCGCAGGTAGTACAGCGAGCCGCCGGTGCCGCGGAATTCCTCGCGCGCCGCCAGCGTGCCCGGCTCAGCCGCGAAGGTATCGACCTTCAGGCGCGCCTCGCCGAACGAGGTCGACTCGTCGCCCAGGTACCGGCCATGGAAACCATAGAGGCCGCGGCTTACGCGGGTGAGTTCGGTGTCGCCGAAGTTGAGCTTGAAGTTGCCCCACATCGCCTGCGAGCGGCCGTCGTCCACGCGCAGGTAGAAGCGGCCCTGCGTAGGCGCATCCTCGATGGTGGTGGAGTCGTCGCCGAAAGTGGTCCACGAATCCTCGGGGTCGAAGCGGCGGAACAGCGAGGTCGGGTCCTTGCGGTCGAGGTTGCGGAACAGGTCCTTGAGCGGACGCTCCTCGGTGTCGACGCTGGCCGTGAGCGTCCAGCGGTCGTTGAGCTGGCCCTTGGCATAGCCCGCGATGCGGCCTTCGCTCCAGCCGCCACCGCCGTAGCGGTTCTTGTCGTTGGTCATGATCGCGGCCGGGCCGCTCACGCTGTTGCTTCCGACAGTCAGGTCGGCCTGCCCCACGAAGAACCAGTCGCTTGCGGGCAGGTCGAAGTCGCGGCGGTAAGAGCGCGTGGCGCCCTGTGCATCGGTGACAGCAATCTCGCCGGTCTGCACGCGGCGCGGCACGAGCTGCTGAAACACGAAGCGGCCGCTGTCGTCCACCGGCACCGCAAAGCCGAGCGCGCGCACTTTCTCGCCGGGGCGAATGGCCGCGCCGCTGGCGGTGACGGTGCCGGCCGCCAGCGGAATGTTGGCAATGGCGATGTTGTTCTGGCCGTAGGCACGCAGCAGCTCACGCGCCGGGTCGGGCGTGGTCGTTTCGGGCGCGTGACGCTCGGCCACGGTGAGCGAAAGATCGTCGGTCTCGTCGAACCGCCCTTGCCTGTCGTACACGCGCAAGCGGTAGTAGAGCTTGCCGCTCGCGCCGTCCGCCAGGCGGTCGAGCAGGCCCGCGGGCACCTGCCATTCGCCGCGCATCGCGGTGTCGAGCGGCAACGTGGCGAGCAGGCGGCGCTGCATCACGTCGTTAGCCGTGAAGATGCGCAGCTCGGCCTTGGCGGTAAACAGCAGGTAGTTGCTGTAGCCCGCAAAACGCACGGTGTCGCCGGCCACCACGGTGGTGGGCCAGGCGGATGCGCTCAGGCGGCGCGGTTGCGAAAGGTTGTCGTATTGCAGGCGCAGCTGGTTGCGCTCGAGCTGCACGTCCACGCAGCGCTGGCGGTCGGCGCTGGTGGCGCCTTCCCCGCCCGGCGCCGCGGCGCCCTTGCCGTCGAGCAACTGTCCGTCCACGCTCAGGCGCAGCGGCGCATCGTCGGTGCCGATGGCGGTGAAGGTGCGGCACACGCCGGGCTCGGCCGGCGCCGCGGCGGGAGCACTCGCTGCAACGGGCGCCGCATCGGTCCAGTACACGCGCACTTCGACGCGCCGGTTGGCGGGCCAGTTGACGGGATCGGAGGCAGGCGCTGCAACGGGTTCGTCAGGGCCGCGGGAGCTTGCCGCCGCAGCCAACTCGGGCAGGCCGAGGCGCTGCGTGAGATAGCGCGCCACCTGCTGCGCACGTGCCAGGCCCAGCGCGTGGTTGTCGGCAAAGCGCTCGCGAGACCTGGCGCTCAGCGGCTGTGCGTCGGTATGGCCCACGATCTCGAAGCGCAGCCTATCGCGGCCCTTGACCTGCTTGGCGATGCGGTCGAGCTCGGCCCGGTCCGCTGCGGCCAGAAGATCGGAGCCCGATGCGAACTGCGGGGTCTCGGCTTCGCTGCGCTCCGTGGCTGCAGCTGCGGCCGATGCGGCAACGGCCGCCGGGGTTGCCGTCGGCTCGCGTACATCGCCGAGCAAGAAGGTCGCCTTGGGCAGTTCGCGCTCGCCGCTGCGCGGCAGGTGACGCGCGCCGTCGATATCCACGGCGCGCGGGTCGGCTGCTGCATGGTCGAGCATGCGGCCGCGCACGGCGGTTTCCTGGGCCGCGGCAAGACCCACGGCCATGCAGGCGGCGGTGACAGCGCCCGCAAGGGCGAGACGCTTCGGAAGCTTTCTCATATCGGCTCGCTTGAACGGGTTCTTCGGTGTCAGGGGGCTTTTCATGGCGTTCACTCGTTCTCGCGTCATGGCTTCACCGCGGGCGTGGCAGCGGGCACCAGCTCGACTTCGATGTCCAGGTTGAAAAGCGGCGGCTCTTTGCGGCTCTCGCGCTGCTCGCCCAACTGCTTCCAGCGCGAGAGCACGGCGGCCTTCACCGCATCAGTGCGCTGGCGGCCGAGCGCTTCGGCTTCGCCGGGCGCGGCCTTGTAGGCCAGGCGCAGCACCGAGGCCTTCTCGGCCAGCACGCTCACCATGCGGTCGAGCTCGGGCACGAAGCCGGCGCGCAGCGCGGCGCTGCCGTCTTCGAATGCAGTGCCCTGCAGCGCGAGACGCACGACGCGGTGCACCGTGGCGCCGAAGTTCACCTTCAGCACCTTGCCGCGGGTGGCGCGCTCGGCGGCCGGGTTCTCGCTGGTGGTGCGGTAGCCCGAAGGCAGCGTACGGTCGTCGAGCTTGAGCACCAGGTTGCTGCCGGTGCCTTCCTTCGGAATGGCGGCGCAGGCAATGTGGTAGCGGCCCTCGGCGTCGGTGGTCACCAGCACGCCGTTCACGGTGGCGATGCGCACGTTGGCGAGGCCTGGTTCGCCTTCGTCCTGGTAGCCGTTGGCGTTCTTGTCGTCGTAGACCTTGCCGATCACGTCGGTGCAGTCGAACAGCGCGTCAGGCACCACGCGCACGGTGGCGGTGGCCAGGTTCGACAGCACGCGGCCGCCCACGCCCTGCGTGGCGATGACCTGGTTGACGAACTCGCCTTCGCCCACGCCGACCCCCACGCCCGCGACCATCAGGTATTCCTTGGTCTCGTTGGGCGCGAAGTTCTGGCCGGGCACCACGACCTGGCGGCCGTTGATTTGCGGCACCACCGGCAGCGCGACGCCACCGGGCATGGTGCGCACGGTGAGCGAGCCCTGCACATAGCGGAAGCCCGGCGGCAGCGTGTCGACCACGGCCACGCCCGGCACGGGGTTGCCGCGGGTGTTGCGCGCCGTGATGCGGTACGGCAGCAGTTCACCCTTCTTCACCGTCAGCTTCGAGCTGGTCTTGCGCAGCTCGATGAGCGTGGCGTCCGACGGGTCGAGCGGAATGTTGTTGGCCACCACGTGCTGGCCGCCGCCGCCCGGCATCTGGAACGCCAGGTAGTAGCCGGCGCCGGGCACCAGCCCCGCGCCCGGGCTCACCACGCACGGGTTGCTCTGCGCGGGTGCGGGTCCGTTCGCCGGAGCGGAACACGACTGCGTGCCGAGTCCGCCAGCCGCCGGCGGGTAGATGGACGACGGCAGGTAGCTGCCCGGCGGCGTAACCGCCAGGCGGTACTCGCCCGCCGGAGCGCCCGGCAGCACGAAGAAGTCGTAGTAGCCGCCGGGGCCGGTGGTGTAGGTGTCGCGGCCGTCGAGCAGATGCTGCGCCGGATCGAAGCCGGGCGGGCCGACCAGGCGCACCACGGCGCCGGGCACGGGCGTGCCGCTCACGCTGTCGTACACCACGCCACCCGGGTCGTACGGCAGGTCTTGCCGCTGCACGTTGGCGCCGGGGTCCACGCGCACTTTTATGGAGAAGCGCGGATCGCTCGCGGCGGGCGTGGGATATGGCCCATTGGCACCGTTCTGCCCAGCATCGGTAGGCCACACGCCGCCGACGGTGCGGCCGTCGGGTGAGCGGAAGCGCACGCGGTATTCGCCGGGCGTGAGGTCGCCGAAGCGGTAGCTGCCGTCCGCGCCCGTGGTCACGGTGTAGAGCACGGTGGCCGCGGTTTCGGGGCAGGCGTTGCCGCCATCGGCACAGCGCATCAGCTCCACGGTCCAGCCTTCGCCCTGGCCTTCGCCGCTTTCGCGGCCGCGGTTGTGGTTCTGGTCGAACCACACGGTGCCGGTCAGCGAAGCAGGCAGGTTGTTGTGCTCGTTGAAGTCGTAGCCCGTGCCGTTGGCCGCCAGCGTGGTGAAGTTCACGCGGATCTGGTTGGTGCCCTGCGCCGAGCCGCCGAGCGTGCCGGGAATGGCAATGCCCTCGTCGTAGCCGCTGGGCTGCGTCTCGGTGACGGTGTAGCCGCCGGTGCCGGGTAGCGGCAGGCCGGCCAGCTCGTAGCGGCCGTCGGGGCCTGTGACGGCGGTGCGCGTCACAGGATTGCCCGCTGCGTCGGTGCCGGTGAGCGTGATGGTCACGCCGGCAATCGGAAGGTCTTGCGGTTCGCGCGTTCCGTTGCGGTTCGCGTCGTTGTAGACGGTGCCCGCAAGGGATGCGCCGCGCTCGCCGAAGTTGTAGTCGTCGCCGTTGCCGCCGCGGTACATGATGCCGGAGAGCACGTCGTTGCCGGGCTTGCCGACGGCAGTGCCGTCGAGCGAGCCGACCGAGTCCAGGCCGTCAGCAAACGTCACGGGTTGCGTCTCGCGCACGGTGTAGCCGGTGGCGTCGGCCGGCAGCAGGCCGGTAAAGACATAGCGGCCGTTCGCATCGGTCACCACGGTGGCATTCACCGCCAGCCCGCTGGCCGAGCGGCCGGTGAGCGTGAGGGTGACGCCCGGAATACCCGGCTCGCCCGCCTGGCGGATGCCGTCGTTGTTGGTGTCGACATACACCCAGCCCGCGATCTGCCCGCCGCGCTCGCCGAAGTTGTAGTCGATGCCGGCGTCTTCCGATGCGAGCACCAGGGAGCCGAAGCGGTCGTTGACGCTGCCGGGGTTCAATGTGCCGCGCGGCGCGCCGCCCACGGTGCCGAGCGACTCGGGGCCGTCGGCCACACCGTCGGGTTGCGTCTCGTCCACCTGGTAGGTGCCAGGCAACAGCTTGTCGACCAGGTAGCGGCCATCGGCCGCGGCCTGCACCGTGTGCGTGACCGCATTGCCGAGAAAGTCGGTGCCGGTCACGCGCACGGTAGTGCCCGCAATGCCGGGCTCCGCGGTGTCGCGGGTGCCGTTCGAAGGAGCGACGTCGGCATACACGTAGCCGGACACGCTGGCCGGACGCACGGCCGAGAAGTTGTTGGCGGCCGAACCCGCACCCGCCGCGGCGAGCACGATGTTCTGGATGACGTTGGCGTTGGAGCCGTTGGGCCCGTTCAGCACGCCGTTGCCGGCCGTGGGCACGGAGCCCGGCGTGCTGCCGGCGCCGCTCACGTTGCCGGCGCGCGTGATGCCCGGTTCGTAGCCCGTGGGCCGCGTCTCCGTCACGGTGTAGGTGCCGGGGGCGAGGTTCGCGAAGTTGTAGTCGCCGCTGGCGTCGGTGGTGGTGGTGCGCGTCACCGGCTGGCCGTTGACGTCCGTGCCCGTGAGCGTGATGGCCACGCCCGCAATGCCGGGCTCGGTGGCCGGCGCCCCCTGCGCGCCGTTGCCGTCGCGGTCGTAGTACACGCGGCCCGAGATGCCCGCGGGCAGCAGCTCCCCGAAGTAGTACTCGCCCTGCGTGAGCGGCGGGTTGGTGCCGGCCACGGTCACGCCCGTGATGCTGTTGCCGCCGCCCTGCGCCGCGCCCGGTTGGCCGTTCGCGTTGGCCTTGCCCGGTGCGTAGTTGGTGGGCTGCGTTTCGGTGATGGTGTAGCCGCCGGGCGCCGAGGGCGGCACGTTGCGGAACTCGTAGCCGCCGGCCGGGCCCGAGGGCACGGCGACGATGTTGACGGGGTTGCCCGCGGCATCGGTGCCCGTGAGACGCAACTCCACGTTGGGAATGCCGGTGTCGCCCGCCTGCGGCACGCCGTCGTTGTTGGCGTCGACAAACACGCGCACCGGAATGCGGGTCAGCAGTTCACCGAAGTCGTAGCCGGTACCGTTCACGTCCGAGCGCAAGGCAATGGCGCTCACCACGTCATTGCCTGCGGTGCCTCCGGCCGTGCCGGCCGCATCGCTGCCGTCCGCGAAGGCGGCAGGCTGCGTCTCGGTCAGCACATAGCTGCCGGGCAGGAGGTTGTTGAACGCGTAGTTGCCGGTGCCGCTGGCCGTGGTGGCCGTGGTCGACACGGCGTTGCCGAACATGTCGGTCCCGGTGAGCGTGACCGTCACGCCCGCGATGCCCGGGTCACCCGCGCTCGCGGCGTTGTTGTAGTCGGCATCGCGGTACACGCGGCCGGCAAGGCTCGCGGGGCGCACTTCGCCGAAGTTGTTGTTGGTCGAAGTGCCGCCCGCGCCAAGCACGATGGTGTCGATGCGGTTGGCATTGGAGCCGTTGGGCCCGTTCGAGGTGCCCGCCGGCACGGTGCCGGCGGTGCTGCCCGCGCCGGTCACGCCGCCTGCGCGGGTGATGCCCGGCTGGTAGGCGGCGGGCTGGTCCTCGGCAACGCTGTAGGTGCCCGCGGGCACGGTGAAGCCCCAGCTGCCGTCGGTGGCCGTGGTGGTGGTCAGCGAGACGGCGTTGCCCAGGCTGTCGGTGCCGGTCAGGCGCATCGTGACGCCGGCGATGCCGGGCTCGCCGGTGTCGATCTGGCCGTCGCCGTCCAGGTCTTCATACACGCGGCCGCTCAGCGCGCTGCTCTGCACGGTGATGCTGCCCTGGTTGAAGTTGTTGCCCGCGTTCGGATCGGCACCCCCATCGGTGTCGCCCGAGCCGGTGGTGACCAGGTGCGCACGGTTGGTGAACTGCGTGCCGTTGACGGGCGTGGTGCCCGCGGTGGTGCGCACCGGAATGCGCACAGTGGCCGTGCCGTTGGCCGGCATGGAAGTGATGGCGCAGCTCACGCTGTTGCCGCCGGCCGCGCCGATGCAGGTGGGCGCAGCGGGTGTGAAGCTGCCGCCGGTCACGGTGAACACCGGCGTGCCTGTCAGCGTCAGGCCCGTAGGCAGCGTGTCGGTGAAGCTCGTGGTCTCGGCGCTGTCGGGGCCGTTGTTGCGCAGCTGCACGAGCCAGTCGAAGCCCTGGCCGGTGGCCACGGTGGTGAGCGGCGTGGCGGTGCCGGTGGAGACGGCCGTCTTGGAGACCACCTGCACGTCGGCCTTGAAGCGGAAGGTGGTGTTCTCGGCGACGGTGTTGTTGCCTTGGCTCGTGTCGAAGGCATTGCGCGACGCATCCACGAAGTCGACCGCCGCGCGGTTCTGGAACGTGCCGCGCGAAACGCCGCGCAGAACCACCTGGAACTGCAGCATGCTGGGTTCGCCGGTCGCTCCGGAGCCGGTGCCTCCGATGGCGGGGATGGTGAACACGATCTGTCCGCCGGACGAACCGGCCGCGGGTGTCGTGACGCCGACGCCTGCGGGGGCGCTTGCCGACACGAACGTCGGCGCCGGTTCACCGTTGGTTCCCGCGGTCGGCAGGTTGTCCACCAGCCGAACCCCCTCGGCGGTCGAGGCGCTGTTGTTCGAGACCGTGATCGTGTAGGTGACGTCGTCGCCCACGTTCACCGGATCGACGTCGTCGCGCTTGGTCACCACCAAGTCGTACACGGGGGCGATCACGCTGGTACCTGCCGTCGCCTGGTTGTTGGCGGCGTTGCCTTCCGGCGTGGTGGTTGCGACGGCGACGTTGTTGGTAATGGTGGTGCCGTTGATCGCGTAGAGCGGACGCACCTGCACCGTCACCGTCTGCTGCTCGTTGCGCACGAGCGAACCCCAGGAGCACACGAGCTGGTTGTTGCCGGGGCCGGTCGGCTGCGCGGCATTGGGTGGGGGGGTACAGCTGCCACCGTTCGAGGCCACGGCGCTGATGAACATGAGGCCTGCCGGCAGGGTGTCGGTCACCTGCACGTTGTAGGCGCGGCTGAAGCTGTCCTCCTGAACGGACCGGTTGCGCGCGGTAAGGGTGTAGGTGAGCACCTGGCCGACGGGCACCGAGCCCGGGCTTGCGGTCTTGGTCACCGTCACGTCGGCCACGGCGTTGAAGAAGCCGGTGGCGGAGCCGCTGTTGGTCACGCCCGCGTCGTCGAGCACGGGGTCGGCCGGCATGGCGGCGATGGCGCTCGCCTTGTTGGCGATCTGGAAGGTGTGGTCGGAAGCCGAAGCGCCGTCGCCGTAATGCCGGGCCTGCACGCTGATCACCGGGCACAGCGGCACCGCCGTCACGGGGTCGGTGCTCGCGCGGCACACCGGAAGCTGGGAGATGTTGCAGTTCGAAAGCGATGTGTTACCCGCGCCGCCCGATGGTGCGGGCACGGTGCAGGCGCCGGCAAAGGTCGCGGCATTGGCGGTCTGCGACACCACGGGCGTGCCCACCACCTGCAGGAAGAGGTCGCTGACCGCGACACTCTGCGCCACCGAGGGCCCGCTGTTGACCACCTCGATCTCCCAGGTGATCGCCTGGCCCGCCGTCTGCCGGTTGCCCGCGCTGTTGCCGATGCCCACCACGCGCTTCAAGACCTTGACGTCGGCATAGTTGGCACTGTCGTCCACGCCGGTGCCCAGGTTCACGCAGTCGTTGCCGGTGTTGGCGTCGGGGTCGGAGCCTGAAGTGGGTGTGCTTGCGGGCAACGCCACGTTCACGCACATGCTGTTGACGATGGGGGCGTTGCCCGCCGGCACCGCGGGGATCGTGACATTCACCGTCACGAAGCCGGCATTGCGCGCACTGCCGCCGCTCGAGGTGTCCACCGGGATGTCGGAAGCCAGCGTGCGCGTGCAATTCACCGTGGCAGGCCCATCGACCGGAACCGTAACGGTGGAACCGCCCTTGGTGATCGTGCAGGTATAGCTCCCCGCCCCGAGGCCGTTGATGCGCACGCCGGCCGGCAGATCGTCGACCAGGTTGACGGTGCTGCCCGCCAGCAGGCGCGTGCCGCCCAGGTTGGTAGCGCCCACCTGGTAGTCGAACGGCTGGTTGATCGGTACGTTGTTCTGCGGCCAGCCACGGCGCTTGTCGGCGCGGAAGTCGGTGGCGGAATTCGCCACGTCGGCGGGCACGCTGCCAGTGGCCGATGTCGCTACCGGGCCGGCGGCATTCACGGTCGCTTCATTGACCACGCCCGTGCCGGCGGTTATGGCAGTGACGGGAACGACGATGTTGCCGAGCGACTGGTTGGCACCGCCTGCGCCACCGAAGTCGGTGCGCGTACAGCTCACCGTCTGGCCCGAGACCGAGCAGGTCCACCCCGGGTCCGCGGTCACCGGGGGATTGATCTGGAAGTTGGCCGGCAACGTATCGGTCACCGTCACGCCCGTGGGCGCGCTGCCGCTGAAACGCGGCGTCAGCGTGAAGTTGAAGCGCTGGCCCACGAGCAGCTGGCCGCCGTTGTGGGTCTTGGTCATCGAGAGCAGGGTGCCCGCGGTAACCGTGGTGTTGGCGGTTGCGTTGTTGTTCGTGGGCACGCCGTCGCCGATCGAGCCTGCGGGTGCAATCGCCGGCTGGTGGGTGATGGTGGAGCCCGCGGCCCCGGTGACCACGCCGTTGACGGTGATCGTGCGACTGCCGTTGAGCGAAAGGACGCCGACGTTGCAAGTCAGCTGGCTGCCGGCAATCGAGCATCCCGAAGGCAGGCCGCTGCCCGAGACTGAAAGGCCCGTGGGAATGTTGTAGGTCAGGGTCGAACCTGAACTCGCATCGGGCCCATTGTTGGTGAGTGTGAAGACGATCGGCACCGTCGCGCCGCTGGAGGCCGTGGCAGGCGCCGTGATGGCCAGCGCCACATCGGCCCCCTGGTTCACGGTGATCGTCTTGGTTTCGCTCGCGCCCCCGCCCGCCGGAGCGGCCGTGACGCTCAGCGTGCCTTGCGCAACCGTGCGCAGCCGCAGCTCGAAATCGCGGGTCTGGTTGGCCGCGAGCGTGATGCCCGAGCAGGTGACTGTGCCGGGCCCGGCCTCGCCTACGTTGACCGTCGAGCTGCAACTGCCCACCGGCACCGCGCCCGTGCCCATGTATATGCTGTTGGCCGGGATCTCGTAGGTGAACGAGGTGCCCGGCGCGCCGATCGGCAGGCTGTCGGTCTCGGCGATGGTCACGGTGCTGGTGACCGTGCCGCCGGCCGGAACGATGTTGGGCACATGCACCAGGCTGGAAACCTGCGGTATCGCATGGGCGGCCGTGGCCAGCAGCAAGCCCGCGAGCGGAACGGCGATGAGCGCGGGCATCCGTGCCATGCGCCCGCGCATGGCCTGCCGCGCAAGCTTGAAGAAATCGCTCGGCGCTTTCGCGTCCGACAAGATCGTTGGGGTGTTGGGCATCCCGTCCCTCGTAATGGCTCTGATGGCCCCGGCACCGTGCGTTCGGGCGCCGCGGAATGCGGCGCAGGTGTCCAGGAAAGAGCGCGATTCTTCGAGGGGGCCGACTTACATACTTTTGCCGGTCAGTACGAAATGTTTCCTTAAGCAGACATCTGTTTACGATTGCAAAGGAACGTGAATTCCGTCACACGCGTTTTCCCGGGGCCGCCCTACGCTAGACGAATGTCTTACTGGTCCTCCACTCCACCCCGGCGTGCGCACATCCTCTTGGTCGACGACAACATCGACGAACTCCAGCTTCTGCTTGCGGCATTGCGGGGCGAGGGGCACCGCATCAGCATGGCTTTCGACGCCATGCAGGGCTACAGGCGGGCAACCGCCCTGAGGCCCGACCTGATCCTGCTGGACGTGCGCATGGGTGGCGCCGACGGCTTTGCCGCCTGCCGGCTGCTGAAGGCCGACCCATCCACCGCGCACATTCCGGTGATCTTCGTGACATCGTCCTGCTCGGTGGAGGAAAGGCTGACAGGCCTGCACGAAGGTGCGGTCGACTACATCCTCAAGCCGTACGAACCGGCCGAAGTACTGGCGCGCGTCTCCGTGCACCTGGTGCTCGCCAGCAGCAAGCAGGCGCGGGCAAACGGCCCCGGCGCGGAAACACCGCCCGCCCCCGAGAGGGAAGCCGGCACCGATCGAGTCATCGCGTTGGCAGCCCAGCGGATCGTGATGTCGGACCTGGCGAACGTGCCCTCGCTGCCGGAGTTGGCCATGCGCGTGGGTACGCATGAAAAGCGTCTGTCGCGCGTGTTTCGCGAGCTGACGAGCCGCACGGTGTTCGAGTTCGTGCGTGAAGCCCGGCTTTCGGAAGCACGCCGGCTGCTGGCGGAATCGGCGCTCAGCATCGAGGACGTGGCCTTGGCGGTCGGATTCTCGAGTGCCGCCAATTTTTCGACTGCATTCCGCGAGCGCTTCCAGGCAACCCCGAGCGGCTTTCGCAGCACGCTTGGCGGCAAGACCGCATCGTTGCCCCTGCCCTTGCCTCTGCCTGTCGCCGAGGCTTGAGGCGGCCGTGATGGCGGTGCGCACCGTTTCGTTGTTGTGCGTGGCCTTCTTCATCTGCCTGTGGGTTCAGCCTCTGCAGGCCGCAACGGTGCGTCTGCGCGATGCCGAGCAACTGCCGATCGCGCTGGACGACAAAGTCGAGATACTTGAAGACCGCAAAGCGGAACTCTCGCTCGAGGCCGTGGACGCGGAGAACAGCAACCTATCGGACGGCTTTGTGCCGGGAACGCGGGCACGTATGCGGCCGGGCTTCTCGAACTCGGTGTTCTGGCTGCGCTTTTCGGTAGCGAACGACAGCAGCGCCGTACGCCCGCTGCGCCTGGTGCTGAACACGACGTCGCTCCAGTACGTCGACTTTCACGTGCAGCAAGTACAGGTCGGCCAGACACCCCCGGGAACATGGGCGCATGAGGCGGCCGGTATCTCCATGCCTGGCAACCGCAAGGCCAACCGCGTGCCGACACTCGCGCTGGAACTGCAGCCGGGCGAGCATGCCACCGTGCTGGTGCGCGCGCAAAGCCGTAGCGCCGTCAAACTGGCGCCGGAGCTGCACACCTCTGACACTTGGCGCGAGTACGAGAGCAGCCACGCACTGGCCGACGGGCTGCTGATCGGCGGCCTGCTCGTGCTCGCGGTGTATTCGCTGGCGGTGTGGGGCATCTCGCGCAATGGGGCGCTGGCTTCACAGAGTCTCGGGTTCGCCCTGGTCGCACTTTATGAAGCCACCTACCGGGGCTATGCGCGTCTGCTTTTCTGGCCCGAGAGCACCGAATGGAGTTACCGCGCGGCGGGCTTCATTGCCGGATGTTGCGTGCTGAACATGGTGCTGTACCTGCATGCGCTCTCGCGCCGCGGCCCGGTGCGCCAGCCGGGACTGTACGTGCTGGCCGGGTTGACCGCGGCGCAGGCATTGGTAACGCTCGGAACCCTGGTGGGAGACTATGCGCTTTTCGCTCAGGCCGGCCTCTTGAGTGCATTGGCGCTGGTGCTGGCTCTCACGATCAGCAGCTTCGTCTACATGCGCCGTGCCGGGCCGGGCGGGCGGCTGGCTTTTCCGGTGATGGTGGCCATCAGCACGGGCGTGTGCCTGCGGCTTACTGAGCTGTCCCCGCCCGAACACGCAATTCCCGGATTCGATGCCTATGTGCTCGGCTTTCCTGGCTTGCTGATCGGCCTCGTGGCACTGGCGGCATGGACGCATCACCTCTCGCACCAGCGGCACTCCGCGCAGCGCAAGTTGGTTCAGTGGCAAGCGCGCGAGCAGCAGAGGCTGCAGAACGAAGTAGCACGCAAGACCCGCGCACTCAACGCCGCGCTGGAGCAAGCCGAACAACGCGCGCGCGAGCAAACGCGGCTCATGGCTTACATCAGCCATGACCTGCGCGCGCCGCTGGCCACCATCGTGGGCCACGCTCGCATGCTCCAGGGCAGCGTGGAGGCGTCGTCGCAGCAGCTCCAGGCCATCGAACGCAGCGCGACCTACCAACTCGCCCTGGTCAACGACCTGCTCGAATATGCCAAGGGCGAGCTGCTGCCGCTTGCACTGGACCCGAAGCCAGTCCGCCTGCCAGCGCTGATCGAGGACATCGCGCAATACGCCTCCGCGCTGGCGCAGCGCCAGAACAACCGCTTCCTGCTCGAAACCAGAGGAACGCTACCGCCTGCGGTGCACCTGGACAGCAAGCGCTTTCAGCAATTGCTGCTGAATCTGCTCTCGAACGCGGCCAAGTTCACGCACGACGGGCAAATGGGATTGCGGGTAGAGGCACACCCTGCCGACACGCAATGGCGGCTGAGCCTCGAAATATGGGACAGCGGCATCGGGATCGACCGCAAGGATCAGCGACGCGTCTTCCGGGCATTTACGCAAGCCGACCCGGCCGCCGATGGAAGCGGGCTGGGCTTGGCGATCGCACGACGGATCGTTCAGCGCATGGGTGGTGAACTGCAACTCGACAGTCGTCGGCACTTGGGCACGCGGCTCCGGTTTTCGGTCGTCGTGGACGCTGCCTTCGAAGACGAAGCTCCTCCTCCCCTTACTGGTGCTGCGATGCCCCCATCGCAAGTACCTGTCGAGACACCTCGACGCCATGCGCGGCCGGTGCCTGAAATTGCACCTCTGCCCATCAACGTGCGAAAGGAACTCGAAACGCTGGCGCGTGATGGTCGATGGTCCGACCTGCACGAATGGGCCGATCGACTTTCGGCGGACCAGCGTCATGAAGCTCTGGTGAAAGCAGTGCGGCAAGCGCTGGAGAGCCTCGATTTCGACCACATCAGCCACTTGGCAAGAGCAACGCCCCACGCGATACAGGACTGACTGCTGCCCCGGGTGTTGGATTCCGCCGGGGGCTTCCAGAAAAAAAACGCGTTCCACCCCGCCGGATGAGTCGCGGCCCGGCGAGGGCCGCGACGCGCCTTACTTGGCGGCGCGCATCTGGTCGCGCAGCTGCTTGATCTGGTCGTGGTTGCGCTTGGCGCCTTCGGCTTGCTGCTGCACGATCGCCTGCACGTCGGCAGGCAGGTCTTGCTTCAGCGCCTTGCGGTAGCGCGCCACGGCGGCGTCTTCACCCCGCTCGCACTCTTCCAGCATGGAGAGCGCACTGTTGGCGCCGACGGAACCCTTCACGTGCACCCAGCCGCGGTGCATGGCACCGGTGACCGTGCCGCCCTTGTCGGGCGAGCCGCCGAAGCGCGTGATGAGTTGAACCAGTTCTCCAGCCGCCTTGGCGCATTCCGCCGAGCGGTTCTGGAAGACCTGTTTGAGCTGCGGCGACTCGACTTCCTCCGCGCAGGCGCGGAAACCGTATTCGCCGTCGCGCGTGTTCTCGAGCAGGTCGTTCAGCACATCGACGACATCTGCGCTGTTCGCAGTTTCGGCGGTGTTCGTGTAATTGGCCATGGAATGACTCCTTGGTTGGCCTCGTGTCACCGAGGCGGGTTGAAAATAAATTAAATCACCGGCGCGTGCAGTGCCCGAAGGCGGCTGTTCCTTGCGCTGGTCTCAAGGGAAATGGTGTTCGCGCGAGTGGGGATCTGTGTCGGTTTCGCCCGACGTCCGCTGTAAGCGTTCTTCGGTGCGTGCCTGCGCTCTGGCATTCCTGCGAAAGCGCGCGGCGCCGTCCCACGCGCAGCGGCCCCGCTGCGGCCTCACGCTTGCATCGTTCTTTCAACAACAAGAGGTGCAGTGCCATGACTTCCACCACGCAGATCGACGCCCGCATCGCCGGCCCCGTCGAATTTCGCGCGGGCGACGGCCCGCAGCTGAAGATTCCGGAGGGCAACTGCCAGATCCTGATGGCAGACGACAGCGTCGTCCTCACCTGGACCGAGAACGGCCAGTCGCTGACGGCAGCCATTCCGAAGATCGAGTTCGACCGCTATATCGAAACGGGCGCCATCGTGCTGGGGCGGGCCTGAACGCGCGGGCCTGAGGCCAGCACGCCCGATCTCAATCGCGCACCTTGGCCAGCGTGTAGATCGCCTGGGCGTACGAGACGGCTTCTTCCTCGGTCATGGAGCCTTCCAGTTCAGACAGCTCCAGCTGTTCGAAATCGTAGGAAATCCATTCGAAGAGGTGGGACTTCGGCATGTCGTCAAGGTTTTCGCAGTCGCTCCATGACTGCAGCCGTGTGGGCGCGCTTTCCAGCAGCATGCGCAGATACAACGCCCGTGCAACCTTGAGTTCGGCAATCTGGCGCGGGTCGTCGAACACGACTCGCAACTGCGCCAGCGCCTGTTCGCAGTGCAGCACGCGGCGGTGGGCTTCGCCGACGAGCACGTCGGGCTCCTCGAGACCGTTCGGCCGCGCACTCCAGGCGCGGTGGAATTCGCGTGCAATGCGCGCGTAAGCGAGTTGCTGGAGACCCTGGAGCGCGCAATCGAGATGGCAGTGCATGGTCATGGCGGTATGCAACAGGTTGGGCTTCAACCGCGCCTGTCTTCGCTGTCTTCGTCATCTTCCGGGTCGATGGAGGCGGCCACGTCGGCCGCGCTGCCCGGAACAATGCCCGTGCGGTCCGGCAGGATGTCCGCGTCGAGCTCCAGCGGCGGGGCGTCGGCCGATGCACGCTCGCCGGTTCCTTCGGCGTCGCTGCTGCTGTCGTGTGGCACCGGAACGGCGCCCTCGGCGGCATCTTCGGGAATGGCGGAGCGCTCGCGCGAGGTGCGCACGTCGCTTCCGCTGTCGCTCGTATCGCTGGGGCCAAGGCTGTCGACGTCCGTTCCCTTCGGTTCCATCGGCGGGGTGTCGCCTCCCAGGATGCTGCTGGTGGCCATGGTTTCCTTCATTTCTTGAAAAGCATTGACAAGAGTGGCTGGGCCCTTCCGGACAGCGGCACTGCAGGCGCCGCTGGAGCCACTGGTTTCTTCCATGGAGACTGAACAGTCGGGGCTTGGCCGTGCGTAGGAAATGCGCGCATCCGGGGCGCAGTCATTCCCGGAGATTTCGCATCGGCGCGACGGGAGGTTGGCGCTTATTCCTACGCGACGGACAACCGGGGCCGGTAGCCTGACTTTTCACCCCCTCAACCGCCCTCGATCCGGAACCCCCAACTCATGAAGAACTTCAGCTACCTGAGCGGTGGCTGGGCCCAGTTCTATACGGGACGCAATTTTCAGGGCGACATGCTGACGCTGGTGGGGCCCGCCGAAGTGCAGAGCATGGACCGGGGCACTGCAAGGCAACTCAAGCGCGACATCGACAGCGTGAGCGTCGGCCCGCGTGCGACGCTCCAGGTTTCCGAACACGCGATGTTCAGGGACCGCACCGTCGACTTCCCGGCCAACAGCCGCGAAGGCGGCCTCATGCGCAAGCTGGGCTTTGGCGGACGAATCGAGGCGATGAAGCTCAGCTGCTCCTGAGCGCGGCCATTGCGGCCGGCATAAGAAGCCTCAGGCTTGCGCTTCGGTCAGGGCCTGCGCGGCCACCACTGCTTCGGTGCGGTTGCGCACATTGAGCGCGCGAAAGATTGCCGCGAGGTGAATCTTGACCGTGCCCTCGCTGATGCCCAGGCTGCGGCCGATGAGCTTGTTGGGCTTGCCTTGCGACAACAGCTGCAGCACCTCGACCTGGCGCTCGGTGAGCACGCTGCGCAGGTGCTCCAGCGTTGCCGATGATGCGCGTGCGTCGCCGTTCTGCGTGGGCGGCACGCCGGCCACGATGCCGGGCGGCAGCGCCGTCAGCATCATCGGCGGCACATACACGCCGCCCGCCAGCACCAGCCGCACGGCCGACAGCATCACCTCGGGCGAATAGGCCTTGGGAATGAAGCCGAGCACGCCGCGTTCGAGCGCGCTGCGCATGATGGCCGGGTCTTCATAGCCGGACAGCACGATGACCGGCACGGCCGGATGGCGGCGGCGGATTTCGTCGATGTGGGCCTGGCCGTCTGCACCAGGCATGTTGAGATCGATCAGGGCCAAATCGAGCTCGTCGGTTGCTCCGGCAAACAGTTCGTCGACGCTCATCGCCAGGACGAACTCAATGCCGGGTTCGAGCTCCGACAACTTGGATTTGACCGCCTCGATGACGAGCCGGTGGTCGTCGGCGATCAGAATTTTCATGGCATGTCCCAGTGTCCCAGCGTGCATTGAACTCAGCGGAAGCCGAAGATACCGGCGATTGCCTCGCGCAGCAAGGCCGGTTTGACCCACGAACGGCATAGACCCCAAGCGATATGGCGCCCGCCGCCTCGCGTTTGGAAGAATGAATGCTCATTCGAAGGAACCGGGGACATAGGCATGCGCCATTGCTGCAGACGCCGGTGCAAGGCATCCTTCACCATGCAAGCGCAGTGAGCGGGCTCGGTTCATGACCCGCCTGCTCGACAGTTTCTCCGCATTCGTTTCATTCGGCCTCGCCCTCGATGCGTCGATTGCGGCATCGGCTGCCGGCGGCCGCGCCGCACTTTCCCATGATGCTGCACAGCAGCAGGCCCGCAGCCTGCTCGACGCCGCGCGTGCCGATGCCGGCGCCTCGGGCACGCCCGCGGCGCAGATCGAATCGGCGGCCTTTGCCATGGTGGCCTGGATCGACGAAATCCTGGCGCGCCACCCCGGCGCCGGAGGCGATGCCGCGCCGCTGCAGATGCAGCTCTTCAACTCGAACAACGCCGCCAGCGAGTTCTTCCATCACCTGTCGGCGCTGACCGCGCAGGACGACGAGGTGCGCGAGGTCTACTGGCATGCGCTGGTGCACGGCTTCAAGGGCCAGTACTACTTCGAGAGCGGCGATCAGGGCGAACTCGCCAAGCTGAAGGAGCTGCACAGCCGGCAATTGCTGCTCCAGCCTCTGGCGCTCGGCAGCCTGGTGCAGGACCACATCACACCCCAGCCCTACCGCATGGCAGACCCGCCCGGCCCGCACGGCACTCGGCGCCGCGACCAGGCGTTGCTGCGTGCCACGGCTTCGCTCACGCTGCTGCTGCCGCTGCTCTACCTGCTGTGGTGGCAATGGCTTGCCGGCCCCTCCACCGCCGAGCCGGCCCCGGCCCAGCGCATCGAACAGCATCTGCAAAGCTATGCATGTGCCGATCTCGCCGCCACCGCCGGCAAAGACGGACGACTGCGCGTGAGCGGCTTCGTCTCGCTGCCCGAGGACCTGGAACGGGTCGAACGCGAGGTGGCCGCGATGCCCGGCGTCGAATCGCCCGCGTTCGACGTCGAGCTGCGCGTGTGGCCGCACTGCGAGGTGTCCGCCATCCTGAAGCCCTACCAGCTGCGCAACCGGGGGAAGGCCCAGGGGCTGGCCGTGGAGGCCCCCACCGCCACGAACGGCCAGCTCCGCGAAGGCGACAACGTGCGTGTGCAGGTGGCCGCACCCAACCACGACAGCTACCTGTGGATCGACTACTACACCGCCGACGGATCGGTGATGCACCTCAATGCGGGGCAGGTGGCCACGCGGCTGCGCGCCGGTGAAAGGCTCGATCTGGCCCGCGACATCCCCTCGAGCTGGCTCGTGGGCCCGCCGTTCGGACGGGTGCTGATCACGGCGATCTCGTCGCCCACGCCGCTCGGCGAAACCGCCGACCGGCCGCCCTTCGAGCTCGC
Source organism: Variovorax paradoxus (assembly GCF_040544635.1). Classification (GTDB taxonomy): domain Bacteria; phylum Pseudomonadota; class Gammaproteobacteria; order Burkholderiales; family Burkholderiaceae_C; genus Variovorax; species Variovorax paradoxus_R. The sequence continues at coordinate 29,782 of NZ_JBEPKJ010000008.1, forward strand.
ATCGGCCTATCTGCTGCGGCTGCGCGAAGCGCTGGCGGCCAGCAAGGGCGGCGAGCGGCTGATTGCCGATTTCGTGTTTCTCGAAACCGTCTCGCGCTGAGAAGCGCCACGCCGCCGCCATGACCGCCGTGCTCTCGCCCTCGCATCTCTTCTGGCTCCTGCTTGCGCTGTGCCTGATCGGCTTCGCGCTGCTCTACGGCATGGTTCGCGACGCAGGCCGCGGTGCGCGCCGCCGCGCGGTGCAACGGCGCATCGACGCACTCGGACCATGGGCCGCCGAGACCGACGAAGCCGCCGTGGAAGCAATCAGGGAAGCCATGTCCCAGGCCCGCCAGGCCCTGCGCCAGCCGCCACGGCAACGCAGCGCGCCGGTGCCATGGTTTCTCTTCCTGGGCGATGCGGCGGCCAACCTGCCGGGGCTGCTGGCGGCGGCGCATGCCGAACGCCTCGCGCCCTCAGGCAGCGAGCCCTTCGGCGAACCCTATTGGCATTGGTGGCTGACGGGCTCGCTGGCCGCCATCGAACTCCATCCGGCCGCGGTGGGCGAGGCGGCCACGGTGCCGCACGCGCGCGCCCTCTGGCTCCAGGCGCTGCTGGCGCTGGCCGAGCGGCGCGACCGCCTGCCGCTCAACGGGCTGGTGGTGGGCGTCGCCGCGAGCAAGCTGCTGCGCACGGACGCTGAAACCGTGAAGCCGCTGGCAGCCAGGATGCGCCGGTTGCTCGACGAGGCCGGCGACACCCTGCGCCTGCAGCTGCCGGTTTACCTTGTCGTGACCGGGCTCGAGCAATTGCCGGGCTATGCCACGCTGCGGGGCGCGTTGCCGCCCGAGGTGCTGGCACAGGCCATCGGCCATCGCCTGGCCGAACCGGCCGCGGCCGCCGACCGGCTGGACGCCGTGTTCGACCCGATGGCGCAGCGGCTGCACGCGCTGCGCATGGCTCTGCTGCGAGAGCAGCCCGGTGCATCGGGCCGGCTCGCGATTCATGAGTTCATCGAGGCGATGTGCGCGCTGCAACCCGCGCTGCGACAGGTTGCGGATGCCCTGTTCGAAGGCCATGGGCGAGGTTCGCGCGCGCCCCGGTGGCGCGGCCTCTATTTCACGGCCGCCGCATCGGACGCAGCCGGCGGTGCGTTCGCGGCCGATCTGTTTGAACACTTCCTGCCCGCCGACCAGCCGCTCGTGCGGCCGGGGCGGCCATCGAACGGAAACGCGGTGCCCTCGTGAACAGCGCGCGGACGAGCCTACTTGCTCTCGACGCGGATCTGGCGGGCGCCGAAGGTCACCGTCATGGCCTGGGCCTTGCCGGTCTGCACGGGGCGCACTTCGCGCCAGCGCGCACGGTCGAGGTCACGGAATGCCGCCATCACACCGATGGCCTTGGCGTCGGGCGGCAGGGTGAGATCGAGCTTGCGGGTCTCGCCGGGGCGCAACAACACCTCTTCGCGCTGGACGAGCTCTGCGCCCAGCGTGGCCTGGTCTTTTTCGAAAAGCGAGAAGAAGTCTGCGCCTTCGAACGGGCCGGGCGACTTCAATGCATAGACGCGCACCGTGAGCGGCGAAGCGCGGCCGCGCGCATCGGGGTTGGCATCGGCACCCGCAACCAGCGTGACCGACACCGTCGTGACCACGGGCTTGGGTGCGCAGCCTGCGAGCAGCGCACCCGTCAACACCAGGCCGGAGGCCAGTGCAAGGCGCCGCGAGACCGCAGCGAGAGAGCGTCCATAGGACGAATGGCGTGTACCCAGCGTGCGCATGCTATTCCCTTCGTTGCATTGACCGGTTCGGCTGCATCTTTGATTATCACCAGCCAACTCGAACAGGCAACATGCTGACCAACGAACTTGTCGAAGCCCTGCTCACGCCCATCGGCGAGGCATCGCCGTGCGGTGACGATCTGGAGTACGACGCAGCCTTTACCGCGCTGGCGGCTGCTTCGCAGCGCAAGCCCGAGCAGCAGTTCGGCGACACCGTCATTCCCGCGGTGGAGCCGGAGTGGCGCGACGTGGCCGAGCAGGCCGACGCCATCCTGCGCCGCAGCAAGGACGTGCGCGCCGCGGTTCTGCTCCTGCGCGCTTCCACGCGGCTGCAGGGCGTGCCCGGCTTCGTTGCGGGCCTTCAATTGCTGATCGGCCTTTTCGACCGCTTCTGGGACGGCATACATCCAACGCTCGATGCCGACGACGACAACGACCCCACCATGCGCCTCAATGCGCTGGCACCGCTGTGGGACGAGAACATGGTGCTGCGCGACCTGTACGACGCGCAGGTGGGCATGGCGCCCGGCGTGGGGCAGATCCGGGTGCGCGACATCGCCATTGCGCACGGCGCGCTGAACGCCGTGGGCGGCGAAGCCACCTACTCGATGTCGCAGATCCAGGGCGGCCTCGAGGCGATCCAGGCGCACCAGCCCGAGCGCCTGCAGGCCGCGATGGAAGTGCCTGCGCTTGTCGAGAAGCTGCAGGCGCTGCTGGTCGATCGCACCGGTCGCTCCGACGCTATCAGCCTCGGCGTACTGCGCACCATCGGCCGCGTGCTCACGAAGGCATGCAGCTCCGCCTCCGGCGCGCCGGATGCGGGCGAAGCCGATGCGGCGGGCGAAGGCGCGGCGTCGCAGGGCACAGGCACCGGTGGTGGCCGTCCGGCGGCCATGCGCGGGGAGATCCAGAGCCGCCAGGACGCGCTGCAGATGCTCGACCGCGTGATTCGCTACCTCGAGCAGACGGAGCCCGGCAATCCGGCGCCGCTACTGATCGACCGCGCCAAGAAACTCATCGGCGTGAGCTTTCTCGAGATCATGGCCAACCTCGCGCCCAACGCGATGGACACCATCGAAAACGTGACAGGCAAGCGCCCGTCCGAATAGGCCCATCCCGTCCTTTCAGTTCACAACCCCGTCCCATTCATCCCGCAAGGAGCATCGCCATGGCCAAGAGCAGTCAGAAATTCATCGCCCGCAACCGGGCGCCACGCGTGCAGATCGAATACGACGTGGAACTCTACGGTGCCGAGAAGAAGATCCAGCTGCCGTTCGTGATGGGCGTGCTTGCCGATCTTTCAGGCAAGCCGGCCGACCCGCTCGCCTCGGTGGCAGATCGCAAGTTCCTGGAGTTCGACGTCGACAATTTCGACTCGCGCATGAAGGCCATGAAGCCGCGCGCCGCCTTCGCCGTGGAGAACTCGTTGACCGGCGAAGGCGACCTGAAGGTCGAGCTCACCTTCGACAACATGGAGGACTTCTCCCCCGCCGCCGTCGCCCGAAAAGTCGGCGCGCTCAACAAGCTGCTCGAGGCACGCACGCAGCTGTCGAATCTCGTGACGTACATGGACGGCAAGGGCGGCGCGGAAGAGCTGCTCGCCAAGGTGCTCGAGGACCCGGCGCTGCTGCAGACGCTGGCCGCCAGCAAGAAGCCCGACGACAGCGCGCCCGCCGCCTGATCCATTTCGCCAGACACACCGGACTCCGAGGAGAAACACCATGGCCGACGCACTCGAACAACAGAGCGCACTGAAAGACGTTGCCTATGCAGGGAGCGACTTCTCGTCGCTGCTGCAAAAGGAATTCAAGCCGCGCAGCGACGAAGCCAAGAGCGCCGTCGAAGCCGCGGTGCTCACGCTCGCCCAGCAGGCGCTGAGCAACAGCACCGTGATCGGCAAGGACGTGACCAAGTCGATCCAGGCCATGATCGCCGCGATCGACGCCAAGCTCACCGACCAGGTCAACAAGATCATTCACCACCCCGACTACCAGAAGCTCGAGAGTGCATGGCGCGGCCTGCACTACATGGTGAACAACACCGAGACCGACGAGAACCTGAAGATCCGCGTGATGGACATCTCCAAGCAGGAGCTGGCCAAGAACCTCAAGAAGTTCAAGGGCGCGGCCTGGGACCAGAGCCCGATATTCAAGAAGGTCTACGAACAGGAATACGGCCAGTTCGGCGGCGAGCCCTTTGGCGCGCTGGTGGGCGACTACCACTTCGACCAGAGCCCGCCCGACGTCGAGCTGCTGGGCGAGATGGCCAAGATCGCCGCATCCGCGCATGCGCCCTTCATCACCGGCGCCAGCCCCAACCTGATGCAGATGGAATCGTGGCAGGAGCTCGCCAACCCGCGCGACCTGACCAAGATCTTTCTCACGCCCGAGTACGCCGGCTGGCGCTCGCTGCGCGAATCGGACGACTCCAAGTACCTGGGCCTGTGCATGCCGCGCTTCCTCGCGCGCACGCCCTATGGCGCCAATACCAATCCGGTGGAAGAGTTCGATTTCGAGGAAGACACTGCCGGCGCCGACCACAGCAAGTACGCCTGGGCCAACGCGGCCTATGCAATGGCCACCAACATCAACCGCTCGTACAAGCTCTACGGCTGGGGTTCGCGCATCCGCGGCATCGAGTCGGGCGGCGCGGTGGAGAACCTGCCGCTGCACACCTTCCCGAGCGACGACGGCGGCGTGGACCAGAAGTGCCCCACCGAGATCGCGATCAGCGACCGGCGCGAGGCCGAGCTCTCCAAGGCCGGGCTGCTGTCGATGATCCACCGCAAGAACTCCGACTTCGCAGCCTTCATCGGCGCGCAGTCGCTTAACAAGCCCGCGGAATACGACGACCCGGACGCCACGGCCAATGCCAACCTGGCGGCGCGCCTGCCCTATCTCTTTGCCTGCAACCGCTTCGCGCATTACCTCAAGTGCATCGTGCGCGACAAGGTCGGCAGCTTCAAGGAGCGCGAGGACATGCAGCGCTGGCTCAACAAATGGATCATGAACTACGTCGACGGCGACCCGGCCAACTCGTCGGAGATCACGAAGTCGCAGAAGCCGCTGGCGGCCGCCGAAGTGGTGGTGGAAGAGGTCGAGGGCAACCCGGGCTACTACACGTCCAAGTTCTTCCTGCGCCCGCACTACCAGCTCGAAGGTCTCACGGTCTCTCTGCGGCTGGTCTCGAAGCTGCCTTCGGCCAAGGGAGCCGCCTGAAAAGTTCTCCGGATTCTCTTGAAATTCTTGATTCCGTTTCGTTCTCTCAGTAGCTGCCGCGCATCGGTCCTGTTTTCAAGTTGCCGGCAGCCTTTGTCTTCATCTCGATCATCAACCGCCCGAACGCAAACGGGCCCCAAGGAGTAGGAACATGTCATCTGACTTTCACATCAAGCTCGACGGCGTCAAGGGCGAGGCTTCCCACAAGGACCACAAGGACGAGATCGAGATTTCGTCGTGGTCCTGGAACGTGAGCAATGCATCGGGCGCAGGCTCCGGCGGCGGTTCGGGCAAGGGCAAGGCCACGCCGGGGGAATTCCACTTCACCCACGCCTACGACAAGGCATCCCCCGTGCTGGCCAAGAACTGCGTGAGCGGCAAGCACTTCAAGGACATGGTCATGACCTGCCGCAAGTCGGGTGAAGGCCAGCAGGAGTACCTCAAGGTCACGCTGAAGGAAGTCTTCATCTCCGGCGTGAGCCCCGGCGGCGCGCAAGGCGGCGATGTGCAGGAACAGGTGCTTTGCTCGTTCAAGGACATCGAGTTCGCCTACAAGGCCCAGGACGACAAGGGCGCGGGCGGCGGCGAGGTGAAATTCGGCTGGAACGTGCCGACCACCGAAACCCGCTGAAGGGCAACGGATTCGTCAAGTCCGGACTCGGGCACACCATGCCCGAACCCGGTACCCGCGTTTCCCCCAACGGAGCAATGCAATGGCATTCAGCACCCCAGTTATCGGCAGCAGCGGCAGGCTGCTCACCGCCTACAACATCGATTGGTCGGTCGGCCATATCGGCTCCAACACGCGCGAGGACGTGATGCTGGTGCAAGCCCTGTTCAAGATCTTCTATTACGAACTGATGGGCTTCAACCACGACTTCGACCCGCCTCCGGACCAGACCGAGGTGATCGTCGTGGACGGCTACAAGGGGCCGATCACCCAGAAGCACATCACGCACTTCCAGGCGCAGATGGTTGCGCGTGGGCAAAAGGTCCTGGCGGACGGCATCTTCGATCCGTTCCGGGCACCCGGCGCGTCCAGCACGGTCAGCAAGTCGCGTTACGCGCTCGACCTGCTCAACAACGGCTGCGGCAACTTCTGCGAGGAGCAGGGCATCGACAACTACAGCAACCTGCCGAACCGGCAAGACATGCCCCAGTTGCTGCGCAGCGCGTTGAAGCGGGTCAAGAAGACGGCCAGCAAGTACAGCTACGCCACCGCATGAATGTTCCCGTCGCGGGCGGCATCTGAACTGCTGCCGCCCGTCCTGGCAACAACCAGGGGCTGAAGCCTCCGTCGCGTGGACGGTGCTTCAGCCCCTGGTCTTTTTTTGCTTGGCCGCCATCAGGAATCCGTCGACACGACGCTCTCCGGCAGCAGCCGCGTCACGTCGTCGCCTTCATCCTCGATCACCCACAGCGTGAGCGCCGTGTAGTTGTCGTGGCCCGGCTTGGCGTTCGCCTTGATCTGCGCGTCGAGCAGCTCCGTCCACTGGCTGGGCGTGCGCGAAGCGTGCAGCGTGTCGACCAGGCACTCGTCGCCCAATGGTTCCCAGACGCCGTCGCTGCACAGCAGCAGCACGTCGCCAGGCAGCAGGCGCATGCGGTCCGACACCGTGATGTCGGGCGCCTCTTCCACCGAGCCGAGCGCCGACAGCAGCATGTTGCGCTGCGGATGCAGGCGCGCGCCCTCTTCGTCGAGCATGCCGCCGGCCACCATCTGCTGCACTAGGCTGTGATCGTTGGTGCGCGCCACGATGGCGCCGCCGCGAAACAGGTAGGCCCGGCTGTCGCCGCTGTGCACCCAGGCCAGGACCTGCGTTTCGAGGTCGATGGCGGCGAACACCACCGTCGAGCGCATGCCGGCCAGCTTGCCGCCTTCGGACTGGCGCGCGACCACGTCGAGATTGGCCTGCTCGACCAGCGCGCGGAGGCCGGCTTCGTCCAGGCCCGGCGCCGCCGAGAAGCCGCCCAGCATGCTGCTGCGCGCCGTGGCGGCCGCCACGTCGCCGCCGCCATGGCCGCCCGCGCCGTCGGCCACCAGGCAAGCGACATAGCGCTCGTCATGCCAGTGGCCATGCACGTCTTCGTTGTAGTTGCGGCCGCCCTGCCGGGACAGCGTGACGATTTCGATTTCCAAACGCGGTGCCTTTTGCTTTGATCGATCGTTGGAGATTCAGTGGCCGGACGGCGCATCGGATTTGAGCCGCGCCATCTGCTCTTCGTAGGCCTCGAGAAAGGCTTTGCCGAAGAGGTTGTGGAAATCGTCTTCCGCCTCGCTCGCAATGCCGCCGTAGAGCGCCACGAACTGGTCCCAGAGCTTGGCCTTGCGGTTGGCGGCAAACAGCGTGTCGAGCGCCGACTTGGCGCTGATCTTCTTCTCGAGTTCGTCGGGCTCGAAGCGCGCAATGACATGCGCCAACGCCGCGCGCATGCCCACCATCACGCCGAACTGGTGCGCACGCAGGTCGTTGAAGGCATCGCGCATCGCGGTCTCGGGCGGCATGAAGCCGCGCACGCCAGGCCCCAGCAGATGGGCCAGCGCGACCTCCACCGTGGGCGAGAACTTGAGCGGGTTGTTCGCCTGCGAAGCGATCATGGTGACCTCGGCGCGCACCTCGCGCTTGAACTCCTGGCGCGTGAGCAGCAACTGCAGCGTGCCCTCGGTGGCGCTGCGAAGAATCGTGCCGATGCGCTCCATGAGGCCCGGCGTGAGCATCTCGGGCGCCTGGTGGGTGCTGGCGAGGCCCCGCAGAAAGGCGGCAAGCAGTTCGTCGTCGGAGGCGGTGCGCTGCATTGCGGGTGCTGATGTTGCCTTGGCGACCGGTGCCGACGTGGGTTGCGGCTGTGGCCGCGACGGCGGCGGAGGTGGCGAGAGCGGCGCCAGCAACTCGAGCGGCTCGATCGATTCGCCGAGCGAAACCTCCGGTCCGCTGATGCGGATCGGTTGGCCCGTGATGTCGTCGAACTGCGGCAGCTGCGGCTTGAGCATGGCCGGCGGTGGCGGCGCGTCGATCGCCCTCGGTGGGGTGAAGCCGAACTGATCGATGGGCAAATGGTCGGCCCGCGGTACCGGCGTGGCCGGCGCGGCGCGTTGCAGTGCCGCCAGCGGATCGGCATCGGAAGCCGTGTTGGGCTGCAGCAGCGGGTCCGCCAGCGCAGAGAGCGCGAGCGGGTCGCCACCGATGCCGCCACCGCCGCCCATGCCGCCGAACAGCTCGTCGATGCCCGCAGCCTTGCCGCTCGCGGGCGGCGCACCCAGATCGGAAAAATCGTCGAGCGCGCCGAGCCCGGTTGTAGGCGCCGAAGAAGACTCGGATCCCAGCAGATTGGCAAAGGGATCGATCTGCGCGGCTTGTGCATTGCGCGAGCCGCTTTGCATCGGATCGGGGAACATCAACGAGTCGTCGGACGCTTTGGAAGCAGACGGCGATGGCCTGGCCCCGGCAGGCGACCCGGCAGCAGGCGCTGGCGGTGCAAGCCCCGCCAGCAGGTCCGCAAAGGGGTCGTCGCTCGACACCGCTGCGGTGGAAGCGGGCGCTTTCATCACGGTGTTCGGCACGGCCAGCGAAGGGGCCGCGGCGCCGGCCATCACGCGCACGCGAAGCTCGAAACTCCCCACCACGAGCTGCGTGCCATCGGTGAGCGCCGCTTCCTTGCCCGAGCCCAGCGGCACGCCGTTGCACTGCATCGGATTGCTGCCCCGGTCGATGACGAAATACTGGCCGTCGCGGCACAGCACCTGCGCATGCACGCGCGACACCGTGCGGTCCGGGTCGTCGAGCACCAGCGTATTGGTGTCCGCACGCCCGATGGTGCCCCCGTTGGGGCCGAAGTCGGCGGCAATGGCCTGCCCCGCCGGGACGCCTTGCCGGGTGATGACAGCGATATGAATCATGAATCGGCCCCCGGGGCTGCGCCCGAACATGGCTCGCGCAAGCACGAGCCCAAAAACTCAGAAGGAGTATTCATTCCGGGGGGCCGCTTGGCAATCTCGCCTTAAGAGGTATGCCTTTATTGCAGTGGTGTTTCACGCCACGCTTTCGAGCCAGCGCCGCTGCCGCCAGGCGGGCGCACTGGTGGCGAACAACGGCGCGCGGGGTTCCAGCAGGCACAGGTGCAGCGCGGCCGCCACGCGCTGCCGCTGGAAGCCCTCGCGCAGCACGTTCGTACAACCCTCGGGGGAGACCGGGTGCCCCATGAAGAGCCGCACTCCGGGCGCGAAGCGATCGCCATTCTTCCCCCACCATGCGCGAACCTTGTCGATGTCCGGCCAGGGCAAGGCGATGTCCTCGGGCAACTCGACGTTGTCGTCGTCCGGGTCTTCGGTCGGCCCGTCCTCGAAGCCATCGGGCGGTGGAACCTCCATCTGCGCGAGGTTGAAATCCACGCCGGTGATGGTCACGAAGGCCTCGGCCGCGATGCGCGCCGTGGCCGGCTGCGCCATCTGCTCGATGAGCCAGGGCACATAGCGCGCGTCGCCGATAAAGCCCGAACCGATGATGCGCAAGCGCTGCACCTCGGGCAGTCCGCCGCTATCGAGCAGCAGCGCGTGGCCCGGCACCACCTCCACTGCCTGCAGCGCCAACTGGAAGGCGCGCGGCTGGCGCGGCCCGCTCTTCAGTGCGAAAGCCGCGAGCGCATCGAGCGCCTGGGCCCGGTCGCCCAGCAGCACTGCCGCCCATGCGGCCCAGAAGCGCAGCTCGGGCTTGGCCTCGCCAAGCAGCGACTGCGCCTGCGGCAACAGGTCGGCGCGGCCCAACTCGCCGGCCGCGCGCAGCGCGCGGATGCGCACGCTGTCGGGCGCATCCACGAGCAGTTGCCCAAGCAATGCCCCCGGATCGCGCCGATGCACCGCGCAGGCCGCGACGCCAAGCTTTTGCCGCAGCGGCGAGGCGTCCTCGAACAAAGCCTTGACACGCCCGCCGAGATGCTCCGGCTCGGCCCAACCGAGCGCCGAGATCAGGCCGGGCACGACCTCGGGAACCTCCTTGGCACGCTCGACCAGATCGTCGAAGCGGCCATCGACCGCTTCGGTGGCAAGCACCGCGGCGACGAAGAAGTCTTCAGGGCCTTCGTTGTCGGTGAGCGCGAGTGCATGCTTCCAGCCCTCTTCGCCGGCGACGCGCAGACCGTCGATGTGAGCGGCAAGGCGTTCGTCGAGATCGGCGAATTGCTGGGGCGAGTAGTTGGGCGCGTGGACCGCGCTGGCGCGCTGGAGCCAGAGGAAGGAGGCTTCGTCTGCGTGTTCGGCGACGATGGAAGGCAGCGTTTCGGCGTCCACGGAACAAGCTCCTACTCGAAATGCAACCGCACGATGGGCAGCTTCTCGTGCCAGGCGCAGCAGAGGTTGACGATGAGATCCCACGCCTCGGCGTCTGCGTTGTCCCAGACCCATTCGTGATAGTGGATCGTGCGCGGATCGTTGAACATGGCCTGCGCGCCGCTGACTTCCACCGCCTCGTCGGGATCGTTGGGATACGCAAGCGTCAACGCGTCCCACAGCGCAAGGGTTTCGAGCAGGCCCTGCCGGACTTCGGGCGGCACCGGCTGCGCGAATTCGATCTCGACCAGCAATGCGTAGTTGCCGCCCATGTCCTCCGGGAACTCGACTTCGAAAGGCGGCTGCTCCGGAGCGGCCGGACGCACGCCCCTTTCGCTCAGCAAGTCAAGCTCGCGCTGGCCCAGCACGGCACGCGCCGCGCGGAAAAGGACTTCGTGTTGACGGCAATCCGCCAGCATGCCGCCCAACACATCCAGGGCCGTGACAGGGAGATCCTCGACTTGCAGCTGCGCCTGCACCGACGTGCCGGCGGCGCGAAGCTCGACCGGCGCCGAAGGAAGCCGCCTCCCCGGGAAGAAGAACCCCGCGTCGACCGCATCGAGAAAGACGCGAATGCGCCGCTCCACGAGTTCGACCGCTCCCTCGGGACCACGCTCCAGCGTGGCCTGAAGCAGAACCGGGCCGCTGTAGCGCTCAGACGAAGAAGCGTCGAAGCCAGTCATGCGCCGCCTCCTCGGACATGCCTTTGATGAATATCTGGTCCAGCGCCTCGTCGGGCGCCACCACGTCCGCGATAAGCTTGCCCACGGCGCCATAGATCGGCACGGTCTCTTGCCGATTGACGTCACCGATCTGCGGCGCATCGCCGGCGCGCAAGATCACGCCGGCCTTGCCGAGCGCAAGCGCGGACACCCCCACGGGCGCACTCCGCTCAAGGGCCGCCAGACCGCCAAGCGCCGCCGCCGCCTCGGCCCCGAGGAAGGTCAACCAATTGACGGCCGCGACACCATGCTGCGCCCCATTCGACATGCGCACGGCACCGCCATAGCCAAGGCCCGGATACCGCAGCATCAGCGGAACCGACCATTGGAGGACTTCCCGATCCACCAATGAATCCGAGTCTTCCCAGAGCAAAGAGTAGCCGGCATACCCACTGCTGAGCGGGAATTCGGCGAGCGCATCCTGGGCCAGCGCGATCACCTGATCGGGGTGATCGCCCCACTCGATGGGTAGCGCTATCCGCAGCACAAAGCACGGCGGATCCAAAGGCCCCAGTAACGTCATCTTTATCGCTGGCGACTGAATCTGGTCGGCTTTCTTCCCCGAATGCGCCCGGTAGCCCAGTATTTTGGTTGCGAGTATGTCCGGGTCCGAAAACCAGTGATTCGGTCCCTCGATCGCCGTGGCATCGTGAACGCGGAAACGCTTCATGTCGCCAGTGCGATAGAACCGCTGCTGATTGCCAAAGGCGTCCGTGTACGCGCGCAGAAATCGCGCAAGGCCCGCTCCAATGTTCTCGGGCAGCCCGTAGGCAAATGCGACGATCTCGACGCAGGGCGTCGCCACGCTCTCGCCATCGTCCGTCAGGGTGAACAGGGACTCATTCATAAATTTTTCCTTCAGGTACACAGGCAGTCGGCGCCTTTGGCGTCCTTTGCCCCTTTTTTCCTGACCTTCATCTCCGTCAGCTTCTTGTCCGTGTCCGGGTGCTTTTGTCGCAACGCTTCCTGATTGTCCGTAGGCGAGTCATTGGGAAACTTCACCTCGACGATACGGTCCACATTGGCAAGCGTCAGCGCTTTTTTCCCAACGGCTTTCGCTGCATCGACCAGCAGGATGTCCCACCTGGCATATCCCAAACCGCTGTTGATATCCATGCCATGTTTGCCGATGAGTTTCCCACTCTTTAGATCCTGCGAGACCTCCGTGAGCAGGCCTGGTTTGCCGCCACGCGGCTTGGGATCGACGATGTTGCGCATCCGACGCTGGTATTGGTCAGTGGAAGCCTTCCCTGGCGGTAGTTTGGCGTCAGCCGCCTCCTTGTCTTTCAGGGCCTGGCACGCGGCTTCGCAAAGCTCTTGCGCCAGGGCATCCCCCAGGGCATCGATCAACGGCTGCTGCGCCTCCCCGCCCAGATTCGCCGCGTTCTTCGAGTTATGGAACATCTTGTCCGTGAGCCGGGCCGCGTTCTTCCCGTCCATCTTCACGTCGAAGGAGTAGAGGATCCAGGTCGCCTCCTTCATGAAGGTGCTGGACTTCACTCCCCCGGCCACACCCGCGTTGTCGCCGTTGGAAATGGCGAACTTCGAACCCTTGTTCGCGGCCATCGCCTTGTCACCCTTGACGGTGCTGGTGCCGCTCGACAGCGTGATCGAGTTGGCAATGTTCGGATAGGGAACCGGCACGGGCCCACCGGGGCTCGGTGTCTTGCACACGTCGGGAATGGTCGCGGTGCTGATGCCGATGCTGAACTTGTGGACCAGCGTGAGACTGGTGCCGTTGACCCTGATGGTGACTGGCACGGCTCAGCCTCCCATCGATTCAGTGCAGCGCACCAGCACTGCCCCGCGTTCGCCAGACTCGGAACTGCCCCACACCATCGACAGCGGTCCCTTGGCGTAGCGCTTGCGATGGGCGATGACCGCCAACGCGACGTGCAGCAGCGAGCCCGCCGCACCCACGTCGCCCCAGCAGTCGGCTGGCGCGACAAAGTCCGACGCTGCACGAAAGTGCTCCCCGGTGCGCAGCGTGGCAAAGCCGAACTCGTCGGCCCGGTAGGGCTCGCCGTTGAGATCGCAGAACACGTTGTGCACCTGCTCGCCGGGCGCAAGGACTTGCAGCGCCGCGCGGAAGGCCTGAGTCAGGCCCTCGCCGACGCACACCTCGTCGGTCTTGATGAGCCTGGACTCCATGCCGATGCCGACCGACACCAGTTCACCCAACGGCGCGATGCCGCACAACTGCGCCAATCGGGGCGTGCCGAATAGCACCGCGCCAGCGGCCTCGCCGGGAATGAAGCCCCAGGCATTGTTGAGCGGGCCGCCGCCGTGAAGCTGATCGCAGGCTTCGACCCATTCGAGCGTCTCGGGTGCGAGGTACGAGTCGGTGCCCGCCACCACGCACGCATCGAAGGCATCACGCGCGCAACCGGCCTCGGCGGCGGCCATGGCCATGTGGCCCGCCGCATGGCCGACCTCGAAGCGCGCGATGCGGACGAATCGGTCCTCCATGCGCTCCCGGATGGCCGCCAGCACGTCATCGGCCAAGGCATCAGGCTGCCCGGGGCGCGGCGGCGGCAGCGCCAGTGCAAGGCCGATGCGCGGCGTCAGGTTTCCGCCAAGCTCCGTCAATGGTGCCAACGCCTCCTCGATGGCCGGCAGCAGCAGCGCGCCCAGGCGTGCGGCACCGTCGAGGCCCACGTCGAGCCAGGGTGCCCGCGCGATGCGCATCGACTCGCCGGCCGTGTCGACCACGTACGGATGCTCGGAGAAGCCGCACACGCCGGCCCGCGCCGCCGCGGCGCTGGCCCATGCATCGCGCCCTATCGGGGTGCTGGCGCCGAGCCCGAGGATCTGCAATGCGTTGCCGGCCATGCTCAGGCCTCCACCGCCTGCCCGGGCGCCGTCTCGCCCAGGCGCAGCAGCCGTTTCTCGACGATGCGCGTCTTCAGCAGCTTGTGAACCTTGGGATGGCAAGGCAGCGCGCTGTGCCAGACCAGCGAAACACGCATCGCTTCCGGCTCGAGGATCACGGTGTGCAAATGCGGCCGCTCATGCAGCACCTGCGTGTCATCGGAGAAGAAGGTTTCGAGGCCCAGCAGCACGCGCGGCAGCGTGAAGCGGATCTCGGGCTGCGGCGCCAGATGCACCATCAACACCGGCTCGTCGCCCGCAAGGAACTGCGGCGCCTGCTGGTCCACAGATGCGCACTGGTAGTGCCGGTCATCAAAGTCCACCGGCAGCAACGGCAACCGATCCCGCTGCCACGCCTCGCCATACGTTCCCGCGAACCCCGCGCGCGGCTGCCAGTGGTTGCACAGCGGCCCGAATCCGGCGGGCTCGGGCCGGTCGCTCCATGTCTGCACGCACTGGTCCGGATACTCGATGTTCGGCAGCCGCACGCCTTCCGCATGCGCAGCCTCCGTCACGAAGCCCGTTCCAACCGGGTTGCGTACATCGAATTGCGGCAATGGTGCATCGCGCGTCCACGGGTCGACGCCGCCATACGCCCGCTCCCACACCAGCGGCATGGCGCTGAAAGGCTCGGGCTCCGATGGCACGCCGCCGAGCCATACGCGGTCGCCGGTCACGCGCAGGCGCTTGGCGACGGGGCCGACGCGCAGGCCCACGTCGAGCTGCGTCACGGGCACGCCGCCGGGCGCATGCGCCTGGCCGATCAGCAGCACGTCGGTGGTCAGCTTGGTGCGCACCAGGTCCATCTCGTAGAGCAGGCTCGGCTGGGGCGCGGCCTCGTCGACGAAGACGGGTGCCTGCGCGACAGGCGGCTGTTCGGCCGCGACACTCGTCTCGCCTTCGGGCGAAATGTCGAAGCTGCACTTCACCGCAACCAGCCAGATCTCCGCGCCGTTGCGGTCGCGCACCCAGGTGCGTTCGGCGGCATAGGGCGTGCGGTTGTCGAGCTGCCACATGGCGCATGCCTTTTCAGTTGATGCCCACGTAGGCACCCTTCACACGGTTGGCGCCGCGCGAGCGCGAGAGCACGTAGGTGCCGTTGATCAGCACCTTGCCCGCGCGCGTGAGCACGATGCTGGCATCGCCGCAGCGCAGCTCGATGCGCTCGCGCGCCTGCAGCACCACGCGCTCGCCGTCCACGTTGGCGTCCACGCGCGCAGCATCGGCCGCCGGTGGTGCTTCGGTGTGCAGCGGCTGCACACGCCCGACGATGACGGGGTGCCGCGCCTCGCCCTTCTCGAAGGCCACGACGACGGCCGCGCCGGCATCGCCGGGCGCGAGGCCGACAGTCGACAGCGCCTGCACCGGCGCCATGCCTTCGCCCAGCGTGACAAGAAAGCGCCCCTCCGCATCGAAGCCGGCAAAGGTGGCCACCGCCACGCCCTGGCCCGACAGCTTCGACCATGCGGCCACGCTGTGCAGCAGGCTGCGCGCGCTCTGGAGATCGGTGTGGTCTTCCACGGCTCAGTCCTCCCCCAGGTTGGAGCCCTTGATCTTGATCGAGCCCCCGGCCTTGAACGATGCGCTGCCGTCGGCCTTGATGGTGATCTTGGCGCCCTTGATGGTGATGCCGCTGGCGTTCATGACGATCTTGCTGCCGCCCGCCTTGAGCATGATGGTGGGCGCCTCGACCATGCAGATGGCACCGGCCTTGATCTTGATCGGCCCCTTCGATGTTTCGGAGATCACCGCCGCCGAGAGCTTGTGCGGGCCGCCCACGGTGATGGACTGCAACGCACCCACGCTCACTTTCTGCAGGCCGCCCACGCTCACCATCTGCGCGCCGCCCACGCTCACGGTCTGCACGCCTCCCACGTTGATGGCCTCGCCCGCACCCACGCTGTGCATGCGCCCGGCGCCCACGGTGTGCGCCTCGGCCACCGAGATGGTGGTGGTCTGCACGCCGTTCACGGTATGGCTGCGTCCACCGTTGATGGTCACGGTTTCGCCGCCGTTCACGGTTTCGGTCCGGTGGCCGCCGATGGTGATGGTTTCGGTGCCGCCCACCGACTCCTCGCGGTTCGCGCCGACTGAAATGGTCTGGTTGGCCCCGATGCTCTGGGTCTGGTTGCTGCCCACGGTCTCCGAGTCGTCGACGTCGACGGCGTCGGTGCGGTTGTTGTGCACGGTGGTGGTCTGGTCGTGCTCCACCGTGGTGTTCATGTCGTACTGGCCGTGGATGGTCACCTTCTCCTTGCCCGCGGTGTCGTCCATCGACAGTTCGTTGTAGCCCTTGCCCTTGTGCGTGTTCGACTTGATGCCGCTCACCACGGCGCCCGCCGGCAGGCCGAAGGGCGCCATCGATTCGCCGTTGTAGAAGCGACCGACGATGACGGGCTGGTCGGGGTCGCCGTCCAGAAAATCGACGATCACTTCCTGGCCGATGCGCGGAATGCTGACCGCACCCCAGCCCTTGCCGGCCCAGGGGTGCGACACGCGCACCCAGCACGAGCTGTTCTCGTCGTTCTTGCCGTAGCGGTCCCAGTGGAACTGCACCTTCACGCGGCCGTGCTCCTCGGTCCAGATCTGCTCGCCGCTGCGGCCCGTGACGATGGCACTCTGGGGGCCGGGCATGGTGACGCGCGGCGTCAGGCGCGGCGGACGCCATGGAATGTTCAGCGGAATCAGCGTGAGCAGAAAGCCGCTGCTCGCACGCTGGCCGTTGCGCAGCGCCGGCGTCTCGGCGATCAGGTCGCCCACCAGCTCGCCCAGCCCGGTGTTGACGGGGTCGTCGGCCAGCGCGTCGTTCAGCACCACGTCGATGGGGCGCTGGCTCTCGGTAATGTCCGCGCCCTCGTAGCCGGGGTGGCTCGCGACGAAGGTGCAGGCTGCGATCAGGTAGTCGCCGTCGTGCTTGCCGTCGGGGTCGCCCTTGAACGCGAAGCTGCGCCCGGCCGTCACGTCGGGCCAGGCGGTCAATGCCCAGTGGCGCTGCCGCCGGCCGATGAGCTCGTCGAGCCGCAACTGCGCCAGGTTGTCGGTGTCGTCGCCCGAGGCATAGCCGCCCGGGAACTCGAACACTTCCAGGTCCGACAGCTCGTGCGTGTCGGGGTCGCCCTTGTCCGCGTACAGCTGCTTGCTGATGACCTTGAAGTCCCGGTCGCGCGATGCGAACTTGCCCGATTCGAACTGGCGCGAACTGATCCAGCGGGTGATCTCGTTGAAGCGCCCTTCCGACGCATCGCGCTCGGCATGGTGCAGCGTGTCGGCAACGGGCAGTTTCTCGTGCGCCAGCGTGCTGGTGTCCGACAGGTGCAGGGTGCCGGGTGCGTCGTGCGCGTCGAACCAGTAGTAGATGCCCTCTTCTTCCAGAAGGCGCGAAAGAAACTGGTAGTCGCTCTCCCGGTACTGCACGCAATAGCCGTGGGGCGGATGGGGGCCGACCACGCCGCCCGACTTGATCTTCTTGAGACTCCCGACGGGGCTGTCGTCCAGCACGGCGTCGATCACATCCAGCACCGGCTTGTTCTGCAGGATGCGCGCGTTGACGCGCTTGCTCAGCAACCAGAACCACGAGCGCAGGCTGATGCGGTATTCGATGAAGCGCCCGCGGTGCCCCACGCGCGTGAAGCGCACCGCGTGCCCCTGGCAATGCCGCTTGTGCGTGCCGCCGTCGGCATCGGCGAACTCGATCGCAACATCGAAAGCGCGGCCCAGCACGTCCGCGGCATCGATGCTTTCCTTGTCGGTCAGCACGGTGAGTTCGTAGGCCGACGGGCGCGCCAGCACCTCGTGGCCCACGATGCGCCAGAACATGAGCTTGTCGACGATGGGCGAGTCGCCCTGGATGCTGAACGTGTGATCGGTCATGCTTCCCATCCCTTTT
The DNA here is from genome assembly GCF_040544635.1 of Variovorax paradoxus. Lineage (GTDB taxonomy): Bacteria > Pseudomonadota > Gammaproteobacteria > Burkholderiales > Burkholderiaceae_C > Variovorax > Variovorax paradoxus_R. The sequence goes on from NZ_JBEPKJ010000008.1 coordinate 47,558, forward strand.
TACGTTCTCCCTCCCGAACCTCGCCGCCGTTCTTCCGGCGGGCCGTGCGCCTAAGGCGCCAGCAGCAGCACCAGCGCCTGGCTCGGCACGAGCCGCACTCCCGGGCAGTTGGTGCTGTTTTGCAGCGACACGCTGGTCATGCGCGTGGCCGGCATGCCGTTGAGCAGCACGGTGAACGCGCCGGTCACATGCCGCGATGGCCCCATGACGGTGCCTGAGGCCACGCCCATGTTCACGCCCGAGTTGTCGCCGTTGGTCATGGGAATGGTGGTCCCCAGGTTGTGCGCGGGCATGCACATGAAAAGAATCGTTGGGCAGTTCGGAATGGCCATCGGCCCCATCGCGATGTTGGGGTACGGAATGGGCACCGGCCCCGCGGGCGTGGGCGTGAGGCACACGTCGGGAAAGCCCATGTCGGTGCCCATCATCTGGCAGTTGGCGAACATGGCGGGCCTCCTAGCCGAAGTGGATTTGCGCGCCCCGCGCCTTGACCAGCTGCTCGCCCTCGATGAGGGTGTGCTCGCCGTGGACCTGCAGCAACTGGCGTGCCTGCAGCTCCATGTGCCCGGCCTGCGTGCGGTCCAGGCCGTCGGTGCTGCGCATGTACTGCTTGCTGTGGTGGTGCACACGGTCGAACAGCGTCGACAACGTGGCGCCGATCGCCTTGATGGCGCCGCCCACCAGGTTCAGGCGCTCGCCCATCACGTCGGCCTGCTCGCAACTCAGGCGCACCTGCGGCGCGGCCATGTGCAGCACCTCCCGCGCATTGGCACTGACGGTGGGCGCGCTCAGTTCGAGCCTGCCCTGGCTTTGCAGCACCACGTCCTGCGCGCCGCTGCGCTCGAGCACCGCCATCACCCACCATTGGCGCCGGTCGTCGAGCAGGGCCGCGACGGTGTCGCCCGCCTGCACCGCCACCAGGCAACTGAAGGCCTGGCGCGCGCGGACCTCCTGCGCGCCCTCGTCGTCGACGCGCAGGCGCAGCCCCTGCGCGGGCTCGGCAAGCACGATGGCGCGATGCCAGCCGGCTTGCGCCGGCGCCCCTGCTTCGGTGTGCTGCGTCGGCTTGGGGCGTGCCGTGGCTCGGCGTGCGGTGAAGGTGGCGGTCATGATGGCCTCATAGGTGGATGGCGTTCGCGCGGCGCTTCAGGCGGCAGCCCACTGCTCGGCGCGCGCCAGATCGGGATCGGTGCCCAAGGCCCGGCTTCTGTCGGTGGCCTGCACGTCTTGCAGCTGTGCGCGATGGAAGACGGCGCGAAACAATTCGGCGTCGCGCAGGTCGGCGCCCTGCAGGTCGGCATGCCGGAAATCGGCATAGGTGCAGTCGGCCCCCGCGAACACCGCGCGTGTCAGCTTGGCCTGCGCGAAGTGGCACTGGTGCAATTGCGCGGCGCCGAAATGAGCACCCGGCAGCGCGGCCTCGGTGAAGAGCGCCTGGCGCAACTGCGCCTTGGTGAAGCGCGCGCCCTCACCCTTGGCGGCGCAGAAGACGGCTTGCGGCGCCTGCGCGCTGCTGAAGTCGCAGCCATTCAGGGTGCTGCCCTGAAAGTTGCATTGCCGCAGCTTCGCACCCGCGAAGCTGCTGCCGCTCAGGTCCGCATCGGCGAACTGGCAAGACTCGTAGCTGCCGCCATCGAAGCGCATGTTCTGCAAGCTCGATTTCGAGAAGACCACGCGGGTCATCGGCGCACCCGCCCAGGTCATGAGGCTGAGGTCGCACCCGGTTAACACCGTGTGCATCCACTGCGAGTGGTCGGCGTTGACATCGATCAGCTTCGACTGCGAGAAGACCGCGGACTCGAGGTTCGCGCCCTGCATGCCGGCATGGTCGAGCGCGCAGCCATGGAACCTGGCCATGGCCATCGACGCCTCGCCGAACTGCGCATGCGTCATCTCGCATTCGTTGAAGGTGGTGGTGTGCAGGTTGGCGCCGCGAAAATCCGCGTGGCCGAGCTTGCACCGGTTGAACACCGCATGGCGCAGGTTGGCGCCCGCGAACAGCGTGCCGCTCATGTCGCACTGGTCGAACACCGCTTCGCGCGCGTCCGCCTCGCGCAAGTCGGCGCCGCTCCAGCGGCACTGCGTGAAGATGCCGCCGCCCAGGAATACCCTGTCGTAGTGGCCGCCGCTGAAGTCCTGGCCCTCGAAGGCCTCGCCCAGGCCGGCGCCCAACGAAAGGAGTTCGGCGCTTACCTTCATGCCGCCCCTCCCCCGGCGTTGCCCGCCGCCGCCGCATCGCGCGCCGCGGCGACGGCCTGCTGCTCGGCGCTCAGGCGCGGCCAGGTACGGCTGCGCGTGAGCAGCGCACCGTCGAACTGCGTGTCGCCGCTCAGCGCCACCCGCGTGAGATCGGTGCCGAAGAGGTTGGCGCGCCGGAAGTCGGCGCCGATCAGGTTGGCGTAGCTGAAGACGGCATCGTGAAAGTTCGCACCGGCCAGCCGCGCACGGCTGAAGCGGGTCTTGCGAAAGAGCGCTCCCTTGGCCGAGGCCAGCCGCAGGTCGGCGCCCTGCAAGTCGGCCATGCCGAGGTTTGCTCCGTCGAACAGCGCCTTGGGCGCGCGCAGGCCGATGGCACTGCATTCGCCGAGGTTGGCGTTCGACAGGTCGGCGCCGCTCGCGTCCAGCCCGTCGAGCACGGTGTTCTTCACGAACACCGCGCCCTTGGCACGCGCGGCAACCATCCGCGCGCCCTGCAGTTGGCAGGTGACGAAGGTGGTCGACTGCAGCAACGCGCCCGAAAGGTCCACGCCGCGCAGGTCGCACTCGATGAAATTGGCGCTGCTCAGGTCGGCTTCGCGCAGGTCCAGGCCCTGCATCGCGAGCTTGTAGAAGACATTGCCGGCGAGCTGCGCGCCGCTCCAGTCGGCAACGCCCCACTCCGTTTCGAGCAGGTTGGCGCCGGCCAGGTTGGTGCGCCGCATCTGCGTGCCAGCCAGCGGCGTGTGCATCAGCATGGCGCCGCCGAGGTTGGAGCGGTCGAACACCGCACCGGCGAGCCGCGCACGGCCCAGGTTGGCGCCGGTGAAGTCCGCCTCGATGGCCATGCAGCCCTGCATGTCGGCATGCGCAAGCACCGCGCCGGCGAACTTGCAGCCCGATATGTTGGCCTTGCTGAGGTTCGCGCTCTCCAGCCAGGCGCCCGAGAAATCGAAGCCGTGCAGGTCGAGCCCGGACAGGTCGACACCGGTGAGATCGATCCACGGCAGAGTGCGGTGTCCTTTCTCGGCCAGCCATTGCACTTCTTGCCGGCGCCTGGCCCCCTCCTCGCCCTGGAGTGCGAAGGCCGGCGGCTGCATGTGGGCCGACTGCAGGTAACCCAGGCGCTCCGCGCCCTGGCGGTCGCGCAGCTTTTCCAGCAACTGGGCCTCGGGCATCGGCAGCTTGCCGAACTGGGCCTTGAGTTCGGCCAGTTGCTTCTCGGCGGTGTAGAGCGGCGGGCCGCGATGAACCAGCTCGGCCATGCGCTTCCTGTCACCGTCGCTCAGGGCCAGCAATTTCTCGAGCTGGGTCAGCATGTCTTGCGCCACCGCGAGTTGCTGCGCGTGGGCCTCCTTCTGGCTGGCCTTGACGTAGGCTGGCAGTTCGGCCAGGGTCGGCGGCTTCTCGCGCACCGGCGGCTTCAGGCCCAGTGCGTCCGGGTCCTTGCCGAAGGCCACGGCCTTCTCGCGCGCAAGGGCCACGTCGATCTCCGCGCGCCGGAACTGCGCATCGGCCTGGAGGCCGTCCATCTTGTAGACCTCGGAGGCCTTTTCGAACTCGGGGTCGAGGGTGTCGATGTCCTCGGGCACCAGGTCGGCATCGTTCAGGCTTTCGACGCCGCCATGAACCGGGTCGGTGCGCCGGGCGAGCACGTCGGCATAGTGGGCGTCGCCCCTCGGCTGGCCCAGGCGCTCGACGGCCGTCATCAGGTGATCGATGTCGCTGCCGTCGTACTCCGCCACTTCGGCCAGGCCGTGCCAGATCAGCAGCATGCGCTCGACCTCGGGGAAGAACCACACCGTGGTCAGCCGCATCGGCACTTCCTTGAACTTGTGCGGCTCGGCGCCCGCTGCCACCTGCTCGGGTGGCAGCCTGTAGTTGGCGAACACGCGCGCCCGAAGCCCCGGCAAGCAGCCCTCCAGCAACGGCTTGGAGGGGTGGAGATTCTCGAGCGCGAAGGCCTCGTCGCCGCGCAGGGGCGCGTCGAGCCACTGGTCGCGCGGCGCCATGTTGAAGTGGCGCCAGTCCACGTCGGGCGGAAAACCCGGCGCGTGCAGCTTGAGGTAGTTCTCGTCGTAGGTGCCGCGAAATGCGGCGCGCTGCGGGTGCATCAGGTCGAGCGCACCGAAGCCGGCGGGCTGCACCACGTCGCCCGGCGCGGTGATGCGCGAGTGCGGCAGCTCCAGCGGCGGCAGCCAATGCACGCCGCCCAACGCCGCGGCGCCCATGCCCAGCGGGTTGTCTGCCACCGACGGGCCGCCGTACGCATTGGCCCAGTCCAGCGCCACCGGCTGGTAGACCTCCGACTGCACCAGGCGTGCGCCGTCCCAATAGCGCGGCGAAAAGGCCATCACCGCCTTGCCCGCGTTGCCCAGGCGCACGCGCGCCACGGTGCCGCGCGAACCGGCCTCGCCCGCATGCACGCGGCCGGTCACCAGGTATTCGGGCGTGAGCTTGGCCACGCCTTCGTCGACCAGCGGCACCGCCATCAGCTTGGTGATGCAGTCCCACATCGACTGCTCGCGCAGCAGGCCGCCGCCCTCCGGCGACATCGGTGCGAACAGCATCGTGCTGACGCACAGGCCGGCCTTGGACCGGTACTCGATCGGCCGAAAGCTCAGTGCGGCGACATGGGGCTTGAGTATCTGCATGAAGAACGGGTGGTTTCCTGCGCGCGGCTGTGCGGAGCAGCGCTCAATCGGCCGACGCCGGCGGCGTGGGCAGGCCCTTCGATGCGGCCGGCTGGGGCGCCGCGGTGGGCATCTTCGACGAGCCCGCGGCTATCTTCGAGCCATTGCCCACAACGGCATCGGGCGGTGCGCCCAGCTGCTTGTCGTCCGTGTATTGCGCGGCCTTGTCGGCCGGTGCCGAATGCAGGCGAATGTTGTCGGGGTTGGCCCAGCCGTTGTCCCTGCGGGCTTCGGCAATTCCCTTGGCGGCGTTGAGGCGCGATGCCATGCCGTTCAGCCCGAGGGCCTTCGCCTGCGTCGCGGCCTCTTCCAACGCGGCCGCCGCGTCCGTGTACTGCTGGTTGGTGGCCTTGATGTCGGTGTAGGCGGCCGCAATCGAATAGGCGACCGCGCCGATTGCAGCGCCGATGGACGCGCCCATGGCAAACGCCCCACCGGCTCCACCGCCGGCACCGCCGCCGGGCATGATGACCTTGGCCTGCCGCTGCTCCACGTCGACGGGCGAAATGCTCAGGTCCACGCCCGCGAAGCCGAGCTTGAGCGCCGCCGCGGTTTCCATCTGCAGTGCCAGGCACGAAGCCATGCTCAGGCCCATCATCGTGTCGATCGACAGCCCCATGAAAGTCGAGCGCGCCATGCCCATGTTGGCTTCGCTGTTGACGCCGATGTAGCCGCTGGAGTTGGGGCCCAGCACGGTGGTGTTGGAGCCATTCGACGTGGCGTTGATGTTGCCCACGGCGAACATCTCGAGGTTCGAATTCGACACCGCCTTGATCGAGTTGGCGAAGATGCTGTGCGCGCCGACGCTCGCGTCCACGCGGTCTGCGTTGGTGGCCAGCTTCAGCTCGCCGACTGAACTTATTGCGATGTTCGCACCCGAGGTCAGCGCAACCGCGCCCACCGAATTGACCGTCATCGACGCCGAGGTCTGCGAGAACGCGCCCACGGTGGTGAGGGTGTAGGTGCTGTTGGTGTGCGAAGTGACCGCACCGTTGACCACCGTGTCCTGCTTGCCCTTGGTGCCGACGGTCTGGTTGCCCAGCGTGGTGGTGAAGGTGTCGGCGTCGAACTTGTTGGTCTGCGCCTGAACCACGTGGTTCATCTGCGTCTTCATGACCGTGTGCTCTTCCTTGCCCTTGACCATGATCGTCCGGTGGCGGTCGACAGTCAGGCTCTGGTCGTGCATCACATGGGTGGAGTCGTCGTTCTCCACCGTGGTCGCCATGTTCTTCTCGGCGTGGATGTTGAGGAGCTCGTGCCCCTTCTTGTCCTCGAACATGATCTCGTTGTAGTTCGCGGGCCCGCCGCCCGGCGTGGAGCGCGTCTTGAAACCGCTCTGCGTGGGCGACTTGTACGGAATGGGCTGGTCGTCGTTGTAGACGCGGCCGGTGATGACCGGCCTGTCGGGATCGCCGTTCATGAACTCGACGATCACCTCCTGCCCGATGCGCGGCGTGAAGTAGCCGCCCCAGCCCTTGCCGGCCCACGGCTGCGAACAGCGGATCCAGCAGGTGGCCTTGCCGTCTCCGTCGTTGTAGCGGTCCCAATGGAAGTGGACCATCACGCGGCCCTCGTCCACATAGAGCTCCTCGCCTTCGGGGCCGCAGACGATAGCGCTCTGGGGTCCCGGCATCGTCACGCGCGGCGTCAGCCGGGGCGGGTGAAAGGTGCGCTCGACCGGCAGCGCGGTGACCAGGAAGGCGCTGGCACCGCGCGTGCCGGTGCGCAGCGACGGATGCCGTTCGATGAGCTCGGTGAAGGCAGCCATCGCATCGGCATTGACCGCGTCGTCGAGGATGGCCTCGGACAGCAGCGCTGCGACCGATTGCGGCGCCCCGGCATCATCGGCGCCTTCGTAGCCCTGATGGCTCGCCACGAACACGCAGCCGCCGATGACGTACTCGCCGTCGCGCAGGCCGCCGCGGTCACCCTCGAACTGGAAGCTGCGGCCGGCCGCCACGTCGGGCCAGCCGGTGATGCCCCAGTGGCGCTCGCGGCGTCCGTCGAATTCCTCGAGATGCACCTTGACCGCGGCGTCCACCTCTTCTCCGGTGAAATAGTTGCCCGGGTACTCGAACACCTCGAGATCCGAGAGTTCGCTCCTCTCCTGCACGTCCACTTCCACGCTCAGCGGCTTCTTGATCGCCTTGTAGTCGACGTCGCGCGAGGCGTATTTGCCGCTGTCGAAGCGGCGCACGTCGATCCATTCGCTGATCTCGTTGAAGCGCGCTTCGCTCACGTCCGGAGATGCAAAGCGCAGCTTGGCCTCCACCGCGAGCTTCTCGTGGGCGATGCCGCTCGCGTCGGAGAGGTGCATGGTGCCGGGCGCGTCGTGCGCATCGAACCAGTAGTAGATGCCCTCGGCCTCCATCAGGCGCGAAAGGTAGTTGTAGTCGCTCTCCTGGAACTGCACGCAGTAGCGCCTGGCCGGATGCGTACCCACCACGTTGTCGGTGCGCGTCTTCTTGAAGCGCTTGATCGGACTGTCCTCGAACACCGCGTCCAGGATTCCGAGCACCGGCTTGTCCTGCAGGATGCGCGAGTTGGTGCGCTTGGTCAGCAGCCAGAACCACGAGCGCAGCCGTATCTGGTAGCGGAAGTAGCGCCCCACCTGCTGCCCGCGGATAAAGCGCACCGCATGCCCCTGGCAGTGGCGCTCGTGCGTTGCCCCGTCCGCATCGGAGAACTCGATCACCACGTCGAAGGCATGGCCGAGGATGTCCTTGGCATCGACGAAGGCGTTCTCCGAAAGCACCGTGAGCTCGTAGGTCGAAGCCCTCGCCAGCGCCTCATGGCCTGCGATGGACCAGAACATGAGATCGCCCTTGGCGGGCGACTCGCTCTCGATGCGGAATTCATGGGACATGTGTTGTTCTCTTCAGGCGTTGCGTCCGGCGGCAAGAGGCGCTAGTCGAAGGCGTAGGTAAAGTCGGAGTCCTTCACGTCCAGCGCCACGCGGCGGATCTCGCCGCCCGACGCCAAGCGTTGCAGGTACTCGACCGAAATCGTCGGCAGCACGGTGTTGGTCAGGATCGCGTCGATCACGCGGCCGCCGGACTCCGGGTCCTGGCAGCGCGCAACCACCTGCTCGACCACCGCCTCGCTGTACTCGAAGGGCACACCGTGGTTGGTTTCGACACGCTTCTTGATGCGGCCCAGCTGCAGCCGAACGATCTTCTTCATCATCTCGGGCGACAGCGGGTAGTAGGGAATGGTGACGATGCGGCCCAGCAGCGCGGGCGGAAACACCTTCATCAGCGGCGCCTTGAGCGCATCGGCCAGCGCGTTGGAATCGGGCAGCAGCTCGGGATCGCGGCACATGCTCATCACCAGCTCGCTGCCCGCATTGGTGGTGAGCAGGATGATCGTGTTCTTGAAATCGATCATGCGGCCCTCGCCGTCTTCCATCCAGCCCTTGTCGAACACCTGGAAGAAGATCTCGTGCACGTCGGGATGGGCCTTTTCCACCTCGTCGAGCAGCACCACGCTGTAGGGCCGGCGGCGCACGGCTTCGGTGAGGATGCCGCCCTCGCCATAGCCCACGTAGCCGGGCGGCGCGCCCTTGAGCGTGGAGACGGTGTGCGCCTCCTGGAACTCGCTCATGTTGATGGTGATGATGTTCTGCTCGCCGCCGTAGAGCGCCTCGGCCAGTGCCAGCGCGGTCTCGGTCTTGCCCACGCCCGAGGTGCCGCAGAGCATGAAAACGCCGATGGGTTTCTGCGGGTTGTCCAGCCGCGCGCGAGACGTTTGAATTCGGCGCGCGATCATCTCCAGGCCGTGCTTCTGGCCGATGACGCGCTGGTTGAGCGTGTCGGCGAGCTTGAGCACCGCCTCGACTTCGTTCTTGACCATGCGGCCGACGGGAATGCCGGTCCAGTCGGCGACCACCGAGGCCACGGCCTGCTCGTCGACCGAAGGAAGAATCAGCGGCGACTCGCCCTGCACGGCATGGATCTTGTCTTGCAGCTCATGCAGTTCGGCCAGCAGAGCCGTGCGATCTGGAGAGGCGGCAATGCCATTGCCTTCCTGGCCGCCTTCGGCCGCCGATGCATCCACCGGCTTGTTGCCCGCGCGTAGCTTGCTGCGCAACTCAAGCAGCCGGTCGACCAGTCCTTTTTCTTCCTGCCAGCGCGCATTCAAGCCTTCGAGCTGCAGCTTCGATTCGACCAGCAGCGCTTCCACCTGCGCCGAGCGCTTGGTCACGTCAATGCCGATGGTCGCCTCGCGGCCGATGATCTCCTGCTCGACCGTGAGCCCCTCGATGCGGCGCATGCAGTCTTCCACCTCGGGCGGCGTGGCGTGCTGCGACACGGCCACGCGGGCACATGCCGTGTCGAGCAGGCTCACGGCCTTGTCGGGCAGCTGGCGCGCGGGAATGTAGCGGTGCGAGAGCTTCACGGCCGCTTCGATGGCTTCGTCGAGCAATTGCACGCGGTGGTGCTTCTCGAGCACGCTGGCCACGCCGCGCAGCATCAAAATGGCCTTCACCTCGTCGGGCTCGGGCACCTGCACGACCTGGAAGCGCCGCGTGAGTGCCGGGTCTTTCTCGATGTATTTCTTGTACTCGGCCCAGGTGGTGGCGCCAATGGTGCGCAGGTTGCCGCGCGCCAGCGCCGGCTTCAGCAGGTTGGCCGCGTCGCCGGTGCCAGCCGCGCCGCCCGCGCCCACGAGCGTGTGGATCTCGTCGATGAAAAGAATGATGGGCGTGGGCGATGCCTGCACCTCGTCGATCACCTGACGCAGGCGCTGTTCGAACTCGCCCTTCATGCTCGCGCCGGCCTGCAACAGGCCGATGTCGAGCGTGAGCAGCTTCACGTCTTTCAGCTGCGGCGGCACGTCGCCGCGCGCAAGGCGCTGCGCGAAGCCTTCGACCACGGCCGTCTTTCCGACACCCGCCTCGCCGGTGAGCAGCGGATTGTTCTGGCGGCGGCGCATCAGGATGTCGACGATCTGGCGAATTTCTTCGTCGCGCCCGGTGATCGGGTCCATCTCGCCCTTCTTGGCCTTCTCGGTCAGGTCGACCGCGAACTTCTTCAGCGCATCGCCCTTGCCCATGGCGGCCGGCGCCATCGCGCCCGAGTCTTCGCCCGGCGCGCCGCTGCCCATGCCGGTGCCGTCCTGCGCGCGCATCTGCGATTCGGGCGAAGGGTCGCAGATCTTCACGAAGTTGTCGGCCAGGTCCTCGACCTTGATCTTCTCGAACTGCTTCGACAAACCGAAGAGCGGATTGCGCAGGCTCTGCGTCTTGAGCATGCCCACCAGGATGTAGCCGGTGCGCACCTGCGCCTCGCCGAACTGCAGCGTGGCATAGGTCCAGGCGCGCTCGATGGCGTTCTCGATGTGCGGCGAGAAGTCGCTGATGGCGGTGGCGCCGCGTGGCAGGCGGTCGAGCGCGGTGGTCATGTCCTTGGCGATGACCGACACGTCGAGCCCGTAATGCTGGATCACGCGGTGCAGGTCGGAGTCTTGCGCCTGCAGCAGCTGGGCGAACCAGTGCTCCAGCTCCACATAGGGATTGCCGCGCATCTTGCAGAACACGGTGGCGCCTTCGATGGCCTTGTAGGCCAGCGAGTTGAGTTTGCCGAAAAGGGCGGTGCGGCTGATTTCACTCATGGAGGACTCCGTATCTCTTCAAGACGAATGAAGCTGGGTTTATTGAAGTGGAAGTGGCAGTGCGTTCGCCCGCCGGTTCGCTCCCGCCGGCTGGCTTGCGATGCGGACATCCGCCGCGTCGCGCGAGCGCGGCCGCTGCCCGAGCCACGCGGTCCATCCGAGGCGCGGCGCATTGCCCTTCGCCTGCCCCAGGCGCGTGGGCGGCACCTGCGCGCCCTGCAGTGCAAGCTGTGCATCCCACTCGAGCTCGTCGCCGAGCAGTTGCTGCATCCAGCGCTGCAGCACGGGCTGCGCATCGCCGATGGGAAGGAACATGCGGTACTGGTCGAGCGTGAGCGGGCCCACGTGCAGGCGCACGCGGTGCTGCCGGTCCCACGCGCGGGTGCCGAGCATGGCGCCCATGCCCATCGAACGCGAGGTCTCGCCCTGGCCAAGCCGCGTCAGTTCGCCGGTGGGCAGGCTCATCCAGTGGCCGACCCATCGTTCGAGCTTCACGGGCACGCCGAAGTAGCTGCACAGCACCGCCTGAACGCCTTCGACGTTGTGCACCCGCCGCGCCAGCCAGCCCGAAAAATGCAGGCGCGCGTCGTCGTGCACCTCGTCGCGCCCGATGCGCCCCGGCGCGCCGATGCCGACCAGCGCGCCGACCTGCAGCCTGAACCGGTCTTCATCGGGCCGGTCGAGCGCCACGGCCGGACGCGACTGCGCCCAGGCCCGATAGAAGTGCAGCGAGAAGCGGTGCGAAAAGCTGTCGAGAAAGGCCAGCCACGTCGGGTCGCCATGGTTGATGCTGCGCTCGCGAATGAAATCGCTCAGGTGCACGGGCAGCGGACCGTTGGGGCCGATGTAGCTGAAGAAATGCTGGCGCAACCGCGGCGGCGAGTCCGCGGTGGCCGCCTCGAAGCGGCTGAAGCTGGCCGGCGCGAACGAAAGCGATGGCTCCTGCCCCACGCGCACCGGCTCCGCGCTGGGCAAGAGCGCGCGGCCCCAACGCGGCGTTGTTCCGGCGATGGACTCCAGCCGGCGAAGCACCGCGAAATAGTCGAAGGCCCACGGCTCGGCCGACCACCCGCGCAGCGCGTTGTCGACGCGAACGTTGACTGGCTCCCCCGGGCTCGCCGCTTCGCGGACTTCGCCTCCCCCCTCGCGAGCGAGGGGGCGAGCGCCTTCGGGTGGCCGAGCGGCGCTCACAGAATCTGGCGTGTCCCGCACAGCGGCCTCCAGCGCATGATTTCTCCCTTGCCCGCAATGCGGAGCACGGCCTCGACGAAGTGGTTGACCTCCACGTGGCGCGCCAGGTAGTGCGCCATCACGGCACCGAAAAGAAAAACGCTGTGGCCGTGGAATGCGTCCTTGTCGACTTCGAGCGTCACTTCGAGGCCGCGTCCGAACGCGATCGGTCCCGGCAGCGGCAGCCTGCGCGCCACCGGCTTGCTCTTGACCGACAGCAGGCCGCGCACTTGTCCCTGGCGCATTTCGTCCGCGTGCGCGGCGTAGAGCATCAAGGTCTCGCGCAACGCGGCCGCCCCCTGCTCGGGCGTGCTGTCCGAGAGCGACAGGTAGTTGAGTGCCAGGTGGTCGACCACGCGCCAGCCCAGCCCCTGGCTGACCACCGGCGACACCGGCCGCGAAGGGCCGCGCACCATGCGCACGCGCTGCGCCGGAAAGGAGTCGATGCAATCGAAATCGTTGTCGCGGCCCAGCGGCATCAGCAGCGCCAGGTCGCGGTTGGTGCACAGCGCCGTCACCGCCAGCTGCCGCAGCGCAGTGGCGTACGGTGCCTGCTGCGGATCGACAATCTGCATGTAGACCTCGGAGCCGATGTGGCTGCTGCGATGCCCCTCGGTGCGCTGGCGCACCGAGAGCATGCGCGGCTCGCGCGTGGTCGTGTAGTAGGCCGGGTGCGCATGGCGGCTGCCATGAAAAGCCGAGTAGAACGGACGAAACGACTGTTCGGCCGCGGCCTCCGCCACGCCGGGCGCACCGTGGCCGGTGACCTCGGTCACGGTGTGCACCTCGAAGTCTTGCGGCCGCGTGCGGTCGGGCACCAGATGGAACTGGCTCACGCCCTCCGACACCGGCACGCGGTCGAGCCGCTTGCTGAAGAGGTTGACCACCGGCACGCAGTGCAGCTGCACGTTGTCGGCGCTCACCAGCTTTTCGAGCGCCGCATCGCCGCGCGAGAACAGCAGCACGATTTCAACTTCCGTCACGGCCATGTCCGCCAGAAGCGGCAGCAGGCCGCCGATGCGGGCGAACTGGAATCGCTGCGGAAACGCGAAGTACTCCTGCAGCAGCCTGAAGCCCGAGAAGCCGGTGGCCGTGACCGGCAGCAGCGCCTCGTCTTCCTCGAAGCCCACTGCCTTGATGGCGCTGCCGGGCAGCGTCTTCATCGCGCCCTGCATTGCGCCGCCAGCCGCCATCGGCCGCACCAGCACACCCACCGGCTGCCCGAGCGCGCACTCGTGCAGTTGCCATGCAACATCTTCGGCGCCGCCGAAATGCAGCACGAGCTCGTCCATGGCAATCTGGCTGAAGTTCAGCCCGGCCGTCGCGCGCAGCGCAATGCGCAGCCCACCGCGAATCGCACGCGACTGCGGGTGCGCATTCAGCGGGAGGTCCGGCGCGTAGGTGAAATACTGGGCCCGCAAAACTTCGATGGGCCAGACGCGCAGCGCGCTGGCGGTACGAAATTCGCAATGCGTGTTCTGCCCCACGGCCTGCCGCGCGCGCAGCCCGCTGCCGCGCGGCAGCGTCGGGCCGGTGGCGAGCTTGGCGTCTTCGGCGTCCGGCACCACCGACACGATCGCCATGGCCGGCGTCGGCGCCAGGAAGTGCGGATAGACGATGTCGAGCAGGTGGCCGGTGAAGCGCGGGTATTCGGCGTCGAGCTTCAGCCCCACGCGCGCCGACAGGAATGCCGTGGCCTCGATCAGCCGCTCGACGTACGGGTCGGCCACTTCCTGGCCTTCGATGCCGAGGCGGTGCGCAATCTTCGGAAAGGCGCGCGCAAACTCGGAAGAGCTCTCGCGGAAGTAGCGCAGTTCCTGTTCGTACAGGCTCAGCAACCGGGGGTCCATGGCGGCGGACTTATCTTTGGGCTTGCGCCATGTCCACGATCTCTATGCGGCCTTCTTCCAAGTCGACGCGGCTGCGCATCAGGAACTCGAGCGGCACGGGCTGCGCCCACAGCATGCCGCGAATCTGCAGACCGATGCTGTTGTGGGAGTCCAATGCCGAGCCTTCCATGACGAGTTCAACTTCGAGAGTGCGGGACAGGATGCGTGGCTCGAACTGCAGGATTGCGTTCTTCAAAGCCTGCTCCATGCTGACACGCTGCACCGACGAGGTGTACTGGCCAGACAGCATAGGCAATCCGTAATTGATGACGGAGCGCGCCGCATTGGGAAAGCGCTTGTCGTCCATCGCGAGCCCATAGCCGGTGGCGTTGAAGAGCCAGCCGAGGTCGCGCAGCACGGCCTGGCGCAGCGCCTGCTTGGTCAGCGTGCGCTTGTCGTCGCTCTCGAGCTTCTCGTCCGGCGCATGGTCGACAAGGCGGTCGAGCAGCGACGGCTGCAGCCGTTCCTGCGCGGTGAGTTCAGCCATCGGTGCCGTCCTCCGACGGCGTGCTGGCTTCCGCGGTGGCCGTGGTGGCCGGCGTGAACAGGATCTCGCGCACGTCCATCAGCGCGTACTCGCCGGCATCGCTGCCCAGCACGCGCTGGCCGCTGCCGATCCACACCTCGGGCCGCAGTTCGCGCCATTCGGTCTTGCGCGCAAGCTGCAGTTCGCCGTCTTCGCTTTTCTCGCTGCCCTCGTAGCGCGTGGGAATCAGCGCGAGCGTCTCGCCGCCGTTCTCGAACTCGAGGTGCGCGGGCATCCAGACGCAATCGCGCAGGTCTTCGGGCGGCTCGATCTTGATGTGCGCAAGCCGCGCGTAGGGAATCCAGTAGTACTTGCCGTTGACGAAGGCTTCGAGCACCGGGCCCAGCCGCATATCGGCGTCGGCCAGCCACTCGAAGGGTGCGCCGTCGATGGTGCCGCCGATGGCCGGCGCGGCCTCGAAGGCGCGCTGGCGCAGGTCTTCGGCCATGGCCTCGTCTCCGCGCCCCTGGCGCAGCAGCGACTCGATCAGCAGCGCCAGCCATTCGTCGGGCTGCCCGAACACCATGGGCGTGCGCTTGCCCGCGAACACCTCGGCGCGCAGGCCCTCGCAGCGCACGGCGTCGCCATACACCTGCTTCATCGGCACGGCCAGCGCGTCGAGCTCGGCCGCCACGGTGAGCTGGTTGAGCGCGCGCTCCCACTGGCCGAGCACGCAGAGCAGCTGCGCCATGAAGACGCGGTGCTTGCTGTCGGACGGCTTCGCGCGCACTTCGTCGCTCAATGCCTGGAGCGCGGCCGCCGGATCGGCGGCCTTCAGCAGTTCGGATGCGGTCATGGTGTGGTGCCCAGGTTGGTGTCGATCACTCGGCGGACTCGAAGACGCACTCGCGCACCGCGCCGCGTGCGCCTGCGTCCCTTTGCGGTGCCGAGCGGATGCTGAAGCGCCTGAATGCGAAGCTGATGATTTCCGTCGGTACGCCCAGCACGGTGTTGGTGAGCAACATGTGGCTGGTCACCCGCACCTTCTCCATGGTGAACTCCAGCATGGCCTGGGCCTCGGTCGACTTGATATCGCCGCCCGACTTGTAGACGCTCACGATCACCTTGCCGGCTTCGGCATTGACTCGCAGCAGGCTCGCGATGGAGGCCGTGGCCGCATCGGTCCGACGCACGACGATGAAGTTCGTCAAGGCGCGCGCCGCCGCGGCCCGGCCGGATTGCGAGTTCTGATGCCCGCCCCAGAAATAGCCGGCGATTTCCATGCGCGGCTTGCCGTCTTCGAACTGGCGCGCCAGCTCGCCCTCGATGGGGGTGCCCGAGTGCTCGATCATCATCACGAGGTCGCAGCCGCTTCCCGCTCCCAGCGCGAGATCGAGCATGCGCAGTGCGTCGTCGGGATCGGGTACGCCGTTGGAAGTCATGGACATGTGCTTCTCCTTGTCTGTGTGTGATTCGGTGGATGTGTGTGTGGGTCAGGGTGTGGCCGCGCTCGTCCATCGCAGCATGGCGCCGTACACCTGGCGCTCGCGCTCGGGCGTCAGTTGGCCGCGCACCCGCAGCTCCGCGGTGTTGGTTGCGGCCTCCGCAGCGCCGACGCCGAACAGCCGCGGTGCGCTGCGGGCCTGGGCCGGCGTTGCCAGCACCAGCAGCCTGGCCGCGCGGCCGGGCTTGAGCCACGGCAGCGCAAAGCGCTTGGAGGCCGGCGACTCGCGCGTGCCGCGCTCGAAACGATTGGCTTCGCCGAGGTCTTCGGGATAGACGGATCGCAAGACGCCCTCTGCATCGACGCCGATCACCACGAGGTCGATCGATTGGCCGCTGCTGTTGCGAACCGTGAGTTCGGCGCGCTCCCCCGGCCTGAGCTGCAAGGCGGTGCCGGCCGTGTCGCGCGCGTTCGCGCTGCGCAGCACGCGGCTCTCGTCGCGCACTTCGAGCACGGCGTCGAAACCGTCGAGCCGCCCGTCCTTCGCCAGATCCGAGAGGCGCGACATCCATTTGAGTTGCGCCAGCGCCTGGAGCCGCGCCCGCGCTTCGGCCGGGTCTCGCACCACGATGCCGGCCGGTGCAGTGCCCGGTTCCGCAGGCGCCGCGAGTGCGGGAGACAGCACATCGAAACGCCCGCCCGCTGCACCCAGGTCGACCCAGCGCACGTCGGCCTGCCCCTCCCCCGCGGCACGGATGGATGCGGGGTAGTCGAGGCTGAGCCCGCCGGGCAAGGCCGAATCGCTGCGGACCCGCAGTGCCGCGGAGGCCGGCTCCGCCATCGGCGTCACGCTCCACGAGGTGGCCTGCGCCAGTTCGCCCAGGGCCGCGGGAACAGGCAGCCGCGCGCTGCCGGTATCTACCTGCACCAGCCTGCCGACCGCCGTGCGCTGAATGCCATCGGCGAGGGTGGCGACGATGCGAACGTCCTGCCCCGACTCCAGCCCGTCGAGCAGGCCGACCTTCAGCGTGAGGCTGCCGCCCGCGCGTTCGGCACGCCAGACGGGGCGCGTCGACAGGGGTGCGGCGGCGTTCGAGAAGATCGGCAAGTCGAGGTTGCCTTCCGCGACCGGCGACGGCAGCTCGCGCGCGGGGAAGCGCGACTCGAGCTCTTCGATGACGGGCGGGTAGAGGTCCAGCATGCCGTTGAACAGGTCGCGCCAGGTCGCCGGTTTTTGCTGCAGGGCTTCGGCCACGGCCCAGGTCAGCAAGCCCTGCGGGCGCGCGTTGCGGGCCTTGCGCGGCAGGCGCAGCTCGGGCGTGACCTGATGGCTCTCCGAGGCGAAGAAGGCCACATAGCGCGCGCGGGGCACGGCGGCTGCGGTCTCGGGCAGCGCCTGTGCCGGCATGGATGCGGCGATGGGTGCCGGTCCGGGCCCGCTCGCCGCCAGCTGGTTGGCGCGCACGCCGCGAAAGCGCACTTCGTCGTCCGCGGGGCCGGCGTCTTCCATCGGCCGGGCCGCGCCGCGCGTCATCGAGGCCGCGGAGCAGGTGTCGAACACCGACCAGACGAACACGTTCCTGGCCAGGAAGGCGCGTATCCAGCGGTCGAAATCGACATCGCGCAGGCCGCCCGGCAAGCCGCTGCCGGATGCGTCCACGCCTCGGGCATCGCGCGCCAGAAAATTTTCCGCCAGGCCGTCCGGCTCCTGATAGCGCTTGGTGCTGTCTCGCAGCCGCGTGCCGTGGCCGGAGAAATAGAGCATCACGAAGTCGCCGCTTCTGGATTGCGCGAGCAGCCGGCCGAGCGCATCATGGATGGCCTGCGATTCGGGCAGCGCCGCGCCGCTCACGCCGTCGGCGAGCACAGTGATATCGGCGGCCGCGAAGCCCTGCTTCTGCAGTGCGTCGCGCATCAGCATCACGTCGTTACGCGGCGCCTGCAGCCAGAGCGGCTGCGGCTGGTTGACGAGCTCGGAAACGCCGACGAGCAAGGCCCGCTGGGTTGCAAAGGCGGCGTTGCCGAAAACCAGCAGCACCAGCGACAACAGCAACTGCAGGCTACGCGATCGCATCGCTCCTTCCCCTTCCGGGGGAAGGCTGGGATGGGGGCAGGCAGAGCGCCCGATGGATACGCCGCGCGCCCCCACCCCTGCCCTCCCCCGGCGGGGGAGGGAGAAAGACAGGCGCGCCGCGCAGGTCATGGGCGCTCCGAAGCCGGCCCGGCCGACTCGACCAGCGGAGATGCCGCGAGCACCGCAAGGCCGCCGACCGGATCGGCCGCGCGCAGCCGCCAGAAGCCGCTCGCACCCGGCCCGCCGACCACCTCGGCCGGCATCGAGCGCAGCAGGCGGTCGACCTCGTCGATGCGCACGTCGTCCTTCCAGCGCACGACCAGGTTGGCCTGCGTTGCAACGGGCGCAGCGGGCACGGCGCGGAATCGCACCTCGTCGTCTTCCGCGCGCTGGCCGAGCAAACCGGCGTTCTGCACCACGACGACCAATGCAAGCACTGCGAAGGCGGGACGCATCCAGCCGTCGGCACCGAACCAGCGGCGGATGCTGCCCCACCAGCCGCCCTCGGGCCCGGGCTGCGGCTTGGCGCGCGCTGTGCCCGGCGCGGCCGATGCAGCCGATGCCCTGTTCGAACCCGGCTGCAGCGCCGTGCTCAGTTGCAACGCGGCATCGCGATAAAGCGCCTGGTAGTCGGCGCGTGGGTCTTCCATGCCCAGCGGCGTTCCGGAGAGCACCGAGAACACGCCGCCCACGGTGCGCAATGCGATGTGCCCGGGCTCGGGCGCAATGGCCAGCGGCGCTTGCGCGGCCCACTCGTCGTGCACCGCGCGGATCGCGGCCAGCCGGGTGGCCGAGACTTCGCCGAGCACGCGCGCGCAGAGCTGCGGGCTGGGTTCGAGCGTGAGCACGTTCCAGGCCTGCACCAGCCCGAAGGCGGGCTCGAAAGGCTCGTCGTCGGGCTCGAGCAGCACGTCGTACGCGCCGGCCCAGTCCGCCTCGCCCGCGGCCATCCAGCCCTGCCAGAGATTGCCGTGGATGCAGCGGTCGAGCAGCACGCCGAGCAGACGCCCTTCGTGCACCACGCTCAGAAGGCGGCCCGGCGCCCAGCGTGCCGTGAAGGCACGCTGGGCAACAGCCTCGCGGCGCCGGGCCAATTCGGTCAGCGGAAGCAGAAGGTCGAGCACGGCACGCGGCGGCGCAGCCGCGGTGCCTTGCGCGGCGCGGAGTGCCGTTCCCGGCATGGCCACGGTGGCCGTGCCGGCTTCGTGCCCCGAGGCATCGGGCATCGCGGGCACGACGCCCCCGGCCTGGAACGCACTTCGGATCACGCTGAGGGGGGGCCAGAGTTCGGTGTTCATGGCGGTCTGTTCCTGAATGGCTATGTCTTCAGGCATAAGACGCTTCAGCACCGAGGATTTTGAAAACCTGCAGGATCGCGGCCATGTTGTCGGGCTCGATGGCAATGCCCAGCGTCTGCTGGATCCAGCCGCCGAGGCGGGTCTTGGCGTAGTCGGCGGTGAGCCCCTCGCGCTTGTGCACCAGGCCCAGCCGGCCCGCGCGATAGTGATAGGAGGCAATGGCGTGGCGCGAGGCAATGCCCGACAGGCCGCCTTCGGCTTCCTTGCCGAAACCCTCGCAGAGCAGGATGCGCTCGGGCTCGGGCAGCTCGGCAATGAAGGCGCGCGCGGCCAGCTGCACTGCGCCGGCGCTCAGGCCGTGCTCCGCCAGGCAGCTGTCGAGGTTTTCGTCCGCCCCGAGCACGTCTTCGAGCTGCGCCTCGGTGACCTGGTCGCCGATCGAGAGCTTGCGGCGGAACGCGCTGGCGCGCGTGCAGTCGATCAGGTAGCGCCGGAAGTAGGCGCACAGCGCAAAGGCGCTGGACGGCGCGCTGTGGCTCGCACGCTCGTCAGCCTCGTCGGGGTCGGCATCGAGCCGCAGCACCTTCACGTAGATGAACTGCGCCACCAGCTCCTGCCGGCCTTCGCCCAGCACCTTGAGTTCGGGCGGATTGCAGGCCACCAGCGCATCGCCCACGATGCGGTACATGGTGCCCATGTCGTTCGAGGACAGCGTCTGCCGGCGCCGCCAGAGGCGGACGAGTTCAACACTTTCCGCGGACGACAGCGTTTCCTGCATGAGACGACAAGGATTCGGAAGACAGCCGGGCTAGTCGTCCACGCACACGCCTTCGGTCGGCACCAGGCACTGCGGCAGGCCGGCGCCCACCGGGCCGCCGCGCGTGCGAATGGCCGAAGACACCGCCGCCGAAGCCACGGCCAGGCCGCGCGGCAGCAATATCCAGAGCTGGCCGCGCTCCTTCATGCGGCGCGCGTTGGTGGCGGCCTGCTGGCCGTTGCCGAAGAAATAGTCGGCCCGCACCGCGCCGCGAATCGCACCGCCGGTGTCCTGCGCAATGGTCAGCCGCTGCATCGGCGCACCGGTGCCGGGCGCGCGGGTCGAGACGAACACCGGGTAGCCGAGCGGCGTGCTGCGCGGGTCCACCGCAATCGAGCGGCCCGCCGACAGCGGCACGCCGAAGGCGCCCACCGGTCCGCCCGCGGGCGATGTCGATTCCTTGAAGAACACATAGCTCGGGTCCTTGATGCCCGAGCCGATGACCGGGCCGGCCGCGCGACGCCCCGGCACCACGACCGCGCCGCTGGCGGTGGGCCGCGCGAGCGTGAAGCCGCGCGTGCGGATGGTGCTGGTCGAGGTGCCGCCGACGTCGTCGTCATCCTCGCCGTCGTCGAGCTCCAGTTCGATGGACGAACCGCGCACCTTCACCGGGGTGCGCGGCTTGCCGTTGGCCGCCTGCGCCAGCGTGGGGCGGAAGGGCTGGCCGTTCTGCTCGGCGTAGGCCACGCGGATGGTGTCGCCATTGGCCAGCTTGATGCGGCCCGAACCCTGGATCTGCATTTCGTAGAGCGCAGTGGCGCTGCTCACGAAGGCCAGCACCTTGGCATTGGGCGCACCCTTGGTTTCGATTTCTTCGCGCGTGTAATACGGCAGTAATTGCTTGCCCTCGATGCGCAGGCGGACCTTGCGGTCGAGCGTATCGCGCGTGATGGCCGAGAGGTCGAGTGCATAGAGGCCCGGCGCGCCCATGTCGCGCGTGCTGAGACCGGTCTGCACCACCACGTTGCGGCCTTCGACGCGCGCCGCCACGGTGCCGCTGCCGGCCGGCAGCTTGCGCGCGTCGGCAAACAGCATGTCTTCGGGCTGGCCGTACACCGGGTAGATGAACGGCGCCGCGTACTGCCGGCTGCCCGGTATCTCGGGCTCGAAGTAGCCGGTGACCACGCCGTCGGGCTTGCGGTCGTCGTCGCGGATCTGGTAGGCCGAGAACTCCTGCTCGAAGAAGGCGCGGATGGCGGTGCTGTTCTTGCTGTCGACCCTGAGGGCGCGCGCGCACACATCCTTCCACTCGGCGCCGCGGCCGGTGAGCACCTTGCAGCTGCCGAGAAACGCCGGCCAGCTC
The DNA here is from genome assembly GCF_040544635.1 of Variovorax paradoxus. GTDB lineage: Bacteria > Pseudomonadota > Gammaproteobacteria > Burkholderiales > Burkholderiaceae_C > Variovorax > Variovorax paradoxus_R. The sequence goes on from NZ_JBEPKJ010000008.1 coordinate 68,581, forward strand.
TCGGAGAAATCGTCGCGCGCCCAGCCGGGCACGGCGTCGAAGCTCACCGATGTGTAGGTGGCCAGCTGGGTGGAGAAGGTGCGCGCCTGGCCGGCCACGCTGGAGCCGACGGGGGCCGGGCGCGATGCGGCCGCGGGCGTTCCGCTTGCCATGGCGCCCGAGCCGGCAGACCCGCTGCTGGCGTTGACGTTGGCGTTGGCGTCGGCGGTGGCGGCCGGCGGCGTGTTGACGCAGCCCGCTGCGAGCACGGCCGCGGCGGCGGCAGCCCAGCGAAGGGCTGAAAAAATGAAAATCGGCGACTGCGTGTACATGAAAGCCTCCTTGTCCGGAAAGACGGCCCAGCGGGCCAACGCTCTACAGACGATTACTTCTCGACGATTTTGAAATTCGCGACGCCGTAGACGTCGTTGCATGGGGTGTTGGGCGCGCAGACCGGCTTGCCCAACAAAGGCGACGGCCCCGTGCCGCGGGTGGCTTCGAGGGCCGCCAGCACGGGCAAGGGAAACTGCGGAAACACGCCGTCGTTCTGGACGCCAGAGGCGCCGAAGTCGCGCTCGTGCTCGCTCACGAGCACCGCGAACTGGTTGGTGCCGGCCGGACCGCCCGCATCCATCGGCCAGGAGGCACGCGGCAGCGAGAGCGGGCTGCCGGCGGTGATCTTGTTGTACTTGTCGAGCAGGTTCGGGAACAGCAGGAACATCTCGCCGCCGCTCGACAGCAGGAACACGTAGACAAAACCTTCGCGCTTGCTGCGGACCTCGAAGGCCAGCTTGTCCTTGCCGATGGCGACTTCGGATTTCTTCGGCGTGGCCGTCACGTCGAAACCGGGCGCCGCGCCCGCGGCGAGCGACTGCAGCGAGTCGAGCGGTGTGCGGGGTGCCGGCGGGGGAGGAGGCGGTGGCGGTGGAGGCGTCGCGGTCACGCGCGTCTCGGGCGGCGGCGGAGGCGCCACGACCGCCTGCTTGCCGCCGCTGTTGCTGTTGTCCACCTCCGCGACCGTGCGGCCCTGGTACCACCACCAACCGCCGCCCGCCACAACGGCAGCCACCGCCACCGATGCAATGGCGGCCACGGCCTTGCCCTTTCCGCCGCCACCGCCGCCGCTATCGGTGCCCGGCGCGGGTGCCTTGCCGCGGCCGATCACCGTCGGCGCGTCGGCATTGCTGTTGCTCTTGTTTCGCGCGCCGGAGGAAACCGGCGGTGTGGTGCGCGGCGTCGGCGCGAGGCTGTGGCCCGTTTCGAGATCGAGCGCAGCGCGGAACTCGGCCATCGACTGCGGCCGCGACTCGGGCCGCACGCCCAGGCCCGCGTCGATGGCCTGCAGCAGCCGCAGGCTGTAGCGCTGGCGCAGGATCTCGTTGCCCGCAAGCGGCACATAGCTGTCGGACAACAGCCGCGCCACCGAAGGCGGCGGCGCGCGCCCGCACACGGCCACGTGCATCACCGCCGCGAGCGCATAGACATCGGTCCATGCGCCCTGCGACATGTCGGGCATTTCGGCGTATTGCTCGATGGGCGCATAGCCCGGCTTGAGGATGACGGTGATCGCCTGCGTCTTGTCGGTGATCACACGCCGCGCGGCGCCGAAGTCGAGTACCACCGGCCGGCCGGAGCCTTCGAGCAGGATGATGTTGTCGGGCGCGATGTCGCGGTGGTAGCAGTTGGCGCCATGCATTACCGCCAATGCTTGCGTCACGCCGTCCATGATGCGGATCAGCCACGCCTCGTCCACGCCCGCGGGAATGGAAACCAGCGCCTGGCGCAGCGTGTCGCCGCGGTAGAACGGCATCACCATGTAGGTGGTTCCGCGCTCCTGCCAGAAGCGGTAGACCTTCAGCAGCGAAGGATGGTCGAACTGCGCGAGCAGGCGGGCTTCGTTCATGAAGCTGCGCATGCCGAGATCGAAGGTTTCGCGGTGCCGCTCCGACAGGGGGACCACTGCGCCGTCGTGCTGTCTTGCCGACAGCGAAGTCGGCAGGTATTCCTTGATGGCGACGACGCGTTCCAGCGTGTGGTCCCAGGCTTCGTAGACCACGCCGAAGCCGCCTTGCCCGACGACTCTGGTGATTTCGAATTCTGCGAGGCGGCTGCCTACGGGGAGGAGGCCGGCTTCGTTGGTTTCCGATGGGGGGCTGGATGGGGCGTTGGACAGGCTTGTGGGGCTGGCAGTGATGACCGTGACGGAGGTGTCTTCGGATTTTTGAGCTGGCCTTGACATGACCTGCGTGCGGTCGTCTTCTGGGGGCTTGTTGGAGTTCGGAGCTTCGGTCATTGACAGGCTCCTTTTTGTTTTCTTTGGTGGGTTTGCTTTCCGAGGCCGGGTCTCGCCCCGGCGGGCGACCTACTTTTCTTTGCTTCGCCAAAGAAACGTAGGCAAAAGAAAGGCGACCCCACTGTCTGCGACCCCTGCGCTGCGCTACGGGGCAACCTGCGGTGCTCGCGTTTCGCGGGGTCCGCAGAACTCGCTTCGCTCAAACAGCTGCGGCCCTGATCCGCGAAACCCTCCGCTCCTCGGCGCATACAGAGGGGCTTGGAAACCGAACGGGCCTTTGCTTCGCTCGGCCACCAAGCCACCGCGGCGCTGCGCGCCGTGGTGGTTGGCATCGGCTGTTGGATTGGCTGTTGGGACTGGGGCCGAGCGAAGCGATGGCCTGTCGGCTCCCGCCCCTTCTGTATGCGCCGAGGAGCGCAGATGGAGGCGGGATCAGGGCCGCAGCTGTCTGAGCGAAGCGAGTTCTGCGGACCCCCGCCGGAGTCGAGCACCGCAGGTTGCCCGCAGCGAAGCGTAGGGACGCAGACAGTAGGGGTCGCCTTTCTTTGCTTACTTTCTTTGGCGAAGCAAAGAAAGTGAGTCGCCCGCCGGGGCGAGACCCGGCCTCGGAACACAAAAAGAAGCAAGGAACTCATTCCCCACCCCCAAGAAACAAAGCCTCGAACTGCGCATCCAAAGGCAGCCCCACCACAACCATCCGAACGCCATCCACCGTCCGCGGATCGCCAAGCCACAAAGACCCCCCCGCCCCCGGCAAAGCCAGCGACTCCAAAGCCCCCTCACCCACCTCACCACTCTCCGCAACAAACAACCGCTCGAGCACAGCATCGAACCGCAGCGCATCCAGATCCCCCTCGAGCCCTTCCAGCGCAGCCTGGGTCCCGTTCGCCCACCACTGCAACGCACTGCGCAACGCATCCCCCCGCAACATCTCGCCAACAGAAGCATCGAGCTGCACCGCCAGCGTGAACGGAAAGTACCGCCCCACCCCATCGACCGAAGGCATCAACACACCAATCCAGGCCCCCTCCCCCGCCACCTTCGGCCCCAGCGCAAAACACCAGATAGGCGCCTCGAGGTAATGCTCGGTCCAGTCCGCATGCCGGTCGCGCAGCCGCGCCAATCCGCGCTGCAGCCACTGGTCCCACACCGAACGAAAAGACTCAGGCAAGCGCCGGTGCGCAAAGTCCCCCATGCCCGGCAACTTGCCGAACCATCCGGGCAATGCAGAAGCAGAAGAAAGAAAAGCGGCTGCGTCGCTCACAACCCCTCCGGACAGGAAAACTCGCGCAGTTCCTTCAAGCGGATCGGATGCTGCACGCTGTTCGTCGTCACTTCGAAGCGCGTCTTGCGCGGACCGACCTGGAAGGTGATGAAAAACTTCTCGGGTGCATCGCCGGCTTCGAGCTGGCCGTCGTCCAGTGCGCGGAACAGCGCCCACGGCCCATCGACCGCGGAACCCGAGCTGCCGGTGGTCGAAGGCGGGCTCACCTGGATGCGCACCTGGTTGCTACCCTTCGGCCCGGGCCATTGCACGGCCATGGGCACCACGGGGCCGTGCGCGTACTTCACGAGCTGGCCGTCCACGTCCAGAATGAATTGCGTGATGCCCGCGTCCATCTCCACCGGCTTGAAGTCGAGCCGCATCGAAGGGCCTCGGCCGCCGCCGCGGAAAAAGATGTCCTTGATGCGCGCGGCGCGCTCGAACTGCGCCAGCGCCTGGGTGGTGACGGCGCCTCGCTCGGCCACGGGCTTGTAGCGCCACGGCTTCGTGCTGGTGTCGACCAATGCGGCCAGCCGCTTCTGGAAGAACTCGTCCATCAGGCCACCGGCACCGAACATCTGGCCGAAGTCTTCGGGCAGCACGTCGCGCTTGCTGCTGCCTACGAACGGATAGCGGCCCGCGATGGCGCGGTTGCAGAACTCGGTCACGGGGCGCAGGTCCTGGCTCAGGTTGCCGCGCTCGGCCACCTGGGCCTGCGCCGCGCCCGACTGGCTCAGGTTTTCGACCATGGTGCGCACCGGCTCGGGCAGGCGCCCCGCGTCGGACTTGAGTTTGCCGGCCACATCGCCGGGCGGCGGCGAGGTGCGGCCCTTCACGGCCGTGTCGACCGCATTGAGGTACACGTACACCTCGTTGAAGAGCTTGAGCGCCTCGTCGATGGGCGCGGGCTGGTTCGGCCCGGCAGCGGTGACGAGACGGCGCAGCGGCTCGAAGCGGTCGTCCACGATGCTCTCGATGCGCTTGCCGCTGGCCACCGGCTTGGTGGGGTCGCCGCCGAACAGGTCTTCCAGGCCCTTGCGGGTGTTGGCGACGGTGGCGGTCGCCTTGCTCACCACGTCCTTGGGCTGGTCGGCCGGAATGAGCGTGGTTTCCTTCACCACCGCGCGCAGGAAGTTCGCGAGCGGGGAGCCCACGCCCGAAAGAATGCGCGCGGCCTCGATGTTCTTCTCGAGCCCGCTGGCGCGGATCAGCCGCACGTCGGCCAGCAGCGCCTCCCACACCTTGACGTATTCCGCCAGGTAGAGCCGGCGCACGCGATCGGTCAGCGCGCCGAGGGCAGCCGCGTCGCGCATGCGGTCGGTGGCGCTGCGGTCCTGCCCGAGCACCCACGGGTCTTCCTGCGCGAGCAGGCCGGTGAGCACGATGACCTCGTTCTGGAAGCGCTTGTGATAGCCGTCGTAGGTGAACATGCCCGGCACGCCTTCGGTCAGCGGCTTGCCGCTGATGCGCTCGAACACCAGCGGCGCCGAGGGGCCGGCGGCGGTGGCAATGCTGAAGCCCGGAATGTCCTTGGTGGCGCGCTGGCGCTTGAGGCGGCTGAACACGCGCTGCTCCAGCGGGTAGCTCGCGAGCACGGCGCGCACGCTGCGCACCAGGTTCTCGTCCATCTTGAGCGGCGAGCGCGGCGGGCCTTGCGCGATGAGCACGTCGAGCTGGTCTTCGAGCGCCTGGCGCTGGTCTTCGGGAATGCCGCGGTCGAGGCTGCGCGCCCAGTCGAGCGTGATCCAGGCCTTGAGCGCCTCGGCGTCGAAGTGCTCGGGCTGGTAGAGCATGAGGTAGCTCTTCAGCGCCTCGTAGGTGTACTCGAGGTTGTCCTTCTGCGCGGTGCGCAGCTGGTCTTCGATGCGCTTGGCGATCTGCGGCAGGAAGGCGTCGTTGAGCGCGCGCTGGTGCGTGAGCATGGCGGCGGCATCGAGCTTGTCGCCCTGGTAGAGGCCCAGCGTCATCGACAGCGGCTCGTCACCCCGGCGGTTGTCGGGCGTCTTCCAGATGTCGCGCAGGCCCTGCAGCACCGGCGCCACCTCGACCAGGTTCTGCACCCGCGAAGGCAGGGCCGCGAGGGTCTGGCGCGCGGGCTCGACGCGCGCCTCGACCGACTTCAGGTAGTTGACGTTCTGCAGCGTGCTGTAGCCCCAGCCCGCGAGCAGCGCGAGCGTGACCAGCGTCATGGCCGCCACGCCCGTCACGCGCAACGCATGGCGCCGCCGTTCGAGCTTCACGTTGGCACCGGCCAGGCGCTGCTCGGGGAACACCACCTCGCGCAGCAGCGCGGTGAGAAAGTAGCTGCGGCCGCTCGACTTCTGCGGCGCGAGCATGGCGCGCTCGAGGCCGAAGCTGCGCGCGAGGCTGCCCATCACGCGGTCGATCGGGCTGCCTTCCTGCGTGCCGCTGGTGAAGTACACGCCGCGCACCCACGGCGGCTGCGCGAAGCGCGAGCCCGTGAAGACCTGGTCGAGCAGGTCGGACAGCATCGAGCCGATGGAGCCGAACTGCGCCGGAAAGCCGAAGATCGCCGCGCGGCGCGTGCCGTCGGTCTCGCGCTGCATGCGCGCAATGAGCCCGTCGTTGACGCGGTTGTGCAGCAGCGCGAACTCGCGCTGGAAGGCGATGGAGAGCCCCTTCTCGTCGGCCTGCACGTTCTCGTCGGCCGGCAGCGTGAAGCCGAAAACCTGCGCGCGCTGTTCCTTGCCCAGGTCGTCGAAATAATCGGTAAAGCCGTAGAGCAAGTCGCTCTTGGTGACGAGCACGTACACCGGCAGCCGGGTGGTGAGCTTCGCATCGAGTTCGAGCAGCCGCGCGCGAATGGATGCGGCCAGCTGCGTGCGTTGCTCGGGTCCCTGGCTCAGCAGGTCGGCCACGCTCACGGTCAGGAACACGCCGTTGAGCGGGCGGCGCGGGCGCGCCTTCTTGAGCAGGCCCAAAAAGCCTTCCCATGCGCTCTTGTCTTCCGACTGGTGGCTGTCCTGCGTGGTGTAGCGGCCGGCGGTGTCGATGAGCACGGCTTCGTCGGTGAACCACCAGTCGCAGTTGCGCGTGCCGCCCACGCCGCGGATGGCGCCGGGGCCGAACTTCTCCGCCAGCGGGAACGAGAGGCCCGAGTTGACCAGCGCCGTGGTCTTGCCCGCGCCGGGCGCACCGATGAACACGTACCACGGCAGGTCGTACAGATAGCTGCCGCCGGAGATGGAGAGCCAGTCGCGCCAGCCGGGCTTCTTGCCCGCGGCGTGCAGCCGCATCTGCTTGAGCGTGGCGACGGCTTCGCTGAAGCGCGTGTCGAGGATCTTCTGTTCGCCGTTGACCGGTGCGTCGGTCTTGGCGGCGGGCGCCTTCATGAGGCCGTCTGTCAGGTGCTGGCTCGCACGGCGCGCGCGCCACCGGCGATAAAGCACGCGCAGCAACACGATGAGCACGATGGCGCCGATGAGCAGCGCGCGTGCCAACTCGCTTTCGAGCGGCGCCAGCGCGCCGATCTTCACCAGCGGGCCGATCCACCAGATCAGCAATCCGACGACGACCAGCGCCAGGATGGTCAGCAGCACCGGGCTGAACAGGAAGCCGAAGAATTTCTTGATCATTTCGTCGCTCCCGTCGCACCGGCCGTGCCGGTGCTTGCGGCTGCGACCCGGTCCGGCTCGGACAACAGCACGATGTCGACGCGCCGGTTGCGCGCCCGGTTGGCCGGCGTGTCGTTGGCGGCCACGGGCTCGGCGTCGGCCTTGCCGTCGGAGCGCATGCGCGCCGGATCGACCAGCGTCGTGAGCGAGCCCTTCACCGCATCGGCACGCGCGGCCGACAGATGCCAGTTGGACGGATAGCGCAGCGAGCGGATCGGCTGGTTGTCGGAGTGGCCGGTGATCAGCACCTCGCCCTTCACCTCGGCCAGCGCCTGGCCGATGCGGCGCAGCACCGGCAGCGATGCGGCCATGGGCTCGGCGCTGCCGGAGCCGAAGAAGGAATCGCCGCGCAGGCGCACCACGCTGCGGTCGGCCTCGTCGGTCACCGTGACCAGGCCCTGCTTGATCTCGGGCTCGAGAAAACGCGCGAGCCGGGGCGTCTTAGCCGGCGCGGCGGGCGGCGCGATCTGGAGGTTGGGCACGCGCAGGCCCGACACGGCGGCATAGGTGGTGTCGGAGCGGTAGTTGAGCGTAAGCCGCAGGCCGAACCACGCCAGAGCGAGCAGCAGCGCGAAGCCCGCCGCGAACACCCACAGCGGCAGCGATTCGCGCAGCCGCACCGTGCCCGCGCCCTGCCCGCGCCAATGCGGCGAAAGCTCGGCCTCGAGCGGCGGACGGTCCTTGGCGATGAGGTCCGCCAGGCGCTGGCGCACCGAGTCGAGCTGCGCGCGGCCGTTGTCGACCACGCGGTAGCGGCCTTCGAAGCCGAGTGCGAGCACGCTGTAGATCAGCTCCAGCAGCTGGCGGTGCGTGGGCACGTCCTGCGCGAGCTTGGCGAGCAGCTGGAACACTTTCTCTCCGCCCCAGGTCTCGTTGTGGAACTGCACCAGCAGGCTCTGCTTGTTCCAGCCGGCCTGCACGCCCCAGGGCGTGTTGGCCACGGCTTCGTCGAGCGCGGTACACAGCACATAGCGCGCGGCCAGAACCGATTCGTTGCTCACGCCGGCGCGCCGCGCGGTGGCATCGAACTGGTTCACCGCCTCGGCGGTAGAGGCGCGCAAGGCCGGCACGTTGGGCGGCTGCGCGAGGTTGCGCAGCTTGCCGATGAGCACCAGCAGCTTGCCCGCGGCCGAAACCAGCGGATTGAGCAAGCCGATCTCGCCGACTTCGGTGACGGGCGTCGGATCGGCACCGCCGAAGAAAGGCGCGGGCGCAGCAGCAGGCGGCGGCGTGCCGGCGGGCGTACGCGGCTTGGGTTTGATGACCGTGCGCTCCGACTCGAAAGCGGCGAAGGGGTCTGGTGTGGTCATGATGGAGTTCCGTTTCCGTCAGCCGGGTTCGGCTAGGAACGAATGGCCCAGAACGCGAGGTCGAGGCCGGGAAAGTCGCCCGCGATGTGCATCGCAATGCCGCCCGATTGCTCCAGCTGGCGCCAGAGGTCGCTGTTGCGCGTTTCGAGCTCGAAGTAATTGGCGCCGGTATGAAAGGGAATCTGGCGCGGCGCCACCGGCATGGGCGTGAGCGTGACGCCCGGCAGCGCGAGGTTGACCAGGTCGCGGATGCGCTCGACCGGGCCGATCTTCACCTGCGTGGGGAAGCGCGCGCGCAGCGCTTCGCTCGGCATGTTGGCATTCACCGCGAGCACGAAGGTCGCCTTGCGCTGCAGCTCCACGTCGGTGACCATCGCCACGCGCACGCCGTGCTTGCGGTCGTGCAGCTCGATGCGGATGGCCGACTGCTCCAGCACCATCGAGAGGCTGCGCCGCAGGTCGTCCATCAGTGGGCGGAAGCTCAACGCCAGGTCGTCGTGGATATAGGGACCGAAGCGCGTGACGCGGCGCGAATCGCGAAAGCTCGCCAGATCGCCGGCCAGCCCGAGCGCATGCTCGAAGAAATGCTGCGGGTGCAGCATCGCGCTCTTGGCCAGGTGCGCGAACACCGCCTCGTTGCGATTGACCGTCTGCAGCAGCATGAAGTCCGCGATTTCGGCCACGCCGCCGGTGCCGCCCTGCGTCATGCGCCCGGCCAGCGCCTCGCCGCGCTGGCGCATGAGGCCCAGCAATTCGTCGAGCCAGGAGCGGATCACGGCATGGCCCGCCACGTCGAGCAGCGGCGGCAGCATCGCGCGATCGAGCTGCACCTGGTTGTCGACCCGGCGCTCGAGCACGCGGGCCACGCCCAGCGTGGTCCAGGCATCGGTCGCTTCGCTGGCGCGCATCAGGCGGGTATGAAGCTGGCCCAGTTGCAGCATGGCGGTGCGCTCGCCGGCGGTGTTGGAGTCCGGCACTTCAGACTCGAGCACGCGGTGGCGCACCAGCTCTTCGTATTCTTCGGCATCGGCCTCGCGGGCACCGGCGCGGCGCACCGGCAGCGCCAGCATCACGGCCTCGTCGCGCATGGTGAGCGGAATGTCGATGGGCTCGGGCAGCGGATCGACCGCCGGCATGTCGAACACCGTGCCGTCGCCGAAGATGCCCACCGCGCGCACCAGTGCGAGCTTGCCCAGCGTGAGCGCGGCCTGGTCGATCTCGATCTCCGCGAAACCCCAGGCATAGGGCGTGGTGGAACGCAAAAGCACATGCCGCGCATGGTCGCCATGACGCTCGCTCTGCTGCAGGTGCTGGGGCTGCAGCAGCATCCCCTCGCTCCAGACCACTTTAGTTCGCCAACTCATCCGCACTCCGTCAAAGGCAAGGGCTGCCCGAAAGAAGCACGGAGTTTCCGGCGCGCAAGGCCGGCGGCAAATCCGCCTAACGGCCTAGGCGGAGGGATTTGGAGCTACGGCGAAGGGACTAGGCGGGCGCCCGGTCCTATCCGAGCGACATGCTCCTGCCTTGCCCCTGGCTTTGCTGCGCCTCTTGCGCCAGCTTGTGCTGCCATTGCTGTTCAAACCGCTGATCCAGCGCTTCGCGCTGCTGCTGGTTCTGAACGAAGGTTTGCGAGCTTTGCGCCAGCGGGGCGTCCATGAACGGCATGACCTCCCCACCGGCCACCTTCGAAAACACCGAGCCCGGCTTGCCCTGCGCCGCAAAGATCTTGCTGCCATCGGTGCGATCGTTGCCATCGGTGCCCAGGCACACATGGTCGATGCGCGTGATCCCTTCCAGTGCGGCACTCGCCGCCAGGCCGGCGGCCAGCTTGTCGGTGCGCTCCTCGCTGAGGACGATGCCGTGGTTGGCGTTGAGTTCGACCAGGCCTCTTCGGGCCTGCTTGAACATGTCGTGGCCGGGATGGCCGGGCTCGTCGATGCGTTCGGGCCTTTGCTGCTGTGGCCGGGTCGATGGCGTCGACGGGCTCAAGGACTGCTCTGGCCTTGCCTGCGCTGTCTGCTGAGCGCGCGGTACCTCTGTGGCTTGCGCTGGATGGTCGGGGTCACCTTGCCCCAGTCGCGCAGCGGCGGACGGTGGTTTCGATGCGGCCGGTTCTCGTGGGAATGTGGCTGTTGGCTGCACTTCGGCGGCGACTGGCGCAGGCTGTTTCTGCACGGGCGCCTCGTCCGGCAGACGCCTTTGCGTACGCTCCTGCGCGCGCTCCACCGAAGGCTGCAGCGTCCTTTGAGCGCTCGGCTCGTTCCCGAACCGCTCCCTGTCCTGCGCCAGCGCAATCCCCAGGTCACGCATATGGGCCTGCTCCTGCGCCTGGTGCATCCGGTACAACGGGCTGCCCTTGTCCATCTGGGATGTATCCAGTTTGCCCACGGGCCGCAACGAGCCCGGGGAAATCTGCTCGGGTTCGTCGCGGCGCTTGTGCGCCTCGGCGAAGCTCGTGCCGCCCGGCGTGGGCACGATGCGCGATTCATGCGTCGTGATGCGTTCGATCTGCTGCGGTGTCAGGTGGCCGCTCGCGGGCGGCGGCGGTGCGGGCACCTGCTGGCGCGTGGCATTGGGCTCCTCGCGCACAGGCCCTGGGGCGGCATTGGTGACGGCGGCCGGCACCGGGCCGTGCTGCTTCCATCCATGCTGAGCGTAGGCCTCCTGATAGCGCTGGGCGATGCCTTGCGGGCTGTGGACGATGTTGTCGGCGACGGTGGCTTGCGCGGCACGTTCCAGTTGCTGGGTCTGCTCCGGGGTCGCCGTGACGGTGCGCTTCACCGGCATGCCGTGTGTCATGGGCGTGGCCGGCTCGATGATCTGGCGCGTCCAGGTTTGACTTTGCGAATCGCGTATCCACGGGTGGTTGGCACCGATCACGCCTGCTCGCACCGCTTCGCCGATGCGCTCGGGCGCCTGCCTGAACGGGTCTTGGGGTGCGGGTGGGTGGGCCAGCGCCAGTTCGACAGCGGTGCTGCTGGCCTTGTAGTTGAGTTCGCTGCTCAGACGGGCATCGGCGGTGCTCGTCTGGGTCTGGACCACCGGCATGCCCAAGGCGACCTTGGGGCGGCCCTGCGCATCGAGTGCGCGCACTTGCTCGGTGCGGCTCCAGCCTTGCTCGGGGTGTTTCTCGTCGTAGTGCCAAAGGTTGCCGTCGCTGCCGCGTTGGTTGTAGATGCGGGCGCGGTCTGCAGCGTCCATGATCTTGTCGCCGGCCACGGCGCCCACGAAGCCGCCGACCAGGCCGGTCACCACGGCCCCGGGTCCGGTCCAGGAGCCGGTGGCCGCGCCGTAGGCAGCGCCGGTGGCCGCACCCGCGAGCGCACCGCCCGCCACGCTGGCGCCAAAGTGCATGACTTGCGACTGGGCGCCAGTGACGTTGCCCTGGTCGAGCTGGTGGATTGCTTCGCGCGTGGTGCTGATTCCGCCATAGACCACCCCCGCAGCACCCAGAGCGCTGCCGCCTTTGACGAGGGCTTGAAAGCCGGGTTTGGCGGCGATGCGGGCGTCGGCGGCGCCCAGGTGGTCCAGCACGCGGGGTGCGGGGCCGTCGAAGGTGGCCAGGCGCTGGCTGTGGCTGGCGCTGGCGGGTTTGAATTCGGGAACGGCTGCCTGGTAGCGGGCCTGGGTTCTGCGGTATTCGGCGTCGGTGATGAACTGGCTTTCGCGCATCTGGTCGAGCAGTTGCGAGGTCTTGACGGGCTCGGCGCCCTGCGCGCCGCGCATCTGTTGCGGATTCTCGAAGAATTTGTCGTCGGACCAGATGCGCGTGCTGCGGCCATGGGGGTGTTCTTCGGCGGCCACTTCGAGCATGGAGGCTTCGCCGGCGTTCTTGCCGGAAACTTGGCCGGTTTCCAATTGTCGTTCGAGTTTTGGGGTTGGGAGAACTTTGATGTCTTTGTCGGCGATGTAGCGGCCGAGTTCTTGCTTCAGCGGGCCATCTTTAATTTCACGCGCAACTGTCTTTGTGATGGCGAAGTCACGTCCTTGCTCTTCTGCAAACCTGAAATAGGTATCGAGCTGCCGGGTGCCGCCTGCGCGGTAGGCGTACACGAGGCTGTTGGCGTCGGCGAGGAAGTATCCGTTCGGCGAGGTGGGGGCGGACATGGTGCGGCCTCGCTGTCAGATCAAATGGGCTTGGGCGTAGTCGCGGACTTTGACGAACAACTCGTCGTAGTCATCAATATCAAGTCCCGGATGCCATTTCTCTTCCAGGCGGCGCATATCCCACGAAAGATCGGCATCGATCTGCCGACCGTTGCGCTCTTGTTGAAGGTACTCGGCGTACATCTGCGGCGCTTCCTGTTTGAAGTGCGCGATGAAAGCGATCACCTCGTCTTCGCGCCATTTGTACAGGCGCTCTTCCCGAAGGATTCGCATCGCCCTGGCCTCCAAGCGGCTGAGTGCTCGCCAGTCGAAAAGATCCTCGGGCGTGATGGGGAACCTTTCGGAGTAGTTGTGCAGATAGCGAATGATGTCGGTCTTCCAAACCTTGTCGGTCATCGCATCGATCCTGGCCAGCAGTTCCGGGGCGACGTTTTCTCGCCATTGGAGCGGGTTGGCATCCCACTGAGCGTCTTTTTCTTTCAAGGGGTGCAAGCTGCCTCTCGAGCAGTACACGAAGACTTCCTCGTCGTCGGGGCGCTGTTCTCGGGGGAGTGAGAGCACGTCCATGATTCTTTTTTTCAGGGGGTCATAAGCCAGTGAATCAATCTTGGCTTGCAGTTCAGGGCTGATAGGCATGGTGTTTCCCTTTGCTTTTTTTGGGTTCAAATGGCTTTGCTGCGCTCAAGCCGCAGCTTGCGCCAAGCACTCTTGCACGACCCAGTTGACATGAATGGGAGCGGCCCAGTAGGACGACACGTTGTCGCCGCGATTTGCATGTTGCGCTTCACAGCTGTCTCGATCTGTCGCGAGCGCCTGGACCTCGACTAGATACCCAACCTTTTTGAGCGAGTTGATGAGCGTGACGATTTCATCTTGGTCATGTCCTGGTGTTTCCACGACAACGCTCAGCTTTTGGCCGATTGCTGCCTTGGTCAGTGCGCGGCCGATGTGTTCAATTTCACTGGCAAATGCATCGGGAAAATCGAGTGTCGCGTCGCCACGTGAAAGCTCATGAAATATGTCAGCGCTGTCAATGTGAACATAGCCAGAGCCAAGGTGCGTCTTGCGGTGCGTAGTTTTTCCTGCTGCGATGGGCCCCATAACGATGACAGCAACGGGTGGGGTTGATGGGCAATGCAAGGCTGATTCGAGGCGAGAGTCAATGAGGACTTGAAGATCCGCGACAACGCCTCCTTTACCCAGTGATGAAGTCGTCTCGCCTCCTTGGAACAGCTTGAGCATCCGGGCCCAGTACCCACGGGCGCTGATAGACAGCTTGTTCATAGCGTCTCGCGCAAGAACTGCGGCACAGGGGGCTGGAGAATTGAATGTGTCCAGATCATGAATTTCCCTTTCCGCGCTCACTCATTGGCGCAGCTGTTTTATTGATGGATGTGTGACGATTAAGCGTACATCCGAGAAGACGCTGCACGATCTCATCGCCTGCCCACCAGCCGCGTTGCGCGGATGGATTTCACGATCACGATCAATCGTTCATTGGCGCGAGTAGGTTCCAGATCCCGATAGGTCCGATGCCGTCAACGGAGCTACCCAGCCAACTCCCGCTGATGGTTATCTGGGTCCGGCTCAATCCGGGCAAGCCGGGGTCCAGGCCTCGCGCGCCTTGCTCAGCGCGGGGCGGTGGAAGCCGCGCGCAATGCCTCGACCTGCTCCTTGTACGCCTGCTCGATGCGCAGCAGCCGCTGCTCGCGCGCCGCATCGTTGACCCACGCGGCGGCCATGGCGCGTTGTTTCCCCAGCTGGTACTCGAGCATGGCCTCGGGCAACAGCGCGCTGTCGTCGGCCGGGGCATAGCCGTAGGCGGCGCGCAGCGTCTTCAGCACTTCGCGTTCGGCATCGGCGCGCGGGCCCTTGCCTTGGCCGTAGCCGACCAGGAACGCCTGCAGCCGGGTCTGGAACGCGGGCGGGTAGTCGCGCCGCACCACCATCTGCGCGCCGGGCGGCGGTTCGGACTCCCACACGATGTGAAGCCGCGCGGCCTCGACGGGAAACTGCTCCCTGAAGCGCTCGAAGTCGGTGGTGTTGTTGGTGGCCACGTCGGCATCGCCGTTGGCCACGGCCAGTGCGGTGGCCTGGTGGTTACCGACGAACTCGCCGCGGAACTGGGTTTCCATCTGGATGTTGCGCGGCAGGAAAAGCTGGCTCTGCGGCATGAGGAACCCGGTCACCGAGCGGCTGTCGCCGCGCGCGAGCCGCCAGCGTTCGGGTTCGGCAAGCACCGCTTCCAGCGTATTGGGTACGCCGGTCTTGCGCGTCAGCAGCACCGCGCGGTGCGTCGGCATGCCGGGCCGGCGCGCGATCTGCGCCACCACTTTCATGCGCCGCTGCATCACGGCGTCGAGCGCGATCTTGGCCGAGAGAAACGCCATGTCGACTTCGTCGCGCCTGATGGCGCGGTCGAGCTCTTCGTACGACGCCACCGAGTAAGCGCTCACGGGCAGGCCGATGGCCTGGCTCATGTCGGCCAGCAGCGGCGTCCACAAGGCGCGCGATTCGACCGCGCCTCCCAGCGGCAGCACGCCGAAGCGCACCGTCTTGACGGGGGTGCCCGCCTTTTCGGCCGCGCCGGCGCTGCCCTGCACCCACAAGCTTGCGGCAGCGACGAGCACAGGCAGCAGCGCCGCGGCGAACCATCGGGCAGCGCGAGGAAGCTCGCGGGCAGGCATGTCAGGGCGACAGGTCCCGCAATACGGTGACCTGCTCCGCATAACCGCTTTCGATGCGCTTGAGGCGCGCCTGCCGCGCCTCGTCGTTGACCCATTGCGCGCTCATGGCGTTCTGTTTGGCCAGCTGGTAGGCGAGCTTGGCGGCCGGCTGCAACGAGCTGTTGTCGGCGGCCACGAAGCCGGCCAGGTCGTGCAGCGACTTGAGCACGGCGCGCTCGGCATCGCCCCGCGGGCCCTTGGCGCGCCCGTAGCCGATCAGGAAGGTCTGCACGCTCCTGCGCAGCTCGGGCGAATATTCGCGCCGCACGACGATCTGCGCATGCGGAATGAGTTCGGATTCCCACAGCACCTGCAGCCGCTGCGCCTCGGCCGGAAAGCGCAGCTTGAAGCGCTCGAAATCGGCGGTGTTGTTGGTGGCTATATCGGCCTCGTTGTTGGCCACGGCCAGCGCGGTGGTCTGGTGGGTGCCCACGATCTCGCTCAGGAAGCGCGTCTCCATCGCGATGTGGTTGGGCAGAAAGAACTGCAGCTGCGGCACGATGAAGCCCGACACCGACTGCCGCTCGCCGCGCGCAAGGCGCCAGCGCTCCGGCTCGCCGAGCAGGCTTTTCTTCGTATTGAACGGCGGCGTCTTGCGGGTCAGCAGCAGGGCGCGGTATCCCGCCAGGCCGTCGTGCCGCACCACCTGGGCCACCACTTTCATGCGGCGCTGCGTGACAGCATCGAGCGCCATCTTTCCGGAGAGAAACGCCATGTCGACCTCGTCGCGCTGAATGGCCTGCTCGAGCGCTTCGTACGAGTTGACCGACAGCACGCTCACGGGCCGGGCGATGGCGCGGCTCAGTTCGGCCAGCAGGGGGTCCCAGTCGCTGCGCGATTCGAAGGCGCCGCCGAGCGGCAGGATACCGAAGCGCACCGGCGCATCCGGCTGCAGCGCAGGCTGTGCGGCCGCCAGCAGCGGCAGGCCGGCGAACAGCGTCAATAGGAGGGCACCGCAGCGCACCACGGCGGCAGCACGCCTGAACCGCGGGCAACGGCGGGGGGCGCGAAAGGCGTCAGGAGCGCCGGAAGCCTTCTGGACGCGGCGTAGGGAGGCCTGCATTTTTTGACACGGAGACATGGGGCCGCTGCGGACCAGCGGGTCTAACATGGGCAACGCGGACGCAATTAGATATCAAATACAAGTTAATTTCGTGATGTTTTTCCCATCTTTCGCTCCGCAACCCGGCCCCGTAAGCTTGATCTTCATGCGCCAAATGCCCCCATGAACTGGAACTTCCGCGTCGCCCGGGGGCTTGCGCGCCTCACCTTCGCCCAGCAACTGATCCTGCTGGCGCTGGTGCCGGCGACAGCAGCCACGCTGGCGGCCATTGCCGTTCTGACGCGCCAGCATCTGGACAACCTTACCGAGTTGATGCGCGCCAACGCGCAAACGGTGGCCATGCAAGTTGCCACCGCGGCGCAGACGCCGCTGGTGCGCATGGACCGCCGCCTGCTGCAGCGCACGGCCCAGTCGGGCACCTACCAGCCGCACGTGCAGCAGGTTCAGATCTGGTCGGACGACGGCGAGATCGTCGCCAACTCCGAAACCGCCGACCGCGCCCGCGGCGAGGGCCTGCAGGTGGTGGTGCCCATCGTGAGCGAAGAGGGCAAGCACAACGGCAAGGTCATGGTCGAGATGAGCCTGGACGCCGTGCGGGATGCGCGGCGCTCGGTGTGGCTCAACGTGGTGCTGGTGCTGGCCATCAGCCTGGTGGGCGTGGGGCTGGCGGGCTGGTGGGCCGCGCGGCGCATCAGCGAGCCGATTCGCGCGCTGGGAAAGGCCGTCGACCGCCTGGGTGCGGGCGAGGCCGCGAGCGTGACCATCGAGGGCACCTCCGAAGTGCGGCACCTGCAGCACGGTTTCAACCAGGCGGCGCGCGCGCTGGCCGAAAGCCACCGGCTGCTGCAAAGCCGCATCAGCGAGGCCACGGCCGAACTCGCGCGCAAGAACCAGCAGCTCGAAGTCGCGAGCCAGGCCAAGACCCGCCTGCTGGCCGCAGCCAGCCACGACCTGCGCCAGCCGCTGCACGCGCTCACGCTGTTCTCCGACGGCCTGGCCAACGGCGAAACCGACCCGGTGCGGCTGCAGCGCATCGGCCACATCCGCGAGTGCGTCGACTCGCTCGACCGGCTGTTCTCGGAGCTGCTCAATCTTTCGCAGCTCGATGCCGGTGTACTGCAACCGCAGTGGGCGGACTTTCCGCTCGACCAGCTGTTCGACGAAATCAGCCGCAACTTCCGCCCGGTGGCCGAGCAGCAGGGTCTGCGGCTGGTGGCGCGCAAGACCGACCTTTGGGTGCGCTGCGACTACGTGATGCTCTCGCGCATTCTCAACAACCTGGTGTCGAACTCGCTGCGCCACACCATCGAAGGCGGCGTGCTGATCGGTGCCCGGCGGCGCGGCAGGGGTGTTCGCATCGACGTGCTCGACACCGGCGTGGGCATCGACGTGCAGCACCAGGCACGCGTGTTCGAAGAGTTCTACCAGGTGGAGGCCACCGGCCGCCAGGCGCCTCGCGGGCAGCGCGGCATGGGCCTGGGGCTTGCCACGGTGCAGCGGCTGGCCGAGCTGCTCAATACGCGCGTCGAACTCACGTCCAAGCCGCACAAGGGCACCTGCGTGCGGGTGCTGGTGCGTTCCGCGCCGGCCGGGCTGCCCGTACTGGATGCAGCGGCGATGCCCGACGCCGCCGAAGAAGAAGCCAGCTTCGAACAACTGCGCATCCTGGCGATCGACGACGAGCGCACGATTCTCGAAGGCTTGACGGTGGTGCTCACCAACTGGGGCGCCGAGGTCATGGCGGCGCAGACCCGCGCCGAAGCACTTGCGCTGGCCGACGCGTGGGAGCAGCCGCCGGACGTGGTGGTGAGCGACCTGCTCCTGCAAGGCGGCGACAACGGGCTTGACGTGATCGCCGCGCTCGAGCGCCATCCGCGCGGCATCGGTCCCGGCACGGCGCGCCTGCTGGTCACGGGCGAGACCAAGCCCGACCGCCTGCGCGAGGTGGCGAGCGCCGGCATCGCGGTGCTCTACAAGCCGGTTTCTCCGCGCGTGCTGCGCCAGGCCATCCAGGCGCAGCGCGCGGCTGCATTGCTGCTGAACGCCGACGCCTAGCGTCCGTTCGCGACCCCTTCCATAGCGTTAACAGGCCCTAGTCCGTCGGACATAGGCCAAGCAGCCGCCGCGCTGTGCACTTCATCACGCTGCCGAGCGGTGACGAGTGCCGACATAAGCCCTCCGCCTTATCGCGCAAAGCAGAGGGCTTCCGTACATTGGGTGCAGCTCTCTTGCTGCGGAAGCAGTCCATGTTTGTTGCCGTGAACCCTTTCATCTCGCTCTTCCGAAAACGGCTGCACCGCGGCGCGCACGTCGCGCTCGCACTGTTCTTCGGCGCGGTGCAACTCGCCGCCAATGCCTCGGCGAACGGCCTCACGGTGCTGATGGGCGACGACCTCGCGGCGCACTCGGAGTTCGTGCAGCACGTTCGCGCGGGCCAGGAGCCCGGCGGCCGCTTCGAACTGGTCCGGCTGTCGCCGGGCGGCGTGGACACCCAGCAAGCCGTGGAGGCGGCCGCCGCCGAGCCCGACCGCGGCGCCACCGCCGGCGTGCGCACGCGCGGCCTGCGCACGGCACCGGCGGACGCCACCCTGACCATGGCGGTCGGCGTGCCGGCCGCGCGCGCCGCGCTCGAACGGCCGGGCCAGCAGCCGCTGGTGCTCGCGATGCTGAGCCGGCTCGACTACGAGAACCTGCGCGCCAGCAGCCCGGCGCTGCGGCGCGGCGACCGGCGTGTGGGCGTGCTGCTGCGCGACCCGGCCATGGCCGACCAGCTTGCGCTCGTCGGCGCGGTGCTGCCGCAGAAATATCGCATCGGCGTGGTCGCCACGCCCGAATCGGAGCCTTTGGTGCGCGAGCTGCAACGCGCGGCGCAAGGCGCTAACCCGGCGTGGGACCTGCAGGTGGAATACGCGCCCGACGCCAAGTCGCTGGCCGCGGCGTTGCGTTCGGTGGTGCCGCGCAGCGATGCGCTGATGGTGCTGCCCGACCTGATCGGCGACAGCCAGGCGGCCACACTCTCGGTGCTGCGCGCGGGTGCGGGAGCGGGCCTTCCGGTGTTCGGCGCCAGCGAAGGGCTGGTGCGCTCGGGCGGGCTTGCCGCTGCGGTCTCGACGCCCGCGCAACTGGCCCAGCAGGCGAAGCTGCTCGGGCAGAAACTCGCGAGCGCCGGCGGCACTGCCGGCACTGGCGGCAGCCCGCTGGTGGAGTCGGCCACGCCCTCCACCGTGCGCGTCAACACCACCGTGGCGCGCGGACTCGGATTGCGCTTGCCGGAGGAGCGGGAACTGACCGAGCGGCTTACCGTCACGCGATGAACGACAAGGGGACGCCCGAAGGCACGCGCGCCGATTCGCCGCAGCCCCTGTCCACCCCCACGCTGATGGTGCGCGGCAACCTGCAAAACGACCTGTTCCGGCTCGGCGTGGTGCCGTGTGCCGCGGTGGCGCTTGCGCTCACCGCCTGGTTCACCCACAACCGGCTGCAAACGCTCGAAGCGGCTTTCGATGCCGAAGGCCAGGCCGTGGCGCGCCAGGTGGCGGCCATGTCCGACCTGAGTCTTTATGCCGGCGACCTGCCGGCGCTGCAGAACGTGGCCAACGCCGCGCTGCGCGGCGGACAGGTGATGCGGGTCGAGATCAGCAACAGCGCCGGCGTCTATGTGACGGCCGGCCCCAAGGCGTCGGCGCTTGCGCAACTGCGCATGTTCACATCGCCGGTCACGCTGCGCGAGGCGTCGCGCGCCAGCGCCTTCGCGCCCGCGGGCTCCACCGCCGCGGGCGAAACGCCCATCGGCCTGGTGCAGACCTTTCGCGACACCACGGCCTATGCGCGCGAGCGCAGCCGCTCGCTCATGGCCGGCATCGGCATTGCGATGGTCGCCCTGCTTGCGGCATGGGCCTCGGTGCGCCACATGGCGCGCACGGTGGCACGGCCGCTGCGGCGCGTGTCGCGCACGGTGGCCGCGCTGGAGGCTGGGCACTTCGAGGCGCGCTGCGACGTGGTCGAGGGCGAGTCGCGGAGCGCTCTCGCGGCGGCGTCCGGCAAAGGCCACGCGCACGAGCTGGCGGTGCTTGCGCACGACATCGACCGGCTGGCCGAGCGGCTGCAGCGCAACCGCCAGATCAGCGAAGAACGCGTGCGCGAGGCCACCGCCGTGGCGCTGCAGCGCATGGCCGAGGCCGAGCAGGCGGCGCTTTCGCGCGCGCGGTTCCTGGCCGCGGCCAGCCACGACCTGCGCCAGCCGCTGCATGCCATGGGGCTTTTCATCGACGGCCTGCTGCCCAGCGCCACCGATGCCCAGCGCCCGGCCGTGCTGCGCCTGCAGGAGAGCACCGAGTTCATGGGCGTGCTGCTCGACGACCTGCTGGAAATCTCGCGGCTCGATGCCCAGGTGCTGACGCCGGCGATCACCAAGGTGCCTTTGGCCGCGCTGTTCGACCAGCTCGATGCGCAGCATGCCCCCACCGCGGCCGAGACCCGCGTGCGGCTGCGCTGGAGCGACCGCGGGCTGGCGGTGCGCAGCGATGCGGCACTGCTGCAGCGCATCGTCGGCAACCTGGTGGCCAATGCGCTGCGCCATGCGCCTGCCGGCGGCACCGTGCTGGTGGCGGCGCGCCGCAGCCGGGCCGACGGGGACGGAGGCAGCGTTCGCATCGAAGTGCGCGACAACGGCGTGGGCATTGCGCCCATTCATCAGGGCCGCATCTTCGAAGAGTTCTACCAGGTGGCCAACACCGAACGCGACCGCCGCCGCGGCTTCGGGCTGGGCCTGGCCATCTGCGCGCGCATCGCCGCGCTGCTCGGCACCCGCATCACGGTGCGCTCGGCGCTGCAGGCGGGCAGCACCTTTGCGCTCACGCTGCCCGCGGCCCATGCCGCCGAAGCCGCGACACCCGAGCCCGCGCCCATGGCACCGGCGGCGCTGGCGGGCCTGCACTGCATGGTGGTGGACGACGACCCCGTCATTCTCGACGGCAGCCGCGCGCTGCTGGAGCAATGGGGTTGCCGGGTGGAATGCATCACCACCGGCGCCGAGGCCATTGCCCGGCTGGGCACGGGCGACCTGCATTTCGACGCGGTGCTGTGCGACTTGCAGCTGGCCGGCGACGACGACGGCATGGACGTGATCAACGCCGCCAAGCGGCTGCAACCCAATGCGCTCGCCGTGCTCGTGTCCGGTGCCACCGGCCCCGAAGTGCTGCAGCGCCTGCGCCATGGCGGCGTGATGCTGTTGACGAAGCCGGTCGCACCGGCCAAGCTGCGCGCACTGCTTTCCACGCGGCGGCATGCGGCTGCCGCGGCCTGATAGACAGACAAACAGACAGACGGGAGCCGCTGCGATGCTCGACCTTGCCGCACTGAAAGACATCCGGCCCTTCGTTGCGACGCCGAGCTACGGCGGCGCGCTGGCGTCGATCTACGTGCGCAGCCTGCTCGGCCTCGTGAACCTCGCCTGGACCCACGGCTTTTCGATGCAGACGCGCTTCCTCGACGGCGACAGCCTGATTCCGCGCGCACGCAACCGGCTGGTGGCCGAGTTCATGGCCGACACGCGCTGGACGCATCTGTTCTGGATCGATGCCGACATCGGCTTCGAGCCCGCAGCGGCACTGCGGCTGCTGCTGGCCGGCCGCGACGTGGTGGCCGGCGTCTATCCGCTCAAGGAAGACGGCTGGCCCGCCGGCGGCCTGCGCGAGGCCTTGCCCGCGGGCAGCACGCGCGCCGACTTCGAGGCGCGGCATGCGCGCTTTCCGGCCAACGCATGGACCGGCGGCGCGCACGCGGTCGACGCCGACGGTTTCATCGAGGTGCTCGACGCGCCCACAGGCTTCATGCTGATCGCGCGCCCGGTGTTCGAGCGCCTGGCCGAAGCCCGGCCCGACCTGCGCTACACGCCCGACCCCTCGCGCGATACCGCGGCGCAGGCCTGGCCGCACTACCGCTTCTTCGACCTGCTGGCCGAGCCCGGCAACGGCCGCTACCTGAGCGAGGACTATGCGTTCTGCCGGCGCTGGCAGGCGCTGGGCGGCAAGATCCATATCGATGCGCAGTCCGACCTGGCGCACCAGGGCCTGCGCACCTACACGGGCCGCTTCGGCGCCGCGGGCTAGCCGCGAGCCGCTAGAAGTCGGCGCAGCCGTTGCGCTTCTCGGTGTCGACGCAGCTCGTGAGATTGGGCCGCGAGCGCACGCGCGACCATTCGCGCGCCAGCACGTCGTTGCCCTGCGAGGCGCGGTCGCCTTCGAGCGGGCCGGTCGCGAAGCAGATCGGCGGCGGACCGATGTTGCGGTCGTAGAGCCAGGTGGTCGGCAGTTCGCGGACCACGTCTGGCTTCGGAATCTGCGGAAAGCCGCCGACCGTGAGCGTTCCCGGCACCACGTTGACCAGATAGCCCTCGGCCGAGGTGAAGCTGCCGTTGATCGCATAGGCGCCGGGCAAGCTCGACCGCGTGGCCGCGGTGCCCACGGCACCGCTGAAGCCGGCGCCGCTGTCACCGAGGATCAGGCCGGTGATGCTCCAGGTGAAGAACGGGTTGTCGAAGCCCGCTGGCCGCGCGGCATTGCCGATCACAACCGTCGCGGTCGGCCGCTGCGCATAGATGAAGTGGTTGTCGCCCGGCGACACGCTCACGCCGCACAGGCCCAGGTAGGCGCAGTTGTAGAGGTTCGGCAACAGGCCCGAACCGGCGATGCCGCCGCGCGTTTCGCCGACCCAGGTGTTGGCCCACACGCGCCACGACGCGCCGCCCAGGCTGGCACCGCCGACATTCTGGAAGCGCGCCGCGGCCACCAGGTCGGCGCCCGACGTGCTGCTCACCGCCGTGCCGAGCTGCAGGTCGCCGCTCAGCGTGCGCACGAACACCGTGTCCGCGGCCATGGAGCCGGCCGACACCACCTGCGGCGCGTTGCCGGCCGCGTCGTAGCCGATGACCGACACGGGGCCGATGCGCAGTTCGTCCACGTCCTGGTAGCGGAACGCGCCGGCAGCCCCGCCGCCCAGCGTGCTCGCGCTCACGTTGTTGGCCGCCTGGTCGAGCAGCACGCTGCCGCCGGTGGAACGGGCCAGCAGCGTGCCGGCCGTGATCGGCGCGGCCGCGGTCTGCGTGATGTTGCCGGCCGACGCCAGGCCCACGCGCGGCGCCGTGATGGGGGCTTGCAGCACGATGTTGCCGCCGCCTTCGTTCTGCAGCGTGAGGCCCGAGGCCAGCGCGAGCGGGCCGACCACGTTGATGTCGGCTGCATGCGCGTTGCTGCCGGCCACGATCGCATTGCCGGCCGAGATGCGGGAGAACTCGTCGGCCGACACGGCGAAGCCCGTGTTGGCCGTGCCGCCGAGCGTGATCGGCGTGGCGACCTGGTCGAAAGCCGTGCCGTCCGCAGCCACGCCGCCGGGACGAAGGTTGACGACGTTGCCCGCAGTCACGGTGCCGTCGATCACCAGCGCGTCGGTGCCGCCGCCGTTGCTTGCGCGCAGCACCACGTTGCCGCCGGCCGACGAGACGGAGACCCCCGCGAGCACCGTGGGGAACTGGCCCGGCACCGGCGCCACCGGGCCGAGGCGCACGCCAGCGCCGCCGCCGTCGGCCTGGCCGGTGAGCTCGATGTTGCCGGTACCGGTGGTCGCAATCCGCGAGCCGTTGCGCAGCAGCACGCCGTCGCCGCCCGTGCCCGGGTCGCCGGCGCCGGACTGGCGCAGGCCGCTCACCGCGATGTCGCCGTCGACCGAGCGAAGCACCGCGTGGTTGATCACCACGCCATGGCCCGGGATCTCGCTGCTGTTGCCCGTGAAGTTGCCCACGCCGCTCACGTTGATGTTGCCGCTGGTCGTCGAGATGTCGGTCTGCCGGTTCGGAAAGCCTGTGCCCGTGAAGCGCGAGCTGAGCCGCACGCCGCTGGTGTCGGTGCCGATGCCCGTGATGTCGACGTCGCCGGTCGAGGTGGAGATCTCCACGCCGCTGATGTAGACGGCTGCTTCCGTGAAGCCGCCGCCCGAAGGCCCGGTGCTGTTGCCGTTGATCGTCACGGAGCCGCCGGCCCCGGCATCGGTGCGGCCGACGCGCGTGTCGATGACGTTGCCGTTGAGGCTCACGCTCGGCCCCGCCCCCGCGGCCGACCAGGCGCCGTTCATCACCACATTGCCGCCGTTGGTGTAGATGTCGCCGCTGTAGCTCACCTGCCCGCCGCCGGTTGCGGCACCGCCGCCGTTGACGTCGGTGTTGAACACCACGTTGAGCGGCCCGCCGGCGCCCGAGGACTCGATCACCACGTTGTTGTCGCCGCGCACGCTGCGGTGAGCATCGAGCTGGAAGGTCAACGGCCCGTTGGCCGTGTTGTAGTTGATGCGCACGCCGTTGAACATGCGGATGTCGCCATCCGTGGGCGAACCCGCACCGGGGTCGCCGGTGGTGATGCGCACGCTGGTGCCGCCATTGAGGGCGGCATTGATGTCGCCGTCCTGGATGGTGCTGGCCGCGAGCGGCTCGAAAGGATTGGTCGGCAGCGTGCCGGCCGCGGCACCGGGAACGATGTCGACATTGAACGGGTCGATGAGCCAGGTGCCGGCGGTGCCCGCGGGCGCGGCGGCGTCCACGCGCAGCCCGTCGATGCTGAAGCCGCCGCCCAGACCGTCGTCGGGCGCGGCGAAACCGCCGGAAGTTTCGATGAAGCCGCCGTTGCCGCCGCCCGCGCCGCCGCGCGCCGAGATGCTGCCGTAGGCACGCAGGGTGCGTTCGGCCAGCACGCGAACATCGCCGCCGTTGCCCGACGCGACGGCGTCCGCGCGCAGGATCGAGCCCGCGCCGAGCGCGATGGCGCCGGTGTCGCCGAGTTCGCCCACCGCGTTCGCATAGAGGCGGATGCGCCCGCCGCCGGCACTGCCGCTCGCGTCGATGACGCCGCGGTCGTCGTTTCCGGGTGGCGGCGGTGGTGGCTCCACGGGTGCGGAAACGTCGATGATGAGCGGAGGCGTGTAAGGCACGAGCCCGATCGCGCGGCCCTTGATGTCGATGGTGCCGCCCGTGAGGCCGGCGCCGTTGCCAGCCGCGGACACCAGGCCGCCGGTCATGCGCACGCCCTCGGGAGAAAGGCCGCTGTCCAGGATGATCTCGCCATCGCGCGAGGCCATGGAATCGGCCCGCAGCACGCCGCGGAAATTGACCACGCCGTTCGAGACCTCGAACCCGCTGGTCGCCACCAGCGCCACGCGGCCGCCGTTGGCCTGCATGGTGCCGCCGTTCGCCACGCCGCTGTAGAGGCCGGGCGTCACCCGCAGCGTGGTGAGCCCGTCGCCGGCAAAGTCGAGCGTGACGGTCTCACCCGACGCCAGGGCGGCCGTGCCGCCGTCTGCAACGATGCTGCCGCTGTTGAGCACCTGCGGTCCGATGAGCGCCGCTGTGCCGCCGCTGCCCACGAGCGTGATGTTGCCCTGGTTGTCCACGGTGCCGAAACTGCCGTCCGGCCGCCTGAACTCGAGCTTGGACGCGCCGGCCATGAAATCGGCGTTGCTGGTGGACATGTCCAGTGTCGATGCGACCAGCCCGCCGACGCTGACCGAGGAACCCTTAGAGAACGTCACGCCGGCCGGGTTGACCAGGAAGACGCGGCCATTCGCATTGAGCGATCCGGCAATGGTCGAGGCTTCTCCGCCGATCACGCGGTTGAGCAGCACGCTGCTGGCGCTCGGCTGCGCAACGTTGACCGTCGCGCCTGTCGAAATGGAAAAGGTGTTCCATTGCGCGATGGCGCGGGCCGTCGTCTGGTTGATGTTCATCGTCGCGGCGTTCGGCGTCGCGACAGACACGCCTCCGAGAATGGCCGAGAACCCGGTGGGCAGGGTCTGGGCCAGCGCGGGCGCCAGGCCCAGGCACACCAGCGCGAGCGCGACCGGACGCAGTTGCAGGCGCGGCTGGAATCGTGGGGAACGGTTGTGCATTGCCATGTCAGAACACCTTTTGCGCCTGCACGTACAAACGCGGGTTGCGGCCGCCGCCATCGGTCTGCGCCGGCCGGGTGCCGTCGCGCCAGGCGAGCGTCGCGTTGATCGCAAAGTTGCCGGGCCGCGCCCACGAAATGCCGATGCCGAAGCCGCGCAGGCTGTGGCGGTTGGGGCCGGTGTCGAACGGCGAGGGGTCGCGCACGATCTTTCCGCGCGCCGCGTCGTAGAACACGAAAGGCGTGAGCTCCGCGTTGAGCGACCAGCGCCATTCGACGGTGCCGATGGCGCCCTCGTCCACCAGCAGTTCGCCGGACGGATAGGCACGCACCGCGCGCGCACCGCCGAGCGAGAGCTTCTCGGAAGCGTCGAGGTTCTTGCTGGCCCATTGGCCGCCGAGCGCCACATAGAGCGAATGGTTCGGCACGATGGCCTGCAGCCGCGAGAGCTGGAAGCTGAGCTTGGTGTAGCCGCCCTCGGTGCGATGGCCCGCAATGCTCTGGTCGAAAGCGCGGCTCTGCTCGTCGCGAATGGAGAGGTCGCCGCGGTAGAGCGTGCCCGAGCTGGCCCAGTAGCCACCGCCGAACACGTCGTCGCGCCGCTCCCAGGCCCAGCCCAGGCCGAGGCCGTGCACCCGCTTCTTCGAGGTGAAATCGACCGCATTCATCTCGTCGGTCAGGTTCTTCACGTCGGCGCCAAGGCGCAGGAAGAGGTTCTGCTGGCGCTGGCGGATCAGCGGGTAGTTGAGCGAAAAATCGAGCACATCGGCCCTGCCCTGCGCCCCGAGTTCGGCAAATTCACCGCCAAGCTCGTAGTTGACGCGCGCAAGCCCGATGCCGGCGCGCAGGCCGCTGGTGCCGATGGGCGCCTCGTAGGCCACGCGGCCGAACTGCAGCGCGTTGCTGTTCGACACCATCAGCCGCATGTCGAGGTTGTCGCCGATGCCGAAGGGACTGAGCCAGCGCGCGGTGCCCCCGACGCGAAAGCGCCCCGATTCCTTGGTGCCGTGGTTGTCGCCCTCGGCCGTGAAGGCCCAGCGCGGCCCCGCGGCGACTTCGACCGAAAGGTCGGTGGTGCCGCTCTGCGTGCCTTCCTGCAGCCCCGAGGAGACGCGGATGCCGGGCTGGTCGGACAGCAGCAGCATCGCGCGTTCGTAGGCCGGCGCATTGACCGCCTCGCCGGGCTGCAGCGGCGCAAGGAAGCCGCGCACCCGCGCTTCGCTGATGGGGGCGTCGGGCGCGACCAGCACGTCGACCTTGCCGAGGCGGCCCTCGATGACGCTGATCTCCACGATGCCGTCGCGCACGGTCTGCACAGGCACGATGGCCTGCGCCAGGAAGTAGCCGCGGGCGCGGTACTGCCCGGTGATGGCTTGCGCCAGCGCCTCGAGGTCGCCAAGCGTCACGTCGCGGCCGATGTAGGGCTGCGTCACGCTTCGAAGCTCCTCGTTCGACAGCGCCTGCGCGCCGCTCAGGCGCAGGTCGTTGAGGCGGAACGCGCCGACGGCCGGTGCGGGCGCCGCGGGCAACCCCTGCGAAACCGCGGCCGGGCCTTGCGCGAGCGGGCGGTCGCAGCTGCTGCAGGGGTTGGCGGTGGGCAGCAGCACGGCGGCATCGGCATCGGCCGCCTGCGCGCGCTGCGCCGCGAGCGCCAGCGCGGCGGCCACCAGCGAGGCTGCGGCCAGCGCGACGGGACGCAAGGGCCGCGCCATCGAGGCCGGCAGCGGCAGCATGCGATCGTGGTGCGTGCGCCTCATGCCGGGCTCCCGACTTTCAGCCGCCAGTTGCCGATCAGGTTGAACGGCGCCCAGAAGAACGGATGCGACATCTTGGGTTCCTTCAATACGGCCAGCTGGCCGGCCTGCATGGCCTGCTGCACGTCGCGGCCCTTGGCCAGTTCGGCGTACAGCGTGCTCATCAGGATCGCGGTGGCGTCGTCGGACACGGGCCACAGCGAGGAGATCAGGCTCGAGGTGCCGGCCGAGAGAAAGGAGCGCGTGAAGCCCAGCACCTCGTCGCCCTGGGCGATGCGGCCCAGGCCCGACTCGCAGGCCGACAGCGTGACCAGCGCGGTGCCCTGCATCGGCAGGCCGATGATCTCGTGGGCTTCCATGAAGTTCTGCCGGCCGCCCTCGTTGGCCAGCAGGATGCGCGAGTAGAGCGGATCGACCTGGTCGGCCTCGGCATGGGCGGCGACGTGCATCAGCGGCGCGCGGGCCGAGGCTTCGCGGAACTGCGTCTTGGTGGCGGCGGCGCCCATGTAGACGGTGTTGCGCGGGAACAGCCGCGCCAGCTCCTTGACCTCGACCTCGGCGCCGGGCAGGTCGTACTTGTCCTCGATGCGCGGGTTGCCGAAGGCGGTGAGTGCGCCCTCGACGCGCGGCGAGCGCTGCGCCAGCTGCACCGCGATGCTCATCGATGGCGCCACCGACACCGGATTCGTCTCGATCACGTAGCGGCCCTGGATCCGCAGGGCCTGGAACGGCAGGTAGTGCAGCGGCCCGTGGGGCACCACGATCAGCCGCTGCCCCGGCGCCAGGGCCAGCGGCCCGAGCAGCGCCGCGCCCAGCTTGTCGGCATTGGCGATGGTCGCGCGGCGGCCGCGCACGATGGAATTGCGGAACACCTCGACCAGTTCGGTCAACTCCTCGCGGCGCACCGCCACGGTCTTGGCCTCGATGCCGGCGGGGCTGACGACCCACACCAGCAGACGGTCGGGCAGGGAGTGGAACTGCACCACGCGCTCGTCGGGTGCCAGTGCGCCCTGCAGCGTGGCCAGGTCCAAGGTTTTCGCGGCCTGGTCGCTGATCTTCGCGCGGCCGCGCACCGCATCGAGCAGTGCGCGCGAGCGGCTGCGCTCGCTCACTTCGAAGGCCTGGCGCGCATCGCCCGCATCGCTGTAGATCGAGACGCCGCGCTCGAACACCGATTGCAGGTCCGAGAACAGGCCCATCTTGAATTCCTCGCTGCGGAACCTGGCGCGCACCTGGTCGATCCCGCCCAGCGCGCGTGCCATGGCTTCAGCCGCGGCCTGCTTCTGGCCAAGCGCGAGCTCGCTGCGCGCCACGCCGTCCCAGGCCCAGAGGCGGTAGTACTCGGTGTCGGTGCCCACCTGCCGCGCGGTGAGCGCGCGGTACATGTCGCGGGCTTCGGCCGGCTTGTTCTCGGCCAGGAGCAGCCGTGCGCGGGTGCGGTCGAGCTGCGCGGTGAGCGGTGCATCCTTGGGCGCAGGCATGCCGCCGAGCACTTCGCGCGCCCTGGCGGCGTTTCCCGCTTCGATCAGCGCATTGACGAGCGAGGCCTGCACCAGCGGGGCATAGCGCGCCGAGCTGTTGGTCAGCGCCTCGTCATAGCTGATCACGGCGCCGGCGTAGTCGCCGCGGCGCGTGCGCACGTCGCCGATCACCTTCTGCACCGGGCCGACCACCAGCTTGGGGTCGCGCGCCTGGTGCTTGAGCGCTTCGCGTGCGAATTCCTCGGCCTTCTCGAGCTGGCCCGAGTAGCTGTAGACGATGGCCAGGTCCCGGTTGGCCATGGCCATCAGGTTCGGATCGCGCGTGGCATTGGCCAGGTGCAGCGCCTTGCTTGCGGCACGCACGCTCTGGCGGAATTCGCCGGCCTCGGCCAAGGCGACCGCCTGGCTGCAGTATTGATAGCCCGAGAGCTTGACCGCGTCTTGCCCGTAGAGCACCGCGCCCTCGCTGGTCAATGCCAGCAAGGTGTCGGTGTCGGCAAGCCGGGCCTGCTCCGCCTTGCTGGCCGCGGCCTCGGCGTTGGGCGCCTGCGGCTGTGCCGATGCCCATGGCCCGTGCCCCAGTAGAAGAATGCCAGCCAGCCCGAGAGCACCCGCGACTCCTGCACGACGTGCCGAGCGCTCCCATCCCGTTCTCGAAAACCACGTCATTGGACCCCCGCGCGCGGCCCGTGTACCCGCAGTTGCGGGAGTCGACGCCGCGGAAGTGCGCGCCGTTCAGGCCTCGTGGGGAAAGTCTAGAAGCGCCCCTGCGCCGCGCCTATTCGCAAGAAGGTCTAGCGCAAACGGACTACATCAGGCGGGGACCGAATCGATGTCGGTCCGCTCCCAATGGCGGTGCTTCGCAATCGCGGCGATGAAGTCCTGCGCGATCTGCGTTGCCGCCGTGGTGTCGCCGAGGTTGGTGACCGGTGTGGCCGCGACCACGACGCCGGGCGGCAGATCAGCGGCTTGTGCATCTGCGGCAATGCCGAGTTTCGACAGCAGCTGCACGCCCTCGCCCACCGTGCAGATGGCCTTGCAGTGCTTGTACGCCTCGAGCACGAAGTGCACGGCATCGCCCATGCCCGCGAGCGCCGCGGCGCCCTGGCTGCCGCCGGGCACCAGCACGGCGTCGAACATGACCGAAGGCGCATTGGCGAAGGTCATGTCGACATCGATCTGCCGCTTCGATGCGCTGGCAATGGTGCCCAGGCGCGGGCCGACCACCTTGCAGCGCGCGCCGGCCTGCTCGAGCGCATCGCGAATCGGCTTGAGCGAAGCGGAGTCGATGCCGTCCACCACCAGGATGGCGATCTTGCGCGTGCGGATGGAACCGTCGCCCGTATCGGCCATGCTGAGCGCGGGCGACTCCTCGATCGGCAGCGTCATGCGGTGTTCGCGATAGCCCGCGCGGCCCGCGGCGGCCTTGGCATCGGGCGCACCAATGCCGAGCGGCTCCGCCACGCGGCGCGCGAGCTTCTCGTCCACGTGCGCCAGGTTGTCGACCATGCGCTGGCGGATGGCCGGCACATCGACCTTCGAGAGCTCGAAGCGAAAGCCCGCGACGATGTGCTCTTTCTCGGCCGCGCTCTGGCTGTTGAAGAAGAGGCGCGCCTGCGTGAAGTGGTCGTCGAAGGTCGGACTGCGGCGGCGCACCTTGGGCGACTCCATCTCGTCCGGGTAAGACTGGAAGCCGACGCTGCCGCCGTCGACCCGAAACTCTTTGCCGTCGCCCAGCGAGTTGGGCTCGTAGGCCACCTGGCCGCGCGCGATGGTCTGGCGGTGCATGCCGTCGCGCTGGAAGTTATGGAACGGGCACACGCTCTTGTTGATGGGCAGCTCGTGAAAGTTGGCACCGCCGAGCCGCGAGATCTGCGTATCGGTATAAGAGAACAGGCGCCCTTGCAGCAGCGGGTCGTTGCTGAAGTCGATGCCGGGCACCACGTGCCCCGGGTGAAACGCCACCTGCTCGGTTTCGGCAAAGAAGTTGTCGGGGTTGCGGTTCAGCACCAGCCGGCCGATGCGCTGCACGGGCACCATTTCTTCGGGGATGAGCTTGGTCGGGTCGAGCAGGTCGAAGCCGAGCGAGTTCGCCTTGTCTTGCGCAATGAGCTGCACGCCGAGTTCCCATTCGGGAAAGTCGCCGTTCTCGATGGCTTCCCAGAGGTCGCGCCGGTGAAAGTCCGGGTCCTTGCCCGCGATTTTTTGCGCTTCGTCCCATGCGAGGCCATGAATGCCGAGCTTGGGCTTCCAGTGGAACTTGACGAAGTGGCCCTCGCCGCGATGGTTCACGAAGCGGAAGGTGTGAACGCCGAAGCCTTCCATCATTCGCAGGCTGCGCGGAATGGCGCGGTCCGACATCGCCCACATCAGCATGTGCGTGCTCTCGGGCATGAGCGAGGCGAAGTCCCAGAAAGTGTCGTGCGCGCTCGCGGCCTGCGGCATCTCGTGGTGCGGCTCGGGCTTCACGGCATGAATGAGGTCGGGGAACTTCATCGCGTCCTGGATGAAGAACACCGGAATGTTGTTGCCCACGAGGTCGTAGTTGCCCTCGCGGGTATAGAACTTGACGGCAAAGCCGCGCACGTCACGCACCGTATCGGCCGAGCCGCGGGAACCTGCCACGGTCGAAAAGCGCACGAAAACGGGCGTCTTCGCATCGGGGTCCTGCAGGAAGTCGGCAGAGGTGAACTGCGACATCGACTTGTAGACCTGGAAGAAGCCGTGCGCCGCGGAGCCGCGTGCATGCACCGCGCGCTCCGGAATGCGCTCGTGGTCGAAGTGCGTGATTTTCTCGCGCAGGATGAAGTCTTCGAGCAGCGTGGGCCCGCGCAGTCCGGCCTTGAGCGAATTGTGGTTGTCGGGAATCTGAAGACCCTGGTTGGTCGTCAGATTGGGTGCATGATCGATCGCGAAGCCATCGAGTTGCTGTTGCTTGGCATTGCTGCCGTCCGTGGCCTTCGAGCGGCGTCCGGCGGCGGCCTTGTTCTGTGGCGTCATCGCGGGTCTTTCATGGGGGGATCAACTTCGTTGTCGAGAAAAAGGTCCAGCACGTTCACCAACGCAATCAGGCAGATGAAACCCGCCACGGCGGCCACCACCCAGAACAGGATTTCATCCCCCCACGTACCGGTGAGTGCATCGAACAACGCTGAGATATTCATGATTCGCTCCAGCAGATCAAATTGGACAAGTCGATGCTTGCGCTGCAGCCGGCCAGGGCGATGGGAGCCGATTTGAAGGCGTTGCGAGCGATGCGAAAGGTTATGTTTGCCGCAGACTGTTACCCGTAGTGGCTGCTCGCCCACGCTTGTGGGAGAGGCGATCCGTACGAGGTAGGAGCGCACCGACAGCACCGGGCCGGCACCTACGCGGCTTTGCGCGTCTGCCCGCGTCCGGCCGGGCGGCGCCACCGATAGCATGGGGCGAAGACGGCACGAAGCCTGCTTGCGCACTCCAGAGAACACATATTTCGCACACAGGGAAGAACGACATGCAGATAGAGATCGGTTTCGACATTGAACTTGCCGTCACGGCGCCCACGGCACTGATCTACATGCTGCAGGTCCATCCTTCGCGCGCAGCGGATCTGCAGAACGGCGAGCACATCACCGTCAGCCCGCCACTGCATACGGACTACTACATGGACAGCTTCGACAACCATTGCGCCCGGGTGCGGATTCCCGCGGGCGTGACGAGCGTGCGGCTGCGCAACCGCGCCGTGGTGTTCGATCCGGGCTGGTCCGACCCGGTGGATTTCAGCGCCATGGAGCATGGGGCGGCCGACCTGCCGGTGTCGGCGCTGCCCTTTCTGCTGCCCAGCCGCTATTGCGAAGTCGACAGCGAACTGCTGCAGTTCGCCTGGAACAACTTCTCCCGCGTGACGCCCGGCTGGCACCGCGTGCAGGCCATTTGCGACTTCGTGCACGAGCACCTGCGCTTCGACTACCAGAGCGCGCGCGCCACGCGCACGGCGCTCGAGGGCTTTCGCGAGCGCACGGGCGTTTGCAGGGACTTCGCGCACCTGGCCATCACGCTGTGCCGCTGCATGAACATTCCGGCGCGCTATGCCACGGGCTATCTGGGCGACATCGGCATTCCGCCCGTGCCGTACCCGATGGACTTCAGCGCCTGGTTCGAGGTGTACCTCGGCGACCGCTGGCACACCTTCGATGCGCGCCACAACAAGCCGCGCATCGGCCGCATCGTGATTGCGCGCGGGCGTGATGCAGCCGACGTGCCGATCACCATGGTGTTCGGCGCCAACTCGTTGCAGCGCTTCGAAGTGACGACGGCCGAAGTGCTGCAGTAGAGCGCTTCAAGCAAAACGCCCTCACGAAGGCAGGTAGCCCAGCATCTCCATCGCGGCGCCCAGGCCCGTGCGGCTGTCCTCCATCGCGTCCCACGGCGTGTTGCCCACGGCGAGGCGATCGGCGATGTTGGCCACCGTCCAGTGGGCGGCACTTCCCAGGTCGGGCAGTTCTTCCCACGCCAGCGGCACCGACACGCCCATGCCCGGCCGGGCGCGCGCCGACCAGGCACTGGCCGTGGTCGCACCGAAACCATTGCGCAGGTAGTCCGCGAAGATCTTGCCCACGCGATTGCGCGGCCCGCTCTTGGCGACGAAGCGGTCCGGAACGATGCGGGCCAGGTGTTCGACGATGGCCCGCGAGAAGCCCCGCACCTCGTCCCAGCCGAGCTGGCGCCGAAGCGGCACCACCACGTGCAGGCCCTTGCCGCCGCTGGTCTTCAGGAACGAAGGGAGGCCGAGTTCGTCCAGCAGCACGTGCACCAGCAGCGCCGCCTCCTGCATCTGCTGCCAGTCGACGCCCTCGCCGGGGTCGAGGTCGAAGGTCATGCGATCGGGCTTGCCGATGGCGCGCGAGGTGGCGTTCCAGGTGTGCAGTTCGATGGTGTTGTACTGCGCCGCACCGATCAGCGCCCTGGCCGTGTCGATCTGCAGCAAGGGGTCGTGCCCCGGGTCCAGCGCGGGGTCGAGCAACTTGATGCCGGCGATGTCGCTGTGCTGCGCGTGCTTCTGGAAGAACAGCTCGCCGTCCACGCCCTCCGGTGCGCGCACCAGCGCCACGGGCCGCCCCTTGAGGTGCGGCAGGATGAGCGGCGCAACGGTGGCGTAGTAGGCCGCCAGATCGCCCTTGGTGACGCCGCTGGCGGCGTCGATCAGGCGCTCCGCATGCGTGATGCGTGGAGCCGTCGTCTCCAACCGGTCGTTCATTCGGTCGCTCATGCCGCGCGGCGCCTCGGGGTGGCGGCCTTGGCCGCGGTGCGCTTGCGTGTGGCGGTGCCGCCGGAGCTTCTGCTCTTCACGGTGGTCTTGCTGTGTGCCTTGGCCTTCGGCTTTGCCTTGGTCCTGGCGGGCGCCTTCGCGGGCTCTTCTTCTTCGTCGTCGTCTTCTTCGGCTGCGTCGCCTGCCTTCGCGGGGGCAGCCGTCTTGGCGCCGCCACCCTTGCGCAAGCTGCGCTGCAGCAGTTCGGTCAGGTCGATGATCTTCGCGCCGCGGCTTTCGGTGGCCTGGCCCTCTTCGGGCTCGGGCTGCGTCACGGTCTCGGTCTGGCCGGCGGCCACCTTGCGATCGACGAGCCGCAGGATCTCGTCCTTGAACTCGTCCTTGTATTCGCCCGGGTCCCAATCGGCGCTCATGTCTTCCACCAGCTGCTCGGCCATCTTGAGTTCGCGTTCGCTCAGGCCGGCTTTCTTCGCGTCCTCCGAGGGCAGCGGCAGTTCGGTCCAGGGCCGGATGTCGGCTCCCCAGCGCAGCAGGTTCAGCACCAGCCCGGGCCCGACCGGCACGAGGGCGGCGAGATGCTGCTTGGTCTGGATCACCACGCGCGCCACGCCGATGCGGTTGCTGCGCTGCAGCGTTTCGCGCAGCAGCGCGTACACCTTGGCGCCGCGGTTGATGGGCGCCACGTAGTAGGGGCGCTCGAGATAGACGAACGGAATGCCGTTGGCGGGCACGAAGGTCTCGATCTCGATGGTCTGCGTGGTCTTGGGGTACGCATCGGCAATTTCCTTGTCGCTCAGCACCACGTATTCACCGTCTTCGTACTCGATGCCCTTGACGATGTTTTCGCGCGCAATTTCCTTGCCGGTCTTCTTGTTGATGCGCTTGTAGCCCACCGGGTCCATCGTGCGCTTGTCGAGCCAGTCGAAGTCGATGCCGTGGTCGGTGGTGGCCGAATACAGCGCCACCGGAATGTGGACGAGGCCGAAGCTGATCGCGCCCTTCCACAGGACGCGCGGCGCGGGTGCTTTTTTCGAGACTGCCATGGACACACTCCTTCAGCCTCGAGACTTTGCGCCCCTGGCCCCTCGGCGATGTAGGAGTGCGGCGGCGCCTGCCGTAGGGCTCGGGCGGCGCCGGCGGCTAGGCTGCCGGCCCGAGCACGCGCTCGCTCGGACGTGCGAAGTAGAACCACTCGGCGCCGGGCAGCGCCAGTGCGTTGGGGAAGACGATGAATCCGTCGTCCGGCGCGCTCACCAGCGTGCCGTCGTGGCGCATGCCGATGGGCTCGCCGCGCTGCACCGCATCGAAGGTGGCCCAGTCGCGCACGAAGCTGTCTTCTTCATGCAGCCGGTCCGTCACGCCCGCCAGGCGCAGCAGCTGGGGCGGATGAGGCGGCGTGGCCGGTATCTCCTGCGGCAACGGCGCCATGCCGAGCAGCGCGAGCGCACGGCGAATGGCGCGCCACGCCACCTGGGGCGCCTCCGGATCCTGGTGCTGGCCGCATTCGAGCGTGACGCCGTAGCCGCCGCAGTTGCGGATGTACTCGTTGGTGCCTCGGCCGAAATCGAGCGCTTCGTCGACGACCGCCGCGCCTGTGGAACGCTGCGCGAGCCCGGCGGCATAGATGTCGAGCCAGCCTTCCACCACGATGGGCGTGCCCAGGTGCAAGGCAAGCAGCCCCTCCTCGCGGGCGCGGGCAAAGGGCTCCAACGTGCCGGAGTTGTCGCGCGGGCCGATCATCGCGAAGGCTTCGCCCTCGCTCTGGAAGGAATGCAGGTCGAGCAGCACGTCGTGCCGTTCGATGACCGGACACAGCAGATTGGTCACCCGGCCTTCGTAATCGGTGGGCCCCTCGCTCGGCTTGAACAGGCGATTGAGGTTGCGCTCGCCTTCCCGCTGCAAGCGCCGCCGCGCGAGCGGATTGGCGACGGGCACCAGCGTGAGTTGCCCCCGCTGCAACTGGAACGAGCCGCCGTCGAGTTCGGCCAGCACACGCTCGATGCCCACCGTGCCGCAGGTTTCGTCGCCATGCACCCCGCCCAGCACGAGGAGCCGCGGGCCCGGGTTCAGCGAGGCGAAGGTGTGGATGCGCAGGCTGTCGGTTGCGGCGCCGGCAAGAGGATCGGAGGACATCCGGGCGATTATTGCGGAGGCGTTCCCCTGTGCGCAAAGACGCTACTCGTTTCATAGCAGCGCGGCACGCCTACAGGGCCCGCCTCGCCTGTCCTACCGGCGCTGCTGGCCGGGCGATGCAGGCTCGATTCATCAGATGGATACGAGAGGAGCACGCCATGAGCAGCAGCAAGCCACGTTCGAAGGCCCCTGGCACGCCGGACGACCCGGTGCGGGACGCTGGCGGCGGCGACACCAAGGTCCAGCAAGGCGGCGATTCGGCGCCGCGCCTGCCGCATGAGCGCGACCAGTCTTCCGACAGCCAGGAGGCGCAGGACGGGCAGCCGAGCGAGGTGGGCCGCAAGGCGCATGACGACATCGAGCGCGGCGCCGTCGATACCGACCGCGGCCCGGTCACGGACCGCGTCTACAACGAGAAGGTGAAACGCTGAGCCGGACTTACTTCTTGCCCATGCCCGCGAGCTGCTCGCGCATGGACGAGATCACCGCGCCGTAATCCTTGGCGTTGAAAATCGCGCTTCCGGCCACAAAAGTGTCGGCACCGGCTGAAGCCACGCGCGCGATGTTGTCGGCCTTGATGCCGCCGTCCACTTCCAGGCGGATGTCCCGGCCGCTCTGCTCGATGCGCTTGCGTGCGAATTCGATCTTGCGCAGCGCCGAATCGATGAAACTCTGCCCGCCGAAGCCGGGGTTCACGCTCATGATCAGGATCAGGTCGATGTCGTCGATGGCCCAGTCGAGCGCCTCCAGGCCCAGCCCGGGGTTGAACACCAGCCCCGCCTTGCAGCCCGCGCCCTTGATGGCCTGGATGCTGCGGTTCACGTGCGGCGATGCGTCGGGGTGAAAGCTGATGTAGTCGGCGCCCGCTTCCGCGAAAGACGCGGCCAGCGCGTCGACCGGCTGGATCATCAGGTGCACGTCGACCGGCACCGGCGTGCCGTCGGCCGTCTTGGCGTAGGGCTTCAGGGCCTTGCAGACCATCGGGCCGAAAGTCAGGTTCGGCACGTAATGGTTGTCCATCACGTCGAAATGGATCCAGTCGGCGCCCGCGGCGATGACTTTGGTCAGCTCGTCGCCAAGATGCGCGAAATCGGCGGAAAGAATGGAGGGGGCGATGCGAAACGGCGTGCTCATGCGCCGATTGTCGCAGCCGGCGGAAAACCCGGAAAGCAGTGCAAGAGAAGGCTCCAGTTACCATCTCGCGCATGTCACACAGCCCCATCAGTGTCCAGGTCGAGCCGCGCTACCTGGCGGACCAGTCCTCGCCGAAGGACAAGATCTACACCTTCGCCTATACCGTTACGTTGACCAACGTGGGTGAGATCGGCGCCCAGCTCATCGCGCGCCACTGGCTCATCAACGACGCCTCGGGCCACGCCCAGGAGGTCAAGGGCCTGGGCGTGATCGGCCAGCAGCCGCTCCTGGCGCCGGGCGAATCATTCCGCTACACCAGCGGCTGCCGCCTGCAGGCGCCGAGCGGCACCATGCACGGCAGCTACTTCGTGGTGACCGAGGACGGCGAGCGCTTCGACGTGCCGATTCCGATGTTCGTGCTGGAGGCGGACATCGGCGGGGCACCTGTCTCGCGAGTCTTGCACTAGGTACTCCTCCGGCTTCGCGCACCTCTCCCGCACCTCTCCCACACTTCTCCCGCCCCTTCGCCCGGGCGACAGCACCAGAGACCGGCAAAACCGGTCCCTCGGTGTTTCTGGCATTTGATTTCTTCCTCTTATCTTTTTATGGCTGCTGCATCGCTTGACCTGCAGGGGCTGCTGGCCCGGCTCGACCCGACCGCGGACGTGGCGCAGCGCCACATCTGGCTGATCGACGTTTTCGACTGGCTGCGCGGCGACCGTGCATCGCCGCAGGCCGCCGTGGGGCGCGTGTCGCTGCTGCTTGACGCCATCGAGGCGCGGCCCGAGCTGCGCGAGCGCCTGCGCGCGTGGTGGCGCGCCTTCACGCAGACGGTCGACCTGACCACGCTGCTGGCGGACTACGGCTTTGCACCGCGCACGGCTTTCGTGAGCGAACTCTCCGAGCGCCTGCGCCGGAAAATCCTGCCCGGCACGCCTGAAACCACCGACGCATCCGATCTCTTCCGCATGGTGCTGCCCGGCGTTTTCGATGCGGGCTGGATCGCGCTGCTCGATGAAGCACAGCTCGCGCGCATCGGCGACCTGCTGGCCGACGCAGCCCTGGACGACGACGGCGCCCCGCGCTGGCGCCACACCGTGATGGACGCCGTCACCTATTGCAGCAGCCAGGTGGTGGCGGCCGGCTTCTCGCCCGAATTGCGGCTGCGCATGAGCGCGGCCAGCGAAAGCCGCGCATTCCACGCGCTGATGTCCGACCTCGATGCGCTGCGCGAAGAGATGTTTCGCACGGCTCCCCGCGACGACCGGGGCGAAGAGGCGCTGCAGGCCGCATTCGTGGCGTTCCGCGACCGGCTCGACGCCTGCCGCGCCAGCGCCTCGTCGGTCTACACGCACCTGGAAGACAACGGTATTTCGGTCGGCCTGGTGTTCCGGCTGCGCCAACTCCGCGAGCGGGTGCTGCGCATCCGCGAACTGCTCGACTGCCTGATGTCGGCCACGCCCGCGCCCAGCGTGGCGCGGCTGGTGGGCCGGCTGGTGCTGGCCGGCGGCGAGCGCAACAGCATTCGCGCGCTGATCGCGTCGAACTCGTCGATGCTCGCGGCCAAGGTGACGGAGCGCAGCGCCGAAACCGGCGAGCACTACATCACGCGCGACCGGGGCAGCTACCTGCAGATGGTGCGCAAGGCCGCGGGCGGCGGCGCGCTCACCTCGCTGACGGTGCTGCTCAAGTTCGGCATTCTTGCGCTCGGCCTCTCGGCGTTCTGGAGCGGGTTCTGGTCGGGCCTGATGTATGCCGCCAGTTTTGTCGCCATCCAGCTGCTGCACCTGACGCTGGCCACCAAGCAGCCCGCGATGACCGCGCCCGCCATGGCGGCGCGCCTGCGCGACATCAAGACCGATGCCGCGGTGGCCGATTTCGTCGACGAAGTGGCCAACTTGGTGCGTTCGCAGGTGGCGGCCGTGCTGGGCAACGTGGGAGTGGTGGTGCCGGCGATGCTGGGGCTTGCGCTTGTGGTGCAGCTCGCCCTGGGCCGGCCGCTGCTCGATGCGGCGCACGCCGCGGCCACCCTGCAATCGCTCTCGCTGCTGGGCCCCACCGCGCTCTACGCCGTGCTGACCGGCGTGCTGCTGTTCGCCGCCAGCATCGTCGCGGGTTGGACAGAAAACGCCTTTGTCCTGCACAGGCTGGACTCCGCCATGCGTTACAACCCTCGCATCGGCGCTTTTCTGGGCGCCGCCCGTGCCCGCCGCTGGGCCACCTTCATGCGCACACACATCTCAGGCTTCGCTTCCAACATTTCGCTCGGACTCATGCTTGGCCTGCTGCCCGCATTCGCGGGTTTCTTCGGGCTCGGCCTGGACGTGCGCCACGTGACACTGTCAGCCGGGCAAATAGCGGCGGCCGCGGCCTCCATGGGCATGCCGGTGCTCCAGCAGCCCGCGCTGTGGTGGGCGGTGGCGGCCATCCCGGTGATCGGCGCGCTCAATGTGAGCGTGAGCTTCTATTTCGCATTCCGTCTGGCGCTGCGCGCGCACAGCGTCAGCCTCGGTGACCGCGCGCGCATCCGCAGCGCCATCTGGGCACGCTGGCGCAGCCGGCCCGTAAGCTTTTTTCTACCTGCATGAATTTGACGAGTCTCATCAACGACCTGCTGGGCTTCTGGTCCGAGTGGCTGCGCCCTTCGGCCGGCCTGCCCACCGTGATGTGGTCGCTCCTGCTGGCCGCGGCGGCGGCTTCCGGCCACCTGGTGCAACGCTACCTGGGCTTGCCCAAGGTGGTTGGCTATTCGATCGTCGGCGCGGTGGTCGGCTTTGCCGGCTTCGAGGGCGCCATCTGGCCGCTGCGTGGCATCAGCCTGTTCCTGCTGGAACTGGGCGCCGCCGTGGTGCTGTTCGAAGCCGGCGGCCGGCTGCCGCTGCGCTGGTTCCGCCACAACCCGATGGTGCTGGTGCAAAGCCTGCTCGAAGCCACGCTGACCTACTTCGGCGTGCTGTGGGTGCTGCAGCTGCTGGGCCTGCCCGACCCGGTCGCGAACCCCATCGCGCTGATGGCCATCGTCGCCTCGCCGGCGGTGCTGAGCCGCGTGATCATGGACACGCGCGCCTCGGGCCCCGTGACCGAACGCGCCATGACGCTGGCCACGCTCAACACCTTCTACGCGCTGGCGCTCGGCTATGCGCAGGCCGGCCTGATCGAGCGCGCACCGCAAACCCTGCTGCAAAAGCTGTATCCGGTGGCGGTGGTGCTCGGCCTCTCGTTCGTGATCGGCGGCATCCTGGCGCTGGCGCTTCGCACGGCCTTGCGGTTCATGAGCCCGACGAGCGAGAGCACATCGATTCTGCTGCTGGCGCTCATCGCGGCCGCCAGCGCTCTCACGGCCCACGTCGGCGGTTCCGCGCCGCTGGCCGCGCTGATCGGCGGGGTGCTGCTCAAGACG
Organism: Variovorax paradoxus; assembly: GCF_040544635.1. GTDB lineage: Bacteria > Pseudomonadota > Gammaproteobacteria > Burkholderiales > Burkholderiaceae_C > Variovorax > Variovorax paradoxus_R. The sequence goes on from NZ_JBEPKJ010000008.1 coordinate 110,037, forward strand.
CTCAATCCCAAGCCCTGGGCCTGGCAGCGGCAACTCGGCACCGCCGCGTCGCTGCTCACCATGCTGATGTTCGTGCTGGTGTCCATCGTGGCGGCGCAGGCCGACTGGACCCTGCCGGTCGCCAGCGTGGTGCTGGCCGTGATCGTCGTTCGCCTGTTTGCCAAGATTGCCGGGGTGGCCATTGCCAACCCGGGCAGCGGCGCCAGCTGGAAGCAGGCCTTCTGGGTCGGCTGCGCGATGTCGCCGCTGTCGTCGATTGCGCTGTTGATCGCATCCAACTTCACCACCGCGTCGCCGCTGCTCGGCACCATGATCACGCAGGTGGCCCTGCCCTCGATTCTCCTCATGGAGGTGATGGGCGCCGTGCTCGCCACCGTGGCCATTCACGCAGTGGGCGAAAGCTCGGTGCCCTGGGCGCCCCAGGCTTTCAGCACCACGGAGGACACGCAGCGATGACCGCGTCCACGGGCTTTCCCGACAGCTCCAACACCCCCCTTGTTTCGAACACGGCGGACAGCGACGACTTCCGCTCCGCGGCGCTTCCCGCGGACCCCGCGAGCCGCGTGGTCAAGCTCGAGCCGTTCAACCGCTCGGAAGCGCTGTCGCTCGGCGTGGAGCTGGAGCTTCAGCTCGTCAACACGCACGACTACGACCTGGCGCCCTATGCCGAGGACATGCTGCGGCTGATGGCCCAAACCCCGCTGCCCGGCAGCGTGGTGCCCGAGATGACCTCGAGCATGATCGAGATCTCGACCGACATCTGCCACTCGGCGCAAGACGTGATCAAGCAGCTCTCGCCCATTCGCGAGGCACTGATAAAAAACGCCGACAAGCTCAACATCGCGGTGGTGGGCGGCGGCACGCATGCGTTCCAGCAATGGCATGAGCGGCGCATCTACGACAAGCCGCGCTTTCGCGAGCTGTCGGAGCTCTACGGTTACCTGAGCAAGCAGTTCACCATCTTCGGCCAGCACGTGCACATCGGCTGTCCCGACGCCGACTCGGCCTTGCTGATGCTGCACCGCATGTCGCGCTACATCCCGCACTTCATCGCGCTCTCGGCCTCGTCGCCGTTCGTGCAGGGGCAGGACACGCAGTTCGATTCGGCCCGGCTCAACTCGGTGTTCGCGTTTCCGCTCTCGGGGCGCGCGCCCTTCACGCTGAGCTGGAAAGAGTTCGAGGCGTATTTCGAGCGCATGACCCGCACCGGCGTCGTGCGCAGCATGAAAGACTTCTACTGGGACATCCGGCCCAAGCCCGAGTTCGGCACCATCGAGATTCGCGTGTTCGACACGCCGCTTACCGTCGAGCGTGCGGCGGCGCTGGCGGGCTACGTGCAGTCGCTGGCCGCGTGGTTCCTGCAGGAGCAGCCCTTCGAGCCGACGGAAGACGACTACCTCGTCTACACCTACAACCGTTTCCAGGCCTGCCGCTTCGGGCTCGACGCGGTGTACGTGGACCCGGCCAGCGGCCAGCACATGCCGCTGCGCGACCACATCCTCATGACCATGACGCAGCTCGAATGGCACAGCGAGGCGCTCAACGCCACGCAGGCGCTCGGCGAACTGCGCACCAGCGTGGAAGCCAACCGCAACGATGCGCGCTGGCTGCGCGAGAAGCAGGGCAAGGAGCGCTTGCTGGCCGAGGTGGTGCGGCAGGCGGCGCTGCGCTTCCGCGGCGCGGCCTGAGTCCGCCGCGGCCGTTGCCGGTCAGCCGGCCACGGCCTCTTGCGAGAACTGCCTGCGGTACGCCGTGGGCGAGGTCTTGAATGCCGCGACGAAGTGCTTTCGCAGCGACACCGCGGAGCCGAAGCCCGCATCGGTCGCCACCCGTTCGACCGGACGGTCGGTGCCCTCCAGCAACCGCTGCGCCAGCGCCAGGCGCTGGTTCTGCAGCCACTGGCCGACGGTGGTGCCGGTGGCTTCGCGAAAGCGCCGCGTGAAAGTGCGCCGGCTCATCAGCGCGCGCCTGGCAAGGCTGTCCAGCGCATGCGGGCTGTGGAGATGGCGGCCCAGCCATTCGAGCAGAGGCGTGAGGCGATCGCTTTCGGCGGCGGCAGGCACCGGCCGCTCGATGTACTGCGCCTGCCCGCCCTCGCGGTGCGGCGCAACGACCATGCGCCGCGCGGCACGGTTCGCCGCTTCGGCGCCGTAGCGCACGCGCAGCAGATGCAGGCAGCAGTCGATGCCCGCGGCCGTGCCGGCGGAAGTGAGCACGTCGCCGTCGTCAACGTACAGCACCTCGGGCTGCAACGTCACCTTCGGATATTGTTTTGCGAAGGCTTCGGCCAGGTTCCAGTGCGTGGTGGCCGGCCGGCCGTCGAGCAGGCCTGCTTCGGCCAGCACGAACGCGCCCAGGCACAGGCCGACCACAATGGCGCCGCGCCGATGGGCCGCCTGCAGCGCGCGGATCAGCGCGGGCGGCGCGGGCCGCCCGTCGTCGCGCCATGAAGGGACGACCACGATCTGCGCCCGGCGGATGGCCTCCAGGCCATGCGGCACCGTCAGCGTGAAGCCGGCATTGGTACGCAGCGGCCCCGGTTCGATGCCGCACACCAGCAGGCGAAAACGCGGGTCACCCGCTTCCGTGCGGTCTTCGCCGAAGACCATGCAAGGCACCGACAGGTGAAAGGGACTGATGCCGTCGAAGGCGACGACTGCAATGGTTTCCACAGGTTTCTTGGCCATGGCCCGATTTTATCGATGAATGGCTTTCGGGCCACTTTCTCTGATGCGCCCGGGCGGGAAGAATCACCCCATCTCAACACAACCATAGCCAGGAGCCACGCACCATGAGCAACCCCACACCGCGCCGCGCCCTCGTCGTGATCGACGTGCAGAACGAGTATTTCGAAGGCGGCGGCCTGCCGATCGAATATCCGCCCGTCGAACAATCGCTGCCGAACATCGCCAAGGCCATGGACGCAGCCCGCGCGGCCGCCACGCCCGTGGTGGTGGTTCGCCATCACGCGCCCAAGGGAGCGCCGGTGTTCCAGGCCGATACCCACAACGGCGAACTGCATCCCGAAATTGCCAAGCGCCCGCGCGACCACCTGATCACCAAGGCATTCCCCAGCGTGTTCACCGGCACCGACTTTGCCGACTGGCTCGCGCACCATGAGATCGACACGCTGGCTGTGACTGGCTACATGACCCAGAACTGCGACGCCTCGACCGTGTTCGAGGCCATGCACCGTGGGCTGAACGTGGAGTTTCTTTCGGACGCGACCGGCGCGCTGCCTTACTCGAATGCCGCAGGCAAGGTCAGCGCCGAGGAAATCCACCGCGTGTTCAGCGTCGTGTTCCACAGCAATTTTGCCGCCGTGACGAGCACCGAGGCGTGGATTGCCGCCCTGCAAGCCGGAATCCCGATCGAGAAGGACAACGTGGTGATGTCGAACCGGCGCGCGCGGGGGTGAGCACCGCCCGTGCGATGAGCATCGTGAACGAGACAAACCACGTCGACTCCTGCAATGCCGATGAGGGGACTGTCTCCTATTGCTTTTGAAGACTGAGAGAAAGCAAGCACCGGCGGCGGCGCTGATCAGAATGAACCGCGCGGTCAAACCGCGTATGAGCGACGCAGCAAGAAAACAATTCCATGACTGAGCGGCTCGCTCACAGGGGCTCCGCGCCGGCATGAAGCTCCATGCCGCTGCAAAAAGAGAACCCGCCGCGACGAGATTCGTCGAGGCGGGTCAAAAAGGTAGCCTCACTCAGGGAGGAGGGATTCGCGTGACTCATGGCTACCTGCCCAAATCGTAGCCGGCGAACCACGGCGCAATCGTGTTGATGACAACTTAATGACTCATCGCCATGCCCCGGCGCGTGAGATATGTGGCGCTTCCAACCTGAATCTGTGAGCACTCAGATTCTTTGACATTCCTTACAGCAACGCGCACCCAGAATCCGGGCCTGCCGACGTAGACGTCGGCAATTCAACATGCCGCCTTTCACGCCGCGTGTTGCTGCTGTCACAGGAACGATCAGGGAAGAAGAACGCCATGAATAAAAAATTCAATCGGGTAATTTGGAGCGCGGCGCGCGCGATGCGGGTGGTCGTTCACGAGGCCGCGGCCACGACCGGCAAAGGCTCATCCAAGGCCACCTCGATCACCAAGGGCGCGCTCGCCGGCGCCGCAGCTGTTGCCCCGATGCTCGTGGGCGCCGCATTCGCGGGCATGCTGTCAGCCTCGCCTGCTCAAGCCCAGATCGTCGGTGCCCCCAACGTTCCGGGCAACCTGCGCCCTACCGTGATGGTCGCGCCCAACGGCGTGCCACTCGTCAACATCCAGACGCCCAGCGCCGCCGGCGTCAGCAGAAATATATTCAACCAGTTCAATGTTGCCCCCAACGGGGCCATCCTGAACAACAGCCGTGTCAATGTAGCCACGCAGCTCGGCGGCATCGTCCAGGGCAATCCGTATCTCGCGACCGGCCCCGCGCGCATCATCCTGACCGAGGTGAACGGCGGCAGCCCGAGCCAACTGCGCGGCTACATCGAAGTCGCGGGGCAGCGTGCCGAGGTGATCATCGCCAACCCTGCGGGCATCAGCATCAACGGCGGCGGCTTCATCAACGCGTCTCGCGCCACGGTGACCACGGGCACGCCGCAATTCAACGCCATCGGCGGCCTCGATAGCTTCCTCGTGCGGGGCGGCACCGTCACCATCGATGGTGCGGGCCTCGATGCCAGTAAGACGGACTACGCAGCCATCCTCGCTCGCGCCGTGCAGCTCAATGCAGCGATCTACGCCACCGACCTCAAGGTGGTCACCGGTGCGAACCAAGTCAGCGCCGACCACACGCAGATCACGCCCACCAGTGGTACTGGGACGGCGCCCACCTTCGCTCTGGATGTGGCCGTGCTCGGCGGTATGTACGCCGGCAAGATCACGCTCATCGGTACCGAGGCCGGCCTGGGTGTGCGCAACGCCGGCAACATCGGCGCCAGCAACGGCAACCTCATCGTGACCTCGGCAGGGAGGCTTGAGAACACCGGCACCCTCGAAGGCCAGAGCGTGCAGCTTGCCAGCACCGGCGGCGACATCGACAACCGCGGCGGCACCATCCGCCAGACCAGCAGCGTTGCTTTGACCATCGCCGCACCGACGCTGAGCAACACCAGCGGCGGCGTGATCGGGCTCGAGCCCGCACCGGCGCCGGCCGGCGGAACGGGCAGTACCGGCACGGGAGGCACCTCGGGCACCGGCACGGGATCGACCCCCTCCGGCGGCACTCCATCGACCTCCGGCGGGACCACAACAACAAGTGGGCCGGCCCCCGCGCCGGCACCCATCGAACCAGGGCGCATCACTGCCGCCGGTACCATTTTGAACGACGGCGGCAAGATCTACGCCGGCGGCCCCATCACGCTGCAAAGCGCCAACCTGATCAACAACGGCGGTACGTTGAGCGTCGCCAGCATGGCGGTGAGCCAGCCGACCTTCGACAACCACGGCGGCACGCTGAACGTCAGCAACGGCTTCAGCGCGAACGTCGAGCGCTTCGACAACACCGGCGGTACGCTCAATGCGGGCAGCCTGAACATCGTCACCACAGGCGATCTGATCAACGTCGATGGCAAGCTGACCAGCGCCACCGACGCCACCCTGGCGGTGGGCGGCCAGGCCGACAACACGCGCGGGACGATCTCGAGCGCGGGTGCGCTGATGGCCAATGTGGCGGGCGCGGTGAACAACACCGCCGGCACGCTGGCCTCGAACCAGAGCCTGACCGTCACCGGCCAGTCCCTGAACAACAGCCAGGGCACGATCCAGTCGGCCGGCGGCAACGTCCAGGCCACCATCGGCCAGCAGCTGTTGAATACCGACGGTCACATTGCGAGCGGTGCGAACCTCACCATCCAGACCGGCAGCCTCGAGGGCACCAAGGGATCGCTGCAAAGCACGGGTGATCTGAAGGTCACGGCGGCTCAAGGGTTGACCTCCACAGGCACCAACGCCGCCGGCGGCAACGCCACGCTGCAAGGCGCCTCGGTTGATCTCTCGGGCAGCCAGACCGGCGCCACCCACATCGCCATCACGGCCACGCAGGGCAACGTCACCACCAGCGGCGCGACCGTGGTCACGCCCGGCACGCTCGCCATCACCGCCAACAGCAACCCAGCGCAAACCCTCGTCAACGCGGCCGGGCAACTCAACGCCGGCCAACTGCAGATCAACGTCTCGAACCTCGCCAACACCAATGGCGGGGAGATCGTGCAGACCGGCACGGGGGCGACGGTCATCGCCACCAGCGGCACCCTGAACAACGACGGTGGCCGCATCGCGAGCAACGGCCAGAACCTCACGCTGCAAGGCGCAACCATCACCAACGCAGCCGGCAAGATCGAGCATGCCGGCACCGGCACGCTCGCCATCGCGGGCGGCAGCTACAGCGGCATCGATGGCCAGATCACGACCAACGGTGCATTGACGGTCGCCATATCGGGCGCCTTCAGCCAGGATGGTGCCAAGGCCGCGATCAGCGCCAAGCAGATCACCATCGACGCCGGGTCGCTCGGCAACCGCGCCGGCGCCCAGATCGTGCAGACCGGCGCCGATGTCACGCGCATCACGGTGGTGGGCGCCATGGACAACAGCGGCGGGACGCTGGCCAGCAACGGCAACACGACCATCGCGGCCGGCAGCCTGGCCAACCAGGGCGGCACCATTCGGGCTGCCGAGACCTCCGACCTCGGCCTGGCCGTGGGCGGCTTGCTCGACAACAGCAACCAGGGCGTGATCGGCGCGGGCGGCAGCACCACCATCGTGACCGGCAGCCTGAACAACAACGCCGGCAGCGTGACGGCGGCCGGCGACCTGAGCGCCACCATCGGCGGCACGGCCTCGAACGTGGGCGGCACCCTGGCGGCCAACGGCAACACGACGTTGACGGCCGCCAGCCTGGACAACAGCGGCGGCACGACCGCGGCCGTCACCGGCAACCTGAATGTCACGACCTCCGGTGCGACGACGAACAACAGCGGCACCTTGCAGGCCGGCGGCGCGACCACCTTGAGCAATGGCGGCCTGGTCAACCAGTCGGGCAAAGTCTTCGGCAACAGCCTAGTGGTGGACACGCGCGGCAATGCACTGGACAACAGCGCGAAGGGCACGTTGGCAGCGACCACCACCGTCGACGTGAGGTCCGGTGCGCTGAACAACGACACAGGCCTGCTGCAAAGCGGCACCGCCATGACCATCAATACGAATGGTCAGGTGCTCACCAACACCAACGCGACCGGCTACACCAACGGCCAGGGCGGCATCACCAGCGGCGACACGCTCAGCCTGACCACCGGCGCGGTCAACAACAGCGCTGGCTTCATCGGCGCGAAGAACGCATTGGTCGCCGACACGCAGGGCTTCTCCAACACGGGTGGAGGCCAGGTGCTCGGACAGTCCACGGTGGCGATCGATACCAACGGAGCAGGCTACGACAACAGCGGCGGCCAGACCTTGGCCATGGGTGACCTGGGTATCAATGCCGGCAGCATCACAAACACCAGCGGCCTGATCCGCTCGGCGGCCACGACGACCCTGAACGCCGGCAGCGTCACTAACACCAATACCCTCGGCACCAACCAAGGCATCGAGGGCCAGAACGTCGCCATCGGCGCGGGGAACCTTGACAACACCTCGGGCGCCATCCGTGCCGACGTCAACGCCACTCTCACCAGCGGCGGCACCGTCAACAACACGAATGGACTGATCTCTGCCGGCAACGAACTTGGCATCCTCGATCCGAATCGCGCCAACCCCGGCGCCAAGACACTGAACCTGGTGAACACCGGCGGCACGCTGGTCGCCGACAAGAGCCTGCAGATCGATGCCGCGACCTTCAGCGGCGACGGCCGGGCCGTCTCGGGCCAGGACCTGGGCATTGCGCTCACGCAGGACATCGTGAACAACGGCGAGGTGGCCGCCAATGGCAACCTGACCTACACCACCACCGGCAACTTCACGAACAACGGCAAGCTGCTCGCGGGCCAGACGCTCACGGTGGGCGGCAACAACGTCGACAATACGGCCAATGCGGAGATGTCGGGAACGGATACGGTCGTCAACGCCAGCGGCACGCTGACCAACCGCGGTCTGATCGACAGCACGGGGAAGACCCAGATCAATGCAGGCACGCTGAACAACATCGGCACGGGCCGCATCTATGGCGATGCGATTTCCATCGCCGCCGGCACACTCAACAACGACGCCGAGACGGTCAATGACGCGAGCGGCACCGGCGTGACCAAGGCCGGCACCATCGCCGCACGCGACACCCTGGACATTGGCGCAGGCACCATCAACAACCGCGAGCACGCGCTGCTCTTCAGCGCCGGCGACATGTTCATCGGCGGGGCGCTCGATGCCAATCGCTATGTCACCGGCAAAGGCGGCACGCTGAACAACGAGAGCGCCAGCATCGAAGCCCTGGGGAACATGTCCATTGCGATGGGCAGCATCAACAACATCGACACGCATCTGAAGGTTGCGACCACCAGCAACACGGTGCTGACGCCCAGCATCATCACGATGGACGGCAAATCGTGGGCCCCCTACGATGCCCAGGGCAATCTCATCACATGGGGCGATCCCAGTACGCGGCTGGTCTACCACAAGGCCGCTGACGGCACTATCAGCATCATCGGCAAGGGCTGGACCAATGCGGTCACCAACGTCACGATTACCGAAGACTCGGTAGTTCCCGGGACGGCCGATCCGGCGCGCATCGTCGCCGGCGGCAACATGCGCCTCGACGGTCATGTCTACAACCGCGACAGCCAGATCATGGCGGGTGGCGAGCTGGATGCGCCGGACGTGGACAACCAGGCGACGCCAGGCAAGCGAGATACCACGGTGAGCGCCATATGGATTGGCTACAACCCCAATCGCCCCGGCGAAGCGCCGGAAGCTCCGATCTACATCCTTCCGACGACGACGACCGCCACCTACAAGCTCACGGATTACCAGCCACAAGAGCATCTCAATGCCACCCAGGGCTACAACGCCGGCGTTGCCCCCGTGGGCGGCGCCACGGGCAGCGCGGGTGGCACCGGCGCGGTGGGCGGCAAGGGCCAAGCCAGCATCGTGGAAGTGGCGGCGAACGTTGGTGGCGTGGCGCAAACTTCGGGCACCGCAGCAGGCGCGGCCGGCGGTGCACAGGGCGCAGGCACCCAGACCGTCCCCATGGTCGTGCGCACCAGCGTACCGAACACGAGCATTCCCAATGCCAGCCTGTTCAACATCCATGCGGGTCCGGGCCGCTACCTGATCGAGACCGACCCGCGGTTCGCGAACTATCGCCAGTGGCTCAGCAGCGATTACCTGCTGAACAACCTCGGCCAGGATCCGAACAACATCCTCAAGCGCCTGGGCGACGGCTTCTACGAGCAGAAGCTCATCCGCGAGCAGGTGGCGCAGCTCACGGGCTACCGCTACCTGGACGGGTTCAACAACGACGAAGACCAGTACACCGCGCTGATGAACGCCGGCGTGACCTTCGCCAAGGAATACGGTCTGCGTCCTGGCGTCGGCCTGAGTGCGGCGCAGATGGCGCAACTCACCAGCGACATCGTGTGGCTGGTGGAGCAGACGGTGACCTTGCCGGACGGCAGCACCCAAAAGGTTCTGGTTCCGCAGGTCTATGTTCGGGTGCGGCCCGGCGACATCAATGGCAACGGCGCGGTGCTCAGTGCCGACACGCTCAAGATCAAGGGCACAGGCGACCTCGTCAATACCGGCACCATCGCGGGACGCAGCCTGGTGAAGATCGATGCCGACAACATCCACAACCTGGGCGGTCGCATCAGCGGCGGCAGCGTGGACCTGAAAGCCACCACCGACGTGAACAACATCGGCGGCACCATCGATGCCCGCGACAGCCTGACGATCGAAGCCGGGCGCGACATCAACGTGCGCACCACCACGCAGACGAACGGATTCATCACGAATGTCGACCGCGTTGCGGGCCTGTATGTGACGAACCCGGGCGGCACGCTGGTGGCCAGCGCGGGGCACGATGTCAACCTGATCGGCGCAATTGTCGCGAATCAAGGAACAGGAAGTTTCACTTCGATTCAGGCGAAGAACGACATCAACCTCGGCACCGTCACCGAGCGGCGCGGCTCCGTCGGCATCGGCGCCAGTACGTCGCTGGCGACGGCGAGTTCCACGGAGCTGGGCAGCACGATTGCGACCAACGGCACCACGCTGCTGTCAGCCGGCCGCGATGTCAATGCACGACAAGCCACCGTGGATGCGGGCGAGGGCTTGCTCAGTGTGCGCGCCGGTCGCGACATCAACATCGCCTCGGGCCAGGCCACCGTGGCCGGCAACTATTCTGCGCAATGGTCTGACAAAGGCACCTTCAGCCGCACCGACAACAAGTTCTCGGGAAGCTTCGACAGCAGCACGAGCGTGGGCAGCAGCTTCTCCGGCGGAACCGTGCTCATGGGCGCCGGAAGAGACATCCTTATCGAAGGCTCGAGCGTCAGCGGCACCCAGGGGGTTGCGATCAGTGCGGGCAGGGACTTGGCGGTGGTCGAGGGCCGCAACACCTCGAACGCCAGCGCCGAGTTCGACAAAGACAAGCGGGGCATCGGAGGCATCGGAGCGGCATTCGGCACGGCGCTACTCGGCACCCCACCCATGCCCATACTGCCTTACGGCAAGAGCAGCACCATCGGCGCCGAAATCCACTCGGACACGGCCTCGGCCAGCAAGATCAGCAGCAGCCAGGGAGGCGTGTTGCTGCAGGGGGGCAACAGCGTCTTCCTCCAGGGCGTGCAGGTCGACGCGGCCAAGGACATCAACATCAAGGGCGGCAATGTCGTCATCCAGGCCGCGACCAACAGCAGCTCGGTCACGGGATCGACCGGCTTCCGCACCAAGGGCATCGAGCCGGGCCAGATCCTGTGGCACGACCCGAGCACGGGCATCAATGCGCGCAAGACCACCGAGACCACGGTCGAAGACAGCACGCTGACGCGCACCACCCTCAACGGGGCGAATGTGTCGATCGAAGCCGTCGAGACGCTGGCGATGGCCGGCACCACGGTCAACACCCCCGGCACCCTGACCCTGAGCGCCGACAACCTCATCCTCGGCACCCAGACCACCGAGCACAGCACGCAGACCACCAGCCAGGGCCGCGACCTGGCTTATCAAAAGTTCAAGGACAAAGGGCAGAGCGACCAGACCACGAACTACAACCAGTTCAATGTGGGCAATCTCGCGGTCAATGCGAACCGCGTGCAGGCCGGGTTGGGGGCGCTCGACAGCGTCGAGGCGCTCGCCAAGCAGCCGGGCATGGGTTGGGTGCAGCAGATCACCAACGATCCGAAACTCAGCGGCAAGATCGACTGGCAGCGCGTCGAAGAGGCGCACAAGAAGTGGGACCACGACCAGCAGGGCTTGACGCCGGAGGGGGCGGCCATCGTGACGATCGTGGTGGCGTACTTCACTGCGGGGGCGGCTTCCGAGCTCGGGGCCGCTGCCGGCGGCGCGGCGGGTGACACTGCCGCGATGGCCGTCGGTCAGGGCGTTGTCATCGAAGGCTCTGTCTTCGCAGCGGGCAGCACCGTTGGGGCAGGCGTCGGAACCTTCGTCAGCGGGGCCGTCACGGCCGGCCTGACGACGCTTGCGACGCAAGCGTCCATTGCGCTCATCAACAACCAGGGCGACATTGGCGGCGCATTGCACGATTTGGGCAGCAGCGCGAACGTGCACAGCCTGCTGACGGCCATCATCACGGGCGGCGTGCTGAGCGGGCTCAGCATGAATCCGTCTGGGCTGCCGACGGTGGACGGTGGCACGCAGGGTGTCATGGCACAACTGCAACAGAACCTGACGGCAGGCGCTGCAAGAGCAGTCATCGGCACGGCAATCAATGGCGGCAGCTTCGAAGACAACCTGAGGGAAGGGCTGAAAGGCGCAATTCTGGACACGATTGCCGCGCAAAGCGCGAACTGGATTGGTCAGAATGGCCCTCAAGGTGAAGCGTCGCTCAATGCATTTACCGCGGAAGTGGCGCATGCGGTCGCTGGCTGTGCAATCGGCGCAGCAAGGGGCGGAGGCACTGCGGGGGAAGGATGCGCCGCCGGAGCGCTGGGCGCTGTCGTCGGCCACCTTGCGGCTCAGTTCATCGATCCCAATGCCGTTGGCGGCAATCAGACCGTACAGTTCGCAAATATGATGTCTGGTATCGCAGCTGCGATTACGGGCCAGGATGCGAACAGCATCAATATTGCAGCCGGCGCGGGTGCCAACGCGGCAGCGAACAACTGGCTCCAGCCCAAAGAAGCGGAACTCAGGCGCCAAGCCGCGCAAGCTTGTAGCAGCAGTCCTGCGACGAATGCAAAGGCGTGTGGAATCGTCCAGGCCTTGAACCAACTCGATGCCGCCCGTGAAGCGGGAAACAACGGCACGCTCTACAAAGGGGTGTCAAGCGGCCTGATCGCGCTCTTGATGTCGCCGGTAACGGTGCCCGTAGAGTTGATCAACAGCCTCTCGGAAAATGGGGGCTCAGAGACCGCCATTGCCATCCTCAAAGGCATCGCCCTATTGCCGACGAACATCGCTCTGGGCCTGAAGAGTGACAACTCAGAGGTGCAAGGGAGGGCATTGGTTGATGCGTTGGCAACTAGTGTCGGTGTTGCCGCATTGACTCGCGCAGGCTTTGTAGCTTGGGAGGGCGCCGCGAGTGATGCATGGGCGCTAAGCGCTGCCAGTCAGCCATTTCGCGAGACTGGCCTGTCTCAAGCCGCTCGTGCTTGGGACAAACACGATCTCTCGAGGCCCGGAGGTACGTACCCTCCGCTGACCGGCAATACGGCGGCCAAGAACGAGGCCGCTGCTCAGTTCGTAGTTTCTGTACTAAAAAATCCTGATGTCAAGGTTACTGCTTTAAGCAGAGGGGGAACGGAGTATCGTCTGCCAAATGGGCAAGGATTCAGAGTGGAGCCCAACGGACAATTTAACTTGGTCGATCCAAAGAGGTAAAAATGAAGTTTGAGAACTTAGAGACGGTATTTTCAAGTGCCCCCTTGGAATATGATAATTTGACCATCGAAATTTTACTGAATGGCGAGCCTATCGCTCGCATTGACAGGGAGGAAGGGCTCGAAGCATTGAAGGTGGAGTTGTTGGGAACTGATGAAAAACTCCAGGTCCGAGTTTCTCTGGATGCATTAATTGCAGCGCTGCAAGATGCGAGAGAAGGGATTTTGAGTCGAGTTTAATTTTTATGAAGAGGGTTGGGCTTTCTTTTGGATTGGGGATTATTGCCCTTGAGAGCTTGATTGCACGCGGGCGCGCTGTTCTCAGCGCTTAACTTAGCCATTCTTCTGAGAATTGATATAAGCCTTCAAAATCCAGTGCCAGCTGTTCGAAGTGTACCCAGCATAGCTCCTCCAAGAAAAATGAAAATGATGAGTTACCTCATGTATGGTTACGCCAATGGGATTCAGTCTGCAAAATTAAAAATAGAATCTGCCTTCCAAGTGCATTTCGAAGAGCGGCATAGCTCCTATTGGGGGAATTATTTCCTCTATGGAAGCGTCAGTCAGTTGCTTTTGGAGATCAAGAAAAATATTGATCAGATTGACGGAGAGGCTCTGGAGCGTCAATTTCCTCAGTATCCAACCCTTCTCTATATTTCCGCGCCGGACGATTTCTCTGTAATTGCCAATAAATTACCTCACGAATTTCTACTGCTAAGAAAAGAGATCTTTTGATAGGCCTAGGCCTACTGACTCAGCGCTAGGGGTTTCCTCGACGACGCAGGAGGGGCTGGCCGCGCTTGAAACAGCCCAGTTATGAACCCGGACAAAACCGGAACTACAACAAGAGAACCATGAAGCTGTCACACATTTCCCCTCACCGCATCGCTGCGAGCGCCGCCCTCGCGGCAGGCCTCCTCCTCTTGTCCGGCTGCGCCACCAAGCTGACCCAGCCCATCACCGGCTACACCTGCTGCAACCTGCGCCCCGACTACGGCTGGGTCTCCAGCACCAACATGCTGGGCGGCCCCATCGTGCCGTTCGGCGAACCGGCGGTGCTCGACACCATGAAGCGGGACCGCTACCTCTACGGCACCATCGGCAGCGACTACGTCTCGCTGCGCGACGACACATCGCGCAGCAGGGACGACATGCTGCGCTGGGCGCGCCAGATCGTGGTGTCCGCCGACCCCAAGCTGACGCTCGCCAGCTGGAGTCCCGAGGTGCAGAAGGCCGTCTACTCCGCCAAGGTCATGGTCGGCATGACCCGACCCCAGGTACTGATGGCGCTGAGCTATCCCTCGCGCAACGACACCAAGGACCTGAACACCAATACCTGGCGCTACTGGACGGTGCAGGAAGACGAGCCGGTCGATGTGCTCTTCGGCGCCGACGGTACGGTCAGCGGCTTCTCGGGCAAGCCGTCGGCGGTTCGCACGGTCGAATTCCGGCGCTGATCACCATGGTGCATTCCTCGGTCGTGCCTCGGCGCACGCGCATGGCGCTGGCCGTGGCCCTCGCCGCTTCTCCGTTGTGGGCGGTCGCGCAGCAAACGCCGACGACGCCTCAAGCCTTCGTCGAACAACAACGCCAGCAGGAACGCGAACGCGCCCTGCGCGAGCAGAACGAGCGCACCGTCGACCAGCGCCCACAGGCGGCCCCGCCTGCCCCTGTGGCACGCATTCCCGAGTCCGAGTCGCCGTGCTTCCGTATCGACCGCGTGCTGCTGGTCGGCGAGCAGGCCGAGGCCTTCCAGTGGGCTGTCTCCGATCTGTCCGGGCCTGCTGGTGATGATTCCCCCCTCGGCCGCTGCCTGGGCACCGCAGGCGTGAACGTGGTGCTCGCCCGCGCCCAGCAGGCGGCGATCGCGCGCGGCTTCGTCACCACCCGGGTGCTGGCCGCGCCGCAGGATCTCGCCACCGGTACCCTGACCCTCTCGCTGGTGCCCGGGCGCATCGCGGCCATCCGCCTGACGCCCGATTCTTCGGCCACGCTGCTGGGCAGCGGCGCCTTGCTGGGCTCCGCCATTCCCGCCCGGCCGGGCGACCTGCTGAACCTGCGCGACATCGAGCAGGGGCTGGAGAACTTGAAGCGCGCCCCCACGGCCGAGGCCGACATCCAGATCGAGCCCTCGACCGCGCCCAATGCCAGGCCGGGCGACAGCGACCTGGTGGTCAAGTACGTGCAGGCCAAGAAGTGGCGCGTGGCCCTGAGCCTGGACGACAGCGGCACCGAGGCCACCGGCCGCTACCAGGCCGGCGCCACGGTGTCGGTGGACAACCCCTTCGGGCTGAACGACCTGTTCTACCTGAGCGCCAACCACAGCATCAACAACCATTTCCTGTCGGAGCCGAGCTACGGCACCGAAGGTCAGACGGTGCACTACTCGCTGCCGTACGGGTACTGGATGCTGGGGTTCACGGCCTCGAACAGCCAGTACCACCAGAGCGTGGAGAGTTTCAACGGGCCCATCACCTACGCCGGCAAGTCCAACAATGCCGAGGTCAAGCTCTCGCGCCTGCTGTACCGCGACCAGAGCCGCAAGACGACGCTGGCGCTCAAGGGCTTCCGCAGGGAGTCGCGCAGCCTCATCGAAGACACGGAAGTGCCGGTGCAGCGCCAAGTGGTCGGTGGCTGGGAGCTCGGCCTGAACCACAAGGAGTTCATCGGCGAGGCCACGCTGGAGGGCACGCTGGCGTTCAAGCACGGCACGGGCGGCTTCGGCGCCAGGACCTCGCCGCAAGAGATCTACCACCGCGACAACCCCGCCGAGCCGCTGGACGGCACGTCGCGGATGAAGCTGTACACGGCCGAGGTGAGCCTGAATGCGCCGTTCAAGCTGGGCGAACAGAAGCTGCGCTATTCGGGCTTGATCCGCGCGCAGTGGAACCGCACGCCGCTGATGTCGCAGGACCGGTTCGCCATCGGCGGGCGCTACACGGTGCGCGGCTTCGACGGCGAGACGAGCCTGATGGGCGAGCGGGGCTGGCTGATTCGCAATGACATCGGGTGGGCCATCCCCACGGGTTCAGGGCAGAGCGGGGCGGAGCTGTATGTCGGCGCCGACTACGGGCATGTGGGCGGGCGCTCGACGGTGGACTTGCTGGGCCGGAGTCTCGCGGGTGCGGTGGTCGGGGTGCGGGGGCAGTGGAGCAAGTTGAGCTATGACTTCTTCATGGGCGCGCCGATCAGCAAGCCCGAGGGGTATCGCACGGCCAGGACCACCTTTGGGTTCAATCTCAATGCGAGCTTTTGAACCTCAAAAGGAATTAGGAAAGATCAAGAAAGTGCCTGCCACACCCCACCGATTCATCTGGCGCTTCTGAACGCCGGCATCCGATCACAACAACTGTTTGAACAAAACACCATGCATCCATTGCTCGCCAAAACCTTCGGCGGATTGACCCCCGCTTACTACTTCCGTCAGTTCGTGTTCGGCCTGTGCTTTGCGGCATTCTTCGTTTTCTTTGCCAGCCGCTCACCCCACATCATGTCGCTCGGGATGGCGGTCTTCCTGGTCGCGAACACGTTTCTCTACCCCTATTCGCGCTTCGTCTACGAGGGCGTGATCAATTTCCTGCTGGGCGCGAACACGTTCTATGTGAACGCCATCTTCATGCTCTTCGTCAAATTGTTCACGATGCTGGTGTGCTGGACCTTCGCCATCTTCATCGCGCCCGTCGGCCTGATCTATCTGTACGTTCATCACAGCAGGGCGACGCGTCAGAGCTGAACAGACTGCCACTTCATTCGCAGCCATAGCCCCATGCCCAAAGGAACCGCGAATCCGCCATCTCTTCGTTGTCTTGTGCGCTCGTCCGACGGATGGTGGGTGCAGCTGTCGCGCAACGGCATCGAGCACCGCCACCTGTTCAAGTTCGGGGCGATCCGCAGCGAACCCGAGGCGCTGGCCCTGGCCCAGGCCCGGCGCGACCATCTCATGCAGGAACATCCGCAGATTCCCCGTTGGCGCACCATCGAACGCGCGATCTGCAACGGCAAGCTTGGCGGTGTCACCTACGTCGCGGGGCCGGACAAGCCGTCCAGCTGCTGGTGCGCCGAAACCCCGATGGTGGATGGCACGCTCATCCGCGAGACCTTCAGCATCGCGCGCTTTTCGAGGGCAGCCAAGCAGCTGGCCATTGCCGAACGCGAGCGGCAGTTGAACTTGATGGTCGCAGGCTTCGCCGTGAAAGCCGAGCTGGATGCGGCGAGCAACCGCTTGGGCAACGGCCAGAACGACGCCGCCATGTACGGCATCGTTCGCCACAAGACCTATTGGCTGGTCAAGCTGGAACGCAGCCGGCAACGTTTCAGCAAGACATTCTCGTTCGCGAAGCTTGGCGGCGTTCAAGACGCATTGGCGCAGGCGCAGGCCTGGCGCGATGACGTCGTCCGGCAGCACCCGCCGGTCATGCGCCAGCAAAGAGCCAACAAGTTACGCAGCAACAACAAGACAGGCATTGTGGGCGTCACTTGCGTGTTGGGACCCGACGGCCGGCCGCGCCAATGGTCGGCGCACACCTACATCGGGCCCGGCAAGCTCCTGCAGAAGACGTTCAGCGTCTACCGCCATGGCGAGGATGCGCAGACGCTGGCCATCGCCGAGCGGCAGAAGCAGCTGGAACAAATGGAGGGCCGGGCGCGGTTGCATCCGGTCGAAGAGCAGGTGCGCAGTTCTTCTACAAGAAGGGCATCGCAGCAGTCCACCAGGACCGATGGCCGGTCGAGCGACGGTGCGCTCGGGCGCTCGGGCGGTGAGCGCAGAAGCCGCCGACAAGCATGAAGCCTGCCCCGCAACGCAGAAGATGCCTGACCTGAGATATCCGAGTACCCATCTCTAGCGCGGCCCACGCGGCACGCTATTTCAGTTCCAGGCCCGGTCGTAACCAAGGCATGCCTCGCGCAAGCAGGCCCGTCATGCCTCTGAGGGGTGCTGCAGCGCTTATGCTCGCCCCATGGGTGAATTCGACCTGATCGCACGCTACTTCAAGCGCCCCGCCAAGCGCTCTCCGCTCGGCGTGGGCGACGACTGCGCCTTGCTCGCGCCCGCGCCGGGCATGCAGCTGGCCGTGTCCTCCGACATGCTGGTCGAAGGCCGGCACTTTCTCTCGACGGTCGATGCGGCGCGGCTCGGCCACAAGGCGCTGGCGGTGAACCTCAGCGATCTCGCGGCGTGCGGTGCCAAGCCGCTGGCCTTCACGCTCGCGCTGGCGCTGCCCGGGGTCGACGAACCCTGGCTCGAAGGCTTTTCGCGCGGCCTCTTCGCGCTGGCCGATGCGCACGGCTGCGAACTCGTGGGCGGCGACACCACGCGCGGCCCGCTCAACATCTGCATCACCGTGTTCGGCGAAGTGCCGGCCGGCGCGGCGCTGCTGCGCTCGGGCGCGCGCGCCGGCGACGACATCTGGGTCAGCGGCACGCTCGGCGATGCGCGGCTGGCGCTCGAGGTGTTTCGCGGCACGCTCGCATTGCCCGCCGATGTCTTCGAGCAGGCGCGACTGCGCATGGAGCAGCCCACGCCGCGCGTGGCGCTGGGCCAGGCGCTGCGCGGCACCGCCTCAGCGGCGGTGGATGTGAGCGACGGCCTTGTCGGCGACCTGGGCCACATCCTCGCGTCGAGCCGGGTGGGCGCAACGCTCGATGCCGACGCGGCCACGAGCGTGGTGGCCGCCGCCGCAACGGCGGGTCTGGGCCGCGAAACGCTGCGCACCTGCGCGCTCTCGGGCGGCGACGACTACGAACTGGTTTTTACCGCGGCGCCCTCGGCGCGGGCCGCGGTCGAGCAAGCCGGCCAGGAGAGCGCCACGCGCGTGACGCGCATCGGCCGCATCGACGCCGAAGGGGGCCTGCGCATCGTGGACGCGAGCGGTTCACCGGTTACGCAGCGATTCGGATCGTTCGACCACTTCGTCTGATCAGGATCCGCGGACCATCGTCTGCATCTTTGCCTGGGCGGCATTGATGGCCTTCGAATGGCCGTTGAGGTCCTGCAGCATCTTGTTGAGCTGTGCCTGCACCGCAGGGTCGGTCACTGTCACGGTCGAGCCGGAGACCTGGATCTTCGACTTGTTCTGCTCGATGAAGTCGCCCACCGCGAGCGCGCCAGCGAACACGGTGTCGAGTGCGGGGAACACTTCCTTGAAGGTGGCCGCCGGAGCCGACACGGTCTTTTCGTACGCCTTGTCGTAGACCTGCTTCAGGTCGTCGGGCTGCTTGAGCTTGGCATGCGCGGCGTCGGCCTTGGCAAGCTCCTGATCCAGCGCGGTACGCAGGCCGCCCAGGCCGTCTTTCGCGGCCTTGAGGTCGTCGCGCCGCGACGAGAGATCGGCAATCGAGCGCAGCGCGCCCTTGGCCATCACCTGGCCCATCGGCTGGCTGACCGACTTGTTCATGCCTTCGTTGAAGTCGGCAATCACCGCGTAGTGCTGCGCATAGTCGCCGAAGGAGGCTTTCTCGTCGGCAGTGGGCGTGGGCACGCGCAGGCCCGGCTTGTCGAGCACGCGGGTCTGCAGGAAGCCGATGAACGCGGTGCGCTGCTCGGCCTCCTTGTTGCCGCACGCCGCGAGCAGGAAGCCGAACGCGAGGCACAGACACAACGCGTTGAAACGGACCAGGTTTTTTTTCATGATGAATAGGCTTTCGCGCTTGAATGAGCCGCCAAGCATACGGCCGACCGATCCGGCCGGTCAGTACGGAAAAAGGCCTAGAGCGATTGCTTCAGCACGTCGATGAAGCTGCGCGCCGCCGCCGACAGCGAATGCCCGCGCTTGGTGACCACCGAGATGTCGCGCGACAAGCGCGGCGCGCTGAGCAGCTTGATCACCAGCGACGGATCGTTCGCCGCGCGGGCGAAGGCCGAGGGCATGATCGACGGGCCCATGCCGGCGGCGGTCATCCACAGCGCCGTTGAAAGGAACGACACCTCGTTCACCACGTCGAGCACCACGCCGCCCTCGGCCGCAGCGCCGTCGATCAGCGGCCGCACACCATAGCCGGGCCGCACGGTGATGACGGGGTAGCGTCCGAGGTCGGCCCAGCGGACCACGCGGGCCTTGGCCAGCGGGTGGTCGGTGCGGCACACCAGCGCGAGATGGTCGCGCATCAGCCGCTGCGTCTCGACCTCGGCGCCGGGCCGCTCGGGCGTGCCGATGCCGAAATCCACATGCTCGCCGAGGATGCGCGAAATGAACTGGTCGGGCGCGCAGTCGTTCACCAGCACGCGCACCTTGGGATGCTGCTTGGCAAACACGCGCATCGCATCGGGCAGAAGCAGCGACGCGACGGTCGGCGTAATGGCCAGCGTCACGCGCCCGCGCTCGAGCGTGGCCAGGTCACGGAAATCCGCGGAGAGCGAATCGACATCGCGCAACACGCGCTCGACGGTGGCGAGCATTTCTTCCGCCGCGGCGGTGGGCTTGAGCGAACGCGTGGTGCGGTCGAACAGGCGCGTGCCCAGCCCGTCCTCCAGCTGGCGGATCAGCATGCTCACCGCCGACTGCGTCACAAACAGCCTTTGCGCCGCCGCACTGAGCTGGCGCAATTGGTACACCGCGAGAAATGCACGCAATTGACGAAGCGTAGGACTGAAGTTTGCATTCATTAGAAAAGATGATATTTGATTCGGAATTCCTTGATTTACGGATAAATGCTGGCATCGTTCAATTCGCGTCAAACAAAACCAATATTCAAGGAGAGATTTCGATGACTGCAACGATGGCCCGCCGGGCACGCGCACTTCGACGGCAGCTGCTGCTGACCGCGGCCTGCGCACTTCTGGCCTGCGCTACCCAAGTGCAGGCCCAAGCCCCGGCCGGCGACTTCCCGAACAAACCGATCCGCGTCGTGGTGACCTTTCCGCCCGGCGGCAGCGCCGACGGCGTGGTGCGCATGCTGGTGCCGCGGCTGAACGAAAAGCTCGGCCAGCAGGTGGTCGTGGACAACCGCCCCGGCGCGGGCGGCAACGTGGGTCTTTCGCTGGTGGCCAAGGCACCCGCCGACGGCTACACGCTGGGCGTGGGCGCGGCCGGCGCGCTGTCGGCCAACACGAGCCTGTATCCGCAGATGCCCTTCGATCCGCTCAAGGACTTCAGGCCGGTGGGCATGCTCGCGGCCATTCCCTTCGTGATCGTCGGGCATCCCTCGGTGGCCGCAAAGACGCAGCGCGAGCTGATTGCACTTGCCAAGGCAAAGCCGGGCTCGCTCTCCATCGGCCATGGCGGCAATGGCACGGCCATGCATCTTTCGGCCGCGCTGTTCTCGCAGATGGCCGGCATCAAGCTGGTGGAGGTGCCCTATCGCGGCTCGGGGCCGGCGGCACTCGATGCATTGGCGGGGCAAGTCCCGCTCGCGGTGGTCGACCTGCCTTCGGCGCTGCAGCAGATCAAGGCGGGCAAGCTTGTCGCGTTCGCGGTGACGAGCCCCGAGCGCCTGCCCATGCTGCCCGACGTGCCGACCGTGGCCGAGGCGGGGCTGCCCGGCTACGACTCGACAGGCTGGTTCGGTGTGGTGGCGCCCGCGGGCACGCCGGCGCCGGTGGTGGCGCGGCTCAATGCCGAGATCAACGCCGCATTGGCGGACGAGCAGAACAAAACGGCAATGCGCAACCTCGGCGTGGAGCCCGCGCCGGGCACGTCGGAGGCCTTCGATGCGTACATCCGCGCCGAAACGAAGAAGTGGGCCCAGGTGATCCAGGACGCCCGCATCAAGCTCGACTGAAGGTTTCGAGAACCATGACAGACAAGACCCTCAACGCCGACGTGCTGATCGTCGGTGCCGGCCCGGTGGGCCTCACGCTGGCAATGGACCTGGCCGCGCACGGCGTCTCGGTCGTCCTTTGCGAGACCCGCCGCTTCGCCGAGCCGCCGAGCGTGAAGTGCAACCACGTGTCCTCGCGCACCATGGAGCAGTTCCGCCGCCTCGGCGTGGCGCAGAAGCTGCGTGACGCGGGGCTGCCCGCCGACTATCCCAACGACGTGGTGCTCCGCACCAGCGCAACGGGCACGGAGCTCGCGCGCATTCCCATTCCCTGCCGGCGCGACCGCTATACCGAAACCGAAGGGCCCGACGCGCGGTGGCCCACGCCCGAGCCGCCGCACCGCATCAACCAGATCTATCTGGAGCCGATTCTGCTCAGGCACGCGGCGGCGCTGCCCGGCGTGCAGTTGCTCAACCGGACCCAGTTCACCGCGTTCACGCAGGACGGCGAGGGCGTGAGCGTGACCGCCACCGATCTCGACAGCCACGCAACGCGCCACATCCGCTGCCGTTACATGGTGGGCTGCGACGGCGGCAGCTCCGCGGTGCGCAAGCAGATCGGCGCCAGGCTCGAGGGCACGGCGGTGATCCAGCGCGTGCAGTCGACCCTCATTCGCGCGCCGCAGCTGCGCGCGCTGATTCCGGGCAAGCCCGCGTGGTCCTGCTACGCGATGAACCCGCGCCGCTGCGGCACGATGTTTGCCATCGACGGGCAAGAAACCTGGCTGGTGCACAACCACCTGAACACCGACGAACCCGAGTTCGATTCGGTCGACCGCGACCAGTCGCTGCGTGAAATTCTGGGCGTGGGGCCCGATTTCTCCTACGAGATCGTCAGCAAGGAAGACTGGGTGGGGCGCCGTCTCGTGGCCAACCGTTTTCGCGAAGGCCGCGTGTTCCTCGCGGGCGATGCGGCGCACCTTTGGGTGCCCTATGCGGGATACGGCATGAACGCGGGTATTGCCGATGCGCTCAACCTCTCGTGGCTGCTCTCGGCCTGCGTGCAGGGCTGGGGCGACGACGGCATTCTCGATGCGTACGAAGCCGAGCGCCTGCCGATCACCGAACAGGTGTCGAACTTCGCGATGGAGCATGCGCAGAAGATGATTCGCGCGCGCCGCGCCGTGCCGCAGGACATCGAGGCACCCGGCCCCGAGGGCGATGCGCTGCGCGCGGAGATCGGACGCGAGGCCTACGACCTCAACGTGCAGCAGTTCTGCTGCGCGGGCCTGAACTTCGGCTACTTCTATACCGGTTCGCCGATCATCGTGGCCGATGGCGAGCACACGCCGCCGACCTATTCGATGGGCGGCTTCACGCCCTCCACCGTGCCGGGCTGCCGCGCGCCGCATTTCTGGCTGACCGACGGCCGTTCGCTCTACGACGCTTTCGGGCCGGGCTACACGCTGCTGCGCTTCGATCGCAGCGCGGACGTGTCGGCGCTCGAGCGCGCGGCGCGCGCCTACGACATGCCGCTGACCGTGGTCGACATCGACGCCGCGGAGGTACCGCCCGCGTACATGCACCGCCTGGTGCTGTGCCGCGCCGACCAGCACGTGGCCTGGCGCGGCGCCTATGTGCCGCCCGATGCCTACGAACTGGTGGCACAGCTGCGCGGGGAGAGGCGGCATCTGCAGAGCCGCAGGCGGCTGCTGAGATGGGAAGGTGTGGTGGCGTGATGGCCTGGACCGGGCTCGGCGCATCGCGCCCGCCGTTCTTCATCGATGGCGCGCGGCAGCAGCGAATCGGGCAATGAGCCATGCCGCCAGCGCTGGCGCGAGCGCAAAGCTCGCGAACAGCCAGACGGCGGCAGAGCGTGCGCCCGCCACGCCGCCCGGCGCGGTGAGGCCGCCCGCGTTCGCCACCAGCCCCGCCACCGCCGCACCCACCGCCAGGCCGTAGAGCTGCACGGTCGTGATCGAGGCCGAAGCCAGGCCTTCCTGCCCCGCGGGTGCAAGCGACATCACGCGCGTGACCAGGTGCGGCCAGCCGATGCCCACGCCCAGGCCGACGGCACCCAGTGCGACGGCGACAAGCAGCGTTTCGACGCCCGCGGCGAGCCGGCCATGCCCCGGCAACAGCACGGCCAGCACCACCAGCCCCAGCGTGCAGACCACCGGCCCGGCGCGCAGCATGCGGTCGGCTCCCGTACCGCTGCGCCCGGACGACAGCAGCGAACCGGCGCTCCAGCCGCCGGCCATCGCCGCCGTGAGATAGCCCGCCGACAACGGCGATTGGCCGTGCAGCAGCTGCAGGAAATACGGCACGAAGATTTCGGTGGTGGTGCCGATCATCAGCAGCACCACGCTGGCGTAGATGGCACCCATCGGCGCGCTCACCCTGTAGGCGCCGGTCGGCAGCAAGCGCACCGCGGCATGCCGGTCGATCCGGGTGGCGGCCACGCCGAGCCCAAGCCCCAGCGCCACGCCGACGGCCTGCCAGGCCAGCGCGGGTCCGAACTCGCTCGCCGCAATCACCAGCACCGACGCCGCAAGCAAACCGATCTGCAACGCGGGAATGCGCGGCATGTCGGCCGGACGCACGTGCCGCACGCCGGCGCCGGGCCGCAGCTGCACGGCGACCAACAAGGCCTGCACCGCCGCCAGCGGCAGCAAGGACCAGAAGGCCCAGCGCCAGTGCCCCGCCTGCGCAAACAGCCCGCCGACCGCCGGACCGCAGAGCGTGGCCACGCCCCACATCCCCGACACCAGTGCCACCGCGCGAGGCCACAGCCGCGGCGCAAACACCAGCTGGATCAACGCATAACTCAGCGCGGCGAGCATGCCGCCGCCCACTCCCTGCACCGTGCGGCCCGCGAGCAGCCAGGGCATGGCCGGTGCCAGGGCGCAACCCATCGAGCCCGCGGTGAATGCCGCCAGCGCCGCCAGGCATGCACCGCGCGGCCCCAGCATGGCGAGCAAGCGCACCGAGAGCGTGGCACCGACGATCGACCCCACCACGAACAGCGTGGTGCTCCATGCGTACCAGTCGAGCCCGCCGATTTCGTTCACCACCGAAGGCAGCACGGTGGTCACGATGTGCACATTCACGGCGTGAAGCGCGACGCCGCCCGTCAGCGCCAGGGCGCGCCAGCCGTTGCGGCCGCGGAAAAGGTCGCCCCAGGCGGTGGTGGACGGGTCGGAAATCGGCGAACCGGTATCGGCGGTGGAGGTGGGTGTGGCAGGCATTGGGCGGCGTCCGGGAAGGACGCGAATGTCGAAGCAAGGGCCTGATGCTAGGCTTCATTCTTGAATTAAACAAGATAACGCTTTGATAAATAGGGGCTTCGGCGTGACCGCGGATGCGCGACACTGCTGCCTGATGCAAGCCGTTCCTCCGCCTCCTCCTTCGTCTTCCTCATCGTCCGCCGGTCCCACTCCGCAGGGCGCGCCGCGCCGGCCCACGAGGGCATTCCTGTTCTCGCACCCGGCGCACTTCATCGCCCTGGGCTTCGGCTCGGGAATGCCGCGCGTGGCGCCCGGCACGGTCGGCACGCTCTGGGCCTGGGCGGCCTTTGCGGTCATGCAGCTGTGGTTCACGCCCGCCACCATCGGCTGGATCATCCTGGCTTCGCTGCCCATCGGCTGGTGGGCCTGCAGCGTCACCGCACGCGACATGGGCGTGGCCGACCCGGGCAGCATCGTGTGGGACGAGGTGGTCGCGTTCTGGATCGTGCTCTGGCTCGTCACGCCGGCCGGCCTGCTCGCGCAGGTCATCGCGTTCGGGCTGTTCCGCTTCTTCGATGCCGCCAAGCCGGGGCCGGTGGCCTGGGCCGACGCGCTGTTCAAGCAGCGCGATGCCACCGAAGTGCGCTGGTGGCGCGCGGGCTTCGGCATCATCCTCGACGACCTGGTGGCGGCGTTCTGCACGCTGCTGGTCATTGCGCTCTGGCGCGCATGGTGAACTTCATGGAACCGTCGACCCCATCGTCGAACTTTCTTGCAGACCAGGACACGCCCGCCCTGGTCGCGGCCACAGCCGGACTGCTGCTGAAAAAAGGCTGGATGCTCGCCACGGCCGAAAGCTGCACCGGCGGGCTCATTGCCGGCGCGTGCACCGAACTGGCAGGCTCCAGCGAATGGTTCGAGCGCGGCTTCGTCACTTATTCGAACGCGGCCAAGACCGAACTGCTGGGCGTCGACGCGGCGCTGATCGGAGCCCACGGCGCGGTCAGCGAACCGGTGGCGCGCGCCATGGCCGCGGGGGCCATCGCACACTCGAAGGCCCGCGCGGCGGTGGCGGTGACCGGCGTGGCCGGACCCACTGGCGGCAGCCCCGAGAAGCCGGTCGGCACCGTGTGGTTCGGCTGGTCGGTCGATGGACAGGTTCGCACCGAGCGCCGGCGCTTCGACGGCGACCGCGCCGCGGTGCGCGCGGCCACGGTGCACTACGCGCTGCAGACACTGGCGCACTTGCTGCAGGCCTGACTTCGTCGGCCGCATACTCCCGCCAGAAAACGCCAAGAAAGCCGCCAGGAAAACGAATGAACACCGACACCCGCATCCACACCAACACCGAAACCATCCAGCGCTTCTACGATGCCTTCGCCCGGCTCGACGCCGACACCATGGCCGCCTGCTATGCGCCCGATGCGGTCTTCGACGACGAGGTCTTTTCCCTGCGCGGGCAGCGAGAAGTCGGCGGCATGTGGAAGATGCTTTGCACCGTCACGCGGGGCAAAGGCGCCGACGTCTGGAAGCTCAGCTGCAGCAACGTGCAGGCCGACGCCACCGCGGGCCAGGCGCACTGGGACGCGCACTACCGCTTCAGTGCCACGAACCGCATCGTGGACAACAGCGTCGAGGCGCGCTTCACTTTCACGCCCGAAGGCCTCATCAAGACCCACCGCGACAGCTTCTCCTTCTGGACCTGGGCACGCCAGGCGCTCGGTACGCCGGGCCTGCTGATGGGCTGGACACCGATGCTGCGCAACAAGGTGCGCAAGACCGCCACCACCAACCTCGCCAACTTTCTTTCCCGCCAACCATGAGCGAAATCAACCTCACCAACAACGAAGCGCAGCACCGCTATGAAGCGGCGACGGAAGGCCGGCTTGCGGGCTTTGCCGAATACAACCTGCTGACCGACGCGATCATGTTCACGCACACCGAAGTGCTGCCCGACAACGAAGGCAAGGGCATCGGCTCGGCGCTCGCCAGGCACGTGCTCGACGATGCGCGCGCACGCGGGCTGCACGTGATTCCGGTGTGCCAGTTCATCGCGGGTTACATCCGCAAGCACCGCGAATACGCGGACCTGGTCCGGCCCGATATTCAGCGCGCGTTCAAGATTTGAGGGTGCCGGCCTTCGGCGCGGGCAACCACGCGAAGGCCACGACACCCAGCACCAGCAGTGCGGCGATGGTGGCCAGCACGGCCGTGAGCGGGTCGCCGCCGTGCGCCGCGGCCACCGATGCCGCGACGCCGGTGCCCCACTGCATGAGCGCAACGCCGAGGAACATCGCCATCGTGAAAACCGCCATGGCGCGGCCCGTGAGCGTGACCGGGTAGGCCACGCGCACGTCGGCGTATTGCCAGACGATGAAGCCCGAGAGCATGCCGATCAGCACCATGCCGCCGATGTCCAGCCAGGCCGAGTGCGTGAAGGCGATGAGTGCGAACAGCGCCGCATAGCCGAGCGCGCAGATCACGATCCAGCGGCGCCGCGCGGCGCCGTCGCGATCGAGGCGGCCGAACAATGGCGCACCGAAGAGCGAGATGACCGACACCGCCAGCGCCACGTTGCCGCTCTGCACCAGCGAATAGCCGTGGCGCTCCATCATGAGCGGCCCGAGCCAGAGCCCGCGCAGCGAAATGAAAGCGGCATACGTCACCGCGCCGAGCACCACGATGCCGAGCGTGTGCGGCATGGCGAGCAACGCGCCGAACTGGCGGATGGCCTCGGGAATGGACTCGTTCGCCTTCGGCACGGCCGACGCGGGCTCGTGCACCCAGCGCCAGATGGCGAGCCACGCCAGCGCCGAGGCCACGGCCAGCACCAGAAAGCCCGCGCGCCACGAATACGCCTGCACCAGCCATGCGAGCGGCGTGCCGGTGGCCAGCATGCCGAGCCCGCCGATGGCGAGCACCAGGCCTGAAACCGTGGCAAAGCGGGCCGCCGGGAAGTGCCGCGCGATGAACACGGTGCACACCAGAAAGGCCGGCGCGCAGCCGATGCCGATCAGCGCCTGCCCCGCCACCAGCACCAGGTAGCTCGACGACACCGCCGAGAGCAGCGCGCCCGCAATGGCGATCGGAAAGGCGACGAGCACCGTGCGCCGCACCCCGTGCAGGTCGATGCCGATGCCCATGAAGAGCTGCATCGCACCGAAGGCGAAATGGAAGGCGCCCGAGAAAATGCCGAGCGCCTGGGCCGACAGCCTGAAATCGGCCTGCAGCGGGCTCGCCATGATGGCGCCCACCGTTCGGAACGCCTGGCTCAACGCCACCCCGGCGCAAAGCGCCAGCACCATGACCCACGCGGCGCGCGGCGTCAGCGGTGCGGTGGCGCACCCGCTGCTAGGCACCGTGGCACTTCTTGTACTTTTTTCCGCTGCCGCAGGGGCACGGATCGTTGCGGCCGGGCGTAGCCTCCTTGCGGATTGTTTCCACCTTCGGTCCCATGCTCTTCCAGAGCTGGCGCAGGTCGTACACCGCCCAGATGGCGGCGCCGAAATCGTCCAGCCGCTGCTGGCTCACGCTCGGCGGGCCGTCGTCGCTGAACATCGAGAGCGTGGGCTTGGCCTTGTCGTCCTCGGTCAGCGCCACGATGTTGTCGAGCGCGTCGTCGAGCATCTGCGCGGCTTCCTTGTCGCGCGGCGCGGCCCAGTCTTCTGGCCAGTTTTCGACCGCGTACATGAAGCCCAGCGCCCAGACTTGCGCAAACGAGGGAATTTCCTCGCCCGCCACCTCCGCGCGCTCTTCCTCGGGCAGCGAGGCGATGGCGCCGCGGGTGTCGAGCACCTCGGGCTGCCAGCTGCGCTCGTCGTCGAGCGACTGCACGTCGGCGTCCAGGCCTTCCTCGATTTCAAGCCAGCGGCGCTTCCAGTTCCAGACGAACTCCATGTGCTGGGCCGGCACGAAGCCTTCGCCCAGCAGCACGGGCCAGTATTCGGAGGGCTCGATGGGCCGGCGGGTGCAGATCAGCGCGGCCATGAAGCCTTCGCAGAACTCCCACTGGGGAATTTCCTCGTCCTGCTCGCGCATGGCGTCGAGCGCATGGTCGAGGGCGTCGAAATCGTCGGGGCCGAGAGGGGCGGAAGCGGGCGCTGCGGCCTGGGGGGTGTCGTTGGTGGTCGTCATGGCAAGTTCGGGGCAGCCCTCTATGATGCAGCAGGCTCCGGCAGTCATTTCACCCCATGTCCACGATTATTCCGTTTCCGACGCGTTACAGCGCCTTTGCCCTGTGCGTGGCGGGCCTGGCCGCCAGCCTGGCCGCCGTGCTGCTGTCTCCGCACCTGTGGGCGGCCTGGGTGGCGCTGGCGGTTTTTGCGGCGCTCAGCGCGACCGGCGTGCACGACTTGCGGCAAACGCGCCACGCCATCCTGCGCAACTACCCGGTCATCGGCCACCTGCGCTTTCTGCTGGAATTCATCCGGCCAGAAATGCGGCAGTACTTCATCGAGAGCGATTCCGAGGCGGCACCGTTCTCGCGCGCGCAGCGCTCGCTGGTGTACCAGCGCGCCAAGGGCGACCCCGACAACCGCCCCTTCGGCACGCAGCTGAACGTGACCATTGCGGGCTACGAGTGGATCAACCACTCGATGCAGCCGACCAAGCTCGCGAACCACGATTTCCGCATCGTGATCGGCGGTACGCCGCAGCCGGCGGAGGCCAATCCCGCGCAGGTTTGCACCCAGCCTTACAGCGCCAGCGTATTCAACATCTCGGCCATGAGCTTTGGCGCGCTGTCGGCCAATGCGATCCTTGCGCTCAACCAGGGCGCAAAGATGGGCGGCTTTGCCCACGACACCGGCGAGGGCTCCATTTCGCAGCACCACCGCGTGCACGGCGGCGACCTGATCTGGGAAATCGGTTCGGGCTACTTCGGCTGCCGCAACGAGGACGGCACCTTCAATGCCGAGCGCTTCAGCGCCAACGCGCGCGATCCGCAGGTGAAGATGATCGAAATCAAGTTGAGCCAGGGCGCCAAGCCGGGGCACGGCGGCGTGCTTCCTGCCCCCAAGGTCACGCCCGAGATCGCGGCCGCGCGCGGCGTGCGGGTGGGCGTGGACTGCGTGTCGCCCTCCTCGCACAGCGCGTTCGGCACGCCCGTCGAGATGATGCATTTCATCGCCAGGCTGCGCGAGCTTTCGGGCGGCAAGCCGACTGGCTTCAAGTTCTGCCTCGGCCATCCGTGGGAGTGGTTCGCCATCGTCAAGGCCATGCAGGCGACCGGCATCACGCCCGACTTCATCGTGGTGGACGGCGCCGAGGGCGGCACGGGCGCCGCGCCGGTCGAGTTCAGCGACCACGTGGGCGCGCCGCTGCAGGAGGGCCTGCTGCTGGTGCACAACACGCTCATCGGCGTGAACCTGCGCCACCGCATCAAGTTGGGCTGCGCCGGCAAGGTGATCACGGCCTTCGACGTGGCCCGCATGATGGCGCTGGGTGCCGACTGGTGCAACGCGGCGCGTGGTTTCATGATGGCGCTGGGCTGCATCCAGGCGCAAAGCTGCCACACCGGCCACTGCCCCACGGGCGTGACCACGCAGGACCCGGTGCGCCAGCAGGCGCTGGTGGTGCCGACCAAGGCCGACCGCGTTCGCAACTTCCACCGCAGCACCCTCCACGCGCTGCAGGAGCTGGTGCAGGCCGCGGGCCTGGACCATCCGCAGCAGATCACCGCGCACCACATCGTGCGGCGCATCTCCGACACCGAGGTGCGCCTCTTGAGCAACCTGGTGATGCAGGTGCAGCCGGGCGCCCTTCTCGGCCCGCTCGACAAGCAGCACAACGTGTTCCGAACCTACTGGCCGTTGGCCAGCGCCGAGAGCTTCCAGCCCGTGACACAGGGGCCGCACGGCCTGGTGTCGAGTCTCGCGCTCGCTGCATGAACCCCTTGCGACGCGGTGCTTCGGCGCGATTGCACAGCGCCAAGGGTGCGGCCTCCGCGCCCGCGCCACTGGATGCGCAGCCGTTCGTGCCGGGGCCGGGCGACTACGCCGAGTTCCTGCGCGCCGCCTTGCCCAAGCAACAGAAGAACGTGGCCAGCCACCGCCTGGGCAGCGAACGCGTCTGGCTCAAGAAAGCCGGCCCGCGCCATGGCAAGTGGGGCTACCGCGTGATGGCGGCGGTCGCGCGCATGGCGCGGCTGGACATCATCAAGCCGGTGCCCAATCCGGGTGGCGAGGCGGCCATTGCCACCGAGGCCCGGCGCCTCCGGCAACTGGCGGCCGCCGGCCTGCGCGTGCCCGCGGTGCTGGCGCAACAACCCGACGGCCTGCTGATTTCCGACCTGGGCGAAAGCGGCCGCAACACCGTCGTGCTTCAGGAAAAGCTCGACCAGGCCGCCGCGGCCGGACCGGCCGCGCTGCTGGCCGTCTGGCGCGGGGGACTGGCCGCAATTGCCAAGGTGCACGTGCACGGCCAGCACCTGAGCCAGGCCTTCGACCGCAACCTGGTGCAATGCCCCGACGGAGTGATCGGCTACATCGACTTCGAGGACGACCCCTCCGAAGTCATGACGCTGGCCGAGTGCCAGGCACGCGACTGGCTCAGCTACCTGCACTCCACGGCCATGATGCTCGAGGCCGCCGCGCCCGAAGCCGCCGGGGTGCACTGGCACGCCGCGCTGGCCGAGGTGAGCGACGAAGTTCGCGCGCGCATTGCCGAGGCGGCGCGGCGCATGAAGTGGGCGCAGCGCCTGCCGGCCAGCCGCCGCTGGGGCCGCGACACGCAGCGCGTGCGAGCGGTGGCACGGCTGCTTGGGCAGTGGCACGGCGCCGGGCCGGCCTCCGCCAGCCGCTAGAGCGCCAGCACCGCCTGCACCACCACGCCTTGCGCGGCGAGCCGCTTGCGCATCGTCAGCACGGCCTGGTCCTTGCTGAGCAGCCGCGCACGCCTGGCGACCGCCAGGTCGATGAAGACCTGGTCGTCCGGGTCCTTGCAGACGCACGGGGCGCGCGGCGGCGTTTCAGCGACCAGGTGCACGCGGTCGTCGAACGCCGCCAGAACACTCTGCGGCGCCAGGCTCCTGCGCGCCAGGCGGGCCGCGATGAGGGGGTAGCCGAGCACCCGCGCAAGCTCGTTGCGCATGGAGGCAGTGGCCAGCCAGCGCAGCTCGCTGGCGGCCAGCGCGGCGGCCAGCGGCAGGCAGTCGGGGTTGTCGAACACCAGCAGGTCGAGGGCGATGTTGGTGTCGATGACCACGAAGGCTCCGGCCGCGGCGTTTGCCGCTTCTGGAGAAATGGAAATGTGTGCGTTTGGAATAACCCCGATGTTGCACCATGCGCCGCTGCAAGCGCAAACCGTGCCGTCCATTCACAATGCTGCTGCCCGGGCCGTGCGCGGCGCCTTTCAACCCTCCGACGATGAAACGACTTTCCCTGCTGCTGCTCGCCCTTTTTATCGGACCGCCTGCCCATGCGGAATGGCTCACCCTGACCGGCTCGGCGGGGGAAGCGGACAACACCTATGTGCAGGTCGATCCGACCAGCGTGGTAGTGGACGGAAGCAAGCGCCTGGTGGCGGTGCGGATCAGCCTGGCCGAGCCCCGCACCGGCGACGACGGCCTGAAGTTCCGGTCCGTCGCGGCGAAGGCGAGCATGGATTGCGAAGCGCGCAAGGCGCGCTATGTGAGCGCCACCTATTTCGGCCAGCCGAACTTCGTCGGGCCGCCGTTGGCTGTGCGCGAGTTCGATGAAACGGACGTCCGTCCGATGAATTTTGCCGGCCTGCCGGGCGACCTGGCCGTGCGGACGGTGAACGCCGCGTGCGGCGTGGGCACGGCGAAGTAGCCCGCCGCTTGGCCCTGGCTACTTCCGGGCCGAGCCGGCCACCATGTCGAAGCGGAACAGCCGGCACTCGATGGGCCCGTTCCACATCGGCACGCGGCGCGACTCCTTGAGCCGCATCTGTTTGGGCAGCTTCAGGTCGGGCGTGAGCACCCAGGCGGTCCAGCCGGCGTAGTTCTTCTTCCAATGCGTGGCGAGCTGCGGAAAGAACTCGCCGCCGTCGCCGTTTTCACCACCTTCGCCGCCTCCTTCTCCATGGCCGGCAGTCTGCGCGGCTTCGCGGGCGCCGAAGCGCGCGACACCGCCCACTTCGATCCGCTCGCCATAAGGCGGGTTGAGCATGATCACCCCGCCCTCGGCCGGCGGCATGCGCTGCAGCGCGTCGCCGCCGCGGAACTCGATGGCGTCGGCCACGCCGGCGCGCTCCGCGTTGCGTTCGGCAAAGTCGACCATGCGGTGCGAAACGTCGGAGCCGAAGATGGCAACTTCTTTCACGGATGCCGCCGATTCGGCTTCTTTCCTGATCGCGTCCCACACGTGCGCCTGGAACGGCAGCAGCTTCTCGAAGCCGAAGCGCCGCAGCCATCCGGCCGGAATGCCGCGCGCAATCTGCGCCGCCTCGATGGCGATGGTGCCGCTGCCGCAGCAGGGGTCGTACAGCGGCTCGTCGGCCACCGCGCCGGTTTCGGGGTTCCACCAGCCGCTGGCGGCCAGCATCGCAGCGGCCAGGGTTTCCTTCAGCGGCGCATCGCCCTTGTCCTGCCGCCAGCCGCGCTTGAAGAGCGGCTCGCCGCTGGTGTCGATGTAGAGCGTGCAGTGGTCGGTGGTCAGGTGGGCGAACACGCGGCAGTCGGGCCACTGCGTTTCGATGCTCGGGCGCACGCCGTTGGCCTTGGCACGGAAGCGGTCGGCAATGGCGTCCTTGATGCGCAGCGTGGCGAAATTCAGGCTCTGCAGCGGGCTGTGCTGCGCGGTGGTCTCGATCTTGAAGGTCTGCTTGGGCGTGAACCAGATCTCCCAGGCCACGCCGTTCGCGATGGCGTACAGGTCGTTCTCGCTGCGGTAAGGCGCATGGGCCACTTCGACCAGCACGCGCTGGGCGAGCCGGCTGTGCAGGTTGAGCTTGAGCGCGTCACGCCATTCGGCGCGCACTCGCACGCCGCCGCGCAGCGTGAGCAGGTCTTGCCCGACACGCCCGGTGAGCGCATGGACTTCCTGCGCAAGGAGTTCCTCGACGCCGGCGGCGCAAGGCAGGAAAAGAGAAAGATCGTTCACAAGGGGTTCGCCATCATCATCATCGGCCGCTGGGGAATGCCATTGTCGCCGCCCTCGCGGCAGGGCTCTATATAGTGGCTCGAATCAACGTACAGCCATCACAGTCATGAACGACATCACGGTTCCTCTCCTGGGCATTGCGGGCGCGATGATCGTCGGGGCCATGAGCCCCGGCCCGAGCTTCGTCATGGTCGCGCGCACTGCCGTCTCGTCGTCGCGCGGCGACGGGCTGGCCGCGGCGCTGGGCATGGGCGCCGGAGGCATCGTGTTCGCCATCGCCGCGCTGGTGGGGTTGCAGGCGGCGTTCCTCGCGGTTCCCGCGCTGTACCTTGCGGTGAAGCTGCTCGGCGGCGCCTACCTCGTCTATCTGGGCATCCGCATCTGGCGCGGCGCGCGCGAGCCGCTGCGCGTTGTTTCGCAGGAAGAGAATTCGCCCGGCCGCCGGGGCAATGGATGGCGCGCGTTCCTGCTGGGCATGGGCACGCAGGTCAGCAACCCGAAAACCGCTGTGGTCTACGCCAGCATCTTCGCGGCATTTCTGCCGCGCGAAGTGCCGATGGCGCTGGCGCTCGCGGTGCCGGCCGTGATCTTCTGCATCGAGACGGGCTGGTATTCGATCGTCGCGCTGGCGCTCTCGTCGGCGGCGCCGCGTTCGGCCTACCTGCGCTACAAGGCCTGGATCGACCGCGCGGCGGGCGGCGTGATGGTGCTGCTGGGCATCAAGCTGCTGTCCGGCGTGCGGGGCAGCTGAGCGGCGGCAGGCGCTGCTGCCGCTCCCCGCGGATACCCAGGCCCCAGGCGCGGGGTCGCCCGGCCTACAAGGCCTTGCGCAGGTTGGCCGGTGCGATGCGCAGGGCTTCGCGGTACTTGGCCACGGTGCGCCGCGCGCACTCGATGCCCTGCTCTTTCAGCATTTCGGAAATCTGGCTGTCCGACAGCGGCTTCTTGATGCTCTCGGAGCTCACGAACTGCTTGATCAACGCGCGCACCGCGGTGCTCGAGGCATTGCCGCCGGTCTCGGTGCCGAGCGCCGAGCCGAAGAAGTACTTGAGCTCGACCGTGCCGAACGGCGTGGACATGTACTTGGCGGTGGTCACGCGCGAGATGGTCGACTCGTGCAGGCCGAGCTCGTCGGCAATTTCGCGCAGCACCAGCGGCCGCATGGCGAGTTCGCCGTGCACGAAATAGCTCTTCTGCCGCTCGACGATGGCGTTGCTCACGCGCAGGATGGTGTCGAAGCGCTGCTGGATGTTCTTGATGAACCAGCGCGCCTCCTGCAGCCGCTGCGACAGCGCTTGGCTGCCCTCGCCCTTGTGCGACTTGAGCGCGCCGGCGTAGATGTCGTGCACGCGCAGGCGCGGCATGACCTCGGGGTTGAGCATGACGCGGAACTTGACGTTGGTGCCGCGGCCGATCTTGGTGACGATGACGTCGGGGATCACGATGTTGCGCTCGACGTCGACAAAACGGCGGCCCGGCTTGGGCTCCAGACGCGAAATGATCTGCAGCGCCGAGCGCACCAGGTCTTCGTTGGTGCGGGTGAGCGTGGCCAGGCGCTTGAAGTCGCGCCGCGCGAGCAGCTCCATCGGCTGCTTGCAGATGGCGATGGCGGTCTTGCGGACCAGCGCCTGTTCCTCGGTCTCGTCCTTGCTGGCCAGTGCGCGCAGTTGAATGCTCAGGCATTCGCCCAGGTCGCGCGCGCCGACACCGGCCGGCTCCAGGCTCTGCAGCAGGCCGAGCGCCACCTGGAAGTGATGGACCAGTTCGTCGAATTGGTCGTTGTCGTCGCCCGCGAGGCCCGAGGCCAGCGCGGGCAGCGAATCTTCGAGGTAGCCGTCGTCGTTGAGCGATTCGATCAAAAAGCGCAGCGCGGCAACGTCGTTTTCGTTGAGCCGGAGGCTGAGCGCCTGGCGGTGCAGAAAGGATTGCAGCGACTCCTGGCTGCGCGCGAGTTCGGTGGCGTCGGCGCGCTCGTCGTCGCCGAGGTTGTTCTGCCGCGCGGGGGCGTCGCTGCCCCACTCGCTGTCGTCCGGCGCCATGTCGACGGTGCCGTCGCCTTCCCAGTCAGGCTCGCGCTCGGCGATGTCGGCGGCGGGGCTGTCGGTGTCGCTGGTGGCAGCGGTGCCGGTCTCGGCCGTGGTGGTGGTCGCGCTGCTGGCCGGCGGCGAAGCGAATTCGCCTTCGCCGGCTTCGGCCGCTTCGTCGCGCGGCATGGGGGTGTCGATGGCGTCGAGCCCGAATTCCTCGCGCGCCGCCTCTTCCGCGGTGCGTTCGAGGAACGGGTTCTCGTCCAGCATCTGCTCGACCTCCTGGCTCAGTTCGAGCGTGGAGAGCTGCAGCAGCCGGATCGACTGCTGCAGCTGGGGCGTGAGCGCCAGATGCTGCGAAACGCGAAGGGACAGCCCTTGCTTCATGGAGACCGACTCCTCCCTTACATCCGGAAGTGTTCGCCCAGGTACACCCTGCGTACTTCGGCGTTGTCGACGATCTCCGAGGGCGTGCCTTGTGCCAGCACATGCCCGTCGCTGATGATGAACGCGTGATCGCAGATGCCCAGCGTTTCACGCACGTTGTGGTCGGTAATGAGCACGCCGATGCCGCGCTCCTTCAGAAAACTGATGATCCGCTGGATTTCGATCACCGCGATGGGGTCGATGCCGGCAAAGGGCTCGTCCAGCAGGATGAAGCGCGGCTGCGTGGCCAGTGCGCGGGCAATTTCGACCCGGCGCCGTTCGCCGCCCGAAAGCGCGAGCGCGGGGGAATCGCGAAGATGGTCCACCCGCAGGTCGGCCAGGAGCCCCGAGAGGCGCTCTTCGATGCGTTGCTTGGTCAGGGGCACCGGCTTGCCGTTGCCGTCGGGTTCGCGCTGGAGCTCGAGCACGGCGCGCACGTTTTCCTCGACGGTGAGCTTGCGGAAGATCGAGGCTTCCTGCGGCAGGTAGCTCAGGCCCATGCGGGCGCGCCGGTGAATCGGCATGTGCGCAATGGGCTCGCCGTCGATGGTGATCTCGCCCGCATCGGCCCGCACCAGGCCCACGATCATGTAGAACGAAGTGGTCTTGCCGGCACCGTTGGGCCCGAGAAGCCCCACGACTTCGCCCTTTTGCACGTCGAGCGAGACATCCTTGACGACCTTGCGGCTGCCGTAGCTTTTTTGCAGGCCGCGCACCACCAGGCGGCTGCCCGGGGTGCCGTCGGGGCTCTGGGTTCCAGCGGTTTCGATCACTTGCGCCCTTCCCCTTCGCCGCCGCCGAGCGTGGTGGTCGAGCGCAGGCCGGTTCCGGGTGCCGGCTGGGGCGCTGCCGGCGCGGCGGGCCGTCCGCCGGCGGCGGGGGCCGAAGCACCGGGTGCCGGCGCTGGCGCCGTGGCGGACTTAGGCGTGAGGATGGTCCTGACGCGTCCGCCCGAGGATGCATTCACCCCGGTATTCGGCGGCACGGTGGAGCCGTTGACCGTGTAGGTGTCGTTGCTCTGGTCGTAGACGATGAGCGCGCCGCTGCTTTCGTCGTTCGGCGTGGCGCCGAGCAGGCGGCGCATGACGGCGTTGCGGATGAACTTGACGTTGTCGGCGCGGCTGTCGTACTCGATGACTTCCGACTCGCCCTCGATCCACTCGTCGGGCGCGTTGCGCTTCTGCTTGTAATAGGCCCGCTTGCCCGGCGCCGCCGTGACCACGCCGTACTGGTAGCCCTCGGCATCCTGGCGCACGTCGATCCGCGCGCCGCGGATGATGATGGTGCCCTTGGTGACCAGCACGTTCCCGGTGAACACGCTGGTCTGCTTCAGGTCGTCGTAGCGCATGGCGTCCGACTCGATGTTCATCGGCTT
This sequence comes from Variovorax paradoxus, assembly GCF_040544635.1. Lineage (GTDB taxonomy): Bacteria > Pseudomonadota > Gammaproteobacteria > Burkholderiales > Burkholderiaceae_C > Variovorax > Variovorax paradoxus_R. Next base: position 147,850 of record NZ_JBEPKJ010000008.1, read on the forward strand.
GGTGCGGTCAGCGGTCTCGGCCAGGGCGCCCGAGGCGAGGCCGGCCAGCAACAGCGCGCCGATGGCGAACCGGCCGATGCGACGAAGAAGAGGGGTGGTGTTGGAGTAGGAGTGCAATGTCATAGAGGCACGAAACTTGCTCTGCATTGTATGCGGCGGATCGCGTCAGCCCAGCACGCGCCGATGAAAAAGCCCGCCAAAAGCGGGCTTGACATCCTATCCGGGAACATCGCGGAACCGGTTTCGCCGGCCCGCCGATTTGCCCCGCAAAGGGGTTGGCGCAGCGGCACACAGTACCGCGTTGCCCTTGCGGGTCAGCCCTTCTTGGCTTCGCCGATCAGGTAGTTGGTGACCTGAAGCGCCTTGGTCATGTTACCGGCAAGCTCGCCGTCCACATACCAGCGGCCGGCCACGGCCAGCGCCGGAACGCCGGCCACCTTGTAGGCTTCGGTCAGTTGCGTGGCGCGCTTCGCCTTGCTGGCCACGCTGAACGAGGTAAACACTTCCTTGAACTTGGCGCCGTCGAGGCCGTTGGCCGCGGCCCACGCGATGATGTTGGTATCGCCGTTGAGGTTCTGGCGCTGCTTGTGAATCGCATTGAAGATCTTCGGCTGGAATTCCTCGACCTTGCCCATGGCTTCGAGCGCGTAGTACAGGCGCTGCTTGGCTTCGACGTCGTTGCCCACGAAAGGCACCGGCACGCGGCGGAAAGCCACTTCCTTCGGGGCCGTCTTGAGCCAGGCGTCGAGCTGCGGCTCGAAATCGCTGCAATGCGGGCAGTTGTACGAGAAGAACTCGATCACCTCGACCTTGCCGGCGGATGCGTCGACCGGCACACGCTTGTCGAGCACCAGGTACTCGGTGCCGGCCTTGGGTGCGCGCGCCTGGGCGTGCGCCGTGTTGCCAGCCAGCGAAATCAGACCGAGCGAGGTGGCGGCCAGCGAAAAATCACGACGTTTCATTGAAAGAGTTCTCCTGTTGGGTACGGCAGACAGAGCCGGCGCGCCGCGCGGAGTTCCCGCATGCGGCATGCCCAAGACAATCTTGGCGGCGGCCCATGCCGCGCGGCGAAGCTTAAAGATTATTCATGACGGCTGCCCGGGAGGCCGCAGCCGCCTCAAGATGCACCTCAGCGCTGCACGCGGACGAGCGCCGATTCGAGGCCACCGCTGTCGAGGCGTTCTTTCAGGCGATCGGCGTCGTCCTTCTTGTTGAACGGACCCGCGCGCACCCGGTAGACCGTGCGGCCCGCCTGCTCGCGCTCGGTGACCCGGGCCTCGACGCCCATGAGCGACAGCTTGGCACGCTGGGCCTCGGCGTCGTCGGTGGTCCGGAAGGCACCGGCCTGCACGAAATACATGAACGGATCGGGACCTGACGACGGCGCCGCGCTGGTGCTGCTGCTGCTCGGCGCGGCGGAAGCTGTGGTGGTGCTGCCGCTGTTGCCGCCGGCGCGCGCACGGGCGAGATCGCCCAGCGGGTCGTTCGACGGCGGCAGGGAATTGGCTTCGGCCGGCACCGGCGCCGGGCGCGGGGGCTTGGGCGGGGCCACGACCACCGGGACCGGCGGCGCCGGCGGTGGTGTGCCCGGCGCCACGGCCGTGGTGTCGCCGCCGGCCGGAGCCACCGGGCCCGATGCAGCCGCGGGCGGCTTGGCGGGTGCGCCGGGCTTGCCCGCGAGCGGAGCATTCGGGTCCCAGTCGCGGTTCTTGCGGGCCTCGGCTTCGTCCTGCTCGGCGCCGCCGCGCTGGGTTTTGGTTACGAACGGAATCGGCACCTTGGTCACGTAGACCGCAATGCCCAGCGCGACACCCAACCCCAGCACCAGGCCGATGATGAGGCCGATGACGATGTTGCCGCGTTGTCTGGTTGTCTTCTTCATAGTGATTTCACATCTTGCTCGGCGCACTGACGCCGAGAATCGCGAGGCCATTGTGCAGCACCTGCGCAGTGGCGGCGACGAGCGCGAGCCGCGCCAGCTTTACCGGTTCTTCGTCGACCAGGATGCGCTCGGCGTCGTAGTAGCTGTGGTAGCTGGCGGCCAGTTCGCGCAAATAGAAAGTCACGTCGTGCGGGGCGAAATCCTTCGCCGCCGCCGTCAGCATGGCCGGGTACTTGGCGAGCAGCAGCATCAGCGCCTGCGCGGCCGGGCTTTCGAGCGGCGACAGGTCGACATTCTTCAGCGTGGCGGCGTCGCCGCCCCAGCCGGCCAGCACCGAGCAGATGCGCGCATGGGCGTATTGCACGTAGTACACCGGGTTGTCGTTGTTCTTCGTCACGGCCAGGTCGACATCGAAGGTGTATTCGGTGTCGGGCTTGCGGCTCAAAAGGAAGAAGCGCACGGCGTCGGTGCTGGTCCATTCGATGAGGTCGCGCAGCGTGACGTAACTGCCCGCGCGCTTGCTGATCTTGACCTCTTCGCCGCCCTTCATCACGCGCACCATGGTGTGCAGCACGTAGTCGGGGTAGCCCTCCGGAATGCCGACACCCGCGGCCTGCAGGCCGGCGCGCACGCGCGCGATGGTGCCGTGGTGGTCGGTGCCCTGGATGTTGACGACCTTGTGGAAGCCGCGCTCCCACTTGGCGATGTGATAGGCGACGTCGGGCACGAAGTACGTGTACGTACCGTCCTGCTTCTTCATCACGCGGTCCTTGTCGTCGCCGTAGTCGGTCGACTTGAGCCACAGCGCGCCATCCTGCTCGTAGGTCTTGCCGGCGGCCACGAGCTTGCGCACTGCCTCCTCGACGCGGCCGCTGGTGTAGAGGCTCGATTCGAGGTAGTAATTGTCGAAGCGCACGCGGAAGGCCTGCAGGTCGAGGTCTTGTTCACGGCGCAGGTAGGCCACGGCGAACTCGCGGATGGAATCGAGGTCTTCGATGTCGCCGCTCGCGGTGTATTCGCGGTCGTCCGACTTGACGGTTTTTTTCTGCTTGAAGTCTTCGGCGATGTCGGCGATGTAGTCGCCGTTGTAGGCCGGGGCCTTTTCGCCGCTCGGCCATTCGGGGTCGCCGGGCTTGAAACCGTGGGCGCGCAGCTGGGTGCTGTTGGCCAGCGTCTGGATCTGCACGCCGGCGTCGTTGTAATAGAACTCGCGCCAGACGGTGTCGCCCTGGGACGCCCGCAGGTTGCAGATGGCATCGCCGAGCGCGGCCTGGCGGCCGTGGCCGACGTGCAGCGGACCGGTCGGATTGGCCGAGACGAACTCGACCAGCACCTTTTCGCCGGTGGCCGGCTGCTGCCCGAAACCGCTGCCAGCGGACAGCACTTCGCGCACGATCTGCTGCTTGGCGGCGGTCTTCAGGCGGATGTTGAGAAAGCCGGGGCCTGCGATTTCGATGGCTTCGACCCAATGGCCGAAAACGGGGGTGGCGAGCAGCGCGGCGCTGAGCTCTTCGGCCAGTTCGCGCGGCTTGCGGCCGAGCGGCTTGGCGAGTTGCATGGCAGCCGTGCTGGCGAAATCGCCATGGGCAGCCACCTTGGGCGACTCGAACGCGGCTTTGGAGCCGGCGCCGGGCGAGAGGGATTCGAGCGTGTTCGCGAGCGCCGCGAGCAGCTCCTGTTTGACCAATAGCATCTGCGGATTTTACCGGGGGCAAACCCCGTCGGCGACGGCGATGGTCATCGGATGGGTGTCTTCGCCCGTTAGGATGGGCAGCCCCGGGGCGGGGCACCTGTCACAACCAACCTTGCAAGGACACATCACCATGAAGAAGCTCCTTTCCCTGGTCGCCCTGGGCGCCTGTCTTTCCTTCGGCGCCGCGCAGGCACAAGACAAGGCCCCAGCGCCCGTCGTCGTCGCTCCGGCTGCCACACCCGCGACGCCAGCCACCCCCGCCACGCCGGCGGCCAAGGCCCCCACCGCCCAGCAAAGCAAGATGACGACCTGCAACCAGGAAGCGGGCGACAAGAAGGGCGACGAGCGCAAGGCCTTCATGAAGAACTGCCTGAGCGCCAAGCCCGCCGTGACCGCCAAGCAGACCCAGCAGGAAAAGATGAAGAGCTGCAATGCCGACGACAAGGCCAAGACCCTGAAGGGCGACGCACGCAAGGCTTTCATGAAGGAATGCCTCAGCGCGAAGGCCTGACGCCCCCTCGACAACACCGGCGGCCCGCCAAAGGGCTCCGGTATTGCCGGAACAAGCCCCGCACGCGCTCCGCGCCGGCGGGGCTTTTTCATGGGCGCTACTTGAGCACGCTCAGGAGGTTGTTGAAATCGTCGGTCCAGGGGCGGGTGTTGGCCGGGAGCGCGATGGGCGAGGCCGCGGTGCGCAGGGGTTCGCGTGCCAGCACGGCCGGATCCCGCGCCACCAGCACCCAGTCGGTCGGGTCGAGCCACTTCGAAGCTACCGCGTCGTCGCTGACGAGCACGGCATGCAAGCCTTTCATCTCTGCGATTCGCGCCACCACCGGCGCCAACTCGAGATACCGGTTGGTCACGTGAAAGGCCACGACGCCACCCGGTTTCATGTGGCGCATGTAGACGTCCATGGCCTCGGCCGTGAGCAGGTGGACCGGCACCGCGTCGCCCGAGAAGGCGTCGACCGCGAGCAGGTCCAAGCCCTGCGGAGGCTCGCGCTCCAGCGCCAGCCGCGCATCGCCGAGCACCCGCTCGATGCGCGCGGGGCTGTCGCGCAGAAAGGTGAATTCGCTGTCCGCCAGTTCGAACACCTGCGGATTGATCTCGTAGATGCGATAGACGTCGCCGCTGCGGCCGTAGCTCGCAAGCGTGCCCGCGCCGAGGCCGATCAGGCCGACGCGGCGCGGCCCGCTCGGCGCGGCGGCCATGGCACGGCCGATGCCCGAGGTGGCGCCGTAATAGGTGGTGGGCTCGCGCCGCCTGAGCGGGTCGAGGAACTGTTCGCCATGCTTGATGGAACCATGCGACAGCAGCCGCACGTAGCTTGCGGGATCGGTGCGCCGAATGTCGAAGGTGATCAGCGCACCGTAGAAATTGCGCATCAGATGGCGCGAGTTGTCCGTATCGCTGCGAATCTGCACAACCAGAAAATAGGCGCAGCAGGCCGCCAAGGCCGCGCCCGAAACTCGCAACCAGGTGCGGTGGCGCAGAACCGCCACCGCCACGAGCGCCGTCAGCGCAAGCCCGATGCCCAGCTCGTAGTACGCGGGCAGCACATGCGGCGCGACCAGCCCGACCATGGCGCCGCCGATGGCGCCCCCCAGCGAAAGCATCAGGTAGAAGCGCGTGAGGTAGCGCGGCGCCGGCCGCAGCCTTGCGGTTTCTCCATGCAGGAACATGCACAGCACGAAGAGTCCGCCGACATAGATCGGAAGCCCCGTGCGCACATCGGAGCCGATGTGGTGCTGCAGGCCGAAGGCGCACAGCACCAGCACGCCCGCCGCCAGCGGCAGGAAAACGCCGCGCCGGTACCAGCGGTCGCTCTCGAAGCACAGCACAAAAGTGAACAGATAGAGCGAAAGCGGAAATATCCAGAGAAACGGAACCGCGGCGACGTTCTGGGTGATGTGGTTGGTCACGGCCAGCAACAGCCACGACGCCAGGGCCGGCAACGAGAGCCAGAGCAGGGCATCGGACCAGCGCGGCGGCTTGTCGTCAGGGATGGCCGCGGCCTGGCCTGAAGCCGATGTGGCCGATGCCGCCGATGCCGACGACGGCACGGCCTCCGGCCAGCGGTACGCCACGAGCAAGGTCGTGCCGGCGCAAAGCACCACGAACGCGCCATAGCCCCACGACCATCCCTGCGCCTGCTGCAGCAGCGAACTGCGCGGCTCGATCAGCACCGGATAGCTCAGGAGCGACAGCAGCGAGGCCAGGTTCGACAGCGAGAAATACCGGTACACCTGCGCGCCCCAGGGCGTGCGCGCCACCCACGACTGCACCAGCGGCCCGGTGGTCGAAAGAAGAAAGTATGGAAGGCCGATGGTCGCCAGCAGCAGGCCCAGGATCAACCATGTCGGGTCTTCGGCGCCCGTGGGCTTCCAGCGCGCGGCAACCACCAGCGGCAGGAACGCCAGGCTCGCGAGTAGAAGGCCCACGTGCAATGCGGCCTGCACCCGCACGCGAAGATGGCGCGTCACCCAGTCGGAATAGGCATAGCCCGCGAGCAGCACCGCCTGGAAGAACACCATGCAGATCGACCACACGGCGGCCGAGCCGCCGAACCAGGGCAGGATCTGCTTGGCGATGAGCGGCTGGACAAGAAACAGCAGGAACGCGCTGCTGAAGATGGTGCCGGCAAACAGAAGCTGGATGCCGGCGCGTTCCATGCGGGCTTACTTGCCGAAGCCGCGTGCGAGGAACACCGCCACCAGCGGAATCAGCGCGATCAGGTGGGCCTGCACCATCACCAGCTTGCGCGTTTTCCGGACGTCGTCTTCGGCCGGCAGCGTACCGTTGGCGCGCAGCGCCTTGCGCCAGCGGAAGTAGGTCAGTGTCGGAAAGATCGAAAGCACGCCGATGATGATGAACAACCCGAGCTTCACATGCAACAGCGGGTTGGTCCAATACCACGCCGTGCCCTTCACGCCCCACACCGTGCGGGCGATGCCGGTGGCGAGCACGGCAATGGCGGCCATGCCGTAGACCAGGTCGACCTTGGCGAGCCGCTCCACCACGGCGGCATTGAGCCACTGCACGCGGCACAGCGCGGCCTCGCTGGAGATGAACACCACCATCGTGAGGATGGCCAGCAAGTGCAGGTAGGCGAGGATGGCTTCGAGGGTCATCGGTGGCTTTCTTTTTTCAATGGGTTGCAAATGCTTGCGCATTGTGCCGTCGCTCGAGCGCGCTTTAGCCTCTTCCGCCCCAGAATTCGGGCCGCCCGTAGTGCTCCTTGAGGAAATCGAGCCACAGCCGCACCCGCAGCGGCAGGTGCTTGGTGCCCGTGAACACCGCGTAGATGCCGTTGGGCGGCGCGGCGAATTCGTCGAGCAGCGGCACCAGCAGGCCGGCGTCGATTTCGGCCTCGACCTCCCAGGTGCTGCGCCAGGCAATGCCGTGGCCAGCCAGGCACCAGTCGTGCAGCACCTGCCCGTCAGAACAATCGAGCGGGCCTTCGGGCCGCAGGTAGATCAGTTCCTCGCCGCCCTCCTCGGTCGGCCCCTGGGCGGTCCGCGGAACGTGGAACGCCCAGCCGCGCGTTTGCGAGGCATCGCTCGAGAGCGTGAGGCAGGCGAAGCGCGACAGCTCGCCCGGGTGCTTCGGCATGCCGTGGCGACGCACGAACTCCGGCGTGGCGACGCAGCGGCGCCGGTTGTCGGCCAGCCGCACGCTCACCAGCGACGAATCGGGCATGTCGCCCACGCGCACCGCGCAGTCGAAGCTCTCGCCGCGCACGTCGACCACGCGGTCGCTCAGGTTGAGCGAAATCGTGACCTCCGGATGCATGGCGTGGAAGCGCGGCACCAGCGGCGCCACGTGGCGGCGTCCGAAGCCGGCCGGCGCCGTGACGCGCAAGTGCCCGCTGGCCTTGATGCCGCCGGCGCTCACGCTGGCCTCGGCATTGGCGAACTCCGTCAGCAGGCGCTGGCAGTCCTCGAGAAAAGCGCTGCCTTCGTGCGTGAGCGTGATGCGCCGCGTGGTGCGCACCAAGAGCTTGACGCCCAGCCTGGCCTCCAGCGCATCGAGGCGCCGCCCCATGATCGCGGGCGCCACGCCCTCGGCTTTGGCCGCGGCCGTGAGACTGCCGCGGGTCGCCACCGAGACGAAGGATTCGAGTTGCTTCAGGCGGTCCATGGCGCCCGAACTATATATCCCGGGTTTATATATCCCGGGTTCAACCGGCAACGCCGGCCTGACGCGCCTCGAACGCGGCGATCTCTTCGTCGCTATAGCCCACCTCCCGCAGCAACTCGCCGGTGTGCTCGCCGATGCGCGGCGGCTGCAGGCGAATGCCCGGCCGCTCGCCGTCGAGCGTGAAGGGCATCAGCGGCACCTTGGCCATGTGGCCGTCGTTCATGCGCACCGGCGCGAGCCCGCCGGTGGCGTTCAGGTGCGGGTCGTCGAACAGCTCCTGCGGCTTGGTGATGGGCGCGAAAGGCAACTCGTTCTTCTCGAACACCGCACTGAGCTCGGCCGCGCTGTAGCCGGCGAGGTGCGAACGCAGGATGGGCATCATCCATTCGCGCGCATTGACGCGGTCGTTGTTGCTCTTCAGGCGCGGGTCGGCCAGCATTTCTTCGAGGCCGAAGGCCTTGCAGAAAATGGCCCATTGCTTGTCGCTGACGGCGGCGAGGAAGATCTGCTCGCCGTCCTTCACCGTGAACACGTCGTACACGGCCCAGGCCGAGATGCGGCTGGGCATCGGGTCGGCAGCCTTGCCCGTGGCGGCGAACTGCATCATGTGCTGCGCGACCAGGAACACGTTGTTCTCGAACAGCGCGGACTGCACCTCGCAGCCCTTGCCGGTGAGCTCGCGCTGGCGCAGTGCGGCCATGGCGCCGATGGCGCCGAACATGCCGCCCATGATGTCGTTCACGCTGGTGCCCGCGCGCAGCGGGTCGCCGGCGCGGCCGGTCATGTAGGCCAGGCCGCCCATCATCTGCACCACCTCGTCGAGCGCGGTCCGGTGGTCGTAAGGGCCGGGCAGGAAGCCCTTGTGGCTCACGTAGATGAGGCGCGGGTTGAGCTTGGCGAGCGCCTCGTAGTCGAGCCCCAGCTTCTTCATGGTGCCGGGCTTGAAGTTCTCGCTCACGATGTCGGCCGTGGCAACGAGGCGCAGCGCGGCCTCCACGCCCCCGGGCGTCTTGAGGTCGAGCGCAATGCTCTTCTTGTTGCGGTTGAAGGTCGGAAAGAAGCCCGAGCCCGAACCGAGCAGGCGGCGCGTGTTGTCGCCTTCGAGCGGCTCGACCTTGATGACCTCGGCGCCCAGGTCGGCCAGCAGCAGGCCGCAGGTGGGGCCCATCACCATGTGGGTGAACTCGACGACGCGGATGCCGGCGTACGGCAGGGGTTGGGATTCAGGCATGTGCGGTGGTTTCCTGTTGGACGACAAAGCCCTTGGGCAAGCCAGCCTCGGGCGTCATGCCGTAGACCGGTTCGCCGGGCAGGCCGGCCATGAGCGGCGCGCGCGCCGCGATGAGTTTTTCAATGTCGATGCCGGTGCGAACGCCCATGGCTTCGAACATGAAGACGAGGTCTTCGGTGACCGCATTGCCCGAGGCGCCGGGCGCATAGGGGCAGCCGCCGAGGCCGCCGAGCGAGGCGTCGAAGGTGCGCACGCCCTCGTCCCACGCCGCGAGGCAGTTCGCGATGCCGAGGCCGCGCGTGTTGTGCATGTGGGCGGCGCCGGCGTGCGTGCCGAGTTCGGCGCGCAGGCGCCTGAAGAGCCGGCGCACCTGTGCGGGGTTGGCGTAGCCGACGGTGTCCGAGAGGCCCGCTTCTTCCGCGCCGGCCTCGATGCACTGCGCCGCGAGGCGGATCACGTCGTCTTCCGGCACCAGCCCCTGCAGCGTGCAGCCGAAGGCGGTGGAGATGCCGGCCTCGAGCCTCACATGCGGCGCCATCGCGCGGCGCAGTTCGGAGATGGCGCGCACTTCCTCGACCATCTCGGTCGGCGTCTTGCGCACGTTGGCAAGCGAGTGCGCCACGCTGGCCGAAACCGGCATCGTGAGCTTGTGCACGCCCGCTTCGAGCGCCGCCTGCGCGCCCTTGCGGTTGGGCACCAGCGCCATCACGGTGAGGCCGGGCAAGCTGATGGCGTGGCGCACCACCTCGGCGGCGTCGGCCATCTGCGGCAGCAGCCTGGCGGGCACGAAGGAGGCGACCTCGATCTCGCGCACGCCGGCCGCGTGGAGCGCGTCGATCCAGCGCAGCTTGTAGTCCGTGGGCATGGTGGCCTTGACCGACTGCAGGCCGTCGCGCGGGCCGACCTCGCTGATGAGGACGTCGGGGGGTGTCATCGGTTTCGTCTCCTTGGAGCGATCGGGCGGTGTGGCACCGACCGCTTGACAGTTCTATCTTGCAGAACTAAATTCCGTTAAACAGAATTAAACCGCCAAACGACTTTCCCTGTCAAGCCAACGCCATGCCCCGCAAAGCCCAGACCGAATCGGTTTCAGACCTCAATGCCGCGCCCGGCGGCGCCGCCGCGGTCGACCGCGCGCTGAGCCTGCTTTCGGCATTCCAGCCCGGCGACGAGGCACTGTCGCTCGCGCAGTTTGCCGAGCGCACGCAGCTCTACAAGAGCACGGTGCTGCGGCTGCTCGCGTCGCTCGAACATGCGCGGCTGATCCGCCGGCAGGACGACGGACGCTATGCGCTCGGCGCGGAAATCGCGCGGCTGCACGGCCTCTATGCGGCCTCGCTTTCGCTCGACCGCATCGTGCTGCCGGTTTTGCGCGCGCTGGCCGCGGCCACGGGCGAAAGCGCGGCGTACCACGTGCGGCAAGAGCAGGGCGAAAGCTGGGTGCGGCTGTGCCAGTTCCGCGTCGACTCGTCGCATGTGGTGCGCGACCATGTGCGAGCGGGCGACCTGCTGCCCAACGACCGCGGCGCGGGCGCGCGCGTGCTGATCGCCTTCGGCCCCGAAGCCGGGCGTCCGCGCGGCGCCAGGGAGCGCAAGCTGTACGACACCGTTCGCGCGCAGGGCTACTGCGCGCTGGTGGGCGACCGCACGGCCGAGCTGGCCGGTATTTCGGCGCCGGTGTTCCACGCCGACGGCGGTCTGGCCGCGGCGGTCACGCTGACCATGCCGGCGCACCGCTACGACGCGCGCTACATCGAGCCGGTGTGCGCCGCGGCCCGCGAACTCAGCGGAATGATCTGAAACGCCATGGATCGGGCGCCGAAGCCCGCCATTACCCTCATTTTTGTCACTGATAAATCACGCTTTCGGCTCTTACTTGCCAGCAAAGTATCGAATAAAGTCGTCGTATGGAACAAGGGCGCAGCCCGGTTCCGACAGACACCGCCTCTCATTACGCTCAGCGATTGCATCGCTCTCAGGAGAAAAACATGACCCTTCGCACCACCGCCCACGGACTCCAGGTTGCGACCGAACTCCATCGCTTCATCGAAGACAAGGTTCTGCCCGCCAGCGGCGTGGCCAGCGACGTCTTCTGGAAGGGCTTCGACGCCATCGTGAGCGACCTCGCACCGAAGAACATCGCACTGCTGGCCGAACGCGACCGCCTGCAGACCGAACTCGATGCCTGGCACAAGGCCCACCCCGGCCCGATCGCCGACATGCCGGCCTACCGCGCCTTCCTCGAAAAAATCGGCTACCTGCTGCCGCAGCCCAAAGGCGCGAAGGCCACGACCGCGAATGTCGACTCCGAACTCGCGCTGCAGGCCGGTCCGCAATTGGTGGTGCCCATCCTGAACGCCCGCTACGCACTCAACGCGGCCAACGCGCGCTGGGGCTCGTTGTACGACGCGCTCTACGGCACCGATGCCATTCCCGAAACCGACGGCGCCGAAAAAGGCAAGGGCTACAACCCCGTGCGCGGCGCCAAGGTCATCGCATTCGCGCGCGAGGTGCTCGACCAGGCCGCGCCGCTCGAAAACGGTTCGCACAAGATGGCGACCGGCTACAGCGTGAAAGACGGGCAGCTGCACATCGCACTGCAAAGCAGCAGCACCACGCTGCGCGACCCGGCCGCCTTCGTCGGCTACCAGGGGGATGCAGCCTCGCCGTCGTCGGTGCTGCTGAAGCACAACGGCATTCACCTGGACATCCGCATCGACCGCAGCACGCCCATCGGCAAGGGCGACGCGGCCGGCGTGAGCGACCTGGTGCTCGAATCCGCGCTCTCGACCATCCTGGATCTCGAAGACTCGGTGGCCGTGGTCGATGCGGCCGACAAGGTGATCGCGTATTCGAACTGGCTCGGCATCGTGCAGGGCACGCTCACCGAAGAAGTCGCCAAGGGCGGCAAGACCTTCACGCGCGGCCTCAACCCCGACCGCGAATACACCGGCGCCGACGGCAAGCCCGTGAAGCTGCACGGCCGCTCGCTCATGTTCCTGCGCAACGTGGGCCACCTGATGACCAACCCCGCCGTGCTGTACGCCGGCGGCAAGGAAATCCCCGAAGGCATTCTCGATGCCGTGGTGACCACCACCATCGCGATGATCGACCTGAAGCGCAAGGGCAACTCGCGCACCGGCAGCATCTACATCGTCAAGCCCAAGATGCACGGCCCGGCCGAAGTGGCCTTTGCCAGCGAGCTGTTCGGCCGCGTCGAGCAGCTGCTCGGCCTGCCCGCCAACACCGTGAAGCTCGGCATCATGGACGAAGAGCGCCGCACCAGCGTCAACCTCAAGGCCTGCATCGCCGAGGCCGCCGCGCGCGTGGCCTTCATCAACACCGGCTTCCTCGACCGCACCGGCGACGAGATGCACACCGCCATGCAGGGCGGCCCGATGATCCGCAAGGGCGACATGAAGTCCAGCGCGTGGATCGGCGCTTATGAAAAGAACAACGTGCTGGTCGGCCTTTCGTGCGGCCTGCGCGGCAAGGCGCAGATCGGCAAGGGCATGTGGGCCATGCCCGACCTGATGGCTGCCATGCTCGAGCAGAAGATCGCGCATCCCAAGGCCGGCGCCAACACCGCCTGGGTGCCCTCGCCCACCGCCGCCACGCTGCATGCGCTGCACTACCACCAGGTGAGCGTCACGGCGGTGCAGCAGGAGTTGGAGAAGATCGACGCCGATGCGGAACGCGACAACATCCTCAACGCGCTGCTGCAGGCGCCCATCGCGGCCGAAGCCAAGTGGACCGATGCCGAGAAGCAGCAGGAAATCGACAACAACGTGCAGGGCATCCTCGGCTACGTGGTGCGCTGGATCGACCAGGGCGTGGGCTGCTCCAAGGTGCCCGACATCCACAACGTGGGCCTGATGGAAGACCGCGCCACGCTGCGCATCTCCAGCCAGCACATCGCCAACTGGCTGCTGCACGGCGTGGTGACCAAGGCGCAGGTCGACGAGACCTTCCAGCGCATGGCCAAGGTGGTCGACGAGCAGAACGCCGGCGATCCGGTGTACCAGCCGATGGCCGGCAACTTCGCGACCTCGGCCGCCTACAAGGCCGCGCAAGACCTGGTGTTCAAGGGTATCGAGCAGCCGAGCGGCTACACCGAGCCGCTGCTGCATGCCTGGCGGCTGAAGGTGAAGGCTGGCGCCTGAAGGTGAAAGCGGGCGCCTGAAGCGCCTGCGCTTTTTTGGCGGCGCACGGCCCTCGGCCGCGTCGGCCCAAGACTTCGGCCGTGCAAGCCGATCACGCCGGCGCACCACGCCCGTCGTCCTACAGCTGACCGCGCGGCCCACCGACCGCGCGGGCGTGTACCGGGGCTAGTTTGAGCATCGGTTGCTCCATCGAGCGATCGATTCACTCATTCCATCCAAGGAGATACTCATGACCCATTCGATCAAGATGGCCATGGCCGCCATTGCCCTCACCAGCGCCGCCGGTTTCGCCATTGCCCAGGGCACTCCGCCGAACACCAGCTCGCCGAATCCAGCGACCGCTGCCGGCCAGCAGTCGCAGCAGAACACCCCGATGGGCACCACCGGCACTCCCGCCACCAACCAAGGCACGATGTCGGGCTCGGCCGGCGCCACCACGACGAACCAGGCGACAACGTCGCCTAGCACGGACATGACGAACCAAGGTGGTTCGCAGGGTTCGATGCGCGTGGCACGTGCCGACCGCAACTGATCGCGCGATGCCGATCGGCTCGCATGGCCGCGGTCGCGGCCTCGCCACCGCCATCGCGGCACTCGCTGCGCTGCTGATCGCGGCACCGCCGGCGCACTCATCGCCGGCGGTTTCCGGCGACACCGAAACCGTGGCCGGCTGGGTGAGCGCGACCGGCGACAACCAGGGCACGCCGTTCGCGATCGTCGACAAGAAAGCCGCCGTGGTCCACATCTTCGATGCGGACGGCAAGCGGCGGGGGTCCTCGCCCATCCTGCTGGGGCTTGCAAAGGGCGATCACTCGGTACCCGGCATCGGCGAGCGCCAGATGGCCGACATCCGCGACGACGAGCGCACCACGCCCGCGGGCCGCTTCGTCAGCGAGCCGGGCCGCAATCTTTCGGGTGAGGACATCGTCTGGGTCGACTACGACGCAGCCGTCTCGATGCACCGGATTCGCGCGACCAACAAGGCCGAGCGCCGGCTGGAACGCCTGGCCACGCCGACCCCGGCGGACAACCGCATCTCCTATGGCTGCATCAACGTGCCCGCCGCTTTTTACGACGCGCACGTGAAGCCGTCATTCGGCACCGCGAAGGCCGTGATCTACGTGCTGCCGGAAACGAGGCCGGCAAGCACGCTGTTCGAAACTTCGACCGCCAAGTCCCCGGCGCTCCAGGCGCGCTGATCCTTTCGGCGCCTCAGTCCTCCCGCCCGAGGCTGCGCGCGGCCTTCTGCAATGCCACCTTCTGCGCACGCCGCTCCGCGCGATGCGTGCGCAAGTGGCGGCCCGCATTCTGATTCGCCTCACCTCGCGCTATGGCAGCCAGAACGGGGTTGCGGGGTGCCGCGCTCGGCACCGAAAAATAAAACCGGCCCAGACGCTTCTGGTCGTCGCGGGCCTTTCGTTGAGCACTCATGTGCGCACACTCCAAAAACAAAAAAGCCCCGGCGAATGGCTGCGCGGGGCCTTTGTCGATGGGCCTCGGCGGATGCATGGATGCACGTCCGGCCGGGGCGGTCGGTGTGCGGGTCAGGTGTTCAGAAAACGGTTCATTGAATTGAGTTGTCGCCCGGGAGGTTGGTCGTCGCCAGGCGCGAATAAAAACTGTTGCTGAAAAAGGAAGGCGGATTCTGGCGAGCGCGCGTGCCGCGCGCAAGTGCCGCGTGCGCGGATGTGGCGCAAAAGCCGACGCGGCTTCGTTCGCGAATCCAATTGCGCATCTGCGCCGTATTGCTCTCAAGCGCATCGCGCCTCCGAGCTGTTGGCGGTTTCCACAGATGTCTTTCCAGAACCACTCTTACCAGGAGCCTTCAATGAAAAAACTCGTGATCGCAGTCGGCGTTTCAGTTTTGCTCGGCGCTTGCGCGGGCGGCATGGGCGTGAGCGGCAGCAACGCCACGCCGTCGAACCCGATGGTGGGCGGTGCCGCGATGTACCCGACGAAGGACATCGTCGACAACGCCGTGAATTCGAAGGACCACACCACGCTGGTCGCCGCAGTAAAGGCCGCAGACCTGGTGGGCACGCTCAAGAGCCCCGGTCCGTTCACCGTGTTCGCGCCGACGAACGCGGCTTTCGCGGCACTGCCGGCCGGTACGGTCGACACGCTGCTGAAGACGGAGAACAAGCCCACGCTCACCAAGGTGCTGACCTACCACGTGGTGCCCGGCCGAATGGACGGCGCCGCGCTCATGAGCGCCATCAAGGCGGGCGGAGGCAAGGCCACGCTCAAGACCGCGAGCGGCGGCACGCTGACCGCGACCATGAGCGGAAGCAGCGTGATGGTGAGCGACGCAAAGGGCGGCACGGCGACAGTGACCATTGCCAACGTCTACCAGTCGAACGGCGTGATCCACGTGGTCGACAAGGTGCTGCTGCCGGGTTGATCTTTCCCCCGCAGGTGCGGCAGCGGGCCTTCAGGTCCGCTGCGCCGCCTCGGCTTCTTCACGCAGCCATTGCGCGAACTCCTGCGCATCGCGGTTGCCCGCGGCGCGCCGCGAGGCTTCGATGAAGTAGCCGCGATGCGAGGCCGCGCCCTCGCCGAGCGGCGCCACGAGCCGGCCGGCCTGCACCAGCTCGCCGAGCAACGGCAGTCGGCCGATCACCACGCCCTGCCCCGCCACCGCGGCGGCCACCGCATCGGCGTATTGCGTGAAGCGCAGCGTGCTCTTCATGCGCAGGTCTTCGAGTCCCATCACCTTGAGCCAGGGTTCCCAATCGGCGGTGGGGGCTTCGCTGTGGTCCGGGTATTCGACGGTGAGCAGCGTGAGGTTCGCGAAGTCCGCCGGCGTGCGCAGGGAAGCGGCGAGTTGCGGCGAACACAGCGGGATCACCGATTCCTCGAACAGCGCCGGGCCGATGCCGCGGCCGATCGGCACGAAGCGCACCGCGAGGTCGATGCGGCTGCTCTCGAGGTCGAGCACGTCGAGCGTGGCCGACACGCGCACGTCGACTTGCGGATGACTGCCGGTGAAGCGCGCCAGCTTCGGAATGAGCCAGAGCGATGCGAAGCCGGGCGTGCTGGTGATCGCCACCTGCCGCGGCGCGGAGCTCGCGCGCACCCGCGCCGTGGCATCGCGCAGGCGCTCCAGGCTGTCGTGCACGGCCCGCTGCATGACGCCGCCCGCTTCGGTGAGCGCCAGCGCACGATGCCGGCGCTCGAACAGCAGCACGCCCAGGCTGGCTTCGAGCTGCTGGATCTGCCGGCTCACGGCCGACTGCGTGAGGTGCAGTTCACCCGCCGCCAGCGTGAAGCTCAGCCGCCGGGCCGCGGCCTCGAAGCTGCGCAGCAGTTCGAGCGGCGGAAGCTCGCCGCCCACCGTTCCAAGGGCTTTCGCATTCTCTGGAGGCATGCAACGAGTTCCAAATTACCGCGTGTAAGGAAGGGGATGACTCACTATATTCATTCGTATCACGAATGCAATGGAGCTTGCCATGAGCACCCGAACATCTTCTTCTTCCCGCTTCCACGTCAGCCTGCCGACCCGTTCGATCTTTGCGGTGCCCGACGGCGCCGGAGTGGGCATCGAATGCCGCAGCGGCTCGGTCTGGGTGACGCTCGACCACGACCCACGCGACATCGTGCTCGCGCCGGGCGACCGTTTCGAGGGCACCGATCACCGGCGCGTGCTGGTGTCGGCGCTGGAGTCGTCGTGCATCACCGTCTCCCACGCGCAGCCGGCCGCCATGCCGCTGCCCGCGCCGGTGCGCCGCCCGTCGCCTTGGCGACTGCCTTCTCTCGGGTTGTCCCCGGCTTGACCTGAGCGCCCCCGGCATCGAACCTCGATGCCATGGACTTCCCAAGCACTGAACGCCGCCGTTGTGACGGGCGGCTTTTTTGCGTTGGGCGTCCGGTTCCCACTGTTTTCTTTTCGAGAAGGACATGACCATGGCAGAGGCATACATCGTGGCCGCGGCACGCACGGCCGGCGGCCGTCGCGGCGGCAAGCTCGCAGGCTGGCATCCGGCCGACCTGGCGGCGCAGATGATCGACGCGCTGGTGGCGAAGAGCGGCATCGACCCGGCAGCGGTGGAGGACGTGATCCTCGGCTGCGTGAGCCAGGTGGGCGAACAGGCGACCAACATCGCGCGCAACGCGGTGCTGGCGTCGAAGCTGCCCGAATCGGTACCGGGCACCTCGGTCGACCGGCAGTGCGGCTCGTCGCAGCAGGCGCTGCACTTCGCGGCGCAGGCCGTGATGTCGGGCAGCATGGACGCGGTGATTGCGGGCGGCGTCGAAAGCATGACGCGCGTGCCGATGTTCACGCCCAACGCGCTGCCGGCCAAGGCCGGCCTGGGCACCTACATGAGCCCGGCCATGAAGCAGCGCTACCCGGGCGTGGAGTTCAGCCAGTTCACCGGCGCCGAGATGATCGCCAAGAACTACGGCATCGAGAAAGACGCACTCGACCGCTATGCGCTCGAAAGCCATCGCCGCGCCATGGCCGCGAGCCGCGAGGGGGCCTTCAACGACGAAATCGTGCCCATCGAGATCCTGCTGGCCGACGGCGCGCGCAGCGGCGAACGGCACATGGTGGATGAAGGCATCCGCTTCGACGCCACGCTGGAGGGCATCGCGGGCGTGAAGCTGATTGCCGAAGGCGGGCGCTGCACCGCCGCCACCGCAAGCCAGATCTGCGACGGCGCGAGCGGCGTGCTGGTGGTGAACGAACGCGGCCTGAAGGCGCTGGGCGTGAAGCCGCTCGCGCGCATCCACCACATGAGCGTGATGGGGCACGACCCGGTGATCATGCTGGAAGCCCCGCTGCCCGCCACGCAGCGCGCGCTGCAAAAGGCCGGCATGCGCATCGAGGACATCGACCTCTATGAAGTGAACGAAGCCTTCGCGCCCATCCCCATCGCCTGGCTGCAGGCGCTCGGCGCCGATCCGGCGCGGCTCAACGTGAACGGCGGCGCGATTGCGCTCGGCCATCCGCTGGGCGCCTCGGGCACCAAGCTCATGACCACGCTGATTCATGCGCTCGGCCGGCGCGGCAAGCGCTACGGGCTGCAGACGATGTGCGAAGGCGGCGGCATGGCCAACGTCACCATCGTGGAAAGGCTCTGATGACCACGCAGCCCTACGTGCTCTATGAGCTCGCCGACGGCGTCGCCACGCTCACGCTGAACCTGCCGGCCAAGCTGAATCCGATTGCGCGCGACCTGCAGGTCGAACTGCGCGACACGCTGGAGCGCATTCGCGACGACCGCGCGGTGCGCGCCGTGATCCTGACGGGCGCCGGCAAAGCCTTTTGCGTGGGCGCCGATCTCAGCGCCATGACACCCGGCGAGGAAGGCAAGTCGCTCGGCGACCAGACAGCCGAATGGATGCAGTCGCTGAGCAACCCGCTGATCGAAACATTGCGCACGCTGCCTGTGCCGGTGGTGGCCGCGGTCAATGGTGCCGCGGCGGGTGCGGGTGTCGGCCTGGCGCTGGCGGCCGATGTGACGATTGCGGCGCGCAGCGCCTACTTCTACCTGTCCTTTCTGCCCAAGCTCGGCATCGTGCCGGACCTGGGCTGCACCTGGGCCATTCCGCGGCGCGCCGGCAAGGCGCGTGCCATGGGCATGGCGCTGCTCGACGAGCGCCTGAGCGCGGGGCGCGCGGTGCAGTGGGGCCTGATCTGGGCCTGCGCCGACGACGAACAGCTGCTCGAGGAAGCGCGCGCCATTGCGCAGCGGCTCGCCCGCCTGCCGGCGCATGCAGTGGTCGAAGCACGCGCAGCCTTCGAAGCCTCGGAGCGCCACACGCTGGCCGAACAGCTGCACTACGAAAGCGAGCGCCAGCGGGAACTGATCGACCGCCCCACCTTCCGCGAAGGCGTGAGCGCCTTCCTGCAGAAGCGCCCCCCGGTCTTCGAGAGCCGGTGACATCATGATCGAACGCACACTTTTCAGCGCCGACCACGAGGCCTTTCGCGACAGCTTCCGCCGCTTCATGGACAAGGAGATCGCGCCTTTCCACGAGGCGTGGGAAGAACAAGGCTACGTGGACCGCGCCGTGTGGTCCAAGGCCGGCGAGAACGGCTTTCTCTGCATGGCGCTGCCCGAGGAATACGGCGGCGCAGGCGCCGACCTGCTCTATTCGGTGATCCAGTTCGAGGAGCTCTGGGCGCGCGGCTTCACGGGCATCGGCTTCGGGCTGCATAGCGAGATCGTGGCGCCGTACCTCCTGCGCTACGGCACCGAGGCACAGAAGCAGCACTACCTGCCCAGGCTCGCGAGCGGCGAGATGGTCGGCGCCATCGCGATGAGCGAGCCCGGCGCGGGCAGCGACCTGCAGGCGGTCAAGACCAGTGCCATTCGGCAGCCCGACGGCAGCTACGTGCTCAACGGCAGCAAGACCTTCATCACCAACGGCTGGCATGCCGACGTGGTGATCGTGGTCGCCAAGACCGATCCGGCCGCGGGCGCGAAGGGCACCAGCCTGTTCCTCGTCGAGCGCGGCATGCCGGGCTTCGAGAAGGGCAAGCGGCTCAAGAAACTGGGGCTGAAAGCGCAAGACACCTCGGAACTGTTCTTCAACGACGTGCGGCTGCCGGCCGATGCGCTGCTCGGCGATGCCGCGCAACTGAACCGCGGCTTCGTCTGCCTGATGGAGCAGCTGCCGTGGGAGCGGCTGCAGATTGCGATCAGTGCGGTGGCCGCGTCGCAGGCCGCCATCGACCAGACCGTGGCCTACGTGAAAGACCGCAAGGTGTTCGGCCAGCCGGTCGGCAGCTACCAGAACACGCGCTATACGCTGGCCGAACTGCAGACCGAAGTGCAGGTGGCGCAGGTGTTCGTCGACAAATGCATCGAGCTGCTGATGGCCGAAAAGCTCGATACCGCCACCGCCAGCATGGCCAAGTACTGGACCACCGACCTGCAGTGCAAGGTGATGGACGAGTGCGTGCAACTGCACGGCGGCTACGGCTTCATGTGGGAGTACCCGATCACGCGGGCGTACGCCGATGCGCGGGTGCAGCGCATCTACGGCGGCACGAACGAGATCATGAAGGAAGTGATCACGCGCGCGCTGGGCCTGGGCGGGCGCTGAAACCGGCCGGAACCGGCCTGAACCGACCACTGGCGCCCGACTTGAGCCTGCGGGAGAATGGCCGCATGCCCATCCTCAACGCCTTCTACGCCCAATCGGGCGGCGTCACCTCGGTCATCAACGCGTCGGCCTGCGGCGTGATCGAGACGGCACGAAAACACCCGGACCGCATCGGCAAGCTCTATGCCGGGCGCAACGGCATCATCGGCGCGCTGACCGAGGAGCTGATCGACACCGGCGCCGAACCGGCCGAGGCCATTGCGGCGCTGCGCACCACGCCCGCGGGCGCGTTCGGCTCATGCCGCTACAAGCTCAAGTCGCTCGAGAAGAACCGGCGCGAATACGAGCGGCTCATCGAAGTGTTCAAGGCCCACGGCATCGGCTATTTCTTCTACAACGGCGGCGGCGACTCGGCCGACACCTGCTTCAAGGTGAGCCAGCTGTCGCAGTCGCTCGGCTACCCGCTGCAGGCCATCCATGTGCCCAAGACCATCGACAACGACCTGCCGCTGACCGACTGCTGCCCGGGCTTCGGCTCGGTGGCCAAGTACGTGGCGGTGTCGACCCTCGAAGCCTCGTTCGACGTGCGCTCGATGGCGGCCACTTCCACCAAGGTGTTCGTGCTCGAGGTGATGGGGCGGCATGCCGGGTGGATTGCCGCGGCGGGCGGGCTTGCTGCGGACCACGGCATTCCGGTGGTGGTGCTGTTCCCCGAAATCGAGTTCGACAAGGCGCGCTTTATCGCGCGGGTCGACGAGCTGGTGAAGCAGCACGGCTACTGCTCGGTGGTGGTGTCCGAAGGCTGCCACTACCCCGACGGCACCTTCCTGGCCGAGCAAGGCACGCGCGACGCGTTCGGCCATGCACAACTCGGCGGCGCCGCGCCGGTGGTGGCGCAGATGGTCAAGGATGCGCTGGGCCACAAGTTCCACTGGGCGGTGGCCGACTACCTGCAGCGCGCGGCACGGCACATTGCCTCGGCCACCGATGTGCGACAGGCCTACGAACTGGGGCAGCGCGCGGTCGAACTCGCGCTGGAAGGCCGCAACGCGGTGATGCCGACCATCGAACGCACCTCCGATGCGCCGTATACCTACCGCATCGGCAGTGCGCCGCTCGAAGCGGTGGCGAACGTCGAAAAGCCGATGCCGCGCGACTTCATTTCGGACGACGGCTACGGCATTACCGACAAGTGCAGGCTCTACCTGCTCCCGCTGATCGAGGGCGAGGACTACCCCGCCTACCGCAACGGCCTGCCGGTGTACGCCACGCTGCGGAACGTGGCCGTGGCGAAGAAGCTGCCGGCCTTCGCGCTCGCCTGACGACCATGGCAGCTGTCCTGGACACGATCGACGCGACGCGCTGCCCGCTGTGCGGCGAACAGAACCGCTGCGCCATGGAAGTCGCGCGCGAAACCGGCGAACCGCAACCACCCTGCTGGTGCATGGCGACGGATTTTCGCAATGCCCCGCTGGCAGCGCTGCCGCCGGAATCGCGCGGCAAGGCCTGCATCTGCGCCCGCTGCGCAGCGGGAACGCCCGCTTCGCCTCAGGACTGAGCCGCGTTCTGCCCCTGGCTTTGCGTCTGTGACTGCGCCGGCGCAGGCTCTGGCGCCGTTGCGGCGCCTGTCGATGCCGTGCCGTCGCGTTGCTCCGTGATCACGCAATGGATGAACTGGAGCTTGCCGACGGCCACGCGCGGCAGCACAAAAGGATAGTAGTCAGGCTGCCCCATGCTGCGCGAGAGCTCGTTGAGCACGTTGGTGAGCAGCACCCAGCCGTTGAGGAAGTCCAGGAACTTGGCGGCACCGGGATGCCCGGGCTGCCAGAGGTCGTCCGTGGTGAACAAATCGCTTGCAAGCTCGACGTTGGTGGCGTC
Source organism: Variovorax paradoxus (assembly GCF_040544635.1). Lineage (GTDB taxonomy): Bacteria > Pseudomonadota > Gammaproteobacteria > Burkholderiales > Burkholderiaceae_C > Variovorax > Variovorax paradoxus_R. The sequence goes on from NZ_JBEPKJ010000008.1 coordinate 169,890, forward strand.
CACGCCAAAGCTCATGGCCGTGTCGACGGTGTCGGCCATGTGCAGGTAGTGCGCCCAGGTTTCAGCCCAGTCTTCCCACGGATGCATGCTCGCGTAGCTGCTCACGAAGCGGTTCGCCCAATCGGCCGGAGGCCCTTGCTCGTAGTGCCGCTGGAGCGCCGCGGTGTAGTCGTCGCGCTCGTCGCCAAAGAGCGCGCGGAACTCGTCGAGCCACGGCGTGGGCTGCACCAGCAGGTCCCAGTAGTAATGGCCGATCTCGTGGCGGAAGTGCCCCAGCAGGGTTCGATACGGCTCCCGCATTTCGGCCCGGATGCGCTCGCGCACGGCATCTTCGGCTTCCTCGGCGTTGAGGGTGATCACGCCGTGCTCATGGCCGGTCATCACATGCGGGCTGCCCGGCATGTTGCTGAGAAAGTCGAAAGCCAGGCCGTGCGCCGGATCGGCGTGGCGGCTCACCACCGGCAGCCCGAGCGCCAGCAGTTGCGAAATGAGCCGGCGCTTCGCATGCTCGAGCTTGCGCCAGAGTTCGCCGTTGCTTTCCACCGAAAGGTCTGGAATCGTGCGGTTGACGCTGCATGCCAGGCAGTAGCCGGGCGCGAGGCCGTCGGTACTGAACGAAGGCTCGTCGCCCTCGCGCGGGGCCGGCACCATCCAGTTGCAGCTGGCGGCGGTCATGAGGTTCGCGCAGCGGCGATACCTCTTGCCATCCGGATCACCGAACACGGTGAAGGTGTCGAGCCCGGCATGCCCGTCCTCCGCTTCACCCTGGGGCTCGTCCTGGGCGGGCGCCAGCGGCACGACGCCGAGACGATCGATCACATACCCGAGCGGCGTGCGGCAGGCCAGGCACTGGCTGTTGCGCAGGAACACGGGACGGCCGCACTGGCAGCGGTAGGCGCGGCTGACCGTCGGCGCGGCCAGCTCGGCCGCGAGGTTGGGTGCCGCGTCCGCGGTGTGCGGATCGGGCGCATCAGCTTGATCGTCGGGTTGATCGGATTGGGGGTCCATGTCGTTTTTTGATTCTCGAAAGCAGGCGGGACAGCGGGTGCATTGTGCGACCGGCGCATCTGCACCCCGCTCGCGCAAAGACCGATATGCTTGTAGGACGACGGACCCGCACCGAAAGCCGGCCGCCGCCTCATGACCCCCACTCCCCCGCCTGAAGCCGCACCGCCGGCCCCGCCCACCCTCGGCACCATGCGCGAACGCTACGGTCCGCGCTACCGCTGGTTCCTGCTGCTTTCAGTCATGGTGGGCGTGATGGCGTCGATCATGTCGTCGACCATCGTCAACGTGGCGATTCCGGGCATGAGCCACCACTTCTCGCTCGGCCAGGAGCGGGCGCAATGGGTGAGCTCGGGTTTCATGGTGGCCATGACCGTTTCGATGCTGACCACGCCCTGGCTGCTGTCGCGCTACGGCTACCGGCGCACCTACGTCGGCACCATGGTGCTGCTGCTCGCGGGCGGCGTGGCGGGCGGCCTGGCCAACAACTTCACGCTGGTGCTGCTGGCGCGCGTGGCCGAAGGGCTTGCGGCCGGCGTGGTGCAGCCCATTCCGGCCATCATCATCCTGCGCGCCTTCGAGCCGCACGAGCAGGGGCGTGCCAGCGGCATCTTCGGCATGGGCGTGGTGCTGGCCCCGGCCATCGGCCCGAGCATCGGCGGCGTGCTGGTCGACCTGTTCGGCTGGCGCTCCATCTTCTTCATGGTGGTGCCGTTCTGCCTGGCCTCGCTCTGGCTGGCCTACAAGTTCGTGCCCACCACGGCGCCGGGCGGCGTGGCGGCCACACGCGGCAGCGGGCTCGACTGGCGCGGCCTGGCGCTGGGCACGGCCGGCACGCTCTGCCTGCTGAACGGGCTGGTCGAATTGCGCGGCGATTCGCCGGTTCAAGCGGCTCTGCTGCTGGCCGGCGCGCTGGCGGCCTTTGCGGCCTTCATCTGGTGGCAGCGCCGGTTCGCGGCCTCGGGCGGCACACCGCTCATGAACCTGGCGCTCTTTCAATACCGCCAGTTCGCCATGGGCAGCGTGGTCGCCTTCATCTACGGCACGGCGCTGTTCGGCTCGACCTACCTGCTGCCGGTGTACATGCAGGTGGGGCTCCAGCTGTCGGCCTCGCACGTGGGCACCATCCTGCTGCCGGCGGGCATCGTGCTGGCCGTGACCATCGCCGGCGTGGGGCGGCTTGCTGACCGGCAACCGACGTGGCTGCTGGTGAGCACAGGCCTTGCGCTGCTGGCGGCATCCTTCGCGCTGATGATGGTGCTCAGGCTCGACAGTGCCCTGTGGCTGCTGGTGGCGTTCGCCATCATCGGGCGCATCGGGCTGGGCTTCATCCTGCCTTCGCTCAACCTGGGATCGATGCGGCCGCTGGCCAAGCCGCTGATTCCGCAGGGCGCCAGCGCCATCAACTTCCTGCGCATGCTCGGCGGTGCGGCGGGCGTGAGCCTGTGCGCCATCGTGCTCGAGTGGCGCCTGGCTGCGCATGGCGATTCGCTGGCCAATGCCGTGAGCAGCCCGGCGCGGCTGGCGGCCTTCGACGAGGTGTTCCTGATGCTGGCCGCGCTGTGCGCGATTGCCATTTGCGCGGCCTGGCAGTTGCGCCAACCCGCGCCGCAAGGGTAACCCCCAAGTAATACATAAGCACCCATCGCTTCTAATTGTTAGCATTTGTTAATCAACCATGGGGATGGGTCTTTCATGCAACGCAGAAATTTTGTCGCCTCGACGGCGGTTTTCGCCGCGGGCCTGGCCCGTCTCTCATCCGCACAGGCCGCCGAGGCGGGCGTGACCGACACCGAAATCGTGCTCGGCAGTTCGGCCGTTCTGAGCGGCCCGCTCGGCTCGCAGATCAAGGTCGTGCACAACGGTGCCGGGCTGGCTTTCGATGCGGTCAATGAACAAGGCGGCGTGGGCGGACGCAAGATCAAGCTGGTGGCGCTCGACGACGAGCTGAAGCCCGAGAAGGCGCTGGAAAACTACGGCAAGCTGATCAACGACCATCGCGTGTTCGCATTCTTCGGCTGCGTGGGCTCGGGCACCACGGCCGCCGCGGCCAAGCTGCTGCAGCAAAGCGGCGCGCCCAGCGTCGGCGGCTACGGCGTGGGCGACAGCGCACGTGAACGCGTGGCGGGTTCGGCCTACTTCGTGCGCGCCAGCAATGCGCGCGAAGCGCAGGCCCTGGTCGAGCACCTGTCGACCATCGGCGTGAGCAAGATCGCCATCGCGCACCTGGACAATCCCGGCGGCGTCGAGGCTGTGAAGCTGATCGAGGCGGCCATGGCCACGCACAAGCAGACCCCGACGGTGGTGGTCTCGGTGAAGGGCGACGGCTCGACCTCCGCCGCCGGCGGCAAGGCATTGGCGGACAGCCGGCCCCAGGCCGTGTTGATGTACCTGGCCGGCACGGTGGCCGGCGAGGTGATCAAGGCCACCTACGAGGCCGGCAGCAAGCCGATGTTCTACGGCATGTCGATCGTGCCGGGCGAGGTCACGGCCAAGGTGGTGCAACTGCAGGCCAGCGGCCTGGCCATCTCGCAGGTCATGCCCTATCCCTGGGGCGAGGTGGAATCCGTCACGCGCGACTACCGCCGCCTGGCCGAACGCGCGCAGGTGCCGGTGGGCTACGGCAGCTTCGAGGGCTACCTGAACGGGCTGGTGATGGTCGAGGCGCTCAAGCGCACCGGCCGCGACCTGACGCGCGCCCGCCTGCATGCAACGCTGCGGGCATTCAAGCTGCGCCTGGCCGGCATGGACATCGATTTCTCCGCCGGCGCCACCACCGGCTCGCGCTTCATCGAAATGGTGCGCGTCACGCCCGAAGGCCGCTTCGTGCGCTGAACGGGCGGGCCGGTTCGCCGGGCAGGCGGCGCTCGCGCTTTAATAGCGCCATGTGCCAACTGCTTGGAATGAACTGCAACACGCCCACGGACGTGACCTTCAGCTTTACCGGCTTCGCCCAGCGCGGCGGCCGGACCGACCACCACGCGGATGGCTGGGGCATTGCTTTCTTCGAAGACCGCGGGCTGCGGCACTTCGTCGATCACATGCCCGCGAGCGAATCGCCGGTGGCCGAGCTGATCCGGCGCTACCCCATCCAGAGCCGCAACGTCATTGCGCATATCCGCAAGGCGACCCAAGGCGCCATCAACCTGCAGAACTGCCACCCTTTCGTGCGCGAGCTGTGGGGCCGCTACTGGGTGTTTGCCCACAATGGCGACCTGAAGGACTTTCGCCCGCGCCTGCACGGCAACTTCCATCCGGTGGGCAACACCGACAGCGAGCACGCCTTCTGCTGGCTGATGCAGGAACTGGCCAAGTCGCATGCGGGCGTGCCGAGCATCGAGGAGCTCACGCTCACGCTGCGCGAACTGGCGCCGCAGCTCGCGAGCCACGGCACCTTCAACTTCATGCTGTCGAACGGGCAGGCGCTCTGGGCCCATGCCTCCACGCAGCTCTGGTACGTGGAGCGCCGCCACCCTTTCGTGACCGCGCAGCTGTCGGACGAAGACCTCGAGATCGACTTTGCGAAGCACACCACCCCGAATGACCGGGTGGCGGTGGTGGTGACCACGCCGCTCACCACCAACGAGACGTGGACACCGTTCGCGCCCGGCGAACTGCACGTGTTCGTGGACGGGCAGCTGGCGCGGCGCTGACATCGGGCCGCCTACGACGCGGCAGTGGCCTCCTTGACGAAGTCGGCGTACTTGCGCAGAGGGCGCCCGAGGATGGCCTGCAGGCGATCCGCCGCGCCGTCGGCACCGTGCATGCCGAACTTCTGGATCCCGGCCATCATCAGGCGCATGTCGTAGGCAAGCCAGGACGGCCCCCACGTGGCCATCTGCGCTTCGAAGGCCGCCACGTCGTCCCCGCCGTAAGTCACTTCGCGACCGGGCGCGGCACTCCAGATACGGGCCACCGACTCTCCGGTCAACAGCTCGGGCCCGACCAGCTCCAGCGTGGTGCGCGGTGACGGCGCGGGCGCGCGGTCACGGCGCAGGAGTTCGGCGACCGCGGTGTCCGCGATGTCTCGCGCATCGATCATCGCGACGCCCGTGGAGCCGATCGGCATCGGGTAGACGCCGTAGCCCTGGATCACCTGCTGGACCGTGCGATCGTTCTGCATGAAGTAGGCTGGCCGAAGGATGGTCGCCGGAATGTCGAGGCTCTCGATCATTCGCTCGACCGTGTGCTTGCCGGTGAAGTGCGGCACATTGGTGAACTTGTCCGCATGAATGACCGACAGGTAGACCACGCGCTCGATGCCGGCCTCGCGCGCCAGGTTCAGCGCGACGAGGGCCTGGGTCACTTCGTCGGGCGTGACGGCGTTCAGCAGAAACAGCGTGCGCACCGACGACAGTGCCGCGCGCAACGAGGGCACGTCGGTCAGGTCGCCGACGACCTCCTTGACGCCCGCCGGAAAGCTTTGCTTTCCGGGGGTGCGAACGAACGCGCTGACTTGGGCGCCGGCGGCCGCCAGGCCTTGGACGACGAGGGAACCGATGGTGCCGGTGGCACCTGTGACGAGAATGCTCATGAAAATCTCCAGGGGTTGAGGGGAAACGGGTCAGAGGGGCAAGGGATCGATCAGCGCGAGAAGTCCGCGACGACCTTGCCGATGCGAGGGTCGGTGCGATTGCGTTCGATGGCTGCGGGGATGTCGTCGAAGCCCACGACTTCGCCGAGCTTCGAAATCAGCGTGCCTTCGGCGATCTCCGCCGCCAGCCGTTCCAGCAGGGCGGCGTCCGGCTTGTTCATGAACCACAGTCCGCGGCGGCCGGCCGGCGTGCGTGCAAGGATGTCGGGCGAGGAGGTGCCGACGATTGCGCCCTCCTTCGTCAACACCTGCCAAGAGCGATCGAGCACTTCGCCGCCGACGTAGTCGAGCACCAGGTCGATGTCCCGCGCAACCGATTCGAAGCGCTGGGTCCGGTAGTCGATGACGTGGTCCGCGCCCAGGCTGCGAACGTAGTCGATGTGTGCGGTCGATGCCGTTGCGAAGACTTCGGCGCCTGCCCGCTTGGCGTACTGCACGGCATAGCCGCCCAGTCCGCCCGCTGCACCGTGGATCAGGATCCGCTGGCCTGCGCCGATCGGACCTGCGTGGTGCAAGCTCTGCCAGGCTGCCACGGCGGCGACGGGGATGGCGGCCGCATGAACGTCGTCCAGGCCCTGCGGCGTGCGCACCAGGTTCACCTCGTCGACGGTCACGAAGTCGGCATAGGCACCCAGCCCGCCCAGCGGCCCCATGACGCGGTCACCCACGCGAAAGCGCGAAGCGCCGGGGCCGACCGCCTCGACAACACCCGCGAGCTCGATACCCAGCACGGCGGGCAGTTGCAGCGGAAAAGCCTGCTGAACCAGGCCGTCACGAACTTTCCAATCGATGCCGTTCACGCCAGCGGCGCGAACGCGAACCAGAACCTGGCCCGGTCCGGCGGCAGGCCTGGCGATCTCGGTGACCTCGGCGGCGGCAGCACCGCCATAGGCTCGGATCAGCACAGCACGTTGAGTGGTGGTCATTTCAATTTCCTCATCTCGAAGTTGCGATGAGGAGAAGATAGGCCGTTGCATTCGCAAAACGAAGACGCGAAAATGAAGACACCTCGTCTCAAATTCGGAACACATGGACCTGAACGCATTGACCGACTTCGCGCTCGTCGCAACGAATGGAGGCCTCGGAAAGGCAAGCCGCGCGAGCGGGAGATCGAAGGCGACCCTGTCCCGGCGCATCACGGACCTGGAAGAACAGCTCGGCGTGCGGCTCATCGAACGTAGCGCCCGCGGGCTCAAGCTCACGGAAGCCGGCCAGATGCTGATGGACCGCACCGAAGGGCCGATGCACGAGGTGGCTGACGCCATGACCTCCGCACGCGAGGGCTTGTCGGTACCGCGCGGACGCTTGCGCATCGCCTCGCCGGTGCTGTTCTCCCAGCTTGCGATGGGTCGCATCTCCGCCGAGTTCTGCGCGGCTTACCCCGAAGTCACGTGCGAGGTGGTGGCGGAAGATCGCCTGGTCGACCTCGTCGAGGAGCAGTTCGACGCCGCGATCCGGATCAATCCAAGCCCGGACAGCAGCCTTGTGGGCCGGTGCTTCGCCAAGGACCGGTTGGTGGTGGTGGCCGCACCCTCTGTGCCGGTGCCGACGCCAGGCAAGGTCTGCCCCGTTCCCGGCATCGTTTCAACAAGCTTTCAAGCCGGGAACTGGACGCTCGACGACGGACGCCTTGTCATCGAGCCGATCCCGAGGCTGAGACTTTCCTCGTTCCTGATGATCCGCGACGCTGCAATCGCCGGCGCCGGGGCAGCCCTGATTCCGCAGTCCATCGCATGGAACCAGCTGACGCGCGGAGAACTGGTTCAGTGGGGCATGGTGTCGAGCGCGGAGGTCGCGCTCTGGGTCCTGCACACATCGAGGCGACTTCCTGCGCCGAAGGTTCGGGCGTTTGTCGAATTCATGTGCGAGCAATATCCGCAGGGGTCTCTCGTACTGAATGGCTAGGGGACTGGTCGGCGGGCAGTCGCGGCGGTCGCGGAGGGCGGGTTCATGGAGGCGAAAGCCGCAGGCCAGGCGATCCAGCTGACAACTTTTCTCTGACACTTTTCCGCAACAACGCAAGAAAGTATCGAAAACGCTGGCTTGCCGTCGAATAATAACGGTTCTCATTTGTATTTCAGATCGAACCGCTCATGCCCGTTGCTCCGTTTCTCCGGCTTCGCCCGACCGTGGCCGCCTCACTGCTCGCCCTTCACGCCGTCGCAGCCCTTGCCCAGACCACCACGGCGGAACCCGCTGCCGCCCCGCCGATCGCCGCCCCTGGCGGCACGCTGGCCACTGTGACTGTCGAAGCGAGCGCCGATGCTTCGGCCGAGGGCTTGACCAAGCCCTATGCCGGCGGCCAGGTGGCGCGCGGCGGGCGCGTCGGCATCCTGGGCAACCAGGACATGATGAGCACGCCGTTCTCGAGCACCAGCTACACCAACGAGCTCATCCAGGACCAGCAGGCCAAGAGCGTCGCCGACGTGCTGCTCAACGACCCGTCTGTGCGCCAGGCGCGCGGCTTCGGCAACTTCCAGGAGTTGTACGTGGTGCGCGGCTTCCCCGTGTACTCGGACGACGTGGCCTACAACGGCCTGTACGGCATGCTGCCGCGCCAGTACATCGCCTCTGAATTCTTCGAGCGCGTGGAAGTGTTTCGCGGCGCCAACACCTTCCTGAACGGCGCCGCGCCGGGCGGCAGCGGCATCGGCGGCGCGATCAACCTGCTGCCCAAGCGTGCGTCCAACGAGCCGCTCACTCGCGTCGGCTTCGGCGTGCAGACCGGCGGCCAGGGCTACGTGAACCTCGACCTGGCGCGCCGCTTCGGCCCCGACGACAGCCTGGGCGTGCGCGTGAATGCCGTGCGCCGCGAAGGCGGCACCGGCGTCCACAAGGAGAGCCAGCAGCTCAGCGCATTCGCCGTCGGCCTGGACTGGCGCAACCGCAACGTGCGCCTGTCGGCCGACTTCGGCTACCAGGACTACGACCTGAAGGACGGCCGCCCGAGCCTCACGCCCTCGTCGGCGCTGCCGATTCCGCGTGCGCCCGACGCCAGCACCAACTTTGCCCAGCCCTGGACCTATTCGAAGGAAAAGGACAAGTTCGCCACCTTCCGCGGCGAAGTCGACATCACCGACAACATCACCGCCTGGGCCGCCGGTGGCGTGCGCCGCAGTGACGAAGACAACGTGCTGGCGAACCCGACGCTCGCCGACGCGTTCGGCAACACCAGTGGCACGCGTTTCAGCAACACGCGCAAGGACCGCATCGGCACCGCCGAATTGGGCGTGCGCGGCAATTTCGTGACCGGACCGGTGAAGCACACGGTGGTGGCTTCGGCCGCCACATACAGCAACGACCGCGACAACGCCTACACGATCTCGCGCGGCAGCCTGCGCAACAACATCTACGCGCCGTACGCGTCGCCGTTCCCGGTGGCCAACGGCTTCACCGGCAACACGCTGGAAGACCCGCGCCTGACCGACAAGATCGACACCTCGAGCGTTGCGGTGGCCGACACCATGTCCTTCATGGACGACCGCATGCTGGTCACGCTTGGCGTGCGTCGCCAGACGATCGAGCAGACCAGCTTCGCCTACAACACGCTCAAGCAGTCGAGCACCTACGACAAGAGCAAGACCACGCCGGTGGCCGGCGTGGTGTTCAAGATCACGCCGACCGTGTCGGCCTACGCCAACTACATCGAAGCCCTCGTCAAGGGCAACGTGGCGCCCGGCACGGTGAACAGCCGTCCGGTCACCAACGCCGGCGAGGTGTTCGCGCCGTACCAGGCCAAGCAGAAGGAAGTCGGCGTCAAGTACGACGGCGGCACGATCGGCGCAAGCGCTGCCTTCTTCACCACCGACCAGCCGACCTACCAATACGAGGGCCAGACCTACGGCCTCTACGGCAAGCAGCGCAACCAGGGCCTGGAGTTCTCGGTGTTCGGCCAGCCTGCCAAGGGCCTGCGCCTGCTGGGCGGCCTGACGCTGCTCGACGCCAAGCAGAAGGAAACGCAAGGCGGCGCCACCGACGGCCGTACGGCCATCGGCGTGGCCAAGCAGCAGGCCAACCTCGGCGCCGAATGGGATGTGCCGGGCGTGCGCAACCTGTCGCTGAACGCGCGTTTGCTCTACACCTCCAAGCAGTACGCCAACGCCGCCAACACGCAGCAGATCCCGGGCTGGACGCGCTTCGACATCGGCGCGCGCTACCTGGTCGACCTGGGCAACGGCCGCGCGCTCACGCTGCGCGCGCGCATCGACAACTTGTTCAACAAGTCGTACTGGGCCTCGGTGGGCGGCACGCAGGGCTCCAACTACCTCACGCTCGGCGCACCGCGCACCTTCGCGGTGAGCGGCACCATCGACTTCTGAGATGCGTGCCTTCGCGACGACAGTGCACCGCTGGGCGGGCCTCGCGGTTGCACTGTTCCTCATTGTCTCGGGCCTGACCGGCGCCGTGATCTCGTGGGACCACGAGATCGACGGCTGGCTCAATAGCGAGCTCTACGACACGGACTCGCGCGGCCCGTTCCGCGATCCGTTCGACCTGGCGGCCGCGGTCGAGGCGCACGACCCACGCGCGCGTGTCGCTTACATGCCGCTCGGCTTCGAGGAGGGCCATGCGGCCGGCTACTTCGTGCAGCCGCGCACCGATCCCGCCACCGGCAAGCCCTACCAGCTCGGCTACAACCGCGTGTATGTCGATCCGGTGACGGCCGAGATCCGCGGCCGGCGCGACTCGACCGCGATCTCGCTCAAGCCCGAGACGCTGATGCCCTTCCTGCGCAAGCTGCACTACACGCTGCATGTGCCGGCCGTCTGGGGCACCGACCGGCTGGGCTACTGGATCATGGGCGGCGCGGCGCTGGTGTGGCTGCTCGACAGTTTCGTTGCGCTCTACCTCACGACGCCGCGGCGGCAGCGCCGGGCCGCGCACCCCGAGCACCGCCCCGCGCGCGAATGGTGGCGGCGCTGGAAGCCCGCCTGGGCCGTGCGCTGGGCCGCCGGCGGCTACAAGCTCAACTTCGACCTGCACCGCGCGGGCGGGCTGTGGTTGTGGGCGCTGATCATCCTCATCGCCTTCACCTCGTTCTCGCTGAATCTCTACAAGGAGATCTTCCACCCGATGCTGTCGCTGATGTCGAAGACCACGCCGGGTCCGTCGTCGCTGGTGCCGCTCGCGCCGCTGGGCACGCGCATCGAACCCGCCATCGGCTTCCGCCAGATCGTGGCCGACGCCGAGGCCGAGGCACGCCGGCGCGGCTGGACCACGCCGCTGGGCGGCGTGTTCTACAACCAGCGCGGGGGCTTCTACAACGTGTCTTTCTTCGACCATGCCTCGCACGACGACAGCGACGGCATGGGCCTGTCGAACCTCTACCTGGACGGCCGCGACGGCCACATCATCAGCAGCAACCGGCCTTGGCACGGCACCGCAGCCGATGTGTTCGCGCAGCTGCAGTTGCCGCTGCACGGCGGGCGCATCCTGGGGCTGCCGGGACGCATCCTGATGTCGCTCATGGGGCTGGCGGTGGCGGGCCTGTCCATCACGGGCATCGTAATCTGGTGGCGCAAGCGGCGCGCACGGCTGGTGCAGGCGCGCCGGGAGCGTGAACTGGTACCGAAGGAACTCAGCGCGGTGCAGCCAGGTGCGCTTCGAGCGCATCGATGAACATCTTCGGCACGTCGAAGCCGGTCTGCTCGGTGATCTCCTGAAAGCAGGTCGGGCTGGTCACGTTGATCTCGGTGACCGCGTCGCCGATGACGTCGAGCCCGATCAGCAGCAGGCCGCGCGGCGCGAGGGCGCGGCCAATGGCCTCGGCGATCTCGCGGTTGCGCGGCGTGAGCGGCTGCGCCACGCCCTTTCCGCCGGCTGCCAGGTTGCCGCGCACCTCGGTGCCTTGCGGAATGCGCGCCAGCACGAACGGCGCCGGCTCGCCCGCGATGATCAGGATGCGCTTGTCGCCCTGCACGACGTCGGGCACGAAGCGCTGCACCATGATGGTTTCGGCGCCGTTCTTGTTGAGCGTTTCGACGATGGAGCCGAGGTTCAGCGCGTCCTGCTTCACGCGGAAAATGCCCATGCCGCCCATGCCGTCGAGCGGCTTCAAAATGATGTCGCCATGCTCGGCGTGGAAGTCGCGCACGGCCTGCGCGCTGCGCGTCACCAGCGTCGGCGTGACGAACTGCGGAAACTCCATGATCGCGAGCTTCTCGGGGTGGTCGCGCAGCGCGCGCGGCTTGTTCACCACGCGCGCGCCTTCACGCTCGGCCTGCTCGAGCAGGTGCGTCGCGTAGATGTACTCGGCATCGAAGGGCGGGTCCTTGCGCATGAGCACGGCGTCGAAGTCCTTCAGCGCCTTCGATTCGCGGATGTCCTCGCGGTACCAGGCCTTGCTGTCTCCGGTGAGCGTGATCTGCTGCACGTTGGCCGTGACCAGTCCGCCCGACACCCACTGCAGGTCTTCCGGCAGGCAGGCCGCGATGCGATGCCCGCGGCGCTGGGCCTCGCGCATCATCGAGAAGGTGGTGTCCTTGTAGATCTTGAAATGGTCGAGCGGGTCGGCGACGAAGAGAATGTTTTTCATCAGGGAGTCTTTCCGGCGCCGGGTGCGGCCGCCATGTTGCTGCTGTCTGGCGCGATGTTGCCGGAAGCGGCGATGTCCTTGCCGGCGGAGGCCTTTGTCTTCGTGCGCCCGGCCTGCTGCACTGCCAGTGCCAGCGCACCGGCCACCACGCCCCAGAAGGCCGAGCCGATGCCCAGGATGGCCACGCCCGAGAGCGTGACCAGGAAGGTGATGATCGCGGCTTCGCGGTGCGGCTCGTCGCGCACCGCGCCAGCCAGCCCGCTGCCGATGGTGCCCAGCAGTGCCAGTCCGGCAATGGCGGCGACCAGTTCTTTCGGAAACGCCGTGAGCAGCCCGGTGACCGCCGCGCCGAAGAACGCGATCACCACGTAGATGGCGCCGCAGCTCACGGCGGCCGTGTAGCGCCGCGCCGGGTCTTCATGCGCCTCGCGGCCCATGCAGATGGCGGCGCTGATCGCACCGAGGTTCAGGGCAAAGGCACCGAAGGGCGCCAGCACCAGCGTCGCGAGCCCGGTGATCGTGATGAGCTTGCTGACCGGCAAGTCGCCGTAGCCGGCCGCGCGTATGGTCGCCACGCCCGGCAGGTTCTGCGAGGCCATGGTGACGATGAAGAGCGGCAAGGCCAGGCTGACGATGGCCTGCCAGCTGAACACCGGCATGGTGAGCACGGGCCAGGTGAGCGAGAACTGCACCATCGACCCGCTCAGTTCGCCGCGCGCCGCCACGAAGGCAATGGCCACCAGCAGCGTGAGCGGCACCGCATAGCGCGGCAGCAAGCGCTTGGCGACCAGGTAGGTGCCGAGCATCAAGAGCACCAGCGGCAGCGCGGTTTTCGCCGCAATGAATGCATCGAGCCCGAAGCGCGCGAGCACCCCGGCGAGCAGGGCGGAAGCGATGGCCATCGGAATCTTGTTCATCACCCGTTCGAACCAGCCCGTGGCGCCCGCGAGCACGATCAGTGCGGCGCAGACGAGGAAGGCGCCGACCGCTTCGCCCATGCCGTAGCTCCCGGCCGCCACGGCGAGCACGGCGGCGCCCGGCGTGCTCCAGGCAATCATCACCGGCTTGCGCCACCACAGCGACAGCACGATGGATGGCAGGCCCATACCGATGCCCAGCGCCCACATCCACGAGGCCGCGATCTCGGGCGTGGCACCGAAAGCCTGGGCGGCCTGGAAGACGATGGCTACCGAGCTCGTGAAACCCACGAGCACCGCGACGAAGCCCGCGGTGAAGGCCGAAAGGCTCAGATCCTTGAAGAAACGCATCGGGCGATTGTGCCGGGGACGCCGGGGCTGCAACGCCGGCGAATCGGCGCGGGAATTGCTAAGTCACCCTCATGCCCCCGCCATGCACCGCATGGCCTCATGCCGGAGAACCCCATGGATCCACTTGCTTCACCCGATGTGCCTGCATCGCCGGGCCCTGCCACGCCCGCTGAAATCGTCGACGAATTCCTTCGCCTGGTGATGATTCCGGACCCGGCATCGGCCTCGCGCTTCACCGCACCCGACATCCGCATCCGCTTTACCGGCAACCGCGCGATGCATGCGCCCGGAGACACCTCGGCCTTCAATGCGAAGCGCTATGCATGGGTGAAGAAGAAGATCGAGCGCACCGAAACCGTGGCCGGCGGCACGCCGGAGGAAACGGTGGTCTACAGCCTCGGCACGCTCTACGGCGCCTGGCCCGACGGCACGGCCTTCGAAGGCAACCGCTATGTCGACCGCTACGTGGTGCGCCACGGGCTCATCGTGCAGATGGACGTGTGGAACGACAGCGCCGAATGGCTGCTGGTGCGCGCCGGCCTGGCGGTGCTGTGAGGCACGGCGCATGACGGCACGCTGGCCCGAACGGCTTCCCGCGCACGGCCGCTTCGGCTACAGCCCCATCACGCGGCGACCCGACTACGCATGGCCGAACGGAGCGCGGCTGGCCGTGTACATCGGCTTCAACATCGAGCACTTCGCGTTCGGCGACGGGCTGGGCGCCCGCATCGGCCCGGCTTCGCCCGAGCCCGATGTGCTGAACCACGGCTGGCGCGAATACGGCAACCGGGTGGGCGCCTGGCGCTGCCTCGAACTGTTCGATGCGCTGGCGCTGCCCACCGGCGCGCTGATCAACACCGCGCTCTACGACCATTGCCCGGAGCTGGTGCAAGCCTGCGTGGCACGAGGGGACGAACTCATCGGCCACGGCCACAGCAACGCGGAACGCCAGGGCGGATGGGACGAAGCGCACGAGCGCGCGCTGCTGGTGCGCTGCCGCGAGCGCATGCAGCGCGAGAGCGGCCAGGCGCCCGCCGGATGGCTGTCGCCGTGGATTTCGGAAAGCGCGGTCACGCCCGACCTGCTGGCCGAGACCGGCTATGGCTACACGCTCAACTGGTGCCACGACGACCAGCCGGTGCGCATGCGCACGCGCGGCGGCTCGATCTGGTCGGTGCCGTATCCGCAGGAGCTCAATGACATCCCGATGATCGTGGGCCGCCTGATGGATGCCAAAGACTTCAGCGCGATGGTTGTCGACAACTTCGACGAGATGCTCGATCAATCGCGCGCGCAGCCGCTGGTGATGGGGCTTGCGCTGCATCCGTACATCGTGGGCCAGCCGTATCGGCTGCGCCATCTGCGCACGGCACTCGCGCATCTGGCGCGTGCGCGCGACCGGGGCGAGATATGGGTCACCACGCCGGGCGCGATTGCATCGCACATGCAGCAGCTTGCGGCGGATCGGCCGGCGGACTTCGCTTGAGCGAACGCCGCGAACCCCGCGCCCGCCGTCAAATCTCGATCTTCGACCCCAGCTCCACCACCGCATTGTTCGGCAGCCCCAGGAAGGCCGCGGCGCCGCTTGCGTTGTGGTGCATCTGCGCAAACAGCTTCTCGCGCCACGGTGCCATGCCGCTGCCGAGCGTGGGAATGACGACGTCGCGCGAGAGGAAGTAGCTCGTCGCCATGGGCTCGAGCTGGCAGCCGCGCAGGCGCGCGTGGTCCAGCGCGCGCGGAAGGTCGATATCGTTCTTGAAGCCGTAGTGCACGATGATCTGCCAGCAATGGTGGCCAAGCGCCTCGATCTCGATGCGCTTGTCCATCGGGACCCAGGGCACCTCGTGATTGCGCACCGTGACGAACAGGTTCTGCTCGTGCAGCACCTTGTTGTGCTTCAGGTTGTGCAGCAGCGCATTGGGCAGCACGCCGGGCTCCGCCGTGAGGAACACCGCCGTGCCGTCCACGCGCGCGGGCGGGTTCTCGAACACCGAGTCGAGGAAAGCCTGCAGCTCGATGGCATCGGCGCGCTGCACCTCGCCCATCAGGCGGCGGCCTTCCTTCCACGTGATCATCAAGGTGAACACGAAGCCGCCGATCACCAGCGGGAACCAGCCGCCTTCGAACAGCTTGAGCAGGTTCGAGGCGAAGAACAGGAAGTCGACGACGAAGAACACCGCGGTCGACGCAATGCACAGCGCCAGCGGCAGCTTCCAGGCGTAGCGGATCACGAAGAAGGTCAGCACCGTGGTGATGAGCATGTCGGTGGTCACCGCAATGCCGTAGGCCGCGGCCAGGCTGCTCGAGGTGCGGAACATCACCACCGCCAGCACGATGGCCACGAACAGGCCCCAGTTGACCAGTGGAATGTAGATCTGCCCCGCGGTGCGGACACTGGTGTGCTCGATGCTCAGGCGCGGCAGGTAGCCCAGTTGGATGACCTGGCGCGTGACGCTGAACGCACCGGTGATGAGCGCCTGCGATGCGATCACCGTCGACATCGTGGCCAGCAGCACCAGGGGAATGAGGGCCCATTCGGGCGCCATCATGAAGAAGGGGTTCTTCACGGCCTCGGGGTTCTCGAGCAGCAGTGCGCCCTGGCCGAAGTAGTTGAGCGTCAAAGCCGGCATCACGACCGTGAACCAGGCCACGCGGATCGGCCGCTTTCCGAAGTGGCCCAGGTCGGCATACAGCGCCTCGGCGCCGGTCACGCACAGCACCATGGCCCCGAGCAAAATGAAGCTGGTGCCCGGGTTGTCCCACATGAACTTCAGCGCGAACCAGGGGTTCAGCGCCTTGAGGATTTCAGGATGGTGAACGATCTGCGACACGCCAAGCACCGCAATGGCCGCGAACCACGCCAGCGTGATCGGTCCGAAGAACTTGCCGATGCCCGCCGTGCCCCGCTTCTGCACCGCGAACAGGCAGAACAGCACCACCAGGGTGATCGGGATCACGTAGTGCTTGAAGTGCGGCGACACCACTTCGAGGCCTTCGACAGCGGAAAGCACCGAAATGGCCGGCGTGATGACACCGTCGCCATAGAACAACGAAGTGCCGAAAATGCCCACCAGCAGCAGCACATTGCGCAGCTTGGGCTTGTCGGCCACCGCTCGGGAGGCCAGCGCCAGCATGGCAACCAACCCGCCCTCGCCTTCGTTGTCGGCCCGCAGCACCAGCACCACGTATTTGATCGACACGATGACGGTGAGCGTCCAGAAGAACATCGAAAGGATGCCGTAGACGTTCTCGAAGGTGAACGGCACGTGGCCGTGGCCGAACACTTCCTTGACCGCATACAGCACGCTGGTGCCGATGTCGCCATAGACGACGCCGACGGCGCCGATGATCAAGGCGACGGAGGAAGATGATTTGGGAGGTGACACGAAGTCGATGGGAAAAAGGGCAGGCCGCAAGCGCGTAACCGAACGTCACACGCACCGGAATGCTGCCGCGGGTGGAGTTTTTCCGGCCGCTGCGCGCATCCCTCCGCCCTTTTGTTTCCTTTGCTGTGGGGCCGCTATTTTGCCGCCGACCGCCGCTGCCGCAAGCCGCCCCCCAAAATCATTCGTAGATTTCTGCGTCCGGATCGGTGGCTTCCATCTCGTAGCTGGCCGCCACCATGGCCAGGCGGCCCACCACGCCATACATGTAGAAGCGGTTCGGCGCGCTCGCGCCGGGCTTGGCACCGGGCTGCGGCAGATGCGCGCTTTCCGAAAAAGCCAGCGGCACGAAGCTGGCGCCCGGGGACTTCAGGTTCTCGTCGGGGTTGCGCTCGGCATGCACGCGATAGAAGCCGCCCACCACGTAGCGGTCCATCATGTAGACCACCGGCTCGGCCACGCCGTTGTGCACCCGCTCGTTGGTGAGCACTCCCTCCTGAACGATCACCTCGCCGGGCTCGCGCAGTTCCCTGGCCGCAGCGGCCTTGCTGCTCGCGGCGGCCCGCGGCTTGCCGACAAGGCCTTCGACCTCCTTGGCGTCATGCACCGTGATCACGCCCGGACCGTCGCTGCCGGTATGGCCCTTGACGATCACGAAGGGCTTCTCGTTGATGCCGTATTCCTTGTATTTGCGGCGTACCTTGGTCAGCACCGCATCCACGTGGCTGGTCAGCACATCGATGCCGCGGCCTTCGGCGAAGTCGATGCCCTCGGCGCGTGCATAGATGGGGTTGATGAGCCAGGGGTCGATGCCCAGCAGCTTGCCGAAGCGCTTGGACAGCTCTTCGTAGCTGTGCAGGTGATTGCTCTTGCGCCGCACCGACCAGCCGGCATGCAGCGGCGGCAACAGGTATTGCTCGTGCAGGTCTTCCAGGATGCCCGGCGTGCCGGCCGACAGCTCGTTGTTGAGCAGAATGGTGCAGGGATCGAAATTCTTGAGGCCGAGGCGGCGCTTGCTGCGCACCACGGGCTCCAGGCACACGGTTTCGCCGTTGGGCAGCTCGATCTTCTTGGGCGACTTGATGGCCGGATCGATCGACCCCACCCGCACGTTGAGTCCCGCCATGTGGAAGATGCGCACCAATTGGGCCACGTTGGCGAGGTAGAAGGTGTTCTTCGAGTGATTCTCGGGAATGACGAGCAGGTTGCGCGCTTCCGGACAGATCTTCTCGATGGCGGCCTGCGCGGCCTGCACCGCCAGCGGCAGCATCTCCTTGGTGAGATTGTTCCAGCCACCGGGAAAAAGATTGGTGTCGACCGGCGCCAGCTTGAAGCCGGCATTGCGGATGTCGACCGCGCTGTAGAACGGCGGCGTGTGCTCCATCCATTCGAGCCGGAACCAGCGCTCGATGGCGGGCGTCGAGTCGAGTACCCGCTGCTCCAGCTCGTTGATCGGGCCGGTCAGGGCGGTGACTAGATGCGGAACCATGCGGCGGCCTTATTGGATTTGTACTTGGAGGTAGAGCGGAATTGTAGGATTTGGGGGTGGCCGCCCCAATGACAAGACTACGTACGGCAGTCTTGGTTCAATCCGCCCGCCTCCGGTGCATCAGCTGCGGACTTCGCCTTGGCCGAGCACCACGTACTTGAGCGAGGTCAGCCCTTCGATGCCGACCGGTCCGCGCGCATGGAATTTGTCGGTGCTGATGCCGATCTCCGCCCCCAGGCCGAACTCGAAACCGTCCGCGAAGCGTGTGCTCGCATTGACCATGACGCTGGCCGAATCGACCTCGCGCAGGAAACGCTGCGCATGCACGTGGTCGCGCGTGACGATGGCGTCGGTATGGTGGCTCGAGTAACGGTTGATGTGCGCAATAGCCTCGTCGACCCCCTCGACCACCTTGATGCTGATCACTGCGGCAAGGTATTCCTCGGACCAGTCGGACTCGACGGCATCGACGATTCTTGCGCTGGAATGAGCCGCATCGTCGGCGCGCAGGATGCGTGCCGCGACCGGGTCGCAGCGCATTTCCACGCCCTTGGCCGCAAAGATGGCCGCGATCCGGGGCAGGAAATCTTCCGCCACGGCCGCCGACACCAGCAGGCCTTCGGCCGCATTGCAGGGGCTGTATTTCTGGGTCTTGGCGTTGTCGACGATGCGCAGCGCCATCTCGAACTCGGCCGAGTCGTCCACGTAGACGTGGCAATTGCCGTCCAGGTGCTTGATGACCGGCACCTTGGCGTCGCGGCTGATGCGCTCGATCAGGCCCTTGCCGCCGCGCGGAATGATCACGTCCACGAACTCGGGCATGGCGATGAGCTGGCCCACGGCCTCGCGGTCGGTGGTTTGCACCAGTTGCACCGCGTCGACCGGCAGGCCGGCTTCGGCCAGCGCCTCGGACACCAGCAGCGCCAGCGCCTTGTTCGATTCGATGGCTTCCGAGCCGCCGCGCAGGATGGCCGCGTTGCCGCTCTTGATGGCGAGGCTCGCGGCCTCGATGGTCACATTGGGCCGGCTCTCGTAGATCATGCCGAACACGCCGATGGGCACGCGCATCTGGCCCACGCGAATGCCGCTGGGCTGCTGCTTCATGCCGATGATTTCGCCGATCACGTCGGCCATGCCGGCGAGCTGCTCGCAACCCAGGGCCACGGTCTCGATGACCTTGGGCGTGAGCTTGAGGCGGTCGACCATCGGCGCCGACAGGCCTGCGGCCGTGGCGCGCTCCAGGTCTTTCTGGTTGGCCTCGGAAAGCGCCGGGCCGGCTTCGCGCAGGCGCTTGGCCAGGGCCTTCAATGCTCTGTTTTTGGTAGCTGCATCCGCACGGGCCATGAGGAATGCGGCGGATTTGGCTTGCAGGCCGAGGGTCTGCATGTGCTCGCTGACGTTGAACGCGTTCATGCCGGCATTTTCCCGCATTTGGATCAACCCCGGGCTTTGCACCCCTTGGGCGTTGTCCCTCTCCCTCAGCGAGAGGGAGCCGGACCGCTGCTGCAGGCGCGGCACAGCATGAGGGCCAAACGCTGCAGCGCCTGCCAGCCGCTCGCCGGCCAATCGGGCTGCTTGAGGCCCTTGCAGATGCCGTCCACCACATGCGCGGCGCGCAGCAGCCGGGCCAGCATGCGGTCGTCGAGCCTTGGCAGCACGCGCTCGAAGGCGCGTTCGCGCGGGCCCCAGATGCGGTTCTCGCGCAGCGCCATGGGCAGCGGACGCCCCGAGGCCATGGCGTCCTTCACGCGCTTGAGCGCGCGGATGTCCTCGGCAATCGTGTAGTGCACCAGCACCTCGGCCTCGCCTTCGGCCTGCAGGCCGTCGAGCATGCGCGCCACGCGCTGCGGGTTGCCGGCCAGCACGGCCTCCGAGAGTTTGAACACGTCGTAGCGCGCCACGTTGTTGACCGCGCCCTCGACCTGCTCCCAGCTCAGTTCGCCCGCCGGATGCAGCAGCGCGAGCTTCTGGATTTCCTGGTGCGCCGCAAGCAGGTTGCCCTCGACACGGTCGGCAAAGAACTGCAGCGTGCGCTGGCCTTCGTCCCCCGGCATCACGCGCTGGCC
Source organism: Variovorax paradoxus (assembly GCF_040544635.1). GTDB lineage: Bacteria > Pseudomonadota > Gammaproteobacteria > Burkholderiales > Burkholderiaceae_C > Variovorax > Variovorax paradoxus_R. The sequence continues at coordinate 190,230 of NZ_JBEPKJ010000008.1, forward strand.
CTGCAGGCCGAGGCGCTGCGCGATCCACTGCGGCAGCGCGGCGCGCTCGATCGGGTCGACCTGCAGGCTCACGCCGTTGTTCTCGAGCGCCGAAAACCAGGCGCCGGTGCGCGTGGCCTTGTCGAGCCGCGGAAGCATCACCAGCGTGAGCGTGCTGTCGTTGCCCTGCGCCGCTTCGGCCAGTTGCTGCAGCGCCGTGCTGCCGTCCTTGCCAGGCTTGCCCGATGGAATGCGGATCTCGACGATCTGCTTGTCGGCGAACAGCGAGAGCGAGCCGCCGGCCGCAAGCACCGCACTCCAGTCGAAGTGCGCGCCGGCCACGGTGTACGAACTGCGCTCCGTGTAGCCCTGCGTGCGCGCCGCGGTGCGAATGGCGTCCGCGGCTTCCTGCGCGAGCAGCGGCTCGTCGCCGTGGATCGTATAGAGAGACTTCAGCCCCTTCTGCAGATGGGGGCCGAGTTGGGCGCTGGCAAGTTGCATGGATCGCGGCAGGGGCTGGCTTGCGCCTAGAGTTCCTTGACGGCCGCCAGGCGGCGCATCATCTGCTGCGCGATGTCGGCCTGCATGTCGCGGTACAGCAGCTCGGCTTCGCCGTCTTTCGCGAGCGCGTTGGTCTCGTTGAAGCTCAGGTCGCGCGTCTGCGACACCTCGGTGGGCGGCAGCAATGTCTTGCCGCCGGGCGTGCGCAGCGTGAAGCGAATGCGCAGTTGCAGTTGGAGCTCCCGAAGCGCGCCCGCCGAATTGGTCGAGATCACGATGCGGTCGCGGTTCTCGCCAAGAATTTCGAGAATCGCATCGGCGGTCTGGGCCTCGGTGGGCGGCACCAGCGTGACGGTGCCGGCGGCGCGCATTTCGCGGCGCAGCCGGTTGATCAATTCCGAATTGCCCGACAGCGACAGCGTCTTGAACGCGAACACAGGCGCCTTGCGCAGTTCGAACCCGCAGCCGGCCAGCCCCAGGCTTGCGCCCGCCGCGGTCAGACCGAGAAGAAAGCCGCGGCGCGGCAGCGAGGCAATGCGATTGTTCATGCTTCTGTCGTTATTCAAATGACCACGTTGACCAGGCGGCCGGGAACCACGATGACGCGCTTGGGCGGCGCACCTTCCGCGAACTTGACGAAGTCGTCGCACGAGAGCGCGAGCGCTTCGATCTCGGCCTTGGAGGCGCCGGCCGGCACGCGCAGCGCGCCGCGCAGCTTGCCGTTGACCTGGAGCATGAGCTCGATCTCGTCCTGCTCGAGCGCACTCACGTCCACCACGGGCCATGGTGCGTCGAGCAGGTCGCCCAGCTCCTTGTCGTAGCCGAGCTGCTGCCAGAGCTGGAAGGCGATGTGCGGCGTGGCGGGGTAGAGGCAACGCAGCAGGATGCCGAAGCCTTCGCGCAGCGCGGCCGTGTCGCCGGCGCTGCCGTCGGGCTTGAAGCCTTCCAGCGCGTTGAGCAGCTTCATCGCGCCCGACACCACCGTGTTGTACTGCATGCGCTGGTAGTCGTAGTCGACCTGGCGCAGCACGGTGTGCACCTCGCGGCGCAGCGCCTGGGCCGCCTTGCCGAAGCTCTGGCCGTTGATCGCCACGGCTTGCACGTCGGCCTGCGCCACGCCGAAGTTCCACACCCGGCGCAGGAACCGGTAGCTGCCCTCGACGGCCGCGTCGTTCCACTCGAGCGTGGCTTCGGGCGGCGCGGTGAACATGGTGTACAGGCGCGCGGTGTCGGCGCCGTATTTCTCGATCAGGTCCTGCGGGTCGACGCCGTTGCGTTCGCTCTTGCCCATCTTGCCGACACCGCCGTACTCGACCTTCGTGCCGTCGGCCGTGGTGCCCCCGACGATGCGGCCCTGTGCGTCGAGCTCGGGCGTGACTTCCAGCGGCGGGTGGTAGTTCTTGCCACCCCTCTCGTCGCGGTGATAGTAGATGTGGTTCAGCACCATGCCCTGCGTGAGCAGCTTGCTGAAGGGCTCGTCGACCTTCACCAGGCCCAGGTCGCGCATCACCTTGGTCCAGAAGCGCGCATACAGCAGGTGAAGAATCGCGTGCTCGATGCCGCCGATGTACTGGTCCATCGGCATCCAGTAGTCCGCGCCCTCGGCCACCATCGCCTGGTCGTTCTTCGGATCGCAGTAGCGCATGAAGTACCACGACGAATCGACGAAGGTGTCCATGGTGTCGGTCTCGCGCCGGGCGGCCTTGCCGCAAACCGGGCAGACCACGCCGGCATGGAAGCCTTCGTGCTTGGCGAGCGGGTTGCCCGAGCCGTCGGGCACGCAGTCGGTCGGCAGCACCACGGGCAGGTCCTTCTCGGGGACCGGCACCGCGCCGTGTTCGTCGCAATGAATGATCGGGATCGGCGTGCCCCAGTAGCGCTGGCGGCTCACGCCCCAGTCGCGCAGGCGCCAGGTGGTCTGCATCTCGCCCAGGCCCTTCTGGCCGAGCGCATGCGCCACGGCGGCCACGGCTTCCTTGTACGACATGCCGCTGAAGTTGTCGGAGTTGATGGTGACGCCGCGCTGCCCGGACTCGTCTTTCAGGCCGTACCAGTCCTGCCACTTGTGATAGTCGAATCGCGGCTCGTCGTCGAACAGCACCACCTGGATGATCTCGATGCCGTACTTGTTGGCAAAGGCGAAGTCGCGCTCGTCGTGCGCGGGCACGCCCATCACGGCGCCGTCGCCGTAGTTGATGAGCACGTAGTTGCCCACCCACACCGGCACCTGCTCGTCGGTGATCGGGTGCCTCACGGTCAGGCCCGTGGGCACGCCCTTCTTCTCCTGCGTGGCGAGCTCGGCCTCGGTGGTGCCGCCGGCCTTGCATTCCTCGATGAAGGCCGCGACCTTGGGGTCGAGCGTGGCGGCGTGCGCGGCCAGCGGATGCTCGGGCGCCACGGCGCAGAAGGTCACGCCCATGATGGTGTCCGCGCGCGTGGTGAACACGTACATGCGGCCGTCCTGGATCAGCTGGCCGCTCGCGTCCTTGATGTCGTGCGTGAAGGCGAAGCGCACGCCCTCGCTCTTGCCGATCCAGTTCTCCTGCATCAGCTTGACGCGCTCGGGCCAGCCCGGCAGCTTGTGCTGGGTGTGCTCGAGCAGCTCTTCGGCGTAGTCGCTGATCTTCAGGTAGTAGCCCGGAATCTCGCGGCGCTCGACCGTGGCGCCGGTGCGCCAGCCCTTGCCGTCGATCACCTGCTCGTTGGCCAGCACGGTCTGGTCGACCGGGTCCCAGTTGACGACCTGGGTCTTGCGGTAGGCAATGCCCTTTTCGAGCATCTTCAGGAACAGCCACTGGTTCCACTTGTAGTAGCTCGGGTCGCAGGTGGCGATCTCGCGGCTCCAGTCGATGGCCAGGCCCATGGCCTGGAGCTGGCCGCGCATGTAGTCGATGTTCTCGTACGTCCACTTGGCCGGCGGCACGCCGTTCTTCAGCGCCGCGTTCTCGGCCGGCAGGCCGAAGGCGTCCCAGCCCATGGGCATGAGCACGTTGTAGCCGCTCATGCGCAGGTAGCGCGTGAGCATGTCGTTGATGGTGTAGTTGCGCACATGGCCCATGTGCAGCTTGCCGCTGGGGTACGGCAGCATCGAGCAGGCGTAGTACTTTTTGCGGCTCGCGTCCTCGGTGACGCGGTAGGCATCGGCGGCGCTCCATTGCGCCTGGGCAGCGGACTCGACGTCGCTGGGTTTGTAGCTGGGGTTCATGACGGTTCGGCAGGAGCCCGGCTCGGAGCGGCCGGGGAAGGCGGATTATCGCGCCCGGACGGCCCCCTGGCCGCCAGACTCTAGACTTGAGGCACGCAACCTGCATGTTGCGCGGGCCGTGTCCGCCCTGGCCCGCCCCTGGAGCCCGCCCCCGGGCATGTTTTTCGCACCGCCTGGAACGCCATGAAACTGCTGCTGAAACACCTAGCCCTGGGCCTCGCGGCCGCCGCCAGCCTTGCCGTGCTGCCGCTCCATGCGCAGCAGAACAACGACAAGCCGCTGCGCATCGTGGTGCCCTTCGCCCCCGGCGGGGCGCAGGACGTGATCGCCCGCTACCTGGGCGCCAAGCTCACCGAGAAGCTCGGCGGCAGCGTCATCGTCGACAACAAGGCGGGCGCGGGCGGCATCCTGGCGGCCGACGCGGTGGCCAAGGCGACCGATAGCGCCACGGTGCTGCTGGCGACCGGCGGCGCCATCACCGTCGCGCCCCATCTGCAGGCCAAGCTGCCCTACGACCCGGTGCACGATCTCGCCCCTGTGGCCCTGGTCGGCGACACGCCCATGACCGTGGCCGTGCGCACCGAAAGCCCCTACAAGACCCTGGCCGACGTGCTGCGCGACGCCAAGGCCAAGCCGGGCCAGGTGACCTATGCCTCGACCGGCAACGGCACGGTGTCGCACCTCACGGGCGCGCTGCTGGCCCAGGCGGGCGGCGTGAACCTGCTGCATGTGCCGTACCGCGGCGCGGCGCCGGCACTGACCGACCTGCTGGGCGGACAGGTGGCGCTGATCGTTACCAGCGCCGCCTCCATCGAGCCGATGGTCGCAAGCGGCAAGGCCCGCGTGCTCGGCACCTTCTCGCGCGCGGCCCTGCCCAGCCTCGGCACGCCGCCGACGGTGGCCGAAGCGACAGGCCTCGCCGGCATGGATGTGCCGGTCTGGGTCGGCGTGATGGCACCCGCGCGCATGCCGGCGGCCAGCGTGGAGAAGCTCTCCGCGGCGCTGGTCGAGGTGTGCAACCTGCCGGAAACGAAACAGCGTTTCGCGCAACTGGGCGCGGTGAACACCTGCGGCGGCGGCGCGGCACTGGCCAAGGTCATTTCGGAAGACAGCCAGCGCTGGGCGAAGGTCATCAAGCAGGGCGGAATCAAGGTTGACTGAGGCAGCGGGAGAGCGCTTGCGCGTCGGCATCGCGGGCACCGGAGCGATTGCGCTCGCCAGTGCGGCATGGCTGCGACAGGCGGGCCACGGCGTCATGCTCTGGTCGCCGGGCGGCCAGGGCGCCGAGGCTCTGCGCACGCAGCCATTGGAAGCCGGTGGCGTGCAGCCGTGCACCGTGACGGTCGAAGTCGCCGACGATGCGGAGCGGCTTTGCCTCGCGTCGGAGGTGCTGCTGCTCGCACTGCCGGTCAACGGCCACCGGCGCGTGATGGATGCCTTGCTGCCCTTTCTGCGCGACGGGCAGACGGTGATCGTCAGCTCGATGGCATCGCTGTCTGCGCTCTATCTCCATGAAAGCGCGCGGCGCGCAGGCAGGCGGATCACCGTCGCGAGCTTTGGCACCACGGTGCTGACCGCGCGCCGGGAGTCGGGCACGCAGGTCAAGGTGATGACGCGGCGCAAGGCGGTCGGCGTGTCCGCCCTGCCGGGCGCGAACCTCGCGCAGGCCCTCGCCCTGTGCTCCACGCTGTTCGGCGACGGCTTCTTCCCGCAGGAAAACACGCTCGCCAGCGCGCTCGCGAACGTCAATCCGCAGTCCCATGGGCCGCTCGCCGTCTTCAACTGGACCCGCATCGAGCGCGCCGAGAACTGGCCGCAGTACCACTGCATGACACCCGGCGTGGCCCGCGCGATCGAGGCGCTGGACCTGGAGCGGCGCGCCGTGGCCAAGGCCTTCGGCATCGAACTCGGCCCCATCGAGGACCATTTCGCGCGCTCCTTCGGCACGGCATCGGCGCGGCTCGAAGACATCGCGGCCGAGCTGCATGCCAAGCGCGGCGGCCCGCCCGGCCCCGTGCGCACCGACACGCGCTACGTGACCGAAGACATGCCCTACGGCCTGGCTTTCGTGGAGGCGCTGGGGCGGATTGCCGGCGTGCCCACGCCCGCGACGCGCACCATCGTGGACGCTGCCTCGCTGGTCAGCGGCATCGACTTCAGGCAGCAGAACGACCTGCTGGAGCCGCTGAATTTGGCCGGTGATTTGGCCGGTGAAACCGTCGCCGGGCTGCTCGCCCGCCTATGACGCCGCCGTTGCAGACGGAAAGACCGGCTCGCCCAGGTTGAGCATCAGCCGGTTGGCCCAGGCAAAAAGCGCCACCGAGTGAATCAGGTCGAGGATCTCGAGCTCGGTCAGCCCCGCTTCTTTCAGCACTCGCACGTCCTCGGCCGATACCTTGTCGGGCTCGGCGCCGAGACGGATCGAAAACTCCACGATGGCTTTCTCGCGCGCCGTGGTGCCCGCGGAAGCCGGCTCATCGAACACCTGCGAGATCACGTCGTTGCGCTTGGCGAGCTGCTCGAAGCGCTGCGCATGCACCGAGGCGCAATACACGCAGCCGTTGACGCGCGACTCCACGGTGGCACCCAGCTCGCGTTCGGCCCGCGGCATGCCGCCCGGCGCGAACATGATCGCGTTGAAGGCAATGGAGCGCTGCAGCAGCATCTCGGGTTGGTGCGCCAGCACCAGGAAGTAAGGCGACGTGCGTGCCTGCGGGCTCATCTCGTCGAGCGCGGCCAGCTGGGCCGGCGTGGCCGCGGCGACATCGACCGGGTCGAGCCAGGGCTTCCAGCTCAGCACTTCGTTGGTAAAGCCCTTGATGCGGATCGGCATGGTCATCACACGGCCTCCGCGGCGGCCAGCGCCTGCAGGCCCGCGACCACGCGAACCTGGTAAGAAAGAAAGGCGATCAACTGGCCCAGCGCGACGATGGCGGGTGTCGACAGGCCCGCGTCGGCCAGCGATTGAACCGCGGCCTTGTCGCCCTCGATGGGGCGCTCGATCAAGCTGGCGGTGAATGCCAGCACCGTGCGCAGGCGCGCATCCGCTACCGGAACACCGCTTCCCACGGCAGCGATCAGCTCGCGGTCCACGCCCTCGGCCAGCAAACGCTCGCGGTAGTGCGCGGCGAGCGTCGCGGCTTTCGAGACACCGCAGGCCTGCAGCGCGACCAGCAGGCGCTCGGCCACCGAAAGGCCCTCGACCGAGGGCGAGAACATCGCGTCGTAGCTGCCCTGCGTGGCCGCCACGACCTTGTCGCGCTGCAGCCGCAGCATGCGGGTGGCCTGACTTGGCGCCAGCGGCACCGTGGCGTCGATCACGTCGACGGCAGGAGATGAGTCGTAAGAAGTTGTCATGCGATTCGATGAAAAAAGATGATCTGCGATTTCAGCTGCGTTCATCGGGCGGCGGCGCGGGCACCCATTCGTCGCCGAACAGCTCCGGCTCGCTGTAAGCCTCGAGATTTGCAAAGTGGTGCTCGAAATCTTCGCGATAGAACAGGCTGGCGATGCCGCCCGCGAGCCGCCTGGCGCCATCGCTGATCGCGGGAATGTCGCCCGACACCGTGCCGTGCGACAAGGCCGCCGGATAGCAAAAGCAATGGATGCGGTCGAGCCCCGGGCATTCGCCCGCCGTGCGCTGCTGGAATTCGAACACCGGGCCGAGGTCGGGCGAGTCGGCCAGCTCCTGGTCTTCGTTGCCGGGTGCGGGAACGAAGCGGTTCCCCCATGTGCGCACATGCGGCGCGATGGCGTCGAACTCGGGCCGGCTGCCCCAGTCGACCTTGAAGCCGGTGGACACGATGAGAAAGTCGAACACGAAATCGCCCTTGGGCGTGGCCACCCGCATCGACGAACCCCGCGGCTCGATCGAAAGGACCGGGCAGCCGAAATTGAAGAATGCGTTCGGATGCCGCGACACGCGCAGCGTGCTGCCGTGCGGCGGCGGCACGTTCGCCACGTTGATGTAGTGGCGGATACGCCACTTGAGTTCATCGGGCAGGTCGTAGTGGCCCTGCGTCAGGCCCGGCACGCCGGCGCCCTTGCCTTTGTTGACACGCGGCAGGTCGGGCCGGCGGATCAGCAGCTCGACGCTGTGCGCGCCGGCCTCCAGCGCGGTGCCCGCGCTGTCCATGGCCGAGGAGCCCGCGCCGACGATGCCGACCCGCAGGCCGGCCAGCCTGGCGTAGTCCATCTCGTCGGACGAGTGGGCCCATTGCGAGCGCGGCAGTGCGTTGACGAAAGCGGGAACGGCGGGGCCGCCGAGCCCGTCGCGCCCCGTGGCAAGAACGACGCGGCGTGCCAGCACGCGCTGCGCTCCGGCCGGGGTGCGCAGGTCCAGCCGCACCGCGCGCGCATCGGCCAGCGGATGAATGCCGGTCACGGCCGTGTCGTTGCGCACGTCCACGTTCATCACGCGGCGGTACCAGCGCAGGTAGTCCATCCACTGAAGGCGCGGGATCTTGTCCATCAGGCCCCAAGCCTCGGCACCGAACTGCGCCTCGAACCATGCGCGGAAGGTCAGCGCAGGCAGGCCCAGCGCGGGACCGGTGAGTTCCTTGGGCGAGCGCAGCGTCTCCATGCGCGCGGTGGTGGCCCACGGGCCTTCGCTGCCGGCGGGCGATCGGTCGAACACCACCGCGCGGATGCCCTGCTGCGCCAGGGCCGCGGCGGCAGCGAGCCCCGCCTGTCCCCCGCCGATGATGGCCACGTCCAGCACCGGCTCGCCCGCGTGTTCGCGAACGGGCATCCAGGAGCGCGCGGGCCAGCCGAGGCATTCGAGGTCCTTGGCGAGCCGCTGCTCGAGCGCGGCAAGGCCTTCTGGCGACGGGGAAAGTGCGAGGGAAGCGGGGTCGGTTGTCATCTTGCGGAACGGGACGGGAGCGGGGTTCACATGAAACCCCTGCCCAGTGTAGAAAGCTTTTCGAGTGTGACCGGAGCGGCCCATGCATGGACCGGGCCCGGATCTCGCATGCCACAATGATTTTCAGACCACAGGGGCAGCATGCGCAGCAATCACAGCAGCAACAGCGAATGGTGGCGCGGCGCGGTGATCTACCAGATCTACTCGCGCAGCTTCATGGACAGCAACGGCGATGGTATCGGCGACCTTCCCGGCATCACCTCACGGCTCGAGCACGTGGCGGGGCTCGGGGTCGATGCGATCTGGGTGTCGCCTTTCTTCCGATCGCCGATGAAGGATTTCGGCTACGACGTGTCCGACTACCGCGACGTCGACCCGATCTTCGGCACCCTGGCCGATTTCGACGAGATGCTGGCGCGCGCGCATGCGCTGGGCCTGAAGATCATCATCGACCAGGTGCTTTCGCATACGTCCGACCAGCACGCCTGGTTCGCCGAAAGCCGCTCGAGCCGCGACAACCCCAAGGCCGACTGGTACGTGTGGGCCGACCCGCGGCCCGACGGCACGCCACCCACCAACTGGCTCTCGGTATTCGGCGGCCCGGCATGGCAGTGGGACTCGCGCCGCCGGCAGTACTACCTGCACAGCTTCCTCAAGGAGCAGCCCGACCTCAACTTCCATTGCGCCGAGGTGCAGGAGGCGCTGCTGGGCGAAGTGCAATTCTGGTGCGAGCGCGGCGTCGACGGCTTCCGCTTCGATGCCTGCAACCACCAGTTTCACGATGCGTTGCTGCGCGACAACCCGCCGGCCAGCGCCGCGTCGGTGGACGAGGTCAGCACCGTGCGGGCCGACAACCCCTATGCGATGCAGCAGCACCTCTACGACAAGAGCCAGACGGAAAACCTGCTCTTTCTCGAAAGCCTGCGCAAGCTGCTCGATGCCTACGGCGCGGTCGCGCTCGGCGAGGTGGGCGACGAGAATGCGCCGCCCGTCATGGCGCAGTACACCGAATTGGGCCGGCGCCTGCACCTGGCCTACAGCTTCAGCCTGCTGACGGCCGACCACAGCGCCCAGCACCTGCGCCACCAGGCCGAGACGCTCGACCATGCACTGGCCCCCACGGGCGGCTGGGGCTGCTGGGCCGTGTCGAACCACGACGTGCCGCGCGTGGCCACGCGCTGGAGCAACGGCGACCCCGACGACACCCGGCGCGACCGGCTCTGGCTCACGCTGCTGCTCACGCTGCGCGGCAGCGCCAGCATCTACCAGGGCGAGGAGCTCGGCCTGCCGGAGGCCGAGGTACCGTTCGAACTGCTGCAAGATCCGTACGGCCGCGCCTTCTGGCCCGAATTCAAGGGCCGCGACGGCTGCCGTACGCCCATGCCATGGAAGGCTGACGCGCTCCATGCGGGCTTCACCAGCGGCGCGCCCTGGCTGCCGGTTGACGGCCGCCACTTGCCGCTGGCCGTCGACCGCCAGGGCAGCGACCACTATTCGATGCTCGCATTCAGCCGCGCGCTGCTGCACTGGCGCCGCAGCCAGCCGCTGCTGCGCACGGGCGGCATCGCCTTCTTCGATGCACCCGAGCCGGTGCTGTGGTTCGAGCGGCGCGAGGGGAACCAATCGATGCAGGCCGTCTTCAATCTGGGAGGCGAGCCCGTATCCGTCGCGCTGCGCGAGGCGCTCGAGCCGCTGAAGGAACATCCGCATTCGTCGCCGGCCGTGGCAAGCGTGCAGGCCGACGGCGAAAGGCGCATGCTGACGCTGGCGCCCTATGGTGTCTTTTTCGGTCGACCCGCTGGCGAAGAACAAGTTTGAAGAACATGCCCCCGATGCTGCTGCCCGAACGCGAAGTCCGCGCCTTGATGCGCGCCGAACACGACGATCCGTTCGCGGTGCTCGGGCCCCACGAGACACACGACGGCCTGCAGGTGCGTGCGCTGTTGCCCGGTGCCCAGAGCGTGGCCGTGATGCACACGCGCACCGGCTGGCCGCTGGCGATGCTTGCCCGGCAGGAAGGCTCCGATATCTTCGCGGGCCTGGTGCCGGCAGCGGAGGCGCTCCTGGGCTATTCGTTCCAGGTCGACTGGGGCACGCACACGTCGCGGCTGGAAGACCCCTACCGCTTTCCGTTCGTGCTCGGCGAAACCGACGTGTGGCTGCTGGCCGAGGGCACGCATTTGCGGCCCTGGGAGCGGCTGGGCGCGCACCTGCGCGAGGTCGACGGCGTCAAGGGCGTGGCCTTTGCAGTGTGGGCGCCGAACGCACGGCGCGTGTCGGTGGTCGGCGACTTCAACAACTGGGACGGCCGGCGCCACATGATGCGGCTGCGCCGCGAGTGCGGTGTGTGGGAAATCTTCGCGCCGCAGGTGGCCACGGGCGACAGCTACGAATTCGAGATTCTCTCGGCGCAAGGCGAGGTTCTGCGCAAGGCCGACCCCTTCGCATTCTCTTCGCGCCTGCGGCCCGAGACCGCCTGCGTGGTCGCACCGCTGCCCGCGCCGGTGACCATGCCGCCCGAACGCGCCGCCGCCAACGGCCGCCATGCGCCGATGAGCATCTACGAAGTGCACCTGGGCTCATGGCGCCGCAAGAACGGGCACGAATGGCTGGACTACCGCGATCTGGCCGACACGCTGGTGCCCTATGCGCGCGACATGGGCTTCACGCACATCGAGCTGCTGCCGATCAGCGAGCATCCGTTCGACGGCTCTTGGGGCTACCAGCCCATCGGCCTGTATGCGCCCACCTCGCGCTTCGGCACGCCCGGCGACTTTCGGCATTTCGTCGAGGCCGCGCACGCCGCGGGCCTGGGCGTGATCCTCGATTGGGTGCCCGCGCACTTTCCCACCGATGCGCACGGCCTCGGCCGCTTCGACGGCACCGCGCTCTACGAATACGCCGACCCGCGCGAAGGCTTCCACAACGACTGGAAGACGCTCATCTTCAACTACGGGCGCACGGAGGTGCGCAACTACCTGGTTGGCAATGCGCTGTATTGGCTCGAGCGCTATGGCGTGGACGGCCTGCGCGTCGATGCGGTGGCCTCCATGCTCTACCGCGACTACAGCCGCAAGCCCGGCGAGTGGGTGCCCAACGCCTATGGCGGACGCGAGAACCTCGAAGCCATCGATTTCCTTCGGCGCATGAACCACGTGGTGGGCGTCGAGCGGCCTGGCGCGGTCACGCTGGCCGAGGAGTCGACGAGTTTTCCGGGTGTGACCCGGCCGCCGGAAGACGGCGGGCTGGGCTTCCACTACAAATGGAACATGGGCTGGATGAACGACACGCTGGCCTATGCCGGTATCGACCCCGTGCATCGCAAGCACCATCACCAGCAGATCACCTTCGGGCTGATGTATGCGCACAGCGAGAACTTCGTGCTGCCGCTGTCGCACGACGAGGTGGTGCACGGCAAGGGCTCGATGTTCGGGCGCATGCCCGGCGACGAGTGGCAGAAGTTCGCGGGGCTGCGCAACCTCTATGGCTACCTGTGGGCTTATCCGGGAAAGAAGCTGCTCTTCATGGGGAGCGAGTTCGCGCAGGTGGCGGAATGGAACGCCGACCGCAGCCTGGACTGGCACCTGCTAGAACATCCGATGCACCAGGGGGTGCGCCGGCTGGTGCGCGACCTCAACAACGTGTACCGGCACTTCCCTGCCCTGTACGAGCTGGACACCGAAAGATCCGGCTTCGAGTGGATCGTGCACGACGACTCGGACCAGTCGGTGTTCGCCTTCGTGCGCAGGGCCCGCGACGGCTCGTTCGTCGTGGCGGTGTGCAACTTCACGCCATTGCCGCGGCATGGCTATCGTCTGGGAGTGCCCGCGGCGGGCACGTACCGCGAAGCCATCAACACCGATGCCGCGGTGTACGGCGGCAGCGGCGTGGGCAATGGCGTGGTCGAGAGTTCATCGACGCGCTGGCACGGCAAGGATCATGCAATCGAGATCAGCGTGCCGCCCTTGGCCACCGTGATGTGGGTTGTGGCTTGAAACGATGCTGAATACGGGCTCCCCCTTTCCCCTTGGCGCGACGCTCTCGCCGCACGGCGTGAACTTTGCGCTCGTGGCGCCGAATGCCGAGACTGTCGAGCTTTGCCTGTTCGACACGACGGGTCGCAACGAGCAGCAACGCATCCGGCTGCCCGCCTTTACCGACGGCGTCTGGCACGGGCTGCTGCCGAGCGGGCGCGCCGGGCTGGTCTACGGCTTTCGGGTGCACGGCCCGTGGGCGCCGCACAAGGGGCAGCGGTTCAATCCCGCCAAATTGCTGCTCGATCCGTATGCGCGCGAGATCGTCGGCACATACGACGGCAGCGATCTGTTCCTGGGGCATGACCCCGCCAACCCGGACCAGCGGAACACGCGCGACAACGCCGCCGTGGCGCTCAAGGCACGCGTGGCGGCAGCCGGTGGTATTTCGCCATCGCCAGGCCACGCCCGCATTCCGGCCGGCGAACGCGTGCTGTACGAATTGCATGTACGGGGACAGACCCGGCTGCATCCGGCCGTGCCCGCCGCATTGCGCGGCACCTACGCCGGCCTGGCCGAACCCGCGGTGCTGGACCACCTGCAGGGCCTCGGCGTGACCACGCTGAGCCTGATGCCTGTGCAGCACCGCGCCGACGAGCAGCGACTGCTGGCCATGGGCCTCGGCAACTACTGGGGCTACAACACCATCGGCTGGTTCGCGCCCGAGACGCGCTACTGGAGCGGCCGCGCCGGCACCACGCCGGCGAGCGAATTCCGCGCCATGGCCGACGCGGTGCACGCGCGCGGCATGGAGCTGGTGATCGACGTGGTCTACAACCACAGCGCCGAAACCGACGAGTTCGGCCCCACGCTCTCGCTGCGCGGCATCGACAACGCGCTGTACTACCACCTGCGCCCCGATGACCGCGCGCTCTACGCCAACTGGACCGGCTGCGGAAACTGCCTCAACCTTGCCGAGCCCCGCGTGCTGCAGCTGGTGATGGACAGCCTGCGCTATTGGGCGTGTGAACTCGGCGTCGACGGCTTCCGCTTCGACCTTGCGCCGGTGCTGGGGCGCGGCGCCGATGGCAATTTCGATTCGCGCGCGCCCTTCTTCGCGGCCATGGCGCAAGACCCCGTGCTCTCGCGCACGCTGCTGATCGCCGAGCCCTGGGACATCGGCGCCGGCGGCTACCGTTCAGGCGAATTCCCGTCGGGCTGGCTCGAATGGAACGACCGCTACCGGGACACGCAGCGCGGCTTCTGGCTGCGGCAAGGGCGCGAAGGCGCAACGGGACTCGGCGATTTCGCGCACCGCTTCACCGCATCGAGCGCGCAATTCGCAAACCATGGCCGCGCGCCCACCGCCAGCGTCAACTTCATCACGGCGCATGACGGCTTCACGCTGCGCGACCTGCTCTGCTACGAAGAACGGCACAACCTGGCGAACGGCGAGAACAACCGCGACGGCCATGCACACAACCTGAGCAACAACTGCGGGATCGAAGGGCCGAGCGACGACCCCGCCGTGCTGGCCGAGCGCAACCGCCTGCAACGCGCGCTGCTCGCCACCCTGCTGCTTTCGCAAGGCACGCCCATGCTGCTGGCCGGCGACGAGCTCGGCCACAGCCAGCAAGGCAACAACAACGCCTATTGCCAGGACAACGAGACCACATGGCTCGCGTGGATCGGCACGCACGAGCCTGCCAGCGAAGCCGCCCGCCTGAGCGCTTTCGTCGCGCGGCTCATTGCCCTGCGCCGCGAAGCGCCCGCGCTGCGCAGCACGCGCTGGTGGCCGGCCAACCCGCCGGACGGCGCGGCGGGCATCCGCTGGCTGCGGCCGGACGGCGGGCCGATGCAGGAAACCGACTGGAGCCACGGCACGGCCCTTGCAATCCTTTTCGAAGCCGCTGCAACGGATGCGACGGCCTGGCTGGTGCTGGTGAATGCGGGGCCCGAAACCGTTTCCTTCACGCTGCCTTCCGGCGCCTGGCGGTGCCGGCTCGCGACCGACTCCGTGCTGGACACGGGCGCCGAGCCGCAGGCAACCCGTGCCGGCACGGTAGAAGTGCCTCATTCGAGCCTCTGGATTGCAAGAACGTAGGAGCCAGCCGCCCGGCACGGTGCTAGGCTGATTGCGGAAACTCTGACGACGACGACGAGACGAACCCGACAACAAACGGAGACTCAGGATGGACAACCACAGCACGCCGCAAGCGCCCCTGCAGGCGCATCAACTGGTCCGCCGCACCATCGCCCTGGTACTGGCCGGCGGCAGGGGCTCCCGCCTCAAGCAACTGACCGACCGGCGAGCCAAGCCGGCGGTGTACTTCGGCGGCAAGTTCCGCATCATCGACTTCGCGCTTTCGAACTGTCTCAACTCGGGCATACGGCGCATGGCGGTGGTCACGCAGTACAAGTCGCATTCCCTCATGCGCCACCTGCAGCGCGGCTGGAGCTTTCTGCGCGCCGAGCTCAACGAAATGGTCGACGTGCTGCCCGCCCAGCAGCGCACGGGCGACGAGCACTGGTACCGCGGCACGGCCGATGCGGTGTTCCAGAACCTCGACATCATCCAGACCCGCTCGACCAAGCACGACTACGTGGTGGTGCTGGCCGGGGACCACATCTACAAGATGGACTACTCGATCATGGTCAAGGACCATGCCGAGCGCGGCCTGGGCTGCACGGTCGGCTGCATCGAGGTGCCGCGCATGGAAGCCACGGCCTTCGGCGTGATGGCCATCGACGACGGGCGCCAGATCACCGCCTTTCTCGAAAAGCCGGCCGATCCGCCCGCCATGCCGGGCCATCCCGATGTGGCGCTGGCCAGCATGGGCATCTACGTGTTCGACTCCGAATACCTCTACCAACTGCTCGAGGAAGACGCCGCCAACCCCGACTCGAGCCACGATTTCGGCAAGGACATCATTCCGCGCGCCGTGGCGCAGGGCCGTGCGCTGGCGCATCCGTTCGGCATGTCGTGCGTGACCCGGGCCTCGCGCGGGCCCGGCGCCAAGGCCTACTGGCGCGACGTGGGCACGATTGATGCATTCTGGGCAGCCAACCTCGATCTGGCCTCGATCACCCCCGAGCTCGACATCTATGACACAGACTGGCCCATCTGGACCTACCAGCGGCAACTGCCGCCGGCCAAGTTCGTGCTCGATCGCGACGGCAAGCACGGCATGACCGTCAACACCATCGTCTCGGGCGGCTGCATCGTCTCGGGCTCCAAGGTCAGCAGTTCGGTGCTGTTCTCGGGCGTGCGCATCCATTCGTTCTGCGAGATCAACGAGGCCGTGCTGCTGCCCGACGTGGAGGTCGGCCGCGGCTGCAGGCTCAACCGCGTGGTGATCGACCGCGGCTGCGTCATCCCGGACGACATGGTGATCGGCGAAGACGCCGAGGCCGATGCCGCGCACTTCGAGCGCACCGAAACCGGCGTGGTGCTGGTCACGCGCGAAATGCTCAAGCGACTGGCTGCCTGAGACCGCACCGCCCCACGATGCGAATACTCCAGGTCAGCGCCGAACTCTTTCCCCTGCTCAAGACCGGCGGCCTTGCCGACGTGGCGGGCGCCTTGCCGATCGCCCTCATGGCCGCCGGGCAAGACGCGCGGGTGCTGCTGCCGGGCTTTCCGGCCATTGTGGCCGGGGTGCGCGACCTGGCGCTGGTGGCGGAGTTCGCGGCGCCGTGGGGCGAACGCTTCGCCCTGCGCGCGGGCCGCATCGCCAGCGACGGCAACCCGCCGATTGCCGCTTACGTGATCGATGCGCCGGCGCTGTACGACCGGCCCGGCAACCCGTACGAAGACGCCACGCGCCAGCCCTACGGCGACAACCATCGCCGATTCGCATTGCTGGGCTGGGCGGCGGCGCAGCTTGCAGAGGGGCTCGACCCCACGTGGCAGCCCGAGGTCGTGCATGCGCACGACTGGCATGCGGGCCTGGCACCGGCTTACCTGCACTTTGCGCGGCAGGCCGGTGCGCCCCGCGTGGGCAGCGTGTTCACGGTGCACAACCTGGCCTACCAGGGCATTTCGGCGCCATGGAGCTTTGCAGACCTCGGCCTGCCCGCGCCGGCGTTCCACATGAACGGGCTCGAATACCACGGGCAGGTGTCGTTCATGAAAGGCGGCCTCTACTTTGCAGACCGACTGACCACCGTGAGCCCGACCTACGCCCGCGAGATCCAGACGCCCGAGCAGGGCTTCGGGCTCGACGGCCTGCTGCGCCTGCGCGGTGACGTGCTCACGGGCATCCTCAATGCGGTGGACGACAAGGTCTGGAACCCCGCCATCGACCCGGCGCTGGTGCAGGGCTATCACGCGCCCGAAGGCCGCCACATGGCCGGCAAGGCGCGCTGCAAGGCGGTGCTGCAGCATCAGCTGGGCCTGGCCGTGCGCGCCGACGTGCCGCTCTTCATTCTCGTGAGCCGGCTCACCGAGCAGAAGGGCCTGCATCTGGTGCTCGGCGGCCTCGATACGCTGCTGGCCGAAGGCGGCCAGCTTGCGTTGCTGGGCAGCGGCGAAGCCTGGCTCGAAGAAGCGTTTCGCCAGCGTGCGGCAGCCGCGCCCCAGTCGGTCAGCGTCACCATCGGCTACAACGAATCGCTGGCGCACCAGCTCTTCGGCGGCGGCGATGTGACGCTGGTGCCGTCGCTCTTCGAGCCCTGCGGCCTCACGCAGATGTACGGACTGAAATACGGTAGCCTGCCGCTGGTGCGCCGTGTGGGCGGCCTGGCCGATACTGTGGTCGACTGCACGCTCGAAGACATGACCAGCGGCGACGCCACCGGCTTTGTTTTCGGCCATTTCGACGCCGCCGACTACCACCGCGCGCTGCGGCGCGCCTTCGCTCTTTACCAGCGCGCGCCTGACTGGCGCCGGGTGCGCGGCAATGCCATGCGGCGCCCGGCAGACTGGGCCACCGCGGCCGCTCAATACATCGAGGTGTACCGGCAAGCGCTCGAGCCTGCGGCCGCCTGATTGCGCCACGGCGCACAACCCACAACTCTTTATCGAAGCCCATGACCATCAAAGACTTCGCTTACGACCATCCCGACCGCGACGTGGCCGCCTTCAAGCGCGCAGTCGCCAACAAACTCATCTACGCCGTCGGCAAAGACCCTGTGGCCGCGAGCCAGGACGACTGGCTGATTGCCACCTCCATGGCGGTGCGCGACCAACTGGTCGAGCGCTGGATGGCGACCACGCGCGCCAACTATGCGCAGGACCTGAAGCGCGTCTACTACCTCTCGATGGAGTTCCTGATCGGGCGCACCTTCACCAATGCGCTGCTGGCGGTCGACCTCTACGACACGGTGCGCGACGCGCTGGCCGACTTCGGCGTCGACATGGCGGCGCTGGCCGAGCGCGAGCCCGACGCGGCGCTCGGCAACGGCGGCCTCGGCCGGCTCGCGGCCTGCTTTCTCGACTCGATGGCCACGCTCGGCGTGCCGGGCATGGGCTACGGCATTCGCTACGAATACGGCATGTTCCGCCAGCGCATCGTCGACGGCCAGCAGGTGGAAACGCCCGACTACTGGCTCACACGCGGCAACCCCTGGGAGTTTCAGCGGCCCGAGGTGAACTACCGCGTGCGCTTCGGCGGCCATGTGAAAAAGCGCGAGGGAAAGAACGCGCCCTACGGCGCGGCCGACTGGGTCGACACGCACGACGTGCTGGCCGTGGCCTACGACACCATCATTCCGGGCTACGGCACGCAGGCCACCAACACGCTGCGGCTGTGGTCGGCCCGCGCCACCGAGGAGATCGATCTCTCGGCCTTCAACCGCGGCAACTACATGGCGGCGGTGGAGAGCAAGAACCACTCCGAGAATGTTTCGCGCGTGCTCTACCCCGACGACTCCACGTCCTCGGGCCGCGAGTTGCGGCTGCACCAGGAATATTTCTTCTGCAGCGCAAGCGTGCAAGACCTGCTGCGGCGGTACCTCCGCAACCACAAGACCTTCGACCAACTGGCCGACAAGGTGAGCATTCACCTGAACGACACGCACCCGGTGCTCGCGGTGCCCGAACTCATGCGCCTGTTGCTCGACGAGCACGGCCTGGCGTGGGACGTGGCCTGGGCCCACACGCAGAAGGTGTTCAGCTACACCAACCACACGCTGATGCACGAGGCGCTGGAGACCTGGCCGGTCGAGATGCTGGGCCGCATCCTGCCGCGGCATCTGCAGATCATCTACGACATGAACGCGAAGTTTCTCGCGGCCGTGACGCAGAAGGCCGGCAACGACGTCGAGCTGCTGCGCCGGCTCTCGCTGGTCGACGAGGCAGGCGAGCGCCGCGTGCGCATGGCCTATGTGGCAGTGCTCGCGAGCCATTCGATCAACGGCGTGTCGGGCCTGCATTCGGAGCTCATGAAGCAATCGATCTTTGCCGACTTCGCGAAGATCTTTCCCGAGCGCTTCAACAACAAGACCAACGGCGTGACGCCGCGGCGCTGGCTTGCGCAGGCCAACCCGCCGCTAGCGAGCCTGTTCGACCAGCGCCTGGGCAAGGGCTGGCGGCGCGACCTCTCGCAGCTGGAGGCGCTGCGGCCGATGGCGGGGCAGCCCGCCTTTGCGCGCGCTTTCCGGCATGCCAAGCGAGAGAACAAGCTGCGCCTGGCCAACTGGGTGGAGCAGCACATGAACATCGTGCTCGACACCGACGCGATGTTCGACGTGCAGGTGAAGCGCATCCACGAATACAAGCGGCAGCTGCTCAACGTGCTGCACGTGATCACGCGCTACCACCGCATCCTCGATGCGCAGGCGGCGGGCGAAGCCATCGACATGGTGCCGCGCGTGGTGGTGTTCGCGGGCAAGGCCGCCTCGGCCTACCAGATGGCGAAGCTCGTGATCCGGCTGATCAACGACGTGGCGACCACCATCAACAACGACAGCCGCGTCGGCAAGCTGCTGAAGGTGGTGTTCCTGCCGAACTACAGCGTGAGCCTGGCCGAGGTGATCATGCCTGCGGCCGATTTGTCGGAGCAGATCTCGACGGCGGGCACCGAGGCTTCGGGCACCGGCAACATGAAGTTCGCGCTCAACGGCGCGCTCACCATCGGCACGCTCGACGGTGCCAACGTGGAGATGCGCGACAACGTGGGCGCGGAGAACATCTTCATCTTCGGCAACACCACGCCGGAAGTGGCCGACATCCGCGCGCACGGTTACCAGCCGCGTGACATCTACGAAGAAAACGCCGAGCTCAAGCGCGTGCTCGATGCGATTCGCGATGGCGCGTTCTCCCACGGAGAGCCTGCGCGCTATCAAGGCATCTATGACGCGCTCGTGAACTGGGGCGACCACTACCTGCTCTTGGCCGACTACGCGAGCTACGTCGCGAAGCAGGCCGAAGTCGATGCGCTGTACCGCGACGCTGATGCATGGACGCGCATGGCCATCCTGAACGTGGCGGGGATGGGCGCGTTCTCTTCGGACCGCACCATTGCGCAGTACGCGCATGAAATCTGGCACACCAAGCCGGTGGTGCTCGGCTAACCCGGCGCAGCGCTGGCCGGTGCCTCGGCCGCTGTCTCGGCCGATGCCTCAGCCGATGCGCAGCGGCGGCGCCCGCCGGCGTATCGGCTGCGACTTGACGATGGCCGTGTGCGTCTCGGCCTTGTCGACGATGCGGTCCAGCACCTGGTCGAGCTGCTCGATGGATCGCACGAACAGGCGCGCGATGTAGCAGTCTTCACCGGTGACCTTGTCGCACTCGCTGAATTCGGGCGTGTTTTCGATCAGTGCCTGAACGGCATGCAGATGGCCGGGCAAAGGACGGATGCGAACGATGGCCTGCAGCTGATAGCCCAGCGCCTTCGGGTCGATGTCGACCGTGTAGCCGCGAATCACGCGACGCTCTTCGAGCCGGCGAAGGCGCTCCGAGACGCTCGGCGAAGACATGCCGACCCGGGCCGCGAGGTCTTTCAGTGAAATGCGTGCGTCCTGCTGCATGACTCGAGAATCTTTTGTTCGACTTCGTCCAGCATTTCAGATCCTTTGGAGGCATGGCGGCTTTGCCTTGTTTTCATAGCCTCGAATAGATTTTTCCCTTCGGAAAATCATAGGCCTTGCGCTCCTTCGGTGGCAACCTGAGGCTTGCTTCACACAAACTTCGGTCATGCAAAGACAACTGCGGGGCGCGCTCGAAATGAGCGCGGCGATGGTGATCTCCGGAACCATCGGATGGTTCGTCGTGCGCTCCGGCCAGCCGCTGGTCGACTTGCTGTTCTGGCGCTGCGCCTTCGGGGCCGCCACGCTGCTTGCGGTGTGCGCCGCGCTCGGGCTGCTTCGCAGGCGCTTGCTGACGCTGCGCGTGGTGGCGCTGGCAGCCTTGGGCGGTGCGGCGCTGGTGCTCAACTGGCTGCTGATCTTCGCGTCGTTCTCGCACGCGTCGATCTCGATTGCCACGGCGGTCTACAACACCCAGCCGTTCATGCTGGTGGGTCTTGGCGCCCTGTTCTTTTCAGAGCGGCTGACGGCGGCCAAGCTGGCGTGGCTCGGCATCGCGTTCGCGGGCGTGCTGCTGATTGCCGAGGCCAAGCCGGGCGGCGGCACGGGCGGTACTTCGTATTTCCTCGGCATCCTGATGGCTTTGGGGGCCGCATTCTTCTACGCCATTGCAGCCATCGTTGCGAAGCAGCTCAACGGCACGCCGCCGCACCTGATCGCGCTCGTTCAGGTCTGCGTGGGCATCGTGCTGCTGGCGCCGTTCGCCAACCTGGCGCAACTGCCGGAGGACGGCGCCGTGTGGGGCACGCACCTGGCCATGGGGGTTGTCTACACGGGGCTGGTCTTCACGCTGCTCTACGGCGCGATCCAGAAGCTGCCGACGCACATGGCCGGCGCACTGTCGTTCATCTATCCGGTGGTGGCGATCGGCGTGGACTATGTCGCCTTCGGCCAGCGGCTGCATCCCGCGCAGCTTGTCGGCGCTACCGCCATTCTGCTGGCCGCCGCGGGCATGACGCTGGGCTGGACACTGCCGGGCCTGAAGAAGCGCGAAGCATCGGCGCCCGATTGAACGGGCTGATCAACCGGCCGGCCTTCTTGCGTCAGCGCGAATTCGGCGGTGCCGGATTCGCGGTGGGTGCGTCCGTCACGAACCCGATGCGGCTCAAGCCTGCCTTGTTCGCAATGCCCATCAGCGCCACCACCTTGCCGTAGGGCACGGTCTGGTCGGCGCGCAGCTGCACTTCGGTGTCCTTGCTGTCCGTCGCGGCTTTCTGCAATCGATCGGCCAACTCTTCATCGGTAACCGCCAGGTCGTTGAAGAAGACCTTGCCCGATGAATCGACCGACACGCTCACGAACTTGGGCGTGTCGTTGGGCTGGCCGGCATCGGTCTGCGGCAGATCGAGCTTGATCGAACTTGCCATCAGCGGTGCGGTGATGATGAAGATCACCAGCAGCACCAGCATCACGTCGACCAGCGGCGTGACGTTGATGTCGGACAGCGGCCGCTGTCCGCCGGCGCCCGTCGCACGTCCACCGCCAGCGGCACTGCTGCCTAGCGAGGTGCGACCGAAGGCCATGGTGCGTGTGCCCTGTTCGACTAGGCCGAAACCGGCATCGGCCGTGCGGGCGGCGGCGCGGCAGGGGCCGGCGCGCTGCCGAAGCTGCCGAGCAGGTCGTGGGCAAAGCCTTCGAGCTCGGCCTCGACGCGGCCGATGACGCGGCCGAACACGTTGTAGGCCAGCACGGCCGGAATGGCCACGGCCAGGCCGAAAGCCGTCATCACCAGCGCCTCGCCCACCGGGCCCGCCACCTTGTCGATGGTGAAGCCGCCCGTCTGGCCGGCAATGCCGGAGAGCGCACCGTAGATGCCCCACACCGTGCCGAGCAAGCCGACGAAGGGCGCCGTGGCACCGACCGTGGCGAGCAGGATCTGGCCGGACTGCAGGCGGCGCAGCGCGCCATGCAATGCCTCGCGCAACACCCGCGTGAGGCGCTGATTGCGGTCGCCCGTGGCACCGAGCGTTGCACTGTTGACATCCGCGGCCGCGTTCTTGATGGCGCTCACCGCCGGCAGCACCAGGGTTGCCCGGTCAAAAGCCTTGAGCCGCTGCTCCGCGTCGGCCAGCGTGGCCGACTGCCAGAACGCCGCAATGCTGCGCAGCACGTCGCGCGTGCCGCCGCGCAGCAGCCAGGCTTTCCAGAGAATGACGACCCAGCTCGAGATCGACATCGCGAGCAGTAGCGCGGCCACCGAGCGGCTGACGCCGTCGCCCTGGGTCAGCAGTTCGAGCACGCTCATCGGTTGCGGCCGCCGCCGGGCCGCCCCAAGGCGAGCCGCGCCTCACCCACGGGGGGTGGCGAAACACACGAAGTGGTAAGCCGGGGGGCCGTCATTTCAGCGCAGGCCGAGCACGTCGAACATGTCGAACAGGCCCGACTTCTGCCCAGCCAGGAAGCGCACGGCGCGCAGCGCGCCCTGTGCGTAGGTCACGCGGCTGGCCGACTTGTGGGTGATTTCGATGCGCTCGCCGGTGCCGGCGAACAGCACGGTGTGGTCGCCCACGATGTCGCCGCCGCGGATGGCGGAGAAGCCGATGGTGGAAGGGTCGCGCTCGCCGGTGATGCCTTCGCGGCTGTAGACGCCGCATTCCTTCAGGTCGCGGCCCAGCGCTTCGGCGATGACTTCGCCCATCTTGAGCGCGGTGCCCGAGGGCGCATCGACCTTGTGGCGATGGTGCGCCTCGATGATCTCGATGTCGTAGCCGGTCGACAGTGCCTTGGCCGCCATTTCGAGCAGCTTGAAGGTGACGTTGACGCCCACGCTCATGTTGGGCGAGACCATGATCGCGATGTCCTTCGAGATCTCGGCGATTTCGGCTTTTTGCGCGTCGCTGAAGCCGGTGGTGCCGATGACGGCCTGCACACCGAGTTCGCGGCAGATGGCCAGGTGCGCGAGCGTGCCTTCGGGGCGCGTGAAGTCGATGAGCACCTGGGCATCCTGCAGGCCGGTGCGCAGGTCGGAGACGATTGGCACGCCGCTCGTGAAGCCGAGGAAAGCGGCCGCATCGGCACCGATGGCGTCGCTCTCCGCCCTGTCGAGCGCGCCGGCAAGGCGGCAATCCTGCGCCTCGCGCACGGCCTCGATCAGCATGCGGCCCATGCGGCCCGAAGCCCCCGCAATGGCGATGCGCCGCAAGGCGGGCGTGGAAGACTCGGAAATAGGAGAAGAAATGGATTCAGTCACGCGGATTCAGCCTTCGAAATTGGGCATGGGGACCTGCACGCGCCCGCCTGACTTGGCGGGTGCGCCCGCCCTCGCTGGGTGGCGCGTGCTCAGCGCGCCGCTTCGAGCGGGGGATACGCGGCCGGCAGCGGCGGCTGGCTCGCGGCCGTGGCGGTGGCATCGGCCTTTTTGCTGCTGTCTTCCTTGGGCGCAAATTTCTTGAGCTCTTCTTCCGACGCTTCGAGCGGCGGGATCTTGCCGCTCTTCTTGCGAGTGTCGAGCGTGGCGACGAATTCTTCTTCGCTGGGCATCGGGTCGCCTTCGAAGCGCTCGAGCAGCTCGCCCTTGAAGAAGACGGTCAGGCGGCGTTCCTGCGGATTGACGCCCTGGCGCTTGATCGTGAAGACGTAGTCCCAGCGATCCTTGTGAAAGACGTCGGTCAGCAGCGAGGTGCCGAGGATTTCACGCACTTGCTGGCGCGACATGCCGGGCTTGAGAGCCTCGACCTGTTCCTTCGACACGAAATTGCCCTGGACCACTTCGACCTTGTAGGGCGTGATGGCCGACAGCGCACCACGCGTGCGATCGCTGAAACCGCTGCAGGCGCTGAGGCAGAACGTCGCGGCGACGGCCGCAGCCAGCAGCCAGGGACGGCGTTGGAGAATGGCAGGCATGGGAGAAAAGGGGGGTAGCGATATGATCGGCCATTGTAGCGGCTGGCCCCTTGGGGGCCCGCCTGCAGCACTGGGCAGGAACCATCATGGCCAACATCGACGAACTCAAGAATACCGGCCTCAAGGCCACATTGCCACGCCTGAAGATCCTCGAGATCTTCCAGACCGGCAGCCAGCGCCACATGACGGCCGAAGACGTGTTTCGCGTGCTTTTGAACGAGCACTCGGACATCGGCCTGGCCACGGTCTACCGCGTGCTGACGCAGTTCGAGCAGGCCGGCATCCTCGAACGCAGCCATTTCGAGAGCGGCAAGGCGGTGTACGAGCTCAACGAGGGCACGCACCACGACCACCTGATCTGCACCTCTTGCGGCAAGGTCGAGGAGTTTTACGACGCCGAGATCGAGCGCCGCCAGCAGATGATCGCCAAGGACAAGGGCTGGATCCTGCAGGACCACGCCATGTCGCTGTACGGTCTTTGCGGCGACTGCACCAGCAAGCGGTAGCCGGTCAGTCCCCGTCGCGGCCGTTTTCCATGGCCTTGTGGTGGCGCGCCACGAAGTCGGCATAGGTGTCGATGCCGCGCAATTGCAGGATCGAATTGCGCACGGCGGCTTCCACCAGCACGGCGATGTTCCGCCCGGCCACCACCTGGATGATGACCTTGCGCACCGGAATGCCCAGCACGTCCTGCGTGAGCGGCGCGGAAGGCATGCGCTCGTAGTCGCGCTCGAAGCTGTCGCGTCGCACCAGGTGCACGATGAGCTTGAGCCGCATCTTCCGGCGCACGGCCGTCTCGCCGAAGATCGCGCGGATGTCCAGCAAGCCGATGCCGCGCACTTCCAGCAGGTTCAGCAGCAGGTCGGGGCAGCGCCCCTCGATGGTGTTCTGGTTGATGCGGTAAAGGTCGACCGCGTCGTCGGCCACCAGGCCGTTGCCGCGCGAAATCAGCTCCAGCCCGAGCTCGCTTTTGCCGAGCCCCGATTCGCCGGTGATCATCACCCCCATGCCCAGGATGTCCATGAACACCCCGTGCATCGAGGTGCGTTCAGCGAAATGCTTGGACAGGTAGGCCCGCAGCAGGTCGATCACAAAGGCCGACGATTCGCGGGTGGCGAACAGCGGCAGCTGGGCGCGCTCGCAAATCGATAGCAGTTCGTCCGGCGCGGCCTGGCCATCGGCCAGCACCAGCATCGGGGGTTCCAGCGTGACGATGCGGGCAATGCGCCGGGCGCAGTCTTCCTGGCTGCCGCGCGTCAGGTAGGCCACCTCGCGGGCGCCCAGGATCTGCACGCGGTACGGGTGGATGTAGTTGAGGTAACCGACCAGATCGGCCGCCGACTGGGCGCGGCTGATGACTTCGGGGTCGAATTGGCGTTCGGAGGCACCGAGCCCTGCGAGCCATTCCCAGCGGAGCGACCCGCGGAATTCCTCGAACATGGCGTCGGCGCTGATGACGGTCGGCTTCATGCGTGCGGGAGATGGCGCTCAGCGCCTAGTGTTGGAGCGGGCCAGAATACCTCGGAACCGGCGCCGCGGGGCCGCTGGCGCGGCTTCGCAGGGGTGCGAGAGGCACCTCTACGCGACTTGCGTCGACTGCCAGCTCGCAATGAGTCCGTGCAGCGCGGCCGCGTCGGTGCTCGACTTGATCTGCTCGCGCAGGCCGGCGTCGCTCAGCAACTCGGCAATTTCGGAGAGGATTTCAAGGTGCTTCTGGGTGGCCGCCTCGGGCACCAGCAGGAAGATCAGCAGGCCGACGGGCTGCTCGTCCGGCGCGTCGAAACCGATCGGATTCGCCAGCTGGAAAACCGCGGCCATGGGAGCCTTCAGGCCCTTGATGCGGCCATGTGGAATGGCAACCCCATGTCCGAGCCCGGTGGAACCGAGCCGCTCGCGCGCAAACAGGCTGTCGGTGATCAGGGCGCGGCCCAAGCCGTGAAGGCTCTCGAACAACAAACCTGCTTCTTCAAAAGCACGCTTCTTGCTCGTAGCGTCAACGCTCACGAGTACTTGAGCGGGCGGCAGGATGGACGCGAGGCGATTCATGGTGAGTGCGGGGCGGGGGCGATTATGCACCTGCTTGGTAAAAACCCCCAGTCCGGTTACTTACTTTTTATCTACATGTTGCCCAGGAGCCCGGGAATCAAGGGGAGAAAACAAGGTAATAAAAAGCAAAAAGCCGCCCGAAGGCGGCTTGCACAGGGGGTTGGCCGCAGCACTTGCCCGTGCCTACATCACGCGCTTGGGGGCCGCGTGATGGTGGTCTTGCAGGCGGTCCTTGTGGCGCACCACTTGCCGGTCGAGCTTGTCGACCAGTTCATCGACCGCGGCGTAAAGATCAGCGTGGCTCGATTCCGCGAACATGTCATTGCCCTTGACGTGAATGTTGCATTCCGCCTTTTGCCGGCGTTCCTTTTCCTTTTGCTTTTCCACCGTGAGGATCACCTTGACATCGACCACCTGGTCGAAATGTCGGGTGATCCGGTCCAGCTTGCTCGTGACGTAAGTGCGCAAGGCAGGTGTGACGTCGAGGTGATGACCGCTGATCGTCAAATTCATGAAAGACCTCCTGGAATTGACGGTTGGGAAATGACCAGCACTTCGGAATGAAGCGCGGCCGGCGAAATACAGATGGGTGCGGGGGAGAGGAAGGGAAGAGAAAAGAGAGGGAGAAAGTGAGAAGAGAGGGGAAGGTCGATTCACTATGCCCAAGCTGTCACGGTATTGCAATACCTGAGTTGCCCGGGGGGCTTCAACTCCAGGCCGCACGCATCCGGTTACGCAGGTCGATCACCGCGGCCGGCGGCGGCACCGCGGGCGGCCGCTCTGGCGCGGGCGGCCAGGTCTGCTGTTCGAAGCCCGCAAGATCGCGTTCGGAGATGAAGCGCGTGCGGTTGGCATAAAGATGCCGGTCGCCGCGCACGGCCTGCTGCGTCACGTAGAAACGCTGCGGCACCAGCAGGTGCAGATGGTCGCGCGCCCGGGTCATTGCGACGTAGAGCAGGCGCCGCTCCTCTTCGAGCTCGTGCGCGCTCTGCGCCACGTCGGCCGGCAGGCAGCCGTCGACCACGTTGAGCACATGCACCGAATTCCACTCCTGGCCCTTGGCCGAGTGGATGGTCGAGAGGATCAGGTAGTCCTCGTCGAGCGATGGCGGGCCGGGGCGGTCGCTGGTGGCCTCCGGTGGATCGAGCGTGAGCTCGGTCAGGAAGCGCTCGCGCGAGCCGTAGCCCGACGCGAGCCGCGCCAGTTGTTCGACGTCGCCGCGCCGCACACCCGAGGGGTCGTCGTAAAGCCGCTCGAGATGCGGCAGGTACCAGCGAACCGCCAGCTCGACGTCGGCCGGCCAGGGCAGGGACGGCGCCCGCAACGCGGCATAGGCTTCGGCAAACACCGCCCATTCGGCGCGCGCGGCAGGCGGCGGCACGAAATCGCGCACGGCCGCCGCCGGGTCGGCCGCCTGGTCCATGGCATCGAGCAACCGCGCGCCCGTGGCGGGCCCGATGCCCGGAATGAGCTGCGTGACGCGAAAACCCGCCATGCGCCCGCGCGGGTTTTCCGCGAAGCGCAGCACCGCGAGCAGGTCTTTCACGTGCGAGGCCTCGAGAAACTTGAGGCCTCCGTATTTCACGAACGGGATGTTGCGGCGCGCCAGTTCCAGCTCGAGCGGCGCGCTGTGCGTGGAGGTGCGAAACAGCACCGCTTGCGACTTGAGCGCGAGGCCGCCTTCGCGGTGCGCCAGCACCTTGTCGGCCACCCACACCGCCTGCTGCGCCTCGTCGGGCACCAGCACCAGTTGCGGCCTGCCCGCGGAGGGCTTGTCGGTCCAGAGCGTCTTGGCGTGCCGCTCGGCGGCCTGCGCGATGACACGGTTCGAGACATCGAGAATCGGCTGCGTGGAACGGTAGTTGCGCTCGAGCGTGACGACCCGCGCAGCCTGCGAAAACTGTGACGGAAAGTCGAGAATGTTACGGACCGTTGCGCCGCGAAAGGAGTAAATCGACTGCGCGTCGTCGCCCACCACCGTCACGCCGCGCCCGTCGGGCTTGAGCGCGAGAAGAATCGAGGCTTGCAGCAGGTTCGTGTCCTGGTATTCGTCGACCAGCACGTGGTCGAAGCGCGCGCCGATCAGGCCGGCCAGCGCGGGCTCGGCCACCATGCCCGCCCAGTAGAGCAACAGGTCGTCGTAGTCGAGCACGTTCTGCTGCTGCTTGGCCTCCACGTAGGCGCCGAACAGCCGCTTGAGCTCGGCTTCCCATTCGGCGCACCAGGGAAAGGCCTCCGCAAGCACCTGGGCCAGCGGGGCGCGCGTGTTGACGCAGCGCGAATAAATCGAAAGGCAGGTGCCCTTGCGCGGAAAGCGGTTCACGCTCGTCGACAGGCCGAGTTCGTGGCGCACCAGGCCCATCAGGTCTTCGGCGTCGCCCCGGTCGTGAATGGTGAAGTTGTCGTTCAGGCCGATGTGCGCGGCGTATTCGCGCAGCAGGCGCGCGCCGATGCCGTGGAAAGTGCCGGCCCAGGGCAGCGCAGGCGGCTTTTCAGACTTGAGCCCGAGCACGCGCGCCAGCACCTGGCCCGCGCGGCGCTCCATTTCCTGCGCAGCACGGCGCGAGAAGGTCAGCAGCAGCAGGCGCTGCGGATCGACACCGCCAGCAATCAGGTGCGCCACCCGGTGCGCCAGCGTGCTGGTCTTGCCGGAGCCCGCACCGGCAATGACCAGCAGCGGACGCTCGTCGCGGCCGACCAGCGCGCCGATGCCGTGCTCGACCGCGGCGCGCTGCTCGTCGTTGAGCGCGCCAAGCGCGGCGGCCAGGCGCTCGGCCTGCGTGGCACCGGGGGCAGAAAAAACGGGGAGCGCAGCGGTCTGCATGCCCGTGACTTTACTGTATGTCCATCCAGATCGGCGAGCTCGCCGTCACATGGCCGATGACATAATCGCGCCTCGCTGCAACTGGAGACCGCACCATGGAAACCGCCCCGTCTCGGCAGCTTTCAACTCCCTTCTGACGCCTGCTTGCCGGGCTTGGGAATTGAAAGCGCCCCTCCCTCGCCCCATCGCATCAGTCATTTCACGGGAGTGAGCCATGCTCAATATCTTTACGCTCGCCAACGGTCGCCTTGTCCAGGAAGAGATCGAATCGCTGGAGGAGCTTTCCAAGTTCCAGCCGATCTGGGTCGACCTCGAATCGCCCACGCTCGAGGAAAAGCGCTGGATCAAGCAGTACTACGGCCTCTCGATTCCCGAAGACGCGATGGACGAGGACATCGAGGAGTCGGCTCGCTTCTATGAAGAAGACAACGGCGAACTGCACATCCGCTCCGACTTTTTGATCGACGACGACGAAGACCCGCGCTCGGTGCGCGTTGCGTTCATCCTGAACCAGCACAACACCGAACTGCGCAGCCGCGGCGTGCTGTTCTCGATTCATGACGAAGACGTGCCGGTGTTCCGCCTGCTGCGCATGCGTGCGCGCCGCGCGCCGGGCCTCATTGAAGACGCGAAGGAAGTGCTGCTCAAGCTGTTCGACGCCGACGCCGAATACTCGGCCGACACGCTCGAAAACATCTACGACGAACTCGAGATTGCCGGCAAGAAGGTGCTCGAAGGCAACGTGAGCGACGAACTCGCCGGCGAGGTGCTCGGCGCCATTGCGCGGCAGGAAGACTTGAACGGCCGCATCCGCCGCAACGTGATGGACACGCGCCGCGCGGTGAGCTTCATGATGCGCAGCCGCATGCTCAATGCCGAGCAGTTCGAAGAGGCGCGGCAGATCCTGCGCGACATCGAATCGCTCGACAACCACACGGCCTTCCTGTTCGACAAGATCAACTTCCTGATGGATGCGACCGTCGGTTTCATCAACATCAACCAGAACAAGACCATCAAGATCTTCTCGGTGGCCAGCGTGGCGCTGCTGCCGCCCACGCTGATCGCGAGCATCTACGGCATGAACTTCAAGTTCATGCCCGAGCTCGACTGGTCGCTGGGCTACCCGTACGCGCTGGCGCTGATGGCGGCGAGCGCGCTGGTGCCGATGTGGTACTTCCGCCGGCGCGGCTGGCTCAAGTAGCTCAAGTAGCAGTAGGCGCTTCGCCAGAAGGCGGCAGCGCGGCCAGCCACGCGCCGACCAGCGCAAGGCTGTAGCGGCTCGCCACCTCGACGACAAAGCGCGCGAAATCGCCATGCGCCGCGTCGTCTGCGCGATCGGAGATGGTGCGCATGGCCGCGAACGGCACGCCGTAGTCGTGGCACACCTGCGCCATCGCGGCGCCTTCCATTTCGACCGCGAGCGCGTCGGGCAGAGCGCGCTGCAGCGCCTCGCTCTCGGCGGTGGTCGACACGAATCGGTCGCCGCTCACCAGCAGGCCACGGTGCACCTTAGGGGACCGAATGCCGAACTCGTCGACCGCCGGCTGTCCGATCAACGCGACCGGGTCGCGCAACACGTCCGCCGCCGCGCCCGAAAGCGCATCGGCAATTGCCGCATCTGCCGCGAAGCGCGCCATGCCCATCAACGGCACCTCGTACTTCGGGAAGATCGGCGAGGCATCGAGATCGTGCTGCAGCAGCTGCGTTGCAACGACCACGTCACCCACATTCACGCCCGGCGCAAGCCCGCCGGCAACGCCGGTGAACACGATCGCCCGCACGCCGAAGCGCTCGAGCAGCACCGTGGCCGTTACCGCCGCCGCGACCTTGCCGATGCGCGACAGCACGGCGACCACGGGCTGGCCGTGCAAATGGCCGACCCAGAAGTCGCGCCCCGCGGCGCGCACGCGCTGCTCGTCCGGCATCTGCGCGAGGAGCGCGCTCAGCTCCTCGTGCATGGCTGCGACGATGGCAACGGGTGCGCCCATCGCCTACTTGATGTCCACGCCGTAGAAGGTGTGGCGGCCGAAGGGACTGAGCTTGAAGTCGACCACTTCCTTGCGCACCGGCTTCAGCTGCACCGCATGCGCGATGGTGAACCACGGCGCCTGCTCCTTGAAGATGACCTGTGCCTTCTTGTAGAGCGCATCGCGGTCGGCCTGCTTGGTCGCGCTCTTGGCCTTCAGCACGAGGTCTTCGTACGGCTGATAGCAGAACTTCGAAATGTTGCTGCCGCTGGCCGATTTGGCCGAGGAGCAGCCCAGCAGGGTGTACAGGAAGTTGTCCGGGTCGCCGTTGTCGCCGGTCCAGCCCAGCATGCCCATCTGGTGCTCGCCGGCCTGCAGGCGCTTGCGGTATTCGCCCCACTCGAAGCTCTTGATCTCGGCCTTGACGTTGATCTTGGCGAGGTCGGCCTGCATCAGTTCGGCGATGCGCTTGGCATTCGGGTTGTAGGGCCGCTGCACCGGCATGGCCCAGAGGTCGGTCGAGAAACCGTCCGGGAAACCGGCCTGCGCCAGCAGCTTCTTGGCGGCTTCGGGATCGTACGGATCGTCCTTGACCGCGTCGTTGTAGGACCACAGGGTGGGCGGAATCGGGTTCTTCGCGGCCACGCCGGTCGACAGGTACACACCGTCGATGATCGCCTTCTTGTTGATCGCCATGTTGATGGCCTTGCGCACGCGCACGTCGTCGAACGGCTTCTTGGTGGTGTTGTACGAGAGGTAGCCCACGTTGAGGCCGGGCTGCTCGAGCACCTGCACGTTCGGGTCCTTGCGGATCGCGTCGAGGTCGGCCGGATTCGGGTACGGCATGACGTGGCATTCGCCCTTCTGCAGCTTGGCCCAGCGCACCGAGGCGTCGGGCGTGATCGCGAACACGAGGTCGTCGATCTTCGCCTTGCCGCCCCAGTACTGCGGGAAGGCCTTGAAGCGGATGACCGCGTCCTTCTGATACTGCACGAGGTAGAACGGTCCGGTGCCGATCGGGTCCTGGTCGACCTTCTCGGGCGTGCCGGCCTTCAGCATGGCAATGGCGTATTCCTTCGACTGGATGCCGGCGTATTGCATCGCGAGGTTGGCAAGGAACGGCGCCTCGGCCTGGTTGAGCACGATCTTGACCGTGTACTCGTCGATGCGGTCGACCGACTTGAGCAGCTTGGGCATGCCCATGTCGTTGAAGTAGGAGTGGTTCTGGCTCGTGACCTTGAAGAATGGATCGCTCTCCTTCCACTGCCGCTCGAGCATGAAGATGAAGTCGTCGGCGTTGAAGTCGCGCGTGGGCTTGAAGGTCTTGCTGGTGCTGTGCCACTTCACGCCCTTGCGCAGGTGAAAGGTGTACTGCGTGCCGTCGGCCGAGATGTCCCATTTTTCCGCCAGGCCAGGCACGACCTTGGTGCCGCCGCGCTCGAACTCGACAATGGTGTTGTAGACCTGCGTGGTCACGTCGAACGAAGTGCCGGTGGTGTTCACGCCCGGGTAGAAGTTCTCGGGGCTGCCCTCCGAGCAATAGACCAGCGTCTTGGCGGACGCGGCGCCGCAGGCTAATGTGAGTACGGCGAGTGCCGTCGGCGCGAGCAGCGCGGCAAGCCTTGGCGAACGGCGCGAAACAGATGGCTGGGTCTTCATGGCAACTCCTTGGGACACGGGTTGAAGTGAACTAGAGGTTCATCGCCAGAGGCGCGACGAACGGCGGAGACAACGGCATATCGGCGCGCACCGGCGGCGCGCCATCGAGAAACTTCTCGGCGTAGTGGCAGGCCACCAGCCGCTCGTCGAGTG
This sequence comes from Variovorax paradoxus, assembly GCF_040544635.1. Lineage (GTDB taxonomy): Bacteria > Pseudomonadota > Gammaproteobacteria > Burkholderiales > Burkholderiaceae_C > Variovorax > Variovorax paradoxus_R. Next base: position 223,273 of record NZ_JBEPKJ010000008.1, read on the forward strand.
CGCGCAGCAAGGGCCTCTCTTCGCGGCAGCGCTGCGTCACGTGCGGGCAGCGCGTGTTGAAGACGCAGCCCGAAGGCGGGTCGAGCGGCGAAGGCAGCTCGCCCTTGAGCACGATGCGCTGGCTGCTGAGACCTGGCGTGGACGCCAGCAGCGCCTGCGTGTACGGATGCAGCGGCCGCGCGAAGATGCGCGCCTTGGGCCCCTGCTCCACCGCATGGCCGAGGTACATCACGAGCACGTCGTGCGCAATGTGCCGCACTACGCCCAGGTCGTGCGAAATGAAGAGATAGGCCAGGCCAAGCTCGGCCTGCAGGTCTGCCAGCAGATTCAGCACCTGCGCCTGGATCGACACGTCGAGCGCCGACACCGGCTCGTCCGCCACCAGGAGGCGCGGCTCCAGCATGAGCGCGCGCGCAATGGCAATGCGCTGGCGCTGGCCGCCCGAGAACATGTGCGGATAGCGGTTCGCGTACTCGGGCCGCAGGCCCACGCGCGCGAGCATCTCGCGGGCCTTGGCGGCCCGCTCGGGCTTGCCGAGCGTGGTGTTGATCGCGAGCGGATCTTCGAGCACGGTCGAAATCTTCTTGCGCGGGTTCAGCGAACCGTAGGGGTTCTGGAACACCAGTTGAACGGCCTGGCGCAGTTCGCGCCGATGCTCGGGCGGCGGGCTCACCGCATCGTGGCCGACCAGCGTGAGCTGCCCGGCCGTCGGCTTCTCGATCAGTGCGACCATGCGCGCCAGCGTGGACTTTCCGCACCCCGATTCGCCCACCACCGCCAGCGTTCGGCCACGTTCGATGCGAAACGAAATATCGCCCACGGCGCGCAGCTGCGCAGGCGCGCGGAACATGCCGCGCCGCACGGCATACGTGCGCTGCAGGTTGCGTGCCTCCACGACGACATCGGCAGGTACAACGCTCATGGCAGCGCCTCCACGGCTTGGGGCCGGTCCGCCTCGATGGCCGCCATCCGGCCGGGCTCGCCGAGCGGAAAATGGCAACGAACTTCGGCGCCTGGCTGCGACTCGACCGCGCGCAGCGCCGGGCGCACGTTGCAGGCCTTCGTCGTCACGTAACTGCAGCGCGGCGCAAAGAGGCAGCCGGACGGCCGGTCGTGCACGCCGGGCACCACGCCCGCGATGGTGGCAAGCCGGCCCTCGGGCGCGGCACGTTCGGGCAGCGCGGCCAGCAGCGCTTCGGTATAGGGATGCTGAGGGTTTGCAAAGAGCCGGTCGACGCGCTGCTGCTCCATCACCTGGCCCGCATACATCACGGCAATGCGTTGCGCCATTTCACTGACCACGCCCATGTTGTGCGTGATGAGCACCAGCGCCATGCCGCGCTCTTTCTGCAGCTCGCGCAGCAGGTCGAGAATCTGCGCCTGGATGGTCACGTCCAGCGCGGTGGTCGGCTCGTCGGCGATCAAGAGGCGCGGGTTGCAGGCAATGGCCATCGCGATCATCACGCGCTGGTTCATGCCTCCCGAAAGCTGGTGCGGATAGCTGCCGAGGCGCGAAGACGCGGCGGGTATGCCGACCTGCTCGAGCAACTCGGTCGCGCGCTTCTTCGCCGTGCGTTTGTCCAGATGCAGGTGCAGCCGCAGCGTTTCCATCAGCTGGAAGCCGATGGTGAAGCAGGGGTTGAGGCTGGTGGTCGGCTCCTGGAAGATCATGGCGACTTCCTTTCCGACCAGCGTACGGCGCGCCTTGTCGGAAATGCCAAGCAGCTCCTTGCCCGCAAAGCGCATGTGGTCCGCGCGCACGCGGCCCGGAAAGCCGACGAGGCCCATCAGCGCCATCATCGTCACGCTCTTGCCCGACCCCGATTCGCCGACGATGCCGAGCACCTCGCCCTCCTCGAGCGAAAGGCTCACGCCGTCGACGGCGTGCAGCACGCCGCCCTGGGTGGGAAATTCGACGTGCAGGTTCTTGATGTCCAGCAAAGGCATTTGTTCGTCTCCTTTGCTTCAGCGCTTGAGCTTCGGGTCGAGCGCGTCGCGCAGACCGTCACCGAGCAGATTGAACGCCAGCACGGCCGCGAGAATCGCCAGGCCCGGAAAAGTGACGACCCACCAGGCGCGCAACACGAACTCGCGCGCGTCGGCCAGCATCGTTCCCCACTCGGGCGAAGGCGGTTGCGCGCCGAGGCCGATGAAGCCCAGCGCCGCCGCATCGAGGATGGCGGTCGAGATGCCGAGCGAGGCCTGCACGATCAGCGGCGCGGCGCAGTTGGGCAGCACTTCGCGGAACATCAGGCGCAGCGTGCCGGCGCCGCTCACGCGCGCGGCGGTCACGTAGTCGCGCGAGATCTCGGCAATGACAGCGGCGCGCGTGATGCGCACATAGTGCGGCAGCACGACGATGGCCACCGCGACCATCGCGTTGATCAGCCCCGGCCCGAGGATCGCGACGATCACGATGGCCATCAGCAGGCTCGGCATCGTGAGGACGATGTCCATCATCCGCATGATCGCGATCTCCAGCACGCCGCGGAAGAAGCCCGCGATCAGCCCGAGCACCACGCCGATGACCACCGACAGCGCCACCACGGCAACGCCGATCGACAGCGAGAGCCGCGCGCCGAACATGAGGCGCGAAAGAATGTCGCGGCCGATGGCGTCGGTGCCCAGCAGATAGCTGGCCGAGCCGCCCTCCTGCCACGCCGGCGGCAGCAGGAAGACGGCGCTGTTGGTTTCGTTCGGCGCATGCGGCGCAATCCACGGCGCGAACAATGCAACGAGCAGCAGCAGCGCGATAGTGGCGAGCCCGATGACCGCGCCGCGGTTCGCGGAAAACGCGGTCCAGAACTCGCGCCACGGGCCGGGCGGCGCCTTGCTGCTCGCACCAGGTGCGGAAACGATCTGGGTCGATGCCATGTTCAGCGCCTGATCCTGGGGTTGATGACGCCGTAGGTCACGTCGACCAGCAGGTTGATCAGCATCACGATGCCGCCGAGCAGCAGCATGCCGCCCTGCAGCACCGGATAGTCGCGCCGGCCGATGGCCTCGATGAGCCACTTGCCCACGCCGGGCCAGGAGAAGATGGTTTCGGTGAGGATCGCGCCCGTGAAGAGCACGCCCACCTGCAGCCCGATCACCGTGACCACCGGAATCAGCGCGTTGCGCAGCGCATGCAGCCCCACCACGCGAAGGCCCGAAAGGCCCTTGGCGCGCGCGGTGCGAATGTAGTCTTCGCCCAGAACCTCGAGCATGGCCGAACGCGTCATGCGCGCGATGACGGCCAGCGGCACGGTGCCGAGCACGATGGCCGGAAGAATCAGGTGGTGCAGCGCCGACCAGAAGGCATCGGTGTCGCCGGCGCGCAGCGCATCGATCAGCAGGAAGCCGGTTTCCGGTTCGACGAAGTACTGCACCGAAATGCGCCCGGAAACGGGCGTCCACCCCAGCTGCACCGAGAAGAACAGGATCAGCAGCAGCCCCCACCAGAAGATCGGCATCGAATAGCCGGTGAGCGAGGTGGCCATCACGCCATGGTCGAAGATGGAATTGCGCCGCACCGCCGCAAGAATGCCGGCCGGAAGCCCCAGCAGCAGCGCCAGGAGAATCGCGCACACGCCGAGCTCGACCGTGGCGGGAAACAGCGCCAGAAACTCGCCCATCACGGAGTCCTGCGTGATGAGCGACTTGCCGAGATCACCGTGCAGCACACGGCCGATGTAGATGCCGTACTGCACGATCACCGGCTTGTCGAAGCCGTAGGCCGCGCGCAGCTGCGCATGGCGCGCGGGGTCGATCCCGCGCTCGCCGGCCATGGTTTCAATAGGATCGCCCGGCACCAGCCGGATGAGAAAGAAGGCAAGCAGCGTCATGCCGATGAAGGTCGGCACCAGCAAGCTCACGCGCGTGAGTAGGAAGCGAAGCATCGATCCGCAATATGCAAGATCGATGCCGCCGCCCTACCCGGGCCGAACCCTTACTTTTTGGCGTCTCGCAGTTCGCGGCGCAGAATCTTTCCGACCGGCGTCTTCGGCATGTCGGTGCGGAACTCCACGATTCGCGGTTGCTTGTAACCCGTTAGGTTTGCTTTGCAGTATTCGCGCACCTGCGCTTCGGTCAGCGAGCCGTCCTTCTTGACGATCACGAGCTTGACGGCCTCGCCGGTCTTCTCGTCGACGATGCCGACTGCCGCGCATTCGAGCACGCCCGGAATCTGCGCCACCACGTCTTCGATCTCGTTCGGGTACACGTTGAAGCCCGAGACCAGGATCATGTCCTTCTTGCGGTCGACCACCTTGAAGTAGCCGCGCTCGTCGACCATGCCGATGTCGCCGCTCTTGAAGTAGCCGTCGGCCGTCATGACCTTGGCGGTTTCGTCGGGGCGCTGCCAGTAGCCGGCCATCACCTGCGGGCCCTTGATGGCGATTTCGCCGGGCTGGCCCGGCGGCACCTCGCGGCCCTCGTCGTCGAGCAGCTTGAGCCAGGTGTTCGGGAGCGGCAAGCCGATGGTGCCCGTGTAGGCCTTGCTGTTGGTCGGGTTGCAAGTGGCCGAAGGCGAGGTTTCGGAAAGGCCGTAGCCCTCGCAGATCGGGCAGCCGGTTTTCTCGAGCCAGAGCTTCGCCACCGCCGCCTGCACCGCCATGCCACCGCCCACCAAGACCTTGAGGTTCTTCCAGTTGACGATGTTGAAATCAGGGTGGTTCGCCAACCCGTTGAACAGCGTGTTGACCGCCGGGAAGGTGTGGATCGTGTGCTTGGACAGCTCCTTGAGCACGCCCGCCAGATCGCGCGGATTCGGAATCAGGATCAGCTTGCCGCCCGTGCGCATGCTCAGCATCATGCCCACCGTGAAGGCGAAGATGTGATACAGCGGCAGCGCGCAAACACCCGTGGGTTGCTCGCCGGCCGGTACCTGCGCCATGGCGGGCTCGTTCCAGGCTTCGGACTGCAGCACGTTGGCGATCACGTTGCGATGCAGCAGCACTGCGCCCTTCGAAACGCCCGTGGTACCGCCGGTGTACTGCAGCACGGCCACGTCGTCGGGGCCGATGACAGGCACTTGCAGCGTGCGGCTCGCACCCTGGTCGAGCGCATCGTTGAAGCGCACCGCGCCCGGCAGGCTGAATTGCGGCACCAGTTTCTTGACGTTGCGCACCACGTAGTTGACGAGCGCACCCTTCAGGAAGCCGAGCCGGTCGCCCATGGCCGCCAGCACGATGTGCTTGATGGGCGTGGCCGCGATGCATTGCTGCAGCGTGGTGCCGAAGTTCTCCATGATGACGATGGCCTTCGCGCCCGAGTCCTTCAGCTGGTGCTCGAGTTCGCGCGGTGTGTACAGCGGATTCACGTTCACCAGGATCAGCCCGGCGCGCAGGATGGCCGCGACCGCAATCGGATACTGCGGGCAATTGGGCATCATGACCGCGACGCGGTCGCCCTTGACCAGCGCCAGGCCTTGCAGGTACGCCGCGAAGGCCTTGCTGAGCTTGTCGGTCTCCCCGTAGCTCACGTCCTTGCCCATGAAGCTGTAGGCCGTGCGGTCGGCGTACTTGGTGAAGCTCTCTTCCATGAGCGCCACCAGCGACGGGTATTGCGAAGGATCGATATCGGCAGGCACGCCTTGCGGGTAGCTGCCGAGCCAGGGACGATCGGTCATGGATGTGTCTCCTCCAAATCGGTAATTCAAAAAACGAAAACGGCGCACTTGACGGCGCCGCGACGATCCGGCCCGCACTGCGCGGGTGCGGACCTTTGGCCTATTCGATGGCCTTGCCCATATCTTCCACTACTTTTTTCGCATCGCCAAAGACCATCATGGTCTTGTCCATGTAGAAGAGCTCGTTGTCCAGGCCGGCATAGCCCGCCGCCATGGAGCGCTTGTTCACGATCACCGTCTTGGCCTTGTAGGCTTCCAGAATCGGCATGCCGTAGATCGGGCTGCCCTTGGTGTGCGCCGCAGGGTTCACCACGTCGTTGGCGCCCAGGATGATTGCGACATCGGCCTGGCCGAATTCGCCGTTGATGTCCTCCATCTCGAACACCTGGTCGTAGGGTACCTCGGCCTCGGCCAGCAGCACGTTCATGTGGCCCGGCATGCGGCCCGCCACCGGGTGGATCGCATACTTCACGGTAATGCCCTTGTCGGTGAGCTTCTGTGCGAGTTCTTTCACGGCATGCTGCGCGCGTGCCACCGCAAGGCCGTAGCCCGGAACGATGACCACCGTCTCGGCGTTGCCCAGGACGAAAGCCGCGTCGTCGGCACTGCCGCTTTTCACCGGCCGCTGCTCCTTCGCGCCGCCGGCCGCACTGACCGCCTCGCCGCCGAAGCCGCCCAGGATCACGTTGAAGAACGAGCGGTTCATGGCCTTGCACATGATGTAGCTCAGGATCGCGCCCGAAGAGCCCACCAGCGAACCGGCCACGATCAGCATCGCGTTGTTCAGGCTGAAACCGATGCCCGCGGCCGCCCAACCCGAGTAGCTGTTGAGCATCGACACCACCACCGGCATGTCGGCGCCGCCGATGGGAATGATGATGAGCACGCCCATCACGAAGGCCAGCGCCAGCATCGCGAAGAACGCCGGCCAGCTTTCGGTGAACATGAACACCAGCCCGAGCCCGATCATGGCCAGGCCGAGCACGAGGTTCAGCATGTGCTGGCCCGCGAACTGCACCGGTGCCCCCTGGAACAGCCGGAACTTGTAGGTGCCCGAGAGCTTGCCGAAGGCGATGACCGAGCCGCTGAAGGTGATGGCGCCGATGGCCGCGCCCAGGAACAGCTCGAGCCGGTTGCCGGTGGGGATGGGCGCGCCCTTGGCCAGGCCTTCGAGCATGGCCGCGGGTTCGACCACGGCCGCGATCGCGATGAACACCGCCGCCAGGCCGATCATGCTGTGGAAGAACGCCACCAACTCGGGCATCTTGGTCATCTCGACCGTCTTGGCGCGGTAGGCGCCGTAGCCGCCGCCCGCCACCAGCCCCAGCAGGACCCAGCCCAGGCCCGTGAGGTTGCCGCCGGCCAGGTTGTAGATCAGCGCACCGGTGGTCACCACCGCGATGGCCATGCCGGTCATGCCGAAGAGGTTGCCGCGGATGGACGTGGTGGGATGGCTCAGGCCCTTGAGGGCCTGGATGAAGCAGACGCTGGCAACCAGGTAGAGCAGCGTGACGACGTTCATGCTCATTGGGCAGCTCCCGATTCAGCCTTGGGTGCTGCGGTCTTCTTCTCTTTTTTCTTGAACATCTCGAGCATGCGCCGCGTGACGAGGAAGCCGCCGAAGATGTTCACCGCCGCGAGTGCGACCGCGAGCACGCCCATGGTCTTGCCCAGCGTGGTTTCGGTGAGCGCGGCTGCCAGCATGGCGCCCACGACCACGATGGCCGAGATCGCGTTGGTCACGGCCATCAGCGGCGTGTGCAGCGCGGGCGTGACGGTCCACACCACGTGGTAGCCCACGTAGATGGCCAGCACGAAGATGATGAGGTTGATGACGGTATGGGAAACGGGATCCATGATTTTTCTCCTCGCGTGACCGCTTATTTCTTCGTGACCTGGCCGTCCTGCGCAACGCGGCAGGCAGCGACGATGTCGTCTTCGAGGTCGATCTTGAGCCCGCCCTCCTTCGTGACGATGAGCTTGAGGAAGTCGAGCACGTTGCGCGCATAGAGCGCAGACGCGTCGGCCGCCACCAGCGCCGGCAGATTGGTTTCGCCCACGATGGTCACGCCGTGCTTCACCACCGTGCGGTCGGCTTCCGACAGCGGGCAGTTGCCGCCCTTCATCTCTCCGTTCACGTCGGGCCCCTTGCCGGCCGCGATGTCGACGATGACCGAGCCGGGCTTCATCGACTTGACCATGTCCTCGGTGATGAGCGTGGGTGCGGCGCGTCCGGGGATGAGCGCGGTGCTGATGACGATGTCGGCCAGCGCCACGCGCTTGGCCACTTCGACCTGCTGGCGCGCGAGCCAGCTGGCGGGCATGGGCTTGGCGTAGCCGCCGACGCCGACCGCGGCTTCTTTCTCTTCGTCGGTGTCGTAGGACACCTCGATGAACTTGCCGCCGAGCGATTCGATCTGTTCCTTCACGCTCGGGCGCACGTCGGAAGCCTCGATCACGGCGCCCAGGCGCTTGGCGGTGGCAATGGCCTGCAGGCCCGCCACGCCAACGCCCAGGATGACCACGCGCGCCGCCTTCACGGTGCCGGCGGCGGTCATCAGCATGGGGAAGAAGCGTTGGTATTTGTCGGCCGCCATGATCACGGCCTTGTAGCCGGCGATGTTGGCCTGCGAGCTGAGCACGTCCATGCTCTGGGCCCGGGTGGTGCGCGGTGCGGCCTCGAGCGCAAAGGCGGTGAGCCCGGCCGTGGCCAGCCGCTGCAGGCCGGGGGCGTCGAAGGGGTTCAGCATGCCGATGACGACAGTGCCCGGCTTCATCAGCGCGGCTTCGGCGTCGTTCGGCGAGCGCACCTTGAGCACCATGTCGGCCCCGAAGGCACCCGCCACGTCGGTGATTTCAGCCCCGGCTGCAATGTAGGCGGCATCGGTGACGCTGGCTGCCACGCCGGCCCCCGACTGCACGCGAATGGTGTGCCCCGCGGTGACAAGTTTCTTCACCGTTTCGGGTGTAACGGCCACACGGGTTTCGCCGGCCGTCGTTTCGGCAGGCACGCCTATCAGCATAGAGATCTCCTCAGGGCAAGGGCAACACGGAACGCGGGCAGAGCTTACAGCAAGATTACGGGCATCACTGTCGCCTGAATCGCAGTATCTATTGGCTCTTGATGACCGTGATCATTGCATTCGTAGCTATATAAATGCTAGCGACGCCGGGGCGCTGAAATCGAGCACCCCATGACTCCCTCTCTGTTGCGTTGGGCGGGGAAGCCATTTCCGGGGATGTTCGTCCACCACGCATTCGCACTTAATTCCTTTAATACAAGTAAATGGATATTTGTTTTCAATTGTTCTCGACTGCAGTCAGTCGGCCCAGAAAAATTCGAATAACGTGCATTAATTGCAGGCCATCTTTATTACTCAAGACGCAGATAGATACACTTCCCGTTCGATGGCACACAGAGGCTGGCGATGGTCGGAAGAAGGGGATGGAATGCGTATTGCAGTACTTGATCACGAGCCTGATCAGCTTCAACTGATCAACCAGGCTATGGCGGGGTTCGGACACGAATGTCACCCCTACACCGAAGGACGAAAACTGCTACAGGCGCTGCGCCGGCAAACCTTCGATCTTTTGATTCTCGATTGGGGATTGCCAGATATTCGGGGCATCGACGTGGTAAAGACAGTTCGCAATGAACTCAAAAGCCGCCTGCCTATTCTTTTCGTCAACGCGCAGCGCGACGATGCCGACGTGGTCGAAGGGCTCAATGCCGGCGCCGACGATTTCATGGCCAATCCCGGTCGCGCCAAAGAGCTCGAAGCGCGCGTCAATGCGCTATTGCGCCGGTCTTACCCCGCCCAGCATGAACCGGAACTGGTATTCGGCGACTACCACTTCTACCCGCCCTCGCGCATTCTCAAGGTCAAGGGCGTGCAGGTCGACCTGAAAAACCGCGAGTACGAACTGGCCCTGTTCCTGTTCCAGAACCTGGGCCGCCTGCTGTCGCGCGAGCATCTCCACGAAGCCGTGTGGGGACTTGGCGTAGAAGCGCTCTCGCGGTCGCTCGACACCCACATCTCGCGCCTCCGAACCAAGCTCGCCTTGCGCCCCGCAAGCGGATACCTGCTGCTGGCCATCTACGGCATGGGCTACCGGCTGGAAACCATCGAGACAAATACGCCTTCCGACGGCCTCGCGCGCTAGGCGCGTGGCGGCTTCAACTCGAACTGGCGGGGAATCTCTGCGGAGATACCGTCTCCAACCGCTTCATTCCAACGCCGCACGAAAAATGAAGCCGATGAAAACGACAACCAGGCTGTTGCTGACCGCCGCATTGCTTTGGGGTGCCCTCGCCGGCGCCGCGGCTGCGGAAGACGTCGAAGCCAGCGACATGGTGCGGGGCGGGATGCAGGCGGTCCAGATCATCGACCAAGGCAAGGCCGAAGAACTCTGGGACGGGGCCACGCCCGCAACCCGAAAGCGCGTGACGCGCATCGACTTCGTTGCCAAGGTTTCCAGGAGCCGTTCGCCGCTCGGCGCGCCGTTGCAGCGGACCTGGGTGGCAATCAATCGTCAGGCGGTGGCCGACCCCGACGCGGAGACGGCCGGCCAATATGTCAGCATCGAGTACGAAACCCGTTTCAGCAACAAGCCGGATGGCACTTTGCGCGAACTCGTGAGCTTTCACCTCGATCGCGATCGCATCTGGCGCTTCAGCGGCTACGCGCTGCGCTAAAACCAGACACATGACGATATCCCGCTGGAAACCCAATGTCACCGTCGCCGCGGTGATCGAGCAGGACGGCAGGTTCCTGCTGATCGAAGAGCACACGGCCCAGGGGCTCAGGCTCAACACGCCCGCGGGACACCTGGACCCCGGTGAATCGCCCATCGAAGGCTGCGCGCGCGAGACGCTCGAGGAAACCGCCCATGCCTTCGCGCCCACCGCGCTGGTCGGCATCTACATGGCGCGCTCGAGCCACCGGACGGGCAGCAAGGAAGACGTGACCTACATACGCTTCGCATTCGCCGGCGAACTCGGCCCAAGGGAAGCGGGCCGCGCGCTCGACGAGGGCATCGTGCGCACCGTCTGGATGAGCGCCGATGAAATCCGCGCCAGCGTGCCGCGGCATCGCAGCCCACTGCTGCTGCAGTGCGTCGAAGACTATCTGGCCGGGAAGCGGTATCCGCTCGACCTGATCCACGTCGACGAATCGGTGCGCTGACGGCTGCGGCGCGCCGGCTTCGGCTTCACGTGGGTCAGACGATGACCCCGCCGCCGAGGCAGCGCTCGCCGTCATAGAGCACGGCCGATTGGCCCGGCGTGACCGCCCATTGCGGCTCGCCGAAGCGCAGGCTGAAGCCCGCCGCGGCATCGCCGCCGGCATTCGTGTCACTCATTTCGCAGGCCGCATCGGCTTGGCGATACCGCGCTTTCGATCCATAGCTGCCCGGCGCGGGCGCTTCGCCCGAGACCCAGCTCGCATCGCCGGCCGTCAACGCCGAAGACAAAAGCCAGGGATGATCGTGCCCCTGCACCACCCATAGCGTGTTCTTCTCGACATCCTTGCGCGCCACGAACCACGGCGAGTGGTCGCCCGAGCCGCGCTGCGCGCCCTTCTCCTTGACGCCGCCGATGCCCAGCCCCTGCCGCTGGCCCAGTGTGTAGAAGCTCAGGCCCTGGTGCTCTCCGAGCTTGCGTCCGCGGTCGTCCTTGATCGGCCCCGGCTCCTTGGAGATGTAGCGGTTGAGGAACTCGCGGAACGGCCGCTCGCCAATGAAGCAGATGCCGGTCGAATCCTTCTTCTTCGCGTTGGGCAGGCCGATTTCTTCCGCGATGCGGCGCACCTCGGTCTTGTGCAGCTCGCCCACAGGGAACAGTGTTTTGGACAGCTGTGCCTGGTTCAGCCGGTGCAAGAAGTAGCTCTGGTCCTTGGAGGGGTCGAGCCCCTTGAGCAGTTCGTGCCTGCCGGTGGCCTCATTCAGCCGCACGCGCGCATAGTGGCCGGTGGCGATCTTCTCGGCGCCCAGGCGCATCGCGTGGTCGAGAAAGGCCTTGAACTTGATTTCGGCATTGCACAGCACGTCGGGGTTGGGCGTGCGGCCGGCCTTGTATTCGCGCAGGAACTCGGCGAACACGCGGTCCTTGTAGTCGGCCGCGAAATTGACGTGCTCGATCTCGATGCCCAGCACATCGGCCACGCTGGCGGCGTCCACGAAGTCGATGTTCGACGAGCAGTATTCGCTGTCGTCGTCGTCTTCCCAGTTCTTCATGAAGATGCCGACCACCTCGTGCCCCTGCTGCTTGAGCAGGTGCGCCGTGACCGCGGAATCGACCCCGCCGCTCAGTCCCACCACGATCCGTTGCTTTGCCATAAGCCCGCCATTGTCCCAGCCCCGCGGCAGGGGCTGCCGGCGTGGGGGAAATCAGCCCTGTTTGCGCAACCCGGCCAGCAACTCGTAGGAGCGCAGCCGCGCCACGTGGTCGAACACCTGCGAGGTGATCATCAGCTCGTCGGCGCCCGTGCGCTCGATGAATGCCTGCACCCCTTCGCGCACCTTGACGGGGGAACCCACGGCCGAGCAGGACAGCACCGAGTCGAGCAGCGCGTTCTCCGCCGGGCCCACCTTCTGCCGATAGTTTTCGACGGGCGGCGGCAAGCGCCCCGGACGTCCGCTGCGCAGGTTCACGAAGGCCTGCTGCCACGATGTGGCGCGAAACTCGGCCTCTTCGTCGGTGTCGGCCACGAACACATTGAAGCCCAGCATCACGTACGGCTTCTGCAGCTGCGCCGAAGGCTTGAAGGTCTCGCGGTAGATCTGGATCGCCTGCATGAGCTGCTGCGGCGCGAAGTGCGAGGCAAAGGCGTAGGGCAAGCCCAGGTGTGCGGCCAGCTGGGCGCCGAAGGTGCTCGAACCCAGAATCCACACCGGCACTTCGAGCCCTGCGCCGGGCACCGCGCGCACGGGCTGCTGGGGCGCCTTGGACATGAAGTCCATCAGCTCGACCACGTCCTGCGGGAACTGGTCGGCATCGGATTCGAGATTGCGGCGCAGCGCGCGCGCGGTGCGCTGGTCGGAGCCGGGCGCGCGGCCCAGGCCGAGGTCGATGCGCCCCGGGTACAGCGACTCCAGCGTGCCGAACTGCTCGGCAATCACCAGCGGCGAGTGGTTGGGCAGCATCACGCCGCCCGCGCCAATGCGGATGGTCGAGGTGCCGGCGCCTATGTAGGCCAGCAGCACCGCGGTGGCCGCGCTCGCGATGCCCGGCATGCCGTGGTGCTCGGCCAGCCAGTAGCGCTCGTAGCCCAGCTTCTCCCCGTGTTGCGCGAGCGAAAGCGAGTTGCGGAACGACTGCGCGGCGTCGCTGCCTTCGGTAATCGGGGAAAGGTCGAGGATCGAGAACGGAATCATGGGCCGGATGATGGCGCGATCCGGCCATCCTTGCTCGTGCAGGCTATTCCGTGCTCTGGTAGACAGCTTCCACCGTTGCGAAGTCGCGCGCCTGCTGCTGGATGCTCACCTCGAAAGGCGCGCTCTCGCCCGGGGCGATGGCCGGCAGGTTCTCCACCATCTTGAAGCCGGTGAGCCGGCCCTCGCGGTCGCGCAGGCTGACCCACACGCGGGCCTTGCGCACGATGCCGGTGCCGGGGTTCTTCACGCTGCCCTTGATGTCCACCGCCTTGTAGGTAAAGCGCTGGCTGAAGTTGAGCAGCACGCTGCCCGTGGTGGCGCGGGTGCTGTCTATGGTGACCTCCAGCGGCGTGCGCGGGCCGGGCAGCGCCGCGCGCCGCATCGGTTTCCATTCGACGCGGGTCTGCGTGATGCGGTCGGCGCGCGACGGATCGATCTGCACCGGAAAGCGCTCGCCCGGATACAGGTACGCCGGGCCGCCGAGCACGGTCGTGCCGTCGAGCTTGCTGCCGTCGAAGCGCGAGATCACTGCCGCGGGGGCGATGGCGATCTGGTCCTTGCTGCGATTCACGAGCTCGGTCATGTAGGTGCGCTGGCGAATCGTGTTGAGCCCCGGGATCAGCGGCAGCAGCTCCAGGTGGGCCTGGTCGAAGCGCTCGCTCTCGTCGGCCAGCAGGTCTTCGGTGCCCATGCGCAGCTCGGGATTGAAAACCTCCGGCGCGCCCACGGCACGGATCACGCGATCGGGGCTCAGCACCGCCACGCGCGCGCCATTGGCCTCGAGCGTGCTGTAGCCGATGCGGTAGTCCCACGCGGCCACCGCCGCACCGCGGCCGAAACTGCGAATGCCGATGTCCATCGACGTGCGCGCGCCGGGTTTCAGTTCGCTCGCCTGCGCGTAGCCGTGGCCGATGCCGATCACGTTTCCGGCGTCGTCGTACAGCGTCACCAGGGCCTCGATGCCGGCCAGCGTGGCGCTGTTGTCCTTCCCATTGGCGATGCGCCCGACCAGCCGGGCCCCATCCGTGCCTTGCTGCACCAGCCGCACGCGCTCGAAGACCAGCCGCGGCCCCTCCGCCGAGCGGTACGGCGCCGAGAGACGCTGCACCTGCAGCTCCTGGCGGGTTGCGGTGGTTGCTCTCGGCAGGTCGATCAGTACCGGTGCGCTCTCGCCCGGCTGGAGCACGCCGATGGGCAACGATTCACCGCGCTCTTCGAGCCGGGTGTCGCCGTCGTAGAACACCGCCTTGACGTTGGCGCGCTCCAGCGGCTTGCCGGTTTCGTTGCGCGCCACCACCAGCAGCCTGGCCTGCGCCGAACCGCCGCTGCCCACCAGCACCTGGCGCGGTTCGCCGAGCCGGAGCCCGTCGACCGGGATCGTGCGGTCGACCACCGATGCCCTTGCGGGCTGCGTGCGGGGATGCTCATCGCGCGCGGAGATCAGGCTCGCCACCATGGCTACCAGCCCCACGCCGAGCACCGCCGCCACGGCGATGCCCGCATTGCGCATGACCATCTTCTGCTTCAGCGCCTGCTCTTGCGCGAGGCGCTCTCCCGCCGCGTTCTTCACCTGGTCGAGCACGCGGTCGAGCCGGTCGGACACGTTGTCCTCCACCAGCGTCACCGAGCCGCAGTGCTGGCAGGCGTATTGGTTCAGGCCGGTGCGTTTGAGCGCGTTGCTGCCGCACTCGCCGCATTTGAGCGTCTGGAGGTCGATGGTCATGAAGCGGTTTCCGTGTTCTTCTTGTTCTCTGCGGCGGCCAGCCACGCGGCAAGCCCGTCGCGGCGCAGGCACCCGGCAAGCGCGAGCTGCAACTGCGCGCCTTCGTGCAAGTCTTGCTCGGTGGTTTCGTAATGCATCTGGTAGAGCGCTTCGCCCTCGGCCTCGCCCATGCCGTGCAGCGCGGCCACGCGGCCGGCAAGGTCGGAGGTCTCCTGCGGCTTGAGGCGCGTGAAGGCCTGGCGCAAGTCGGGCAGGTGCGCCACGAAAGCGTCGGCGTCCCAGCCTTGCACCAGGCCGTCGAGGCCTTCGAGCAGTGCGGGCAGGCGCAGCAGCAGCTCGGGCGCGGCGGCCATCACCCCATTGAGAAAACGCACCGCTTCGCGCGGCTGCGCGCCCGCGCCGAAGCGCTGCCGCACCACGGTGTCGAGCGCATGCTCGTCCCAGTGCCCGTCGAGGTACAGCAGGGCCGAAGCGGCGCCGGCCACGGCGGGGGCGGTCAGCGCGCCGGTCGCGAAGCGCTCGAGCTGCGCGCGCAGCAGGTCGAGGTCGACGGCATTGCCGTCGGCTTCTTCCAGCTCGCTCTGCAGCGAGGCCAGCAGACGCCCGAGCTCGCGCAGCGAAAGCAATTGCTTCACCGCGCCGGCCTCGCCCTCTTCGGGGCACTCGCCCACATCGGGCAGCAGGAACAGCGCCGCGGGCCACGCCCGCTCCAGCAGGCTGCGCAGTTGCGGATGCTGTTGCACGCCCAGCGGCTCTCGCGCACGCCACAGCGTGACGAGCCGATGCCCGCAGTCGACCACCGAGCCGAGCGCGGCATCTTCATCGAGGTGGGTTGAAAGCATCGAGAGCAGTTGGGGCAGGCGCGACTGCAGCCCGACCAGGCAGGCGCGCAGCAACAGCGTCACCGCCGCACTCGCGCTGCGTCCGCGGCCCTGGTCGGAGAGCGCGACTTCCTCCTTGCGCAGCTTGGCCATGCACACGGCCTCCACGCTCGCGCCGTCGGCCGCGAGCTCGATCAGCCGCGCCTCCACCAGCGGCGACCAGGCGGCGCGCCACTCTTCGAACAGCAGGTGCAGGCGGCTGTTGCCAAGAAAATCCGGCCCCGCGAGCCAGGTGCCCAGCCCCGCATCGAGGTACGCCATGGCATGGAAGAAGCGGCTGCGCTCGCGGTGCGAAGGCTTGCGATAGAGGTCCAGCCGCGCCACGCGCGCGGTGCTGTCGTCCAGCCGCACGCCGGCCTGGCGCGCGAGCCGCCGCGCATCCTCGATCAGCGGCGGCGAGCCGGCCGATGGCGGCACGTCGCCGATGCGCGTGCCGCTCAGGAAATTGCGCAGGTCGGCCGTGAAGCCGCGCGTGCCTTCGTCGATCGCACCCTTGATGAAGCAGGAGCGGATCGCATCGAGCAGGTCCTGGCGGCCCGGCCCCGCGTTGCCGCGCAGCGCCGCGAGCCGCATGGCCTGCGCGGCGGCGGCCTGCACCAGTGCGGTGGACACCGCATCGACCTGGTCCTGCGCGCGGGTCTGGCGCGCGAAGCGGGTCAGGCTGTCGAGCGTCACCGCGGTGAACGGATCGGCGTCCCCGGCTTCGAGGCGTTCCCACACCTGCTGGTAGTAGCCGGGCGAGGGCATGCCCGAGGCATAGCCGTTGAGCGCGTCGAGCCGCTCGAAGCTGTAGCGGATCAGCCAGGCATTGGCCGGCGCATCCTTGCCGGCGGGCGCCTTCGAGGGTTTGGCTTTCTGCCACTGGTTGACGAGCTCGAGCGTGTGGAAGCCGCCGGTAACGACCACGATCGGCCCCTCGACCTCGTTGCGCCAGCGGCGGATGTGCGCCGCCATGTGGCGCTCGCGCGGCAGGCTCAGCTCGGACTCGAGCACCTCGGGCTCGTAGTCGAGCCGCGCCATGGCGCACCAGCTGAACACGTCGGCGAAGAACGCGCGCCAGTCGCCGAGCGCGGACGTGGTGCGCAATTCGAAGAGCCGGTCCCACAACTCCTGATGGTCGGCGCAGCCGAGCTGCGAGGCCATCGCGTTCAGGTAGCGGCTGTGTGCGAAGTGGCGTTCTTCCATCAGGCTGCGCGCGGCATCGCGGGCGTCGCCCTCATCACCCTTCTCGCTCTCCTCGTCATCGCTGCGGTGCCAGGCCTTGTCGCTCCAGGAAAGATCGATCAGCCCCAGCCGCGCGCCGATCGCCGCGCCTTCGCGCACGGCGATCCATTCGGGGCTGTAGTCGCAGAACGGGAAGAAGGACGTGCGCGATTCGGTGCGAGTCTTCTCATCCGCATCGGCGTCGTCGACCGGCACCTGGCGCGTGCTCTGGCACAGCCAGGCGACAGGGGCCTTGGTCTGTTCGTGCTGCAGCAGCGGCATCAGCGCGGCCAGGTCGTCCGGCCCCTCGATCAGCACGGCCGCTGGCTTGATCTCGCGCAGCAGTCCGCGCAACGCGAAGGCGCAGGCCGGGCTGTGGTGCCGCACCGGCACGAAGAACACGCCCTCTTCGCCGAACAGCCGGCCGCGCGCAGTCTCCAGCGCGGCGGGAAGCGCCTGAGCCGGCTCTATTGCCACAGCGCGCGCGCCGCGTCGTGAAAGGTCTTCCATTGCGCGTCGCGCTTTCCGCGCTCGCGCACCACGGTGTCGAAGTAGTGGCGCACGCGCTTCACGTCGTCGGTGCTGTCCTTCAGCACCACGCCCTGCAGCTGGCCCGCGATCTCGCGCGCGGTGAGCTGGCCGCCATTGAAATGGCGCGCCTGCAGGGCCGCCGCATAGGCGACGTTCACGGCCTCGGCGGTGGACATCACGGCATCGAGGCCCTTGATGGCCGTGCCGTCCTGCGTCTGGCCCGCTCGCAACTCCTGGAAGGTGGTAACCAGCAACGCCACCACGTCGCGCGGCACATCGACCGGCGACTCGCCGCCGCCGTCCAGTTCGCGCTTCAGCTGCGCCATCACCAGCTCGACCTCGAAGGCATGGTCGCGGATCGGCTTCACCGTTTCGAAGTTGAAGCGGCGCTTGAGCGCCGACGACATCTCGTGCACGCCGCGGTCGCGCAGGTTGGCGGTGGCGATGATGTTGAAGCCGCGCTGGGCATAGAGCCGGGCATCGTCGCCCAGTTCGGGAATCATGAGCTGCTTGTCGCTCATCAAAGAGATCAGCACGTCCTGGATCTCGGGCGGGCAACGCGTGATTTCCTCGAAGCGCACCAGCTTGCCCGCGCGCATCGCCTGGTAGAGCGGCGATGGCACCAGCGCGCGCTGGCTGGGCCCCTCGGCCAGCAGCAGCGCGTAGTTCCAGCTGTACTTGATGTGGTCTTCGGTGGTGCCGGCCGTGCCCTGCACCGTGAGACCCGAATCGCCGCTGATCGCGGCCGCGAGCAGCTCCGACAGCAGCGACTTCGCGGTGCCCGGCTCGCCCACGAGCATCAGCCCCTGATGGCCCATGAGCGTGACGATGGCGCGGTCCACCAGCGGATCGTCCCCATAGAACTTGCGGCTCACCTGCAGCTTTTCGTCGCCGAGGATGAAGCGCCGCACCGCGCGCGGCGAGAGCTTCCATCCGGTGGGCCGCGCATCGGCATCGGCCGCGTGCAGGCGCGCGAGTTCGTCCGCATAGCGTGCCTCGGGGGCCAGGCGCACGGCCTGGGTGGCGGGAGAGGAAGACGGTGAAGTGCCGGAGCTCATGGTGATGTTGCTGCTGGTTTCTTGCTGTGGGTCAGCCCTGGGCGATCGTAGCCGCTGGTGTGGCGGCGACGGAGGCCCGCAGCGCGGCGCGCAGGCCTTCCACATCGCCCGCCGCCACCTCGCGCACGCCCGGCAGGCCTGCCAGGCCGCAGGCGGTCGAGGCCACGACCGGCACACCGGCCGCCACGGCGCGCAGGAGCGCGCGCGGCGCGTGTTCGACGTGAGCCGGCAGCACGACCACGTGGGCGCCGCCCAGCCAGTTGCCTCGCCAATTCATGTGTTCGACGCGATCGATGCCGTGCCACAGGTGCGCGTCGTCAGACGGCGAGCCCAGCACGCGCAGGCGGCAGGGCCAGCCTTGCAGCGCGGCAGCCAGTTCGCGTGCACCCTTGCGCGCGAGTGCGCTGGCGGGGAACACGATCAGCGGTGGCTCATCGCTCGCGGCCATGGCTTGCACGGCGGGTTGCACCCAGTCGAGCCGCAGCATTGCGGCCTGTGGCGCCGCGAGGGCCAGATGCCGTGCGACCTCCGCATGCGGCGTGACCACCATCGCGGCCCGCGCCAATGCCGCAGCCTCGGCCCGCATGAGTGCGGGGCCGGCGCGAAAGTCGCGCAGCGTGGCGTCGCCGGGCCATTGCCGTGCGGCGGCATCGAGCCGGCGTTCGATCTCCGCCATCGGCAAGGCGCCGACCAACACCGTGATGCGGCGGCCATCGAGCGCACCCAGTTGCTGCAGGTGCGGCAGCAAGGCCTGGTCCACCACCAGTTGCGTGTGTTCGGGTTTCAGATGTGCGGCAAAGGCCAGCGCCAGCCAGCGCTGGCCGTCCATCAGGCTGGCTTGCCGCCGGCCCGCATGGCGCGCCCAGAGCCGCTGCCACAGGGCGCGGCGCAGGCTCGTCCACCATGGCCGGATCGCGGCGGATTCCGGGTGCCAGCCAGCGGCCGGCCGCGGCCGCCAGAATGCGAGCCGCATCGGCACCGCTTGAATGCGGTCTGCGCCGGCATGGTGTGCATCCAGATGGCGCGCGAATTCGGGCGTCCAGGCATCGAGCAGCACGGCCGTGCGCCCTTGCTGCGCAACGCCGGCCGGTGGCCGATGGCGAAAGCAGGCCGTCTGGTCGCAGCTCAGGCAGCCGCGCGCCAGTGGGAGCGTGGTGTTCGCCCCCTCTTCGTTCGCGCGTCGCAATGCGACAGGCGCCGCGGGCATGGCGAGCGGCGAACGCGCGCGGATGCGCAGCACCAGCTCGGTGGCCGTCAGCTCGACCTCGAGCCGCCAGGCATGCTTCGCACGCACCTTGAGATCGACGTAGTTCCAGAACACCGTCGCGTCCACGGCATCGCCTGCCGCTTGGGCGGCGTGCTCGACGCGCGCCGTGTGGCCATGCCGCTCCACCAGCTCGAAGCCGGCGCGGGCCGCGGTGGTGGCAAGCGCATTCGACAACTGGCAGAGGCCGCCGGCCAGCGTCGGCACCACGCAACCGGCGCGCAGCTCGCGGCCCTGCACGAAACCGCGCCATACGCTCGGCCGGCCCAGCTGGCGCCAGAAGCTCAGCAGCTCGCCGGCCGGCACCTCGATGGCGTCGAAGGCGCGGCGTGCCACGCGCAGGTTCTGCACCTTGCCGGCCACCAGAGGGAATTCGTCTTCGCGCCCGTCGGTCCACAGCGCGGTGCGGTACTGCGCCAGCACGGGTGCATCAGCCAGTGCCTGCGCGCCGCCATGCCAGCGCCGCGCCGAGGGCCGCAGCGCCTCGCGCAGCGCATGGGCGGTGGCCAGCAGCCGGGAGCGCAGCCAGAAATCGATGGCGTCGATGCGGCGCGGCGGCTGCCAGGCCCGGGCGCTCACGCCGACGGGCTTCGCTTGCGCCATTGGCCGAGGTCGGCCTCGATGCGCTCGTTGATGTTGCCGCTCCAGCGCGCCTCGAACCCGGCCGCGCGCAGCAGCTCGACGATGCGGTGGCCGACCACCACGGTGTTGGCCTCGCGCTGTTCGATTTCCGGAATCATGCCGCCGCTGAACGCCAGGTGCAGCCGGCCGGTGCGCACCGCCGTGTCGAGGTCCTGCGAGTGATAGAAGCAGCAGCCGCGGATGCCGGAAGCAAGACGCCCGGCGGCGCGCCATTGCTCGCGCACATCGTCATGGCCGTCGGACAGCGTGTTGCCGGCGCGGTGCAGCGCGATGACCTTTTCGCCGCGCAACTGGGCGAACACGGCTTCGAGCCGGTCGTACTCCGTTTGCGCGGGCCACCCGGCCTCGGCGGTGCGCTTGGCGGCGCAGATGCGCGCGGCTTCGGCCTTTACCCAGGCCCGGTCCTCGCTGGTGAGTTCGTCGGGGTCTAGATACTCGTCAGTGATCATCCACTCGACATCGGCATCGGGATAGAAGCCGCACCACACGAGATCGTGGATGCGTCCGCGCGTATCTTCAGGGTCGAGTGTGAGAGCCATGCGTGTAGGTTGCCGCCTCGGTGGCAGCGGATCATGCCTTCTTTTCCGCGGCAGGAGGGCCGACTGATTTTCGCGTGCCCGCACCGCAACGGCACGGTAATGCGAAAGCATGAACCTGGCCTACCACGGCATCTTCTTTTCCCAGTCCGCGTCGAATCCGGCGCAGGCCTGGGCAATGGCCAGGTAGTCGGCATAGGCCTCGGCCAGCAGCACCGGCGGCACGCCCGAGAGCGGCAGCGCCCGGTCGCCGTAGCCGCGGGTCTTCATGTCCTCGAAGCCCAGGGTCTTGAGCGCGGCGGGCACGTTTTCCTCCGGCAGGGTGTTGCCGGAGAACTCGATGGCCACGCGCACGCCGGCCGACGAGAACTCCTTGGTGTACTGGTAGAAGAAGCCGCCGTCCTCGGCCTGCGCGCGCTGGTAGCCGAGCTTGGCGAAGCTGCCGCGCAGGGTGAAGGTGTCGCTGATCCAGCCCAGCCGGTCCTTGATCTCGCTCACCGGGTGGCCCTTGTCGTCGGTGAAGGCAACGGCCGGCGATTTGCGCGTCATCTGCGCGAAGAGCGGCGCCAGCTTGTAGTCCTTGAAGTGCTTGTTCCAGGCGGTGGCCGTGGCCTCGTCGACCAGCGAGGCATGGCCCAGGCGCAGCTGGCTGCCGGCCGCGAGCTCGACCTCGTCGTCCTGCGTGTCGATCAGGCTGCCGTCCTCGGTGGGGCGGAAGCTGCCGCGAACCGCGCCTTCCGCGTCGAGTTCGAGCCACACGAGCCGCTGTATCAGCCGCCCGGCAATCGGGTGCCGGTGCAGGTATTCACGCCACTCGGCCTGCGGCCAGACGCGGCCGGTGCACATGGCCTCGAACAGGCGCGCGGTCTGCAGGTCGATGACCTGCTTGAGCTCTTTCTTGCTGGTCGAGAACTGCGACTTGGCCTCCTTGATGAGGGCCGGGTCGTCGTTCTGGCGCGGCTCGGGCAGCGCCTTGACGACCTTGCCCTCGGGGTTGCGCAGTTCGGGCTTCATCGCGGCGTCGAGCACCACGGTGAAGACACGGTCGCCGTACGCGAGTTCGAGTTTGCCGGTGTCGTCCAGGCCCGCGGTGGGAATGGTGCGGTCGGCCAGTTGGTCTTGCGTCCAGCCGTTGCGGTCGGCAATCTGCTGCACCAGCGCGCGCGCCTTCTCCTGGACCGAGGCGGTGCGGTAGCGGCGCGAGATGCCCAGCAGCAGCTGGATCACCACCGGGTCGTTGCCCGGCGCCACGCCTTCGAGCATGGCTTCGATCTGCGAGCGGCGCTGGTAATGGTCGCGCATGTACTGCTGCAGCAGCGTGACCACCTCGTGCCCCGGCGTCTGCGCGGTGAGAGCAAGAATGCCCTTCTCGCCGATGGCGCTGCCGAGGTATTCGCTCATCTTTTCGCGCTTGCACTCCTCGAAGACCTGCTCCTGCGTCTTCTGGAAGTCGGTCTCGTAGTACTGCTTGTGCTCGGCCTTGGCGTTCTGGTAGCGCTGCTGGTTGCCCTGGTAGCGCTGCGGCGCGTTGGCGTTGGCGTGCGCAATGCCTTCGTCGAGCGAGGGGTGGCGCGTGTCCTGCGCGATGAACTGGCGCAGCACCAGGCTGCCGATGGCCTGGCGGCTGGCCGGATCGAGCAAGCCGAGGTAGCGCGTGAGCAGCGCATTGCCGCCCGGCTCCTTGAGCTTGCAGGCGAGCACCACCCACCAGCGCACGATCTCGGGCTCGGCCGCGCTGCCGTCCAGCCATTTGCAGGCGGGCAGCGCATCGAGCGAGAACCACGCGAGGCCGCCCGGCGGCTTGGCTTTCAGGCCCTTCTTCGCCTCGGCCAGCAGGATCGCGGGCGCAAGGCGCGGCGAGATGTCGTCGCCCAGCGCTTCGAGCGCGGTGAGGTAGGCGGCGCGCACGGTCTCGCGCGTTTCCTTTTCGAGGCCCTTGGTGATGGCCGGCACGGCATCGGCGTACTTGAGCTCGGCCAGCCAGTTGGCGGCCTCGATGCGCACCTCGCTCTTGGTGGCGTCGAGCGACTCGACCACGCGCCGGCCGATGTCCGGCAGCATCGACAGCGCCTTCTGCGCGGCGGCGCGGTGCGTCTTGCCTTCGCCGAGGGCCAGTTCCATCACGCGCGGCAGCCAGCGCGCCTGCACGGTCGGGAAGATGGCCAGCGTGCGCAGCGTGGCGTTCAGGTCGAGCTGGGTCTGGCGGCCTTCGCGCTTGGGCGGGGCGATGAGGCCCAGGCCTTCGTCGATGTATTCGGGGTGTTCCGCGAAGAAGGGCCACACGCGGTCGGCCGGCAGCACCTCGACCGCCGAGGCCTGGTTCCAGTACTGGAAGAGCGCGGTGTGGGCCACGTCGTCGATCGGCATACCGGAGCGCTTGAGCAACTCGGCCAGTGCGCGCAGGTCGACCGAGCCCACGGGCTGGCGGCCGAGCCACTTGTGGAAACCGTCGTCGAACCAGAAGCTGGTCCAGTGGCGCGACACGCCCAGCCAGCGGATCAGGTGCGGCATGCCGAAGCCCGGCAGCGCCTGCAGACGGTTGCCGAAACTCACGACCTGCTGCAGCTGGCTGTTCTTCACGCGGTTCTGGTCGTGCTTGCTGCCCTGGCCGTTGAGCAGGCGCACCGCCACGCGCATGTCCTCGTCGGTGAGCTTCTTGTGGCCGGCGTAGCTGTCCTGGCGCCACTTGTACTTGTACGTTTGCTTGGAGGCCTTGTTCTCCTCGATCTCGGCCTCGGCCGCGATGCGGTTCTTCTCGAGCAGTTCGATGCGGTTGGCGATGAGCAGCTGCACCGCCTCTTCGCCGAGCGGCAGGTCTTCGAACGGCTGCCAGGCCGGCGGCTCGGGCAGCTCGAGCTCGCCCGCATCGTCCGCCGCATCGAGCCGCGACATGGCCGAGCGGATGGCCTGCTGCACGGCCTTGCTGGTCTCGGTTTCCGCCGCCGCGGCAAGCAGCGCGCGAGCGGCGTCGCCGGGCAGGCGCGCGAGCAGTTCGGCCGCCTGCGTGCGCTGGGTGGTGTCGCCGTCTTTCAGCAGTTGCCCGAGCAGCTCGAGCCGCTGCGCCTCGGCAATGCCTTCGAGGTGCGGCGTGGCCTCGGTGCGCACCGTCTTGCTGCCGTCGATGGCCAGACGCACGAAGAGCGGCGCGAAGTCGTTCAGCAGTGCCTTGTCCTTGCCGATGCGCTTGGCCAGCAGCACGCGGCCCGCAGCCGAGAGCTGCGCGGGCAGCGCCTCGGTGACTTCGCGCTGGCTGCGCATGTAGTCGGCCACGGCGGAGGCTTCGACGAGGCCGTCGAGCCGGTCGTGGTACCAGCTGTCGAGGCCCTTGCGCTCGAACACCTCCTGCAGCGCGAGCTTCGCATCGAGCCCTTCATGCGCGAGCAGGGCTGCAATGAGGTGCACGTTCCATGCGGGACGGTGCTTGGCAAGGTCGCGGTCGCTGGTGTTGGAGCCGCCCTTGTTGAAACTCGCGAACACCGCGTCGTTGACGAGGTACTGCAGCCAGTCGGGCACGGCCGCGCCCGGGTGCTCGAGCGACTGGCCGCCATCGGCCGCCGCGAGCAGCTTGCCCAGCCGCACCAGCGCATCGAGCGGCGGAGCATCGGCGCTCACGCTGGCGTAGAAGCGGCCGCGCTGCTCGAGGCTCTGGTTGCCGATCTTCTCCAGCGGCTTGTTCTGGTAGTTGCTGAAGCCCCAGCGCAGGCGGCCCGGGCCGCCGAGCAGCGTGCCGGGCTCGAAGGCGCGGGCGGCCTGCAGGTCGAGCAGTACGGTTTCCTGCGTGCCGTCGACCAGGAATGCGGTGGCCTTGGCCGGCAGTTCCTTGCCTGCTTTCTCGAAACATGCGACGGCCTGCTCCAGCAGATTCGCTTGCTCGCGCGTGAGGCCTCCCTCGGCCCTGGGGCTGGCGCCGCCCGTGACGGCACCCAAGATCTTGTCCAGAAATCCCATGCGTTCTCCTCAAAGCAACCGATGATTTTGGCAGTTGGCGATGACGCATTGACCACCGCCCGGCTTGTGGAAACAACCGAAGCCAAAGGTTCTAAGCCGCCTGCACTTTCTTGTGTGCGGGCAGTCCGTCGAGTTCGCCGAGTTCGCCGAGCAGTTGGCAGAGAAAACCCAGCTTCAGCAGCGGCACCGCGGCCGGCGCGGCCAGGTGCGCGCGCAGCGCATTCGACAGCACCTCGAGGCCGACCGAGCCGGCGCGGTCGAGCGCTTCATGCAAGCGTTGCCGTTGCGGCGCCGTCAGCGCCATGCGGCCGGTTGCGGCCTGGGTCTCGGCCACGTCGATCACCGGCGCGAGCAGGCGCGCCGACAGCGTGGGCGCGGCCATGGGCGCTGCCTGCCGCTGCTGCTGGCGTGCCTCGAAGAGGCGCAGGATGCGGTTGGCCAGCGAGGTGGTGCGCGCGGCCTCCTGGGTGAAGTCGAGCGACACCGCCTGCAGCTTCTTCTTCGCATCGCTGCTCAGCACGGCGATGGGCATCAGCTCGGTGCTCGCGGCGGAGCGTTCGATGCGCACCAGCACCGCATGCACCGGCGCGCGGCGCGCGGTGAAGCGGTCGAGGTTGTCGACGCGCTGCCGGTGCTCGGGCCCGACCGGAATGCCGAGCCTCAGCCATTGGCCCCCGTCGTCCTGCACCAGCCAGTCGAGGCGCTGCTGCGCTTCGTCGAGCACGGGCGGGCGGGTGTCGACGGGGCGCAGCAGCACCGCATCGAAGGGCTCGGCCGCGAGGCCGGTGGCGGCGCGCAGGCGCTCGCCGAGTTCGGCCCAGTTGCCGCAGCCAATCTCTTTCAGGCGCGGATCGTCGGCCGCCCATGCGGGCAAGGGTTGGGCGCGCGTGGCGCCGCCGAGCGCCAGGCGGCCGTCTTCGGCAAGGCGGGGCTGCTCGAGCCGCAGGGCGGCTTCGCACACGCTTTGCGCGGCGCCCGCACCCGACCACAGCGCGTTCGCGGACCATGCGCCGCTGCGCGTGAAGGCGGTGTCGCTGCCGTCGGGCCGCGCCAGCGAGGCCTGCAGCACGCGCGCGCCGGCCAGGTCCCAGAAGGCCACGGTGAGCCCACGCGCGCCGCCGCGCGTCTGCCACCAGTGGGCGCCGAGCGGCAGCAGTTCGAGCGCGGCGGACTCGTCGAAATCGCGGCGCAGCCGGCCGCGCAGGGCCACGGCAAGATCGCCTTCGGCCCGCGCGAGCGCCGCGCACAGCGCATGGATGCGCGCCATGAGCGCGAAGGCATCGCGCTCTTCGGCGCGGTGATCGCGGCGCACCAGCAGATCGACCGTGCCGCCGAGGTTGCGCAGCAAGGCCGCAAGGCGCGGCAGCCCTTCGCCGCGCGCGGACATGTTGAGCGCGAGCAGGCGCGCCGAAGTCAGCTCGCTCACGTGTGAGAGGCCGCCCGTCAGCAGCTCCTGCAGCATCGATTCGACTTGCAGCAGGAAGGCGCGCTCGCGGTCGCCGAGGCGCGCGGTGTCTTCCACCGGTGCGGGCCGCGCGCCTTCGGGCCAGGCGAAGGGCTGGCCGTGCGCGCTGCGCAGCGCGGCGATGGCGATCAGGTGCACGGCCTTGCGCTCGGCGGCCGGCACCTCGGACACCATGCCCGCGTAGCCCGCGCCCGCCACCCAGCGGCACGAGGCGCCGAGCTCGGGCAGGTCCATGACGAGCGCGCCGCCCTGCACCCGCCATTCGACGGCGCTGCTGGCGGCGGCCGCGGCGCGGCGCACGGCGGCCACGCCCGCGGCCTTGAAGAGCGCGGTGGCGTCGAGTGCGAGGATTTCCGCGAGCGGGTCAGGCGCGGCGGGCGTTGGCTTTTGTGCCTCCTGCGTGACTGCCGCGCCGGCCGCATCGCCCGATGCCGCCGGCTCCAGCGCACGCAGCCACAGCGCCGCGCCGAGGATGTGCTTGCAGATGCCCGGCGCCGGGCAGTCGCAGCGCGCTTGCTGCGGGCCGCGCGCATCGAGCTGCACGCGCTGGCCGTCGGCCGCCACCACACCACTTTCAGCGCCGCCGTCAGCACCTTGCTCCGCCCATGCGACCTTGCCCGCCTCCACGTCCTTTGCGGCGCGGCGCAGCAGGCCGGGGTTTGCGAGCGTGGCCAGCGTGTCGTCGTCGTAGGCGCGGTAGCCGTCGTACCAGGCCATCAGTTCATCACCTCCGCGAGCCACTGCGCGAAATGCGTGGGCGTGAGCGCGGCCACATGCATGCCCTTGCCGGCCAGCCGCTGCGCCATCTGCCGGTCGTACACCGGGTTGGCCGACTCGTCGAGCGCCGCGAGGCCCAGCAGCGTGACGCGCGCCTCTGCCATGCGCTGCACCGCGCCCAGCAATGGCCCGGGCGCCGCGCCCTCCATGAAGTCGCTGATGAGCGCGAACACGGTGCGCTGCGGGTTGCCCACGAGCGACTCGCAGTACGCCACCGCGCGGCCGATGTCGGTGCCGCCGCCGAGCTGCACGGTGAGCAGCACCTCGACCGGGTCGTGTGCCATGTGCGTGAGATCGACCACCGCGGTGTCGAACACCACCAGCTTCACGCGCACCGCGGGCAGCGAACTCATGATGCCGGCGATGACGGCGCTGTAGATCACCGAATCCATCATCGAGCCGCTCTGGTCCACGCACAGCACCACGTCCCAGGGCAGGTTGCGCTTCACGCGCGCATTGAAGCGCGGGTGCTCGATGACGAGCTGCTTGCGCTCCACGTCGTAGTGCTTCAGGTTGGCCGCGATGGTGGCGCGCGCGTCGAAGTTCTGCGCGCTCTTGATGTGCGAGCGCCGCATGCGGTTGCGCCGGCCGACCAGCGCGTTGACGAAGTCGTTCTTGAGCTTGCGCGTGATCTCGTCGACGGTCTTCTGGATCACCTCGCGCACCGCGTCGCGCATCTGGCCCGACAGCCGCCCGCGCATGCCGAGCAGCGCCTTGGCCAGGCCGGGCGTGGCGTCGAGCGAGCGCAGCACGGCCGGGTCGTTGAGCAGGTCGGTGAGCTGGTAGCGGTCGATAGCCTGCGTCTGCATGCGCTCGAACACCTCTTGCGGAAAGAGCTTGCGCGAGCGGTTGAGCCAGTCGACCGCGCGCAGCTGGCTGGGGTCGAGCGAGCCCGGGCCGCCGCTGGATCTGGCGAGGCCGCGGCCTTCGTATTCGCGGCCGTAGAGATATTCGAGGGCCTGGTCGAGCTTCCAGTCGCCCGCCGAAAACTGCGTTTGCGCCAAGGGTTGCGCCGCATAGCGGCCGAGGATCAGGCGCCAGCGGCGCAGGGTTTCTTCGGACGACATGCGCAATGCGTTCGCACGGACAGGGGGTGGAAGGAACAGGTCGGATGAGAGGGCGGAGGCAGCTTATCAGACGGCTGCGCAGGCTTCTCGGCGCCTTTCCCGCCTCTTTCTTCACGACCCGGCGTTCAGCCGACGGCTGGGTCTCGTGGCTGGTCGCGAAGGCAAAGAAAAAGCCGGCCCATGCTTTCGCATGGCCGGCTTCTGGAGCAGACGCTCGCCGAGGATTACAGCGGCAGTGCGTCGCCGCGAACGGCTGCGCGGGCTGCGGCACGCACCGTGGCGCGGTCCACCGTGCTGGCGACGACGGGAGCGACGCCAGCCGAAGCGCCTTCGGCGTACGGGTCGGCGCTGCGAGCGGCGGCAACGGCGTCGGCACGGACGGCATCACGGCTGGTCGACGAAACGAACACTTGGGCCGGGCCTGCATTGGCGCCGGTGGCGTAGGGGTTGGCGCTGTGCGCGGCAACCACGGCTTGGCCGGCAACGTCGGCGCGGCTGGCGGCCGAGGTCAGTTGGTGCACGCCTTCATAGCTTTCAGCGTGGGCGGCGCCGGCAACGGCCATCAGGGCAACAGCAACGGCGGAGAGGATCTTCGAGGCGGTCATTTGGATTTCCTTCAATTCAGTTCAGTTTTGACTTGGATGATTTCGAACCGGTCTTGGGTGGGTCACCGTCCCTTCGGGGGGCGGCCACCTCGCTCGGGGCCCTGTTCACCCAGATCGGCTTGGGGGCCGGTCTGTGAATGAATTGTGCGCCGTCTTCTACGTAAAAACCCTTAGCAAAAGGAACCGCGGCGTTCACGGAATGGAAACAATCGACCGGCCAGCGGCGGCGAACCGGGCCGGCCTTGGGGTGTGATGCTCCGCGCCGTCAGTGCGCGGATGCGAAGAGCCCGTTGATTTCGCTGGCGGGGAGCATCTCGCCGGCCATCGTGCGAAAGCCGCCGTTGCTGGCGTCGAAAGCTTCGGCGGCGATGCGCCCCAGCACGCCGAGTGCCGCCTGCAAAGGGCCGCAGCCCAGGCTGATGCGCCGCGCACCGGCACGCGCCAGAACATCGACCGATGGCGCCTTGGAATGGCCGGCATAAACATTCACGGGCAGCGGTACCGCGGCCGCGAGGCCGGCAATCTCTTCGAGGCTTGCCATGCCCGGCACGAAGATGCCGTCGGCACCCGCCGAGGCGTAGAGCCGTGCGCGCCGCAGCGTGTCCTCATAGCGCGCCGCGGGGTCGTCGTTGGCGACGAAGTAGGTATCGGCGCGCGCATTGATGAACAGGCGCGCGTCCATCCTGCGCAGCGCCTCGATGCGCTCGCAAAGGATTTCCGGTGGCGCCAGCTGGCGCGTGCCCGGCAGTACGCCGTCCTCGATGTTGATGCCCACCACGCCCATGCCGACCAGCGAACGCACCACATCGCACACGGCCTGTGCGCTGTCGCCGAACCCGCGCTCGATGTCGACCGTGACCGGAACGCCCGCCACGCGGCAGATGCGCGCGCAGGCCGCGAGCAGTTCGTCGACCGGCATGCGTTCGCCGTCCGCATAGCCCATCGTCCAGGCCATGCCTGCGCTGGTCGTGCCGATGGCTTGTGCGCCCGCCCGCTCGACGATGCGCGCGCTGGCCGCGTCCCAGGCGTTCACCAGCACCAGCGGCGCGGGGCCGGTGTGCAGCCGATGAAAGGTTTCTGCGTGCTGTTGTCGTGTTTCGATGGATGGCATGGGGCGAGCATAGAAACACCCGGCCTTCCGGACTTGGAAAAAACTGCTGTCGGCGCGCTGCGGCTAAAGTAGTTGCCCCAAACCGGTTATCCAGCCCTTCGGCCCAGCGTCAAACGAGGCAAGACACCGCACACACAACACAGGAACATCAGCCATGGGCGCACAGTGGAAAGCAAAACACAAGGATCTGGCCGCCAATGCCAAGGGCCGGTTGTTCGGAAAACTGGCCAAGGAAATCATGATTGCCGCGCGCAGCGGCGCCGATCCGGCCTCGAATGCGCGCCTTCGGCTGGTGGTGGAGCAAGCCCGCAAGGTGTCGATGCCCAAGGACACGCTGGACCGCGCCATCAAGAAAGGCGCCGGCCTCACGGGCGAGGCGGTGCATTTCGAGCATGTGATCTACGAAGGCTTTGCGCCGCACCAGGTGCCGGTGATGGTCGAATGCCTCACGGACAACGTGAACCGCACCGCGCCTGAAATGCGCGTGCTGTTCCGCAAGGGCCAGCTGGGCACCTCGGGCTCGGTGTCGTGGGATTTCGAGCATGTCGGCATGATCGAGGCCGAGCCTTCGCGCCCGGATGCCGACGCCGAAGTGGCCGCCATCGAAGCAGGCGCGCAAGACTTCGAGGCGGCCGGCGAAAGCGGCGTGACGGTGTTCCTGACCGACCCCACCGACCTCGACCTGGTCAGCCGTGCGCTGCCGGCCCAGGGCTTCACCGTGCTGTCGGCCAAGCTGGGCTACAAGCCCAAGAACCCGGTCGATCCGGCCAGCCTGAGCGCCGAACACCTGGAAGAAGTCGAAGTCTTTCTTGCAGCCATCGATGCGAACGACGACGTGCAGAACGTGTTCGTGGGCCTTGCGGGCTAAGCCCTGATCGGGTCCGCGGCGTCTGCGGCGTCTGCGCTGCCTGCCCGCTCCTCGCGCTTCAGCGGCAGCCACAGCGTGAAGAGCGTGCCCGCCGGCCCCGAACGCCAGGAAACGGCGCCGCCGACAATTTGAGCCCGGCGCTGCTGGTTCTGCATGCCTCGCCCGCCGGCGGCGCCCAGCGCCTTTTCCACGTCGAAACCCTGGCCGTTGTCCTCGATGGTCACTTGCACGCCTGTGGCGTCCGCCGCGGTGGCCACGCGGATCTCGGTGGCCCGGGTGTGGCGCAGGATATTGGCGATGCTCTCCTGGACGATGCGCAGGATGTGCAGCGCGCTGGTCGGGTCGAGCCAGTTCAGCGCGGGAAGCTCCTGCACATTCCATTGCAAGGCGACACCCGAGCTCTCGAGCCGGGCCCCCAGCCGGTAGCGCAGCGTGGCGAGCAGCAGCAACAGGTCGTTTTCGAGCGGTTCCATCGAGTCGATGGTCAGCTTCAGGTCGTCCAGGCAGCTCTTGAGCAGCTGCGAAACCTTGTCGTCGCTCATGCCGCCGCCCTCCACCGAGCGGATGGCGCTGATCAGCGAGGAGCCCAGCCCGTCGTGCATGTCCTGCATCAGGCGCTGGCGCTCGTCGCTGATGGTTTGCAGCTTTTCGACTTCGCGCAGCCGCCGGTGGCTGAGTTCGAGCTCGGCTTCGCGGGCCCGAAGGCGCTCCGCCAGGCTGGCGTTGACCCGCTCCACCTCGGCAATGGCGTTGACGTAGCGCCGGTACAGCAGCGTTCCGAACACGCTGAACGTGACTGCGTTGGTGTACGCACCCAGGTACCAGCCCTCGGGGCTGACGAAGTTGTTCTGCAGCAGCCAGTCGGACACGCCCAGCAGCACGCACACGCCGATGCCGACGGCCACCAGCCGCCCTTCGCTGGAACGCCGCCAGGCACTGACGCCGCCCACCAGTGCAACGGCCACGCCCATCGATGCCGCGCCGATGTAGATCAGCGGCGTGACCTGCGGGGTGTTCCTCAATATGGCCAGCCCTGGCAGGGTCAGCACACCGATCAACGCCGTCCACGCCACCACCGCGGCGGTCAGCCATCTGAGCGGCCGGCCGTGCAGCTGGCGCAGCGCGAAATGCACCACCGCGACCAGCCAGAACAGGGAATTGACGGTCAGCCAGGCGAACCAGTCGTTGGCAATCGGAACGCCGACGTAGAAATGCAGGCCACGCAGGAAGGACGTGGTCGCCAGGTTGAAAAAAAGCAGATATCCGGTTTCATGGCTGCGCTTGAACCACACGAACAGGGCGAACACGCCGACGGCCATGAAGGCCGCGCTGAGCATGGCGGGCAGCTCCTGCTGGAGCCACTGCCGCATGCGGTAGCGGCCTTCCAGCGCCCCGACGGGGCCGAGCCACAGCGATGCAACCGCCACCTGCGCGCTTCGCGAGTGCTCCATTCGCAGGAGGATCTCGTCCACCGGCGCGCTGTCGGGCGTCTTGCCCAGCAAGATCCACAGCGGCGTGCGGGTGCTGTTCCACAGCGGGCCCTGGACTTGTGCGCGCCGGACCAGCTGGCCGTTGGCATACACCGCAATGGGGCCGTCCGTCTTGATGCGCGCGCCGTACAGCGCGAGCGGCGCCGTGGTGGCGGGCAGGTCGCGCGCGGAAAGCCGCAGCCAGGTGGTGCGCGTTGCGCCTGTCGGTGCGCTGTCGGCCTGGCGCAGCAAGGCAATGGGCAGTGCCAGAGGCAACTCGACCGGTTGCCAGGCGGGCGGCAAGGCCTGGCTGTCCACGGCGAGCGGCAGTGCACGGGTGCCCTGCGTTTCCGTATCTGTATCTGTCTCCTGCCAGTCGGCCCGCGTCATGTGCAGAACTGCCGACTCGTGCTGGGCATCGGTCGCGCTGAAAAAGGCCACCATGACCACCAGCAGCGCCAAGGAGACAACGAGCACCGCGTTCGCCCAGAAGGGCGCGAGGCGGTATCTGGAGGAATGATTCAACTCAGAACGATAGATGCGATGAATATCCCCCAAAAGTATTACCTCGAAGGGGGTTGCAGTTCACAGAGGATCCCTGATGAACCGTAAACATTTTCTACGTCTTTGAGGCAGTTGTTTACCTTTTCAGGGCCCAGGAATCGCTCCGCCCTTGTCTGGGCGGGGTTCGAAGAGCCGCCCAAAATGTAACTTTTGTGTGCCGAAACATCATTTCGATTGCAACAATTTGTGCAATTCTGTGAACTATTCTACTATCCAGCTAGAGGGATTGTTGGCACTATCCGCCCCGCTCCCTCCTCATTTCATTTACATCTGTCGCCTATTCTCATGAAAAAACCTTCTTTCCTCCTCGCAGCAGTCCTTGCAGTCACGGCCACCAGCGCCGCTTTCGCAGCAACCACCAGCTCCACGTTTCAGGTGCTGATCACTGTGAACAAGGCCTGTTCGGTCGTCGCAGGTGCGGCATCCAACATCGATTTCGGCCAGGTAAATTCCTCCACCCCGGCCGTCTCGGCTTCCAGCAACATCAACGTAACCTGCTCCAAGTCGACGCCCTACAACGTCGGCCTGACGCCTTCGAACAGCAGCACCACCGGCGCCGGCGTGATGCTCCCAGCCGTGGCAGGTCCTGACACCGTTCCCTACCAACTCCGGTCGGTGAGCGCCACGGGTCCGATCTGGGGCAACACCGCCACCGCCACCGCCGTGGGTAACGGCGTGGCTGGCACGGGTACGGGCGCGACTCAAGCGATCCCGGTGTTCGCCACGGTTGCGAATGCCAACGTGACCCCCGGTGCGTACCTCGACACCGTGACGGTCACGGTCAACTACTGATCGACTGCCCGTGCACCACTTGCTGCGTTACACCGCCGTCCTCGCGCTCGCCTTGGCGCACGCGTTCGCTTCGGCGAGCGGACTGCAGGTTTCCCCGGTCACGCTGACGCTCCAGGCCTCGCAAAACGCCGATGGCCTGTGGCTCAGCAACACCGGCGACACCGTGGTGCACGCGCAGGTGCGGGTCTATCAATGGACCCAGGAGAACGGCGCCGAAAAGCTGACGCCCTCGCGCGAGCTCGTCGTGAGTCCGCCGATGGTCCAGCTGGGCACCTCCGAGCGGCAGCTGATCCGCGTCATTCGCGCGGGCGCTCCTGCCGGCACGGTCGAAAACTCGTACCGGATCATCATCGACGAGCTGCCGGTCGAGGTGAAGGAAAAGAAGGGCCTGCAACTCGTGTTGCGCTATTCGGTGCCGATCTTCATCGCAGCCGCTGGCGCGCAGTCACCCGCGCCCCAACTGGCATGGTCGCTGCGCAGGGAAGACGGCCAGGCGGTGCTCGAAGTCGCCAACAGCGGCGGCATGCACGCCCAGCTCGCCGATCTGGATTTTGTCGATACCGTCGGCCGCCGCACCCCGGTGCATGCCGGCCTGATGGGCTACGTCTTGCCGGGCGCACGCATGCGCTGGCCACTGAAGACATCCGCCGAGGCTTTCACCCTCGGGGGCGTTCTGGAAACGAAGATCAATGGCAACGCGACGCAGGAAAACATTCCTCCGCTCCCACGCGTCCGCTGAGCGCCTGCTGCCACTGCTGCTTCTTTCCGGTCTGATGTCCCTCGCCGCTCAGGCTGAGAATGCTGCAGCCGTCTCGAGCGCTCCGGCCGCCGCGTCCGCGGAAGGCAATATCGCCGGCCCCGGCGGCAGCGACCTCTATCTGGAACTGAGCCTCAACGGAAATCCGCAGGGGCTGGTTCACTTCGGCCTGCGCGGCCAGGACTTGTGGGCCAGCGCCGCCACGCTGCGGCAGCTGGGCTTCGTGCTGCCGGCAGGCGTGGCCGATCCCGTGCCGCTCAAGAGCCTTCCCGGCGTGCAGGTCAAGTACGACGCCGCAAGCCAGAGCGTCACCATCAATGCCACCGCCGACGTGCTGCGCCTGCCCACGACCGTGGTCGACACATCGACGATCGTCGCGTCGAAGGCCACCGCTTCGCCCGGCTTGCTGCTCAATTACGATCTTTATGGCACGCAGGGCCGGAACAATACGTCCAGCCTCAACGCGCTGACCGAACTGCGCGCGTTCAGCGGAAGCGCCGTGTTCAGCAACACGCTGATGTCGCGCGCAACCCGCATCGACGGCGAAGGCTGGAGCCACGACTCGGTCCGGCTCGACACCACCTGGAGCAAGTCGTTCCCCGACGAAATGCTGACCCTTCGCGTGGGCGACACCACCACGGCCTCGCTGCCCTGGTCGCGCTCCACCCGGATCGGCGGCATCCAGCTCTCGCGCAATTTCGCGCTGCAACCCTATCGCACCACCACGCCGCTGCCGGCGTTCCTGGGGTCGGCCACGCTGCCCTCGCAGGTGGAGCTCTATATCAACGGCATGCGCCAGTACACAGGCCAGGTGCCGGCAGGGCCCTTCCAGCTCAAGACGGTGCCGAGCATCAACGGCGCCGGCAACGCCCAGGTGGTTCTCACCGACGCTTTCGGCCGCGCCACGACACTCGATTTTTCGCTGTACGACACGCAGCGGCTGCTGCAGGACGGCCTGTCCGACTGGTCCGTCGACCTCGGCATGGTGCGCAAGAGCTACGGCCTGCGTTCCTTCGACTACGGCAGCGACGCCGCCGCCACCGGCACCTGGCGCTACGGCGTGAGCAACAGCTTCACGCTGGAAACGCATGGCGAAGCAACCAAGGGGCTGGTCAAGGGCGGCATCGGCGGCGCATGGCTGCTCGGGCAAAGCGGCGTGCTGGCGGGCGCCGTGGCGCACAGCAGCTACGGCGGCAAACAAGGCTCGCTGCTCAACCTGGGCTACAGCTGGCGCGACAACCGTTTCAACTTCCTGGTCGAAGGCACCCGCACGCGCGGTGAGTACCGCGACATCCCATCGCTCTACGGCAGCCCGCCGGCGCGCGGCTCGGGCCGGGCGTCGATCGGCTACTCCATCGACAACTTCGGCAGTTTCGGGCTCAGCTACCTTTACCTGCGCTATCCCGCACAGGAGGCGACGCGCCTGGCGAGCGTCTACTGGTTCAGGTCGCTGGGACGCAGCGCCTCGGTGAATGTGAGCCTCAACCAGAATCTCGACAACCGCCGGGAGCGCAGCCTCTTCGTCGGCTTCACCTGGGCGCTGGACGGCAATGTCACGGCCAGCGCCGGGCTCCAGCGCGAGGGCGACCGCAACGTCTACACGGCCGACGCGCAGAGCTCCACGCCGGGCGAAGGCGGCATCGGCTGGCGCGCCGGCCTGCGCCAGGGCGGAGGCCAGAACGGCGGGCAGGCCGAGATCGACTACCTGGGCCGCTACGGCCGCGCCATGGCCGGCATCAGCGTGCTCGGCGACAGCCGCTACGCCTACGCCGGTGCCACCGGCTCGGTCGTGTTCATGGGCGGCCAGCCGTTCGCGGCGCGGCGCATCGACGATGCCTTCGCGGTGGTCTCCACCGACGGCATTGCCGGCGTGCCGGTGAGGCTGGAGAACCGGGACATCGGCACCACGGACGGCAACGGCATGTTGCTCGTGGCACCGCTCAGCGCCTACCAGAACAACCAGCTTTCGATCGACCCGATGCAATTGCCCGCCGACGTGAGAATCCAGCGCGTGAAGACCGTCGCCACCCCGAGCGACCGCGCCGGCACGCTGGTGCGCTTCGGCATCACGCCGATCAGCGCGGCCGCGCTGCTCCTGGTGGACGAGGCGGGCAAGCCGCTGCCGCTGGGCAGCCGGGTACGCGCCAACGGACAAGGCGGCGATCCCGCCCTGGTCGGTTTCGACGGCGCGGTGTATCTCGAGTCGCTCGAGCCCCGGAACACGCTCGACGTGCAAACCCCCGGCGGCCGTTGCCGGGCCAGCTTCGACTATCGCAAGGAGGGCGCCGGCATTCCGCAGATCGGCCCCGTGCGCTGCACCAGGGAGGCCAAGACGCCATGAGCTTTCTGACCCGGACTTTGCAGGCCTTGCGCCTGCCGTTGCTCTGCGCGCTGCTGTGGTGGTTGCCCGCGGGCAGCGCGCAGGCGGCTGTCAGCTGCACCGCGACGATGACGGCCCTGGCTTTCGGCACGGTCGAGCTGGTCAACGGAAGCACGGCGTCGCCCACCACCGCCACGCTGAACTACACCTGCACCAACGACAGCAACTCCGCCGTCGAGCAGGTCAGGGTCTGCTTCAACATCGGCGACGGCAACGAAGGCCTGGGAAACTTCAATCCGCGCGTCATGGAGAACACCGCCGGAAATCAATTGAGGTTCCAGCTCTACCAGGCGACGAGCGGCACCATATGGGGTTCGAACGGCAACGCGATAGTGCCGAACCCCTTCGTCGCCACGATGAGCATTCCCCGCCGGACGACTGCGGGCGGCCTGGGACGCGTGACGGGCGTTGCCACCATGCGCGGAGAACTGCTCCCCCTCCAGGGCACGGTGCCTCCAGGCACGTACCAGGACAACTTCGCCGGAGACCACACCTCGATCACGCTGACGAGGAGCACTTCCGCCATGCCGACGACCTGCGACACCATACAGCCGGGCAAGTTCGGCTTCATGGTCACCGCAACGGTCGCCAAGAGCTGCCTGGTCACGGCCGATCCGCTGAACTTCGGCACGGTCAACGGCCTTCCGGGCGCGGCCGATACCGATCAGGCCAGCACGATCAGCGTTACCTGCACGACGCCGACCGCCTACACGGTCGCGCTGACGCCATCCAATAACTCGACGACCGGTGCCGGCACGATGACCCCGACGGGCGGCGTGCCCGGCAACACGGACACGGTGCCCTACCGGCTCTACCGCAATGCCGCCCGCTCCAACGTCTGGGGCAACGTCACAGGCACCAATACCGTCGCCGGCACCGGCAATGGCGCCGCCCAGGCTCTGACGGTGTATGGCCGCGTTCTCGGCGCCAGCACCAACGTGCGGCCGGACAGCTAC
Organism: Variovorax paradoxus; assembly: GCF_040544635.1. GTDB lineage: Bacteria > Pseudomonadota > Gammaproteobacteria > Burkholderiales > Burkholderiaceae_C > Variovorax > Variovorax paradoxus_R. The sequence continues at coordinate 260,855 of NZ_JBEPKJ010000008.1, forward strand.
CGCGACGTCGTGACGGTCAGCGTGACCTACTGAGCTGGACGCGGGCAACAAGCCCGGGCAAGGGCGCGGGCCGCGCGGCCCCCCTGCTGTTCAAGACAAAGACCTCCCGACACAGGAAAACCTGCTGGTAAATAGCAGGCTATGGGCGAAGAATGGCGCGGACGGCCTTCATTTTCCCGCGACTCTGCCGATAAACCAGGTTGGGGCATCGATTCGACGCCCTCCACCGAGGTTGCGACGAGAGGAGTTCCCATGTCCGGAAACATGTCCCCCGCAGGTGCCATCGCCCGGCGACCGACGCGAACGGCACCCACGCTGGCCGCCGTCGGCATGCTGCTGCTCCTGTTGCCGCTGCCGCTGCGGCTCAGTTCCGCGGAGCCGATGCACGGCATGAACAGCTCCACGGCCCGGTTCAGCGTCTCGATGGTCGTTCTCCCGACTTTCAAGGTGCTCGAGGTCACGCCCGTCAAGGGCGGACACGAATACCGCGTCTGGACCAACATGAAGTCGGTGCTCATCAAGGGCCGCGAGTACCGGTTCGACAAGATCGGCGAAACGACGCTCATGGTGGCCGGCACCGACGCCGACGGCCGCGACAGCCTTGCCTCCGCCTGGCAAGGCGTCATCGGTGCGATGGCGGCGACCACGGGCTCCGCGCCACCGCAAGCCGCCACCCCGGCTGGCGACGGCAGCAACGCGATGCGGGTGACGGTGACCTACTGACAGGAGCAATGCAAAAAGGCCTGCAGCCAATGAGCTGCAGGCCTTTTTGCCGGCAAATTCCAAGGGATCGATTTCAGAACGGAATATCGTCGTCCATATCGTCGAAGCCCGACGACGACTTGGCCGGCGCCTGGCGAGGCGCGGCCGCCGGAGCGCGCGGTGCCGCGGCGGGCGCACGGGGAGCGTAGCCCCCACCACCGCCACCGCCACCGCCACCAGCGTTCCCGCCTTGCGAGTAGCCGCCACCGCCGCCGCCTTGCGAATAGCCGCCGTCGTCCTCGGGACCGCCCGCCGGGCCGCCCTGGCCCTGGCGGCTGCCCAGCATCTGCATCTGGTCGGCGCGGATTTCGGTGGTGTATTTTTCGATGCCGTCCTTGTCGGTCCACTTGCGCGTGCGCAGGCTGCCTTCGACATACACCTGCGAGCCCTTGCGCAGGTACTGGCCGGCAATTTCGGCCAGGCGGCCATTGAAGACGATGCGGTGCCACTCGGTGGCTTCGCGCATTTCGCCGCTTTGCTTGTCTTTCCAGCGATCGGTGGTGGCCACGGTGACGTTCGCGACCTGGTCGCCGCTCGGGAAGGTACGCATTTCGGGGTCGCGCCCCAAGTTGCCGACGACGATGACTTTATTGACCGATGCCATATGCACTGCCCCTGATAAGTAGATGAAGGAGGAGGAAGAGAACCCTAGATTGTGCCCGATGCCGGCCGCCCGGGTACCGCCGCCTGGCGCCCCGAAAGCACCGGCCGGGGAGCGCCTCATGAAACCGGCCTCAACCCGCCCCCTCGCCATGAAATGCCGCTCGGACTATCATGTCCGGTTGCCCTCGGACGATCGCCCCCTTGAATTCCAAAGCCATTGACGACTTCGCCGCCAACGAGGAGAGCGCACGCGACGCGCAACTCGAACGCGACACCTACCTCGGCGCCGTGCTCGCGCAACAGCGCATCAGCATCCGCGGTGCGCGCACGCACAACCTGAAGAACGTCGACCTCGACATCCCGCGCAACAAGCTGGTGGTCATTACCGGCCTGTCGGGCTCGGGCAAGTCGAGCCTGGCCTTCGACACGCTGTATGCCGAAGGGCAGCGGCGCTACGTCGAAAGCCTCTCGGCCTATGCGCGGCAGTTTCTGCAGCTCATGGACAAGCCCGACGTCGACGTGATCGAGGGCCTGTCGCCCGCGATCAGCATCGAGCAGAAGGCCACCAGCCACAACCCGCGCTCCACCGTGGGCACGGTGACCGAGATCCACGACTACCTGCGCCTGCTTTACGCCCGCGCCGGCACGCCCTACTGCCCCGAACACCACCTGCCGCTGCAGGCGCAAACCGTGTCGCAGATGGTCGACGCCACGCTCGCCATTCCCAATGAGCCGCGGTTGATGATCCTGGCGCCGGTGGCGCGCGAGAAGAAAGGCGAATTTCTCGAGCTGTTCGCCGAGATGCAGGCGGCCGGCTACGTGCGCTTTCGCGTCGACGGGCAAACCTACGAATACAACGACCTGCCCAAGCTCAAGAAGACCGAGAAGCACGACATCGACGTGGTGATCGACCGGCTGCGCGCGCGCCCCGACATGCAGCAGCGCCTGGCCGAAAGCTTCGAAGCCGCGCTGCGGCTGGCCGAGGGCCGAGCCATTGCGCTGGAGCTGGGCGCCGAGGGTGTGGCCGACAAGGAGCACCTGTTCAACGCCAAGTTCGCCTGCCCGATCTGCCACTACTCGCTGTCGGAACTGGAGCCGCGGCTCTTCTCGTTCAACTCGCCCGTGGGCGCCTGCCCGAGCTGCGACGGCCTCGGCCACCGCGAGGTGTTCGACCCGGCGCGCGTGGTGGCCTTTCCCACACTCTCGCTTGCGAGCGGCGCCATCAAGGGCTGGGACCGCCGCAACAGCTACTACTTCAGCATGATCGAGAGCGTTGCGAAGCACTACAAGTTCGACGTCGACGCGCCCTTCGAGTCATTGCCCGCCTCGGTGCAGCAGGTGTTGCTGCACGGCTCGGCCGCCGAAGAAATCAAGTTCAACTACACGATGGAATCTGGCAACTTCGCGGGCAAGAAGCTCACGAAGAAGCACCCCTTCGAGGGCATCATCCCGAACATGACGCGGCGCTACCGCGAGACCGATTCGGTGATGGTGCGCGAAGACCTCGCGCGCTTTCGCAACCTGCAGCCGTGTCCGGACTGCGGCGGCTCGCGCCTTCGGCCCGAAGCGCGCAACGTGTTCCTGGTGGACGAGTCGGCCCGCCCCGCCGATGGGGGCGAGCCGCCCCGCATGGCGATCTTCGAGCTCAGCCATCTCACGCTGCGCGATTCGCTCGCCTGGTTCCAGACGCTGAAGCTGCGCGGCGCCAAGGCCGACATCGCCGACAAGGTGGTGCGCGAAATCGGCCTGCGGCTCAAGTTCCTGAACGACGTGGGCCTGAACTACCTCAGCCTCGACCGCAGCGCCGAGACGCTCTCGGGCGGCGAGGCGCAGCGCATCCGGCTCGCCTCGCAAATCGGCTCCGGGCTCACGGGCGTGATGTACGTGCTCGACGAGCCCAGCATCGGCCTGCACCAGCGCGACAACGATCGTCTCATCGGCACGCTGAAGCACTTGCGCGACATCGGCAACAGCGTGATCGTGGTCGAGCACGACGAGGACATGATCCACGCCGCCGACCACGTGATCGACATGGGCCCCGGCGCGGGCGTGCACGGTGGACGCGTGATGGCGCAAGGCAGCTATGCCCAGGTGGCGGCCAACCCCGATTCGCTCACTGGCCAATACCTGTCGGGCGCGAAGAAGATCGAAGTGCCCAAACGCCGTACCGCCTGGCTGCCGGTCGTGAAGAAACCCGCCTTCAACGAAGGCAAGAAAGCCTCGCGCTTTCCGGCGAGCCCCGCGGCCGAACGGCGCGCCGCGCGCGAAGCGGCGCACCTCGCCTCGCAAACCGCCTTGCAGGAAATCCGCGTGGTCGGCGCCACCGGCAACAACCTGAAGAACGTGAGCGTGGCCTTCCCGGTCGGCCTGCTGACCTGCGTCACGGGCGTCTCGGGCTCCGGCAAGTCGACGCTGGTGAACGACACGCTCTACACCGCTGTGGCGCGCACGCTCTACCGCGCGCACGAAGAACCAGCCGCGCACGAAGCGGTCGAGGGCATCGAGTATTTCGACAAGGTCATCAACGTCGACCAGTCGCCCATCGGCCGCACGCCGCGCAGCAACCCGGCCACCTACACGGGCCTGTTCACCCCCATCCGCGAGCTGATGGCCGAGACCAACACCGCGCGCGAACGCGGCTACGGCCCGGGCCGCTTCAGCTTCAACGTGGCGGGCGGTCGCTGCGAAGCCTGCCAGGGCGATGGCGTGGTGAAGGTCGAGATGCACTTCCTGCCCGACGTGTACGTGCCCTGCGAGGTGTGCCACGGCCAGCGCTACAACCGCGAGACGCTCGAGGTTCTGTACAAGGGCAAGAACATCGCGCAGATCCTCGAGATGACGGTGGAGAACGCGCACGAGTTCCTGAAGGCCGTGCCGACCATCGAGCGCAAGCTGCGCACGCTGCTCGATGTGGGCCTCTCCTATATCAAGCTCGGCCAGTCGGCCACCACGCTCTCGGGCGGCGAGGCGCAGCGCGTGAAGCTCGCGCTGGAGCTCAGCAAGCGCGACACCGGCCGCACGCTCTACATCCTGGACGAGCCGACCACCGGCCTGCACTTTGCCGACATCGAACTGCTGCTGAAGGTGCTGCACCAGCTGCGCGACGCGGGCAACACCATCGTCGTGATCGAGCACAACCTGGACGTCATCAAGACCGCCGACTGGCTGATCGACATGGGTCCCGAAGGCGGTGCCGGCGGCGGCATGGTGGTGGGCGAAGGCACGCCGGAAGACATCGCTGCGAATGAAGCGAGCCACACGGGTCGCTACCTGAAGCGCTTGCTGTAGCAAACCCACGCGATGTCTTCCTTCACGCCGCGCCAGTTCGTCCTGCTCGTTCTCCTGACTCTCGCATGGGGTCTGAACTGGCCCGTGATGAAGCTCGGCGTGGCGGACTATCCGCCGCTCGCCTTCCGCGCGGTCTCGACCTGGCTCGGCCTGCCGGTGCTGGGCCTGGCGCTGGTCTTGATGAAGGTGCCGTTCCGCGTGCCGCGAAGTGCGTGGCCCGAGCTGGTGTGGCTGGCCGCCACCAACATGTTCGTCTGGCACGCGCTCATGATCCTTGCGGTGAAGGCACTGTCGGGCGGACGGGCCGCCATTCTGGGCTACACGATGCCGGTGTTCTCCGCGGTGATCGGCGCACTGCTGTTCTCGGCCGCGCTCACCCGGCGCTCGTGGCTCGGCGTGGGCGCTTGCGCCGTTGGCGTGGGGTTGCTGCTGTGGCACGAACTCACCGACTTCGCGGGACGGCCCGGCTATGTGGCACTGGCCCTGGTGGCCGCGGCCACCTGGGCATTGGGTACGCAACTGCTGCGGCACACGCGCATCGGGTTGCCGACGCTCACGCTGTCGTTCTGGATGACGGCGTTGACCGGCGTGGTGACGACGTTGCTCTCGCTGCTGTTCGAACGAGAGGAGTGGCGGTGGCCGGGCTCCGCGACCTGGGGCTCGGTCCTCTACAACGCGGTGCTGATCTTCGGCTTTGCCAATGCCGCGTGGTTCTACCTGGCGCGCGGCCTGCCGCCGGTGGCCTCGACACTGAGCGTGATGTTCATTCCCGTGCTCGGCGTGTTCAGCGGCGCGGTGTGGCTCGGCGAGGTCGTGCACTGGCAAGACTGGGTGGCGGTCGCACTGATGGTGGTGGCCATCGCCTCCGTGCTCTGGCCTTCGCGCAGCACCGCCAAGGCCTGACGAAGAAAAATCAGGTCGTCGTCTGCACGTGCAACCGGCTGGTCTTGCAGCGGTGCAGCGCACGGTAGTGCTCCAGCGGCCGGCCGTTGGCACCATAGGCGATCGACTCGATGCGCAGCAGCGGTTCGGGCTGCGGCAGGTCGAGCAGCTTGCAGGTTTCGGCGTCGGGCAGCACTGCGTCGATCCAGCGTTCGGCGCGCACCAGGCGCAAGCCGTACTGCCGGCGCAGCACGTCGTAGAGCGAGCGGTCTTCCAGGCGCGCGCGGTGCAGGCCCGGCGCCAGGTCCGCCGGCACCACCGTTTCGACCAGCAGGCGCAGTTCGCCGTCCACGCTGCGCAGGCGCTTGAGCGCCACCACCTGCGTGTCGTCGGCAAGGCCCAGTGATGCAGCCTCGTGCCCGGTGGGCGCGCGCAACTCCTGCGTGAGTATCTGCGTACGCACCGAGCGGCCCTTGCGTTCCATCTCGTCGGAGAAGCCCAGCACGGTGGAAACAAAATCTTCGTCGCGCTCGCGTGCCGACACGAATGCGCCGCGGCCCTTGATCTTGTAGATGAGGTTGTTGCGCACCAGGTCGGCCAGTGCCTCGCGCACCACGATGCGCGAAATGCCGAACTGGTCGCCAAGCTCCGCCTCCGAAGGCAGCTTGGCGCCGATGGGCAGCACACCCTGCAATATCTGCAGGCGAATGGCGTCGCGGAACTGCGCCCACAGCGGTGATTCGGAATTGCGGTCGAGCACGGTCGACATGTCGTTGGGACTGTTCACTTTTTTTAAGCTTGGCCGAGAACTGGACTGGCCATCAATGATGCATCGAAAGAGGGTTCCTCGCCCGGAGCCGACGCGTGAAGGCGCACGTTGTGCCGCTCGCGCAGCGCGGTGGCGCAGGCACACAGCTCGTTGTGGGCATGGGTCGCGTCCCAGCCCAGCGCCTCGGCCGCAACACCCGCGATTTCGGCGAGCGCGGCATCGGTCACCAGGCCGCGAATGGCCAGCAGCGTGCGGCGAATCACGAGGTCGTCGAGATGAATCACACCGGTTTCCAGGCACAGGTAGGAAAGCTCGGCGGCCGAATAGTCCGGCGCATGCTGCAGCGGCACATCGCCCGAGGCCGCGAGGCGCTGCGCCAGCGGCAGCGCCTTCGAGCCATAGCGGCCGAGCAGGCTCAGCGCGCGCACGCGGCCCAGGCCGGAGGCCGCCGTCATCTTCTCGATGAAGCGCTCGGTCGCCGCCGCGTCGGCCGGCAGGTCCGCGCCGCCGCCGATGGGCAGCAGCTCGGTCGATGCGGTGCGCGAGCGGCCCAGCAGCTGCAGCACTTCGTTGGTGGCTTCTTCGGCCAGCGAGCGGAAGGTGGTCCACTTGCCGCCGACGAGGCCGACGATGGCAATGTCGCGCGTCGCATTCGGCGGATCGACCACCACCGAATGGTCGCGCGAGATCTGGCCCGGCTTGTCGGCATCGGAACGCGCGAGCGGGCGCACCCCGACATAGGTGTAGACCACGTCGCCGCGGCCGAAGGCCATGTTCGGGAACACTTCGCGCAGCACGTCGATCAGGTAGTCGATCTCGGCAGGCTCGGTCACGATCTGGTCCGGGTCTTCCACCGGGATGTCGGTGGAGCCCACCAGCACACGGTCCAGAAACGGATAGACGATGCACACCCGCCCGTCGACCGCCTCGAAGTAAGCCATGCGGCCGTCGAGCGCGTCGCGCAGCGCGGGGTGGTCGAGCACGAGGTGCGAACCTTTGGTGCCCATCACGCGCGGGCCCGCGCCTCCGAGCACGGCCGCGCTGCGGTCGAGCCATGCGCCCGTGGCATTCACCACGGTGTCGGCCGTCACGCGCACCAGCACGCCGGTGATCTCGTCACGCAACGTGAGGATGTTGCCCGCGCAGCCCATCACGCGGCAGTAGTTCGCGGCCGCGGAGCGCGGCTGGTCGCGGCAGGCATCGCCGATCAGTTCGAGGATGAGCCACTCGGGATGGCTGATCCACGCATCGAAAAAAGTCGCGGTCCAGCGGATGGCCGCACGGAACAGGCCGCGGTCGGCCGAGGGCACGCGGCTGATGCGGTGCCCCGGCATCACACGCTGGCGGCGCCCCAGCAGGTCATAAAGCCGCAGGCCGAGCGCCACGGCCAGCAGGCCGCGTGTGCGCTGCGGCGGCGTCTGGCCGAAGAACTTGAGCGCGCTGCTCATCAGCCCGCCGAAGAAGTTGGCGAGCGGCACCACCGTCTTGAGCGGCCGCACCAGGTGCGGCGCATTGCGCAGCAGCAGGTTGCGCTCGCGCGTGGCTTCGGCCACCAGCGAGAAGCTGCCGCTCTCCAGGTAGCGCAGGCCACCGTGGATCATGCGCGAGGGTGCGCTGCTGGCGCCTGCGCCGAAGTCGCCCTTGTCGACGATCAGGCAATCGACGCGCTGCAGCGAAAGGTCCCGGAACACGCCGACGCCGTTGATGCCGGCGCCCACGATCACGGTGGAGAAATGCCGACCCGCCAGCGAGGCCGGGCGCACGAAAGGAAGCTGCCATGCGCTCATTTCGCACCGCCCGCGATGTGGGTGAATACAGGTGACATGCTGTCGATCAGTTCGTTGAAACCGGCGTTGAAATCCGCATGAGCGCTGGCGTCCCGTGCATCGGGTTCGACCACTTCGCAGGGCGCGAGCAATGGGCTGCCTTGGCGCGCGTCGTCGAGCCCTTGCGACATGGCCGCGTAGATTGCGGCGCCGCGCGCGCCGGTCTCGTCGTCGGCGCAACGCTCGACCGGACGCCCAAGAAAAGCGGCGAGCAGGCGCACGAGGCGTGCATCGCCCGCGCCGCCGCCGAGCACCGTCGTCTGGCTCACCGCGAGGCCGCCCGCTGCAAGGCGCGCCGTGTGCCGTGCATGCAGCGCCGCGACCGAATCGACCACGGCACGTGCCATGTCCGAGCGTGTGTGGTGGCTTTTGAGGCCCACGAAGCCGGCAGTCACACCGCCTCCGCCATTGACGAAGGGCACAAAGCGCAGGTCGTTGGCGCCGAGCGGGACCGTCATGGCCAAGTCGACCACGGCGCGCGCATCGGGCAGCGCGAGCACGCCGGCCAGCCAGGCGATGTTGGCCATCGAGGAGGGGCTGTTCTCCATGTAGAGCCGCTCGTTGCTGCGGCCGAAGTTCACGATGGCGGCGACGGCGGGCTTGGGCGCCAGCACCGGCCCGATGACCGCGTTCACGCACCAGGTGCCGAACACCGACACCGCGCGGCCGCGCGCTTCCGCGCAGATCGCCGTCATCGAGGCGAGCAGGTCGATGGCGCCCATGGCCACCGGAGTGCCCGCGGGCAATCCGCACAGCGCGGCCTCGGATGGCAGCAGCTTTCCGATCACGCTGCCGCTGGGCACGATGGGGCCGAAGGCGCGCGGACTCAGGTCCGCAAGGCCCGAGGCGTCGAAAGCCGCCTGCGACCAGGTGCCGGTAGCGAGCGACACCAGGCCGGCCGTGCTCGCATCGCTCGCGTCGGTGGCAATTTCGCCGGTCAGCAGAAAGCCGAGGTAGTCCTTGGCGAACAGCAAACGGCGCAGTTCGCCGCGCTGCACGGCATCCGTGCCCAGCAACTCGGCGGCGATCACCGTGGGCTGCCCGGGCCAGGGGCTGCAGCCCACGTCCTCGAACAGCTGCGCACCGCGGCTCGACGACAAGGCGCGCGCCCGAACGTCGGCGCGCTGGTCGGTCGATGCGACAGCACGGCCGCCCGCGAGCTGGTTGTCGGTATCGAGCGCATAGAGGCCGGCGCCGTGACCGGTGCACGCCATGGCGCGGACTTCAACCGTGCGCGGGCCGAGCTGCTGGGCAACATCGCGCAGCACGTGGGTCAATGCGGCGCGGATCGCGGACGCGCCCACCTCGCAGCCGCCTCCCGACAGCCGGTCGTGCGGCAGGGGCATGCGGGACAAGGCGACGGGGCGGCCGCTTCCGGCTTCGAGGGCCAGCGCTTTCAGGCTGCTCGAGCCCATGTCGACGCCGATCAATATGTTTGGCTTCATGTCATAACAGCTTCGGCGAGTTAAAAGCGGCTCGCCAGTAGCGTTTCCCCTAGTTATCGCGGCAAACAACCCGCGATTACATTCTACCTGTCATAACAACTGTCGTGACAACGAGGTCCCAAAGATCTGCTGCCCCAAGGCAGGTCGCAAGCTCTGCCAGTCAACGCGAGGAGACACAAGATGAGGCGAAATTTCCTGAAGTCCGCTGCGGCCGCCGGTATCGGCCTGGCCGGCACCAGCGCATTTGCGCAGTCCGCACCAACCACCACCGCAGCCACCGGTTTGCGCGGCAACGCCAGCGACGTCTACGTGATGAACGTGATGGTGTCGGGCGTCGAATACTGGTTTCCGGTCTACGAAATGATGAAGCAGCTCGGCCGCACGCTGGGCGTGCGCACCCGCTACACCGGCACGCCCGAGTACGACGTGAACAAGCAGTTGGCCTCGTTCGAGCAGGAGCTGGCGCGCAAGCCCGCGGGCATCCTGCTGCACCCGATGAACCCGGACCCGTTCATCGAGCCGATCAACCGGGCGGTGGCCATGGGCATTCCGGTCGTGACCTTCGCGGCCGACTCGCCCAACTCGAAGCGCGCCTCCTTCGTCACCTCGGACAACGACCGCGAAGGCACGCAGGCGGCCGACGCGATTGCCGCGTCGCTGGGCGGCAAGGGCGAATATGCGGTGCTCGAGAACCCGGGCCAGGACAACCACGACCGCCGCATCGCGGCCTTCGTCAACCGCATGAAGACCAAGCACACGGGCATGAAGCTGGTCGGCCGCGCCGCCAGCAACCAGGACCCGAGCAAGGCCTACCAGGCGGTGCTGAGCCTGGCGCAGGCCAACCCGAACCTGGGTGCGCTGTTCATGCCCGAAGCCAACTCGGCCCTGGGTGCGGCGCAGGCCAAGATCGAATCGAAGAAGAACATCCGCGTGATGTGCTGCGACGTGAACGCCAAGATCCTCGACATGATCAAGGCCGGCGACGTGTTCGGCGCCATCAACCCCAACCAGGGCATGCAGGGCTACATGGGCATGATGATGCTGTTCCTGGCCAAGAACCCCTCGCTCATCGACCCGATGAACGACGCCAAGCGCAACGGCACCAATCCCATGTCGGTGCCGTTCCTGGACAACGGCCTGTCGGTGGTCAGCAAGGCCAACGCGGACGACTTCTACTGGGACAAGTACCTCGCCCGCCGCGGCACCAAGGGAATCGGCGAATGAGCGCAGCGCCGGGCCGCCCCAAGCAAGCTCGCACCGCAGCGCATAGCGCGGAGGTTGCCGAGTGACCACGTTGCTCGAACTGCGCGGCATCAGCAAGCGCTTCGGCGCTTCGCGCGCGCTCTCGGGCGTGGACTTCTCGCTGCAAGCCGGAGAGATCCATGCCCTGTGCGGCGAGAACGGCGCGGGGAAGTCGACGTTGATGAGCATCATCGACGGCATTCACCGCCCCGACGAAGGCGACATCCTGCTCAACGGCGAGAAGGTGGCCATCGACGGTCCGGCGCATGCCATGCGCCTGGGCATCGGACTGGTGCACCAGGAGATCGCGCTGTGCGCCGACGCCACCGTGGCAGAGAACATCTTCATGCCGGAGATCAACGCCGGCAAAGAGGCGTGGATGAACTACGCCAGCCTGAACGCGCGCGCCGCCGAGGTGCTGGCGCGGCTCGGGCAAGACATCGACCCGAGCGCGCCCGTGCGCGAGCTGAGCATTTCGAACCAGCAGCTGGTGGAGATTGCCAAGGCGCTCACGCTCGACTGCAAGGTGCTGATCCTCGACGAGCCCACGGCCGCGCTCACCGACAACGAATCGGCCGCCCTCTTCCGCGTGCTGCACGACCTGAAGGCGCAGGGCATCGGCATCATCTACATCAGCCACCGCATGGCTGAAATATTCACGCACTGCGATCGCGTCACGGTGCTGCGCGACGGGCGCAACGTGCATTGCGGCCCGCTGGCCGGCATGACCGCCGACGAGCTGGTCCGCCGCATGGTGGGGCGCGACCTCGGCAACTACTACCCGCCCAAGCAGGCCGGTGCCGAGTCGTCCGGCCCGGTGCTCGAGGTGACCGGCATCGCCGACGGCGAGCGCGTGCACGGCATCTCCTTTGCGCTGAAGCGCGGCGAGATCCTCGGCATTGCCGGGTTGATGGGTGCCGGGCGCAGCGAACTGGCCGAGACCGTGTGCGGCCTGCGCGCCGCCACGCACGGCACGGTGCAACTGCACGGCAAGACGCTCTCGATCCGCAAGTACAGCGACGCGCTGCGCGAAGGCATCGCCTACCTCAGCGAAGACCGCAAGGCCGCAGGCGTTTACCTCGACCTGCCGATTGCGCAGAACATCTCTTCGATGGCGCTGCGGCGCGTGAGCTCCGGCTGGGGCCTCTTGCAGCGCTCGGCCGAACACCGCCTGGCGCGCGAGCTCGGCGCCAAGCTCAATCTCAAGTCGGACGGCGTGGCCATCGAGGTGTCGAGCCTGTCGGGAGGCAACCAGCAGAAGGTGGCCATTGCCAAGCTGCTGGCCACCAACCCCCAGGTGCTGCTGATGGACGAGCCCACGCGCGGCGTGGACGTGGGCGCGAAGTCCGAGATTCACCACATCCTGCGCGATCTCGCGAACCAGGGTGTGGGCGTGATCGTGATTTCTTCGGAGCTGCCCGAAATCATCGGCCTGTGCGACCGTGCGCTGGTGATCCGCGACGGACGACTGGCCGGCGAATTGAATTCCAACGAAATGACGGAGGAAGCCCTGCTGCGGCTCGCCTCCGGACTCTGCGAACAGGAGATGGCATGAACTATCCGGCACAACTCGATGCGGGCATCGCGCCCAGGCAGTCAGGAGGCGGCCCCGTGAAGCCCACCAACAAACTCACGAGCATGCGCGAGATGGGCCTGCTGCTGATCATTGCGGTGCTGTGCGTGGCAATGAGCTTCGCGTCGCCCTACTTCCTTACGTGGGACAACGTGCGCGCAATGCTCCTGTCGTTCTCCATCGAAGGCATCGTGGTGGTTGGCATGACCATTTTGCTGATCGTCGGCGGCATCGATCTTTCGGTGGGCTCGGTGGTCTGCTTTGCGATGGTGGTCACGGGCAAGCTGTTTCTGATGGGCGTCGACCCGTGGCTCGCGAGCCTGGTGGCCATCGGCGCGAGCGGGCTCATCGGGGCAATGATCGGCGGCTGCGTCACGCGCATCGGGCTCAACCACTTCATCGCGTCGCTGGCGTTCATGGTGATCGTGCGCGGCCTGTGCCTTGCGCTCACGCAGGGCACGCCGCAGTCGCTGTTCTCGCTGCCGGCCGAGTTCAAGTTCATCGGACAGGGAACGCTGTTCGGCGTCCCGGCCGTCATCCTGATCTTCATTGCCATCGTCGTCGTGAGCGACTTCGTGCTGCGCCGCTCGACCCTGCTGCGGCGCGTGTTCTATACCGGCAGCAACGAAAAGGCCGCGCTGTACTCGGGCATTCGCGTGGGCCGCGTGAAGTTCTGGGTCACGGTACTGTGCTCGGCTTCGGCAGGCCTGGCCGGCGTGATCTACACGGCGCGCTTCGGCGCCGCCACGCCCACCTTCGGCGTGGGCATGGAACTCAACGTGATTGCCGCGGCGGTGATCGGCGGCGCCAGCCTCAAGGGCGGCTCCGGCACGGTGCTGGGCGCGGTGCTCGGCCTGGCGCTGCTCTCGGTGGTGACCAGCTCGCTGATCCTGCTCGACGTATCGCCCTACTGGCAGGACGTGATCAAGGGCCTGATCCTGCTCGCGGCCGTGACCATCGACCACCTGTTGAACACAAGAAAGACGACGCGATGACGATGAAGAAGACAACCCTGGGCCCGTCGGGCATCGAAAGCTCGGCCATCGGCCTTGGCACCTGGGCCATGGGCGGATGGATGTGGGGCGGCGGCGACAACGCGGCGGCCGTGGTGGCCATCCAGGCATCCTTGGATGCGGGCGTGAACCTGATCGACACCGCACCGGCCTACGGGCTCGGGCGCTCGGAAAGCATCGTGGGCACCGCGCTCAAGGGGCGCCGCCACGAAGCCGTCATTGCGACCAAGTGCGGCCTGGTCTGGCACACGCAACAGGGCACGCACTTCTTCGAGGAAGATGGCCACCCCGTGTACCGCTTCCTCGGCCGCGAATCGATCTTCCATGAATGCGAAGAGAGCCTGAAGCGCCTGCAGACCGACTACATCGATCTCTACATCACGCACTGGCAGGACAGCACCACGCCCGTGGCCGAGACCATGGACGCGCTGCTCGCGCTCAAGAAGCAGGGAAAGATCCGCGCCATCGGCGTGAGCAACGTGAGCCCCGAGACGCTCGCCGAATACCTGCGCCATGGCCCGGTCGATGCGGCGCAGGAGCGCTACAGCCTGATCGACCGCGAGATCGAGCAAACGCTCGCGCCCCTGTGCCGCGAGCACAACGTGGCGGTGCTGGGCTATTCGTCGCTGGCCCTGGGCCTGCTCGCCGGCCCCATCGACCCCGAGCGCGAGTTCAAGGGCGACGACCAGCGCGCGGCCAACCCGCGCTTCAGCCCGGCCAATCGGGCAACGCTCAAGGCCTTCTTCGAGGAGCTTGAGCCCGTGCGCGCAAAGCTTGGCTGCTCGTTCGGCCAGATGATGATCGCCTGGACCGTCGCGCGCGGCACCGTGGCCGTCGCACTCTGCGGCGCGCGCGTGCGCCAGCAGGCCATCGAGAACGCCGGCGCCGGCGCGGTCGAACTGGGCGACGAGGCCCTGCGGCTCATCGACGCCGCGGCGAAGCGCCACCTGGGCGCGCTCGCCTGACCTCCCCTTCTTTTTTCCGACCCCAACAAGGAGTTCTTTCCATGTCGAAAGACAAGACAGCGCGGCTCAACCGGCTACTGACCAACGGCCGCTGCCTGGACATCGCCCTGGACCATGGCGTGTGCAACGAGCCCTCATTCCTCGACGGCCTGGAGGACATGCCCCAGGTCATGGACAAGCTCCTGGCCGCCGGCCCCGATGCGATCCAGCTCAACTACGGCCAGTCCGACCTGCTGCAGGACCGCCCCGGCCGCGACAAGCCCGCGCTGGTGATGCGCATCGACATGGGGAACCCCTACAACGCCACGCTGCACCGCATGATGTGGGCCCAGTTGCAGAACGAGCACGACCCGGTGTTGCCGGCCGTGCAGCGCGACGCGGCCTGCGTGGTGGTCAACCTCTTCATGCTGCCGAACGAGCCCGACTTGTTCCGCCAGTGCGTGCAGAACATCGCGCGCGTGCGCGCCGATTGCGACCGCTACGGCATGCCGCTGATGATCGAGCCGCTGGTGATGCAGTCGCCCACCCCCAGCAGCCGCTACCAGGTCGATGGCGACACCGAAAAAATCGTCACGCTGGTGCGCCTCGCGCGCGAGATGGGCGCCGACATCGTCAAGGCCGACCCGACCAGCGACCCCACCGAGTTTCACCGCGTGGTGCAGGCCGCGCGCTGCCCCGTGCTCGTGCGCGGCGGCGGGCGTGAAGACCTGCAGCAGGTGTTCGCGCGCTCGCGCACGCTGCTGGACCAGGGTGCGGTCGGCATGGTGTACGGGCGCAACGTCTACCAGCACGCCAATCCTTCGGCGGTGGTGAGTGCGCTGATGGCCATGATCCACCGCGGCGCGAGCGCCAAGGAGGCCTGGGCCCTCTACGAATCGGGCGGCGCGAACTAAGACGAAGAAAAGCGCCGGCGCAAGAACACAACCAGAAGTCAGCACGGCAGGCGATGGACCCGTCGCCTGCCGGGGTGCGTCCTGCGCGCGCATCGGAGAGCGGTCGAGGAATGGGTTGCCCTGCGAACTTCTAACAACCTGGAGGCGACGATGAAAATCCGGTATTTCCTGATAGCGTTCCTGGCCCCGCTCGTCACATTGCTGACGCATGCGGCCATCACCGGGGTCAGCCCGATGACGACCCTCAACAACATGGCAACAGCCGTTGCCGAAGCGGTTGCCGATCCGCTCCCGCTGCAGGGGCCGGGCCTGGGCAATCTCACCTACACCTCGGCGGAACTGTTCAAGCCGGTGTCGATGATCACCAGCCCCAACCACCCGCTCGATCCGGCGCACAGCAGCGCCTACGAGTCGCGCGAGGTGCCCGCCACGTACCCGGGCCGCAAGGACTACGGCATGAACGCGGGCCTCATGGTCAACGGCTATTTCCTCACCTCCTTCGCACCGGACAGCGGCCTGGGGCCGGGCGGTTTCCTGCTGTACGACGTGTCGAACCCGCGCCAGATCCAGCTGGTCAAGAAAATCTACGAACCCGAAGGCCGCACCAAGGAGTTCCGCGAAACGCACTCCTTCGGCACGGCGAAGATCGGCGGCAAGACGTACGTGGTGCTGCCCAGCATCACCGGCGTGGAGTTCTGGGACTTCACCGACGTCAACGACATCAAGCAGGTGAAGAAGCTGGCGCTGCCCGGCGTCAATGCAGGCGACTACGAGAACGTCGCCTGGCAGCTTTGGTGGCAGGCACCCTACCTGTACGTGGCCTCGGCGGGCCGCGGCATCTTCATCGTCGATGCCAGGGACCCCGCGAACGCCGTGGTTGCGAACCGCGGCGCCGGCAAGCCCAACCCGGTGCCCACAGGCGAACTCGGCAACTTCCGGATCGGTCCGATCTTCACCATGGGCAACCACATGGTGCTGACCGCGATGGAAAGCAACGGCGGGTTCGCGAGCCTGGATATCTCCGACCCGCTCAACCCCAAGGTGCTCGATTCCATCGTGGGCACCACGCCGTTCTATTACGCCACCTGCTTCGACGGCAAGAGCCTGCACGCCTCGACACGCGGCGGCGGCGCCAGGATGTACAGCTACGACCTGAGCGACCGCTCGCGCTTCGTGGCCGAGGACAACCGGCTGGTCATCGACGAACAGCTGTACTGCGCCACGCAGGACAACTATGTGATCCAGGGCGCGCAAACGCGCATCCACAAGGTCGACGTGAGCAATCCGCTCAATCACGTGGAGGTGGGCCGCGGCAGCATCCTGCGCGAGGACGACCCGAACTTCTCGCATTCGGACAACGGCCAGGTCGCGATGTTCGGCAACCTCGTCTTCGTGGGCAACGACCACGGTTCGGGCAGCGGCTTCGTCGTGCACGCGGTGGACCCCGACATCACCAGGCCTGAAGTGAAACAGGTCTCGCCGGCCAACGGCGCGAAGCAGCAGGCCCTGACCTCGCGCATCGGCCTGGGCATGACGGACAGCATTCGCCCCGAGAGCGTGAACGCCAACACCTTCATCGTGCGCCCGGTGGGCGGCAACACGCTGGCGGGCACCTACAGCGTGCAGCTGGGCATCGTCAACTTCCACCCCGAGCAGCCGCTGCTTCCGGGCACCAGCTATGAAGTATTCCTGCCCGCCAACGGCGTGAAGGACTATGCGGGCAACGCCATCGGCGCGGACTACAAGTCGACCTTCAACACCGGCAACGCGACCGACATCAACCTGATGCACTACTGGACGCTGGCGGGCAACCTCTCCGACCAGATCGGCAACAACAACGGAACGCCGGTCTCGGGCGACGCGTTCGAGAGCATCGGCATGAACTTCGCGAACCGCACCGCCGGTGTGCCGCTGAAGAACGATTCGGTCGCCACCGTGCTCGGCGGCACCGCATCGCTGAGCTTCTACATGAAGACCACGCAGGCAGGCGGTGCGAACTCGTGGACCGCGCCCGGCATCTTCGGGCGCGACCAGTCGGGCGGCGCGGACGACGTGTTCTGGGGCTGGCTCGACGGCAGCGGGCGCATCAAGCTGTCGGTGGGCAACGACGCTGGCACCACCTCCACGGCGGCGGTGAACGACGGCAACTGGCACCACGTGGTGTTGACGCGCGACGCGGCCTCGGGCGCGCAGGCGGTATACGTCGACGGCGTGAAGGCCACGTCCACCGGGCTCACGGGTACCAAGGGCCTGTTGAACAAGTTCCAGGTGATGGGCCAGATCCAGGGCAACGCCGCGCTCTTCAAGGGCACGCTGGCGGAGGTGCGCGTCTACGGCCGCGTGCTCACCGACACCGAGGTGGGCACGCTGCGCGGCCAGACCATCATCGGCGACCCGGGCATCGGCGGCGGACCGAAGATCGTCAACGGCCAGCTGGTGTTCAACCCGGCCACGCTCGGCAGCAGCGGCGCGCAGTTCCGCTGGAACTTCGGCGACGGCACCCAGACCGCGTATTCGAGCCAGCCGAACTACACCTACACCTACAACCGGCCCGGCCACTTCACGGTCACGCTGACGGTGAGGGACGCAAGCGGCCGCGAGACCTTCTACACCTACAACCTCACGGTGATCATCCCGGTCACGGCGCGGGCGCCCACGCACACCACCAACATCGCGGGCGATGCGAATTCGGTCTACTCGGTCAACCCCGACAGCGGCACGGTCGCCGCCATCGATGCGCAGACCCTGGCCAAGCGCTGGGAAGTGCGCGTGGGCGACGAGCCGAAGACGCTGGCCGTGGGCCCCGATGGGCGCATCTGGGTCGCGGTGCAGGGCGAGGACAAGCTGGTGGCGCTCAGCGCGGCCGACGGCAGCCTCTCGGCCACCGTGCCGCTGGCCTACGGCAGCGGCCCCTACGGCGTGGCCTTCACGCCCGACGGCGCGAAGGGCCTGCTGACGCTGGAGAGCAAGTCGGTGCTGATGAGCTTCGACCCGAGCAACGGCGCCACCACCGGCGCGGTCGCGCTCGAAGGCAACCTGCGCGGCATCGCGGTGAGCTCCGATGCGCAGGTGGCTTATGTCACCCGCTTCAAGTCGAAGATGACCGGCGGCCAGCTGCACAAGGTGAACCTGCAGAGCATGAGCGCCATGAGCACCATCGCGCTGCCGGTGGACACCACTACGGTGGACACCGAGAGCCGCGCGCGCGGCGTGGCCAACTACATGAGCCAGGTAGTGATCTCGCCGGATGGCAGGCGGGCGGTGCTGCCTTCGAAGAAGGACAACATCGTGCGCGGCAAGTTCAGGGACGGCAACAACCTGGCGCACGACCTGACGGTGCGCTCCATCCTCTCGCAGGTCAACCTGCAGACCGCCGCGGAAGTGTTCGACGAGCAGATCGACTTCGACGACCGCGCACCCGCGCGCGCCGCGCTGTTCTCTCCATCGGGCGACTACCTGTTCGTGGCACAGATGGAAGGCAACCGCGTGGCCATCGTCGATCCGTACAGCCGTTCGGTGCGCGGCGAGATCAACGCCAGCAGCGCCCCCCACGGCCTGTACCTGGACCCGGCACGCAAGCGGCTGTTCGTCAATAACTTCCTGGCGCGCTCGGTGTCGGTGCACGACGTGGCCTCGGTGCTGAGCTCGGAGACCAATGCCGCGACCTTCCTGCAGAACGTGTCGACGGTGGCGCAGGAGCCCATGGCGGCCGCGGCATTGCGCGGCAAGCAGGTGTTCTACAACGCGTCCGACCGGCGAATGAGCAAGGACAACTACATCTCCTGCGCGAGCTGCCATGCCGACGGCAGCGACGACGGCATGGTGTGGGACTTCACGCAGCGCGGCGAAGGCCTGCGCCGCACCATCAGCCTCATGGGCAAGCGCGGCGCAGGCCACGGCAAGATGCACTGGACCGCCAACTTCGACGAGGTGCAGGATTTCGAGAACGACATCCGCAACGAGTTCGGCGGCACCGGCTTCCTGACGAATGCGGATTTCGCCGCCACGGCCGACCCCTTGGGCGCGCCCAAGGCCGGCAAGAGCGCACAGCTCGACGATCTCGCGGCCTACCTGAGTTCGCTGAACAAGTACATGCGCAGCCCGGCGCGTGCGGCGGACGGCAGCCTGAGCGTCGAGGCGGTGCGGGGCCAGACGGTGTTCAACACGGCACAGTGCGCCACCTGCCACACCGGAGGCACTTTCCGCGACGGCCTGCGGCACGACGTGGGCACGATCCAGCTCTCCTCCGGCAAGGGCATCAACCAGCCGCTGGCGGGGCTGGGCTTCGACACGCCCACGCTCTCGGGCACCTGGAACACCACCGCCTTCTTCCACAACGGGCAGGCCGCCACCTTGCAGGATGTGCTGACCAGCGGCCACGGCAATGCATCGAGCTTGCCGGCAACGGACGTGGTGGCGCTGCGCGAGTACGTACGCTCGCTGGACACGGCCCCGGCCGTGGTCACGCGCATCCGGTCGGACCTGAACCCCACGATGTGCGTGAACATCAAGGGCGCGCTCACCACCAGCGGCACGACGGCGGTGCAGTGGCCCTGCGGCAACGCCGGCAACGAGAAGTTCACGGTGAACAGCATCACCGGCGGCTACGTGCAGTTCGTGGCCGAGCACAGCGGCCTGTGCCTGGCGCAGAACGGCACGGCGACCACCAACGCACCGGTGGTACAGGTGGCCTGCTCGGCCGGCAACACGGCGCAGTGGAGCCTGGTGGGCGGAAGCATCAGGAACCGCGCCTCGGGGTCGTGCCTGGACGTGCCGAACGCTTCCACGGCGCAGGACACCGCGCTCATCACGTGGACCTGCAACGGCGGCACGAACCAGAACTGGACCCAGCTCCCCTGACACGCTGACGCTCCGCGAAAGCCGGCCGCCTCCCGCGGCCGGCTTTTTTTCGTCCTGCCGATGACCTCCGACGTCATGGACCGCACGCACCCGCTTTGAGAAAGTACCTCCATCGATCAACCACAGGAGAAAACACCATGACCGGCTTCAACATCCTTCCGCTCGCAGTGGCCTTGCTCATCGGCATCGCGGCGCTCGGCTCCTGTCTGGGCATTGCGCTCGTCGGCCAGAAGTTTCTCGAAAGCACCGCGCGCCAGCCCGAGATGATCGACGCGCTGCAGACCAAGTTCTTCCTGGTGGCCGGGGTGACCGACGGCGCGTTCATCATCGCCACCGGCATCGGCTTGTGGTTTGCCACTGCCAGCCCCTTCGGCTGAGGCGGGCCACGCACCAGGAAGTGACACGATTCATTGGCACCATTCGTGCTAGCACCGTTGACACCGAATTGTTTATGGTTAAAGTATTTAGCTATCAACGGTTCGATGTCTCGGGTGCTGCATGGCGCGGCACCAGGAGCGTCGTTTCACCCTTCCTTTGCCCGGAGAATCCATGAGCCACCCGTCCCCGAAGTTGCCCGCGCTGCCGCGCACCCTGCTTTCGCTGCTGCTCTGCGGCGCAGCCCTTGGCGGCGCGGCATCGGCCATGGCCGCACCCGTCAAGGTGGGCCTGGCGCTCGACATCTCGGGGCCTTTCGCGGCATTGGGCGCCGAGGCGCGCGACGGCTTTGCGCTCGGCATCAAGCAGCTGGGCGGCAAGCTCGGCGGGCAGGACGTGGAGTTCGTGCAGGCCGACATGGCCGGCAGCCCCGACCAGGCCAAGCAGCTGGTCGACCGCATGATCCAGCGCGACAAGATCGATATTTTCAGCGGCCCGATCGGCTCGAACGTGGCGCTGGCCGTGGGCCCGACGCTCTTCAACGCCAAGGTGCCGTACCTCTCGGCCAATGCTGGGCCGAGCCAGTTCGCGGGCGCCCAGTGCAATGCGTACTTCTTCGGCACCGCGTACCAGAACGACCAGTTCCACGAGGCCGCCGGCAAGTTCGCACAGGACCGCGGCTTCAAGAAGACGGTGCTGATCGCTCCGAACTATCCCGCCGGCAAGGACGCGCTGGGCGGTTTCAAGCGCCAGTTCAAGGGCCAGGTGGCCGACGAGCTCTACACCAAGCTCGGCCAGATCGACTACGCAGCCGAACTCGCGCAGCTGCGCGCGGCCAAGCCCGACTCCATCTACTTCTTCCTGCCCGGCGCAATGGGCATCAACTTCATCAAGCAGTTCGTGGGCGCGGGCCTGTCGAAGGACATCACGCTGGTGACCAGCGGCTTCTCGGCCGACGAGGACGTGATCGGCGCCGTGGGCGAGCCGATGCTCGGCTTGTTCAACACCTCGCACTGGGCGCACGACCTGGACAACGCCGCCAACAAGGCCTTCGTTGCCGCGTTCCGCAAGGAATACAACGGCCGCTATCCGTCGGTGTACGCGGCGCAGGCTTATGACGCCATTCTTGCGATGGACGCGGCCGTGAAGCAGGCCGGCGGCAACGCGCAGAACCGCGAAGCCGTTTTGGCGGCGCTGAAGAAAGCCAACTACGCTTCGACGCGCGGCAGCTTCAAGTATGCGAACAACCACTTCCCGATCGAGAACTTCTATCTGCGCGTGATCGGCAAGGATGCACAAGGCAAGGTCACGAACAAGCTGATCAACACGGTCCTGACCAACTACGGCGACTCGTACGCCGACAAGTGCTCCCTCAAGTGAGCGGCATCCTCGTTCTCGAGCAGCTGCTCAATGGCCTCGGCTATGGGCTGATGCTGTTCCTGCTGGCGGCGGGGCTCACGCTGGTGTTCGGCATCATGGACGTGCTGAACCTCGCGCACGGCTCGCTCTTCATGTCGGGCGCGTACGTGGCGGCCGAGGCGCACACGCGCACCGGTTCGTTCACCGCGGCCATCGTCATTGCAGTGGCGGTGACGGTGGTGGTGGCGCTGCTGCTCGAAGTGCTGCTGATGCGGCGCCTCTACACGCGCGACCACCTGGCGCAGGTGCTCGCCACCTTCGGCGTGATTCTGGTGGCCGACGACATCGTCAAGATGGCCTGGGGACCGTCGCCGGTGATGGCGCCGACGCCGGCCGCCCTGTCGGGCCCTATCGAGCTGGTGGACGGCCTGCCCTACCCCTCGTACCGCCTCGTGATCCTTGCCGGCGGGCTGCTGGTGGCGCTCGCGCTCTACCTGCTGGTCAACCACACGCGCATCGGCATGCGGGTGCGCGCGGGCGCTTCGGACCGGCCGATGGCCGAGCTGATGGGCGTGCGCGTGGGTCGCATCTTCAACGGCGTGTTCCTGCTCGGCGCGGCGCTGGCCGCACTGGCCGGCGCGCTGATGGGGCCCATCGTCGCGGTGCAGGTGGGCATGGGCGAAGCCATCCTGATTCCGGCGCTGGTGGTGCTGGTGATCGGCGGCATCGGTTCGGTGCGCGGCGCCTTCGTGGCCGCGCTGCTGGTGGGCGTGGTCGACACCATCGGCCGCGCCTTCGTGCCTATGCTGCTGCGCGCCACGCTGCCACCGGCCACCGCGGCCGACCTGGGGCCGCTGTTCGCCGAAGTCGCGATGTACGCGCTGATGGTGGTCGTCCTCATCTTCCGGCCCTCCGGCCTTTTCTCGGCACGGTCGTGACATGAAGTCTTCCTCACGCTATATCGGACTCGGGCTGCTCTTTGTGCTGCTCGCGACGTTTCCGCTGGTCGCACCGCTGCTCGGGCTCGACTTCTACATCGGCTTCGTGCGACGCGTGCTCGTGGTGGCGCTCGCGGCGGCGAGCCTCAATTTCATCCTCGGGTTCGGGGGCATGGTGGCACTCGGGCATGCGGGCTTCATCGGCATGGGCGCGTACACGGTGGTGGCGCTCAGCGACGCGGGCGTGATGTCGGCCTGGGTGATGTGGCCCGCGGCCATGCTCGTCGCCGGCATCGTCGCGGCGCTGATCGGCACGGTGGCGCTGCGCACGCGCGGCGTGTACTTCATCATGACCACGCTGGCGTTCGCGCAGATGCTGTACTTCGTGGTGGTGTCGCTGCGGCGCTATGGCGGCGACGACGGCTACACGCTCATGAGCCGGCCGACGCTGCTGCCGGGGCTCGACCTCGGCAACGAATCGAACTTCTACTGGGTGGTGCTGGCGCTGGTTGCGCTGGCGCTGATCTGGCTGCACCGTGCAACGCAGTCGCGCTTCGGCCATGCGCTGATGGGCATTCGCGACAATGAGACGCGCATGCGGGCGCTGGGCTATCCGGTGTTCAAGCTGCAGCTGGTGGCCTTCGCGATTGCCGGCGCCATTGCGGGCCTGGCGGGTGCGCTGCTCGCGGGCGGCAATGGGTTCGTGAGCCCGGCGACGATGCACTGGACGCAATCGGCCACGCTGCTGGTGATGGTCGTCATCGGCGGGCTGGGGCGCAGCTGGGGCGGGCCGGTGGGCGCCATCGTGTGGCTGCTGCTCGAGGAGTTTTTGAAGCAGCACACGGAGCACTGGCACATGCCGCTTGGCTTGCTGTTGATTGCTGTGGCGTTGTGGGCGCCTAAAGGGCTTGCTGCACTCTACAAGCGCCGCTTGCCCCTCACCCCGGCCCTCTCCCCAGAGGGGCGAGGGAGTAAGACATGAGCCTTTTCAGAATCGAAGGGTTGGTCAAGCGCTTTGGCGGCTTGCTCGCAACCGACCATGTGAACCTTACTGTCGAGCGCGGCGAAGTGCATGCGCTCATCGGGCCCAATGGCGCGGGCAAGACCACGCTGGTGAACCTGATCACCGGGCTGCTCCAGGCCGACGCGGGGCGCATCCTGCTCGACGAGAAGGACATCACCGGCTTCAAGGACCACCAGCGCGTGGCGGCCGGCATGTCGCGCTGCTTCCAGGTGACGCGCGTCTTTGCCAAGGAAACGGTGCACGACAACCTCATGCTCGCGGCGCAGGCCCATGCGGGCAGCAGCCTGCGCTTCATGGCACCGCGCGCGAACGAGCGCGCCCTGGTGGAACGTGCCGTGGCACTGGCCGAGCGGGTCGGCCTGGGCAGCGAACGCCACCGCATTGCGGGCACGCTGCCGCACGGCGCGCAGCGCGCGCTCGACGTGGCGCTGGCACTCGCGGCCGAGCCCAAGCTGCTGCTGCTCGACGAGCCGATGGCCGGCATGGGCCCCGACGAATCGGCGCGCATGGTGGAGCTGATCGAATCGCTGCGCGAGTCGATGGCCATTCTGCTGATCGAGCACGACATGGACGCCGTGTTCCGCCTGGCCGACCGGCTCACGGTGCTGGTGCAGGGCCGCGTGCTGATGAGCGGCACGGCAGACGAAGTGCGCGGGCACCCCGACGTGCAGGCGGTGTACCTCGGTACGGAAGCAGAGGGACACGCATGAACGCGACCACCACATTGCTCGACGCGAAATCCGTCGAGGCGGGCTACGGCGCGAGCCAGGTGCTGTTCGGCATCGACCTGAAGATCCGCGCGGGCGAAGTGCTCGCGCTGCTCGGCCGCAACGGCATGGGCAAGAGCACGCTGCTGAAGGTGCTGACCGGCACGCTCGCGCCGATGCGCGGCAGCGTGCATTTCGGCGGCGATGCCATCGGCGGGCACAAGCCCGACGCCATCGCACGGCGCGGCGTGGCGATCGTGCCTGAGGGGCGGCACGTGTTTCCGAACCTCAGCGTAGACGAGCACTTGCGCGCCTTCGCACGGCCCCGGCCGGGCAGCGCGCCGCGCTGGACGGTCGAGGCGCTGTACAGCCTGTTTCCGCGGCTCGCGGAGCGCAAGGCCAACGCGGGCAACCAGCTTTCCGGCGGCGAGCAGCAGATGCTGGCGATTGCGCGCGCACTTTCCACGCATCCGCGCCTGTTGATCCTCGACGAGGCCACCGAGGGCCTGGCACCGGTGATCCGCGAGGAGATCTGGCATTGCATCGCCACGCTCAAGGCAGAGGGCGAGGCGATCCTGGTGGTCGACAAGTACGTGCAGCGCCTGTTGCCGCTGGCCGACCGCCATGTGATCCTGGAGCGCGGGCGCGTGGTGTGGCAGGGCGACTCGGCCGCGCTCGACGCCGATCGTTCGCTCTGGACGCGCTACCTCGGCGTGTAGGCCTCTGCGTTCACTCCCGCGGACGAGACGCGAGGAAGCTGACCCACGTCACGCCCTCGCGGCCGATCCACTGCGTGTCCCATTGCATTCGCAGGCCGGCCGCAGCAAGCTCGTCGGCGAACCGGTCCTTCGCCCAGTACACGGTCTGGTAGTCGCCGTTCGTCTCGCCCTCGCCGATGCGCATACCCGCCAGGAAGGCCCCGCCAGGCTCGAGCGCGTCGAACACCTTGCGCAGGACCGGCGCGACCTGCGCGCGATCGACATGGATCAGCACGGCCATCGCGAGGATCGCGCTGTAGGGCCCGCCCAGCGCATCCGTGACGACGTTGAGCAACTCGCCCTTCTTGCCGCGCTCCGCCTGCAGATCGAGAAAGGCCTGCGCCGCATCGGTGCGCCTGACGACGCCGCCCAACGACTCGATGAAGTCGGCATCCCGCCCCGTGCCGGAACCGATCTCGAGCACGGCGCCACCGGCGGGGACGAGCTGCATCATCCGGCGCAGCGCATCCTCGATCTCGGGCGGCGGGTGGTCCGCCACGATCGCGTCGTACTCGCGCGCGGAGTCTTCGTAGGACTGAATGGTGCGGCGCATGTTCGTCAGCACCGGGGCGGGAATTTTCATGAGCGCCTTTCCGGTCCATCGGACATCCGACGGGAACCGGAAAGGCTAGGTCCAAGGCACCGCCCGGCTCATGGGGAGAATTACCTAGGACCCATGCCTTACACCCGGCACGTGATGCGCGGACCTGGCGTTCGCAGCTCAGTCGGGCGCCGCGTCGAGCCGCAGGATCAGATCGCGGCTGGCCTGGTTGAGCCCCCTGACCTCGACCACGCTGCCGTGCTTGCGCAGGCGCTCGACCACCTTGCTCAGTGCAGCCACCGCGGTCACGTCCCAGAAGTGCGCCTGCGACACATCGATGTGCACCGGCGCGCCGTCGATCTCGCGCACGTCGAAGGCATCCACCAGCATGTCGGCCGATGCGAAGAACACCTGGCCGCTCACCCGGTAGAGGCGCATGCCGCCTTCATCGATGGTTTCCGTATGCACATGCAGCAGCCGCGCGACCTTGAAGGTGAAGAAAACGCCGCTCAGCATCACGCCGGTGGCCACGCCCGCAGCCAGGTTGTCGGTGGCGACCGTGACGGCCACCGTCGCGAGCATGACCGCGCTCGACATGCGCGGATGGCGCACCAGCGTGCGCAGCGAGCCCCAGTCGAAGGTGGAGGCCGACACCATCACCATGATGGCGACCAGCGCCGCTACCGGCACCTGCGACACCCAGGGCTTGAGCAGCACCATGAGAATCAGCAAGAAGACCCCGGCGAACAGCGTCGACAGCCGGCCGCGCCCGCCGTAGCGCACGTTGCTCACGGTCTGGCCGATCATTCCGCAGCCCGCAATGCCGCCGAAGAAACTCGCCGCGACGTTGGCCACGCCAAGGCCGCTGCATTCGCGGTTCTTGGAGCTCGGCGTGTCGGTAAGGTCGTCCACCACGCTGGCGGTCATCATCGATTCGAGCAGCCCGACCATCGCAATGGCGAACGCCGGCAGCGCGATGATGCGCAGCGTTTCGAGCGACATGGGGACCGAGAGCCAGGCAAAGGCGGGCAGCGCGTCGGGCAAGTGGCCCAGGTCGGCCACGGTCTTGAGCGGCAGGCCCAGCCAATGGCCCGCAAGCGTGACCACCACGATGCACACCAGCGGAGACGGCACGGCCGTGGTGATGCGCGGCAGCAGGTAGATGATGGCAAGCCCCAGCGCCACCATGGCCCAAGTGGCCGTGTTGGCGCCGATGAAGTGCGGCATCTGCGCCGCGAAGATCAGGATGGCCAACGCGTTGACGAAGCCCGTGCGCACCGACGTGGAAACGAAGCGCATCAGTACGCCGAGCCGCAGCAGGCCGAACAGGATCTGCATGGCGCCGGCCAGCACGCCGGCTGCCAGCAAGTAGGGCAAGCCGTGCGCATGCACCAGCGGTGCGGCCACGAGCGCCACCGACCCCGCCGCGGCCGAGACCATGGCGGGCCTTCCGCCGGTGAAAGCAATGACGATGCTGATCACGAACGAAGCGAAAAGCCCGACGGCCGGATCGACACCGGCAACGAACGAAAAAGCGATGACTTCGGGAATGAGGGCGAAGGTGGCAACGGCGCCGGCCATCAATTCGCGCGGAATGCTCGGGAACCATTCGGCTCGCAAGCGGCTGTGTGGAGAAGACATGAGAAAAAGTAGAACGGCCCCGCCTCCATCCGATGGACGACACAAGACAAGACACGAGCAGAAAGGCGGGCCGGCTGTCTGCCCGATGGGTGTCGCGGGGGCCGGCGGCCGCCGCACGTCACTGCGCAGCCGTCAGGGAGGCGTCGGTCGCGAGCAGCCCGACTGCCGGCGACGAATGGGAAAGCGGGGCATCCTGGGACACATGCATGCAATTGTAGAGAGCGCAGTTGGCGACTAGCCGTATTTGGCCAAGGATTCGGGGCGAGTGCAAAGGCTGGGCTTTGTTCGGGGCGCGTGCAAAGGCCACCGGGTACTCCCCTCCGCGAATGTCCCCCGGGCTTCGCCCTCCTCCTTTATTTCGCTGCGGGGAGTACCCGATGCCCTGTGCACCTGGGCACGCTCGTGGTGTACCGCTGATCAACCACCGCTCTTTGCAACGCTCACGTCGATGGGGTGCCTTGCGCAGCGAAATAAAGGAGGAGGCCGCAGGCCGGGGGACATTCGCGGAGCAAGGTACCCCGTCGGCGGGTGCGCCGCCCTGAACAGCAGCACCCAACGCCCGAACACTTCCTCAGCGCTTGACCCGCAGCATCCCCTCTTGCGCCGTGGAAGCCACAAGCCGCCCGTCGCGCGAATACAGGCTGCCGCGGCACAAGCCGCGCGCCCCGCTCGCGCTCGGCGAGTCGAGCACGTACAGCAGCCAGTCGTCCATGCGGAAATCGCGGTGAAACCACATGGCGTGGTCGAGGCTCGCGGGACGCACCTGGCCGCTCATGAAGCTCAGGCCGTGCGGCAGCATCGCAGCGCGCAGCAGGCCGTGGTCGGACGCATAGGCGAGCAGCGCGCGGTGCACGACCGGGTCGTCGGGCAGCGGCGCAATCGCGCGCATCCAGATGGCGCTTTCGGAGGGGCGCGCCTCCGGCGTCAGCAAGTCATCGGCCTCGACCCGGCGGTATTCGATGCCGTGCGGCTCCAGGCCCTTGATGCGCCAGCGTTCGGGCAGGCGGTCGCCGAGCGCGATGCGCTGGTCGAGTTCGCTCACCAGGCCTTCGGGGCCCTCCACTGCAGGCATGGCGAACTGGTGTTCGACGCCGTCATCCACTGTCTGGAAGGAGGCCGACATCTCGAAGATGATGCGCTCCTGCTGGCGTGCCACCACATGCCGCGTGGTGAAGCTGCGGCCGTCGCGCACGCGGTCCACGCTGTATTCGATGGGCGCGTGCTCGCCCGGCAGCAGGAAGTAGGCGTGCATCGAATGCACGGGCCGGTCGGCGCCCACCGTGAGACTCGCGGCCGCGAGCGACTGGCCGAGCACCTGGCCGCCGAACACGGCGGGCGTGCCGATGTCTTCGCTCTGGGCCAGAAATTTGTCGCCCCCGAGCGGCTCGAGCTGCATGAGCGCGACAAGTTCGTCGACAAGACGGGCGGCGGTGGCGGGGTCGGTGGTCATCGGAAGAAAAGGCTGTCGGGCGTCAGCAAGAAGAATCAACCCGCAACCATAGCAAAGGCCGGGCCCGCGGGCTGTCGCGGGCCGGTCAGCCAACACCCCGCCAGGGGCTCAACGATCGAGATCGGCGCCGTCCGCGATCAGCTTCTTCTGGAGCGCAGGCACATCGACCTCGGCGAACTTCGAGCGGCTGCCCAGCGAAGCCGCCGCCGTACCCGCGGCCTGCCCCATCACAAAGCAGCCGCCGCTCGCGCGCGCGGCCGACTGGCCTTCGTGCGTCATGGCGGCGCAACGGCCGGCCACCAGCAGGTTGTCGACCGTGCGCGGCACCAGCATGCGCCAGGGCAGCTGGTTATAGGTGCGGCTGTCGTCACGCGGAAAGGCCCATTCGATGCGGCCGTCGGCGTGCATTTCCATCGGCCAGGCGTTGATGCCGATGCTGTCGTCGAACGCCGCCGATGACAGGATGTCTTCGCCCGTGAGCGCATAAAGCCCCTCGATGCGGCGCGTTTCGCGAATGCCGACCTGCGGCGCAATTTCGACGATGGCCGACTTTGCGAAGCCGGGCACCTCGGCCTTCATGAACTTGAAGTACTCGGCAATCTGGCGCCGGCCTTCGAGCTCGCCTTCGGTGAGTTCACGCGCGTCGACGCCGTTCATCGCACGGCCCGCCGCATTGCGGATCTGCGTGACGTTGGCGCGCCATTCGCGCGGATCGATGTTGGGCCGCAGGATCGCGCCTTCGCGCGGAAACTGGTAGACGCCCGGCTTTTGCGCCTGCACCCGCGCCATCAGGTCGTTGATGGCCTTGAACTCGCCCACGGCAGCAAGCGCTGCGGGCGCATCGACCTGCCCGACGCGGAACATGGTGGTCGGGAACAAGCCGCTGCCGTGGCCGTCGCCCACTTCGAAGGGCACGCCCGCGAAGGCGGCCACATCGGCATCGCCGCTGGCGTCGATGAATGCGTTGGCGCGAATCGCCTGCCGGCCCGATTTGGTCTCGACCACGAGCGCCGCAATGCGGTCGCCATCGCGCACCACCGCCGCCGCCCACGCATGGAACAGCAGGTGCACGCCAGCGTCCGACAGCAACTGGTCGGCCGCGATCTTGTAGGCCGAGGTGTCGTAGGAGCGCACGCGGATGCGGCCCTGCATGCCGTCCTGCGGGGTATTGAGGCCGCCCAGCGCGTCGATGCGCGCGAGCAGGTCGTCGACCACGCCGCGCACCAGCAGCGTCATCTCGCCGTTGCGCTTGCCGTACAGGCCCGCGAAGTTGGTCACGCCGCCCGCGGTACCCATGCCACCGAGAAAGCCGTAGCGTTCCACCAGCAGCGTGTTCGCACCGTGGCGCGCCGCGCTCACGGCGGCGGCAATGCCGGCAGGGCCGCCGCCGACCACCACCACGTCGTATTCGCCGAAGACCGGCAGCTCGCGCGCCGGTTCGGTGAGGGTCTTCTGCTTGGCTGCTGCTGTCATCACTGGATCTTGATGCCGCGGGCCGAAATGATCTTGGTCATGATCGCGGCCTCTTCCTTCACGCGCAGGCGCATGCCGTCCGGCGAGGTGCCGACTGCCTGCCAGCCCTGCTCGAAGAGCTTCTGGCGCACTTCGGGCTGCTTCATGATGATTTCGACCTCGCGGCTGATTCGGGCCTGCGCGGTCTTCGAGAGGTTGGCGGGGCCGAGCAGCGCCACCCACACCTCGAGCGAGAAGTCGCGCACGCCGGCTTCGGCCAGCGGCGGCAGTTCGGGCACGAGCGCGCTGCGGCCGCCCGTGAGGCCGATGGCCTTGAGCTTGCCGGCACGCACCTGCGGCATGGCCACGCCCGGCGGAATGAGGGCCATCTGCACCTGGTCGCCCAGCATGGCGGTCACGACCTGCGGATTGCCCTGGTAAGGCACGTGCTCGGCGTTGAAGCCTGGCACGCGACTCTTCAGCAGTTCCATGCCCAGGTGGCCGACCGAGCCGACCCCAACCGAGCCGTAGTTCCACTTGTCGCCGCCCTTGCGGGCCGCATCGAAGAAAGCGGTGCCCGAGGGCAGGCTGTTCTGCGCCACCAGCACCAGCGGCGCCGTGGCAATCAGCGAGAGATAAGTGAAGTCTTTCGCCGGGTCGTAGGGCAGCCGGGGGTACAGCATCTTCGACGAGGTGAGATTGCCGTTGATGACGATGCCCAGCGTGTGGTCGTCGTTGGCCTTGGCCACCATGTCGGCCGCGATATTGCCCGAGGCGCCGGGCTTGTTGTCCACCACCACAGGCTGGCCGAGCGCCTTGGCCAGCGGCTCGGCGATGGTGCGGGCCGCGATGTCGGGCGTGGAACCACCCGGAAAACCCACGACCAGGCGAATCGGCTTGGTCGGCCAGGCATTGTTGTTCTGTGCATTGGCCGTCAACGGCAGCGCGGCGGCGGCTGCCAGGCCGCAGGCGATCAGGAGGGCTCTCTTGGTTGCTTGCATGGAAGGTGAGCTAAATGTGAAAAAACGTAATGATGACAGCTACTCGAGGCTGATATTGCCCCGGCGGACCAGATCGCCGTACACCTTGGACTTGGCCTCGGCGTTGCGCTCGATTTCCTCGGGCGACCAGGCCAGCGGTTCGAAGGCGAAGGTGTCGAAGCGGGCGCGGATCTCGGGATCGGCAATGACCTTGGCCACATCGGCGTTGATCTTCGCCTTGACCGCCGCCGGCACGCCCTTGGGCGCGAGCAACGAGACAAAAGAGTTCACCTCGAGCGATGCGGGGCCGCCCGCCTCGGCCATGGTCGGCACATCGGGCATCTGGGGGATGCGCTTCGGTGCCGCCACCGCGATGTAGCGCAGCTTGCCGGCTTTGTAGATTCCCTGGCTCGACGGAATGCTCGCAAAAGCCCACGGGACCTCGCCGGTGCCCACGTTCGAATACAGCTGCGAGACCTCGCGATACGGCGCGTGCCGCATGCGGATGCCCGTGAGCGCCTCGAGCTGCTGCGCACCCAGGTGGCCCGGGCTGCCCACGCCCCACGAGCCGTAGACGATGGCTTCGGGATTCGCCTTGGCGTCGGCGATGAGGTCGCTCATGTTCTTCCACTTCGACTCGCTGGACACCGCCACGAAGAACGGCGTGCGAAACAGCGAGGCCACGGGGTCGAAGTGCTGCAGCGTCACGAAGTTGCGCGACTTGTACAGGTGCGGCAGTGCCGCGATGTGCTCGCTGTCGAGCTGCAGCAGCGTATAGCCGTCGGGTGCCGCGCGCCGGGCCTGGTCGATGGCGATGAAGCCGCCGCCGCCGGGGCGGTTGTCGACGACCACGCGCTGGCTCCACAGGCGCGAGAGCTTGTCCGAAACAAGGCGCAGCACAGCGTCGGGCCCGCTGCCGGCGGCAAAGGGCGTGATCAGCGTCACCGGTTTGCTCGGATAGTCGCTGGCCTGCGCCAGGGCGCCGGTGCTGACGACGGCGGCGGTCAGGGCAAGGATGCCCGTCAGCAATGCGCGTGACGAAAAGTTCATGGCTTGTTGTCTCCTGGGCCTGTGGCCTCGAATAATGATGCTCGAAGAAATCTGTTCTGTTCCGCTCTTTTTCAGTGCGGCGAAAGCACGGCGGCCGCATCGGCGCTGGCCGCAGCGAGCGGCCGCAGCCGCTCCGGCGCGTCGTCCAGGCAATGTTCGGGCCGCCAGGCATAAAGCCATTCGACCGCATCGTAGAAGCGTTCGGGCGTGCGGCCCACCCAGAGACTGTTGCGCACCAGCCGCTCCACGCCCCTGGCGTGATAGAGCCGCCCCATCTCGCGCACCGAAAGCACCACACGGGCGGTGCGTGGAATGCGCGCGGCCTCGTAGAGCTTGAAGGCGGCCGGCATGTCGAAATCGCAGGCCTGCACCGCGGCACCGAGCGTGACCGCGTCTTCGAGCGCCATGCAGGCGCCTTGCGCAAGGTACTGCATCATCGGGTGCGCGGCGTCGCCGAGCAGCGTGGCGGGGCCTTGGCTCCAGCGCTCCACCGGGTCGCGGTCGGCCGTGCTCCAGCGGCGCCACGAGGTCGGCCGGTCGAGCAACTGGCGCGGTCGCGCATGCACGCCCTCGAAGTACGACAGCACCTCTTCCTTGCTGCCGTCGGAAACGCCCCACTCTTCCTGCTCGCGGCTGTGGAAGGTGACGACCAGGTTGTATTGCTCGCCATGGCGCAGCGGATAGTGCACCAGGTGGCAGTTGGGCCCGGCCCAGACCACGGGGGCGTTCCACCGCAGGTCGGCCGGCATGTCGGCCACCGGCACCACGGCGCGGTACACCACGTGGCCCGAAACGCGCGGTTCGTCGCCGACGAGCTTCGCCCGCACCACCGATTTCACGCCGTCGCAGCCCACGATGGCGTCGGCCTTGAAGTGCCGGCCGTCGCGCGTGACGGCGACCACGCCCTGCGCCTTGCCGCTGCCGATGTCGATCGACTCGACCTGCGCCGACGTGTGAAAGCGGATGAGCGGATGCTGCTTCACCGCCTCATGGATGGCGCCATGCAAGTCGGCGCGGTGGCTCACCGCATACGGATTCTTGAAGCGCACGCGGAAGGCCTCGCCCACGGGCACCGAGGCGACCTCGCCGCAATCGACGGCATCCATCATCACGAGCCGGTCGGTGAACACCGAGTTGCGTCGTACCGCTTCGCCCACGCCCAATGCATCGAGCGCTGCAAAAGCGTTGGGTCCGAGCTGCAGGCCGGCGCCGATTTCGCCGATGGTGGCGCTCTGCTCGAGCAGGTCGATGGAAACGCCCAGGCGCGCCAGCGCCAGCGCGGCCGCCATGCCGCCGATGCCGCCGCCGACGAGCAGCACGGCGGGGGGATTCTTCGGGGGAACTGTGCTCATCGTGGGGCCTCTTCTGCGCAAGACGCGATCAGTCGATACGCACGGTGAGCGAAGGGAGCTTGTCGATGCTCACCTTGAGGGTCTGCCCGGGCTTCACCGCACCCACGCCTTCGGGCGTGCCCGTGAAGATCAGGTCGCCGGGCTGCAGCGTGAAAAGCGTCGAGAGATTGGCGATCACTTCGTTCACGGACCAGATCAGGTGCGTGATGTCGCTGTTCTGCCGGATCTGGCCGTCGACCTCGAGCGTGATGGCGCCGGCATTGATCTCGCCCACGTCGGCGAGCGTGCGCAGCGGCGCGATGGGCGCCGAGAAATCGAAGGCCTTGCCGATTTCCCATGGCCGGCCGGCTTCGCGCATCTTCATCTGCAGGTCGCGGCGCGTCATGTCCAGGCCCACGGCATAGCTGTGGACGTGGCTGGCCGCCTGTTCCACCGCAATGTTCTTGCCGCCCTTGCCGATGGCGACGACAAGCTCGGCTTCGTAGTGGTAGTTGCTGGTGAGCGGCGGATAGGGAATGGCGCCGGTCGCGCCTTCGGCCACGGGCACCACCGAGGCGTCGTCGTTAGGCTTGCAGAAGAAGAACGGCGGCTCGCGGTCGGGGTCGAAGCCCATCTCGCGCGCATGCGCCGCGTAGTTGCGGCCCACGCAGTAGACGCGGCGCACCGGGAACAGGTCGCTCGAACCCACGATGGGCAGGCCGACGATGGAAGGAGGCGTGAAGACGAAGGACATGAGGGCTCCTGCCGCGCGCGGCGGCACATGGTCAAGACAAGAAGAAAAGAAAAAAAGAAGAAGTGAGGCCGGCTTTCAGGCGTCTTCGAGAAAGGCTTCGCGCAGCACGCCCATGGCCTGCTGCACGGGACGGTCGGAAAAACTGAAGAGCACCACGTCTTCGCCGGCGGCCGAGAGGCGCAGCGGTGCCCACGACGGCACGACGAAGGTGTCGCGCGGGCCGAATTCGAAGCGCTGGCCCGCTATGTCGGCAACGCCGCGGCCCTCGACCACGCTGTAGACGGCGCCGTCGGTGGCGCGGTGCGTCTTGCCGGCAAAGCCCTTGGGCAGCAGTTGCAGGTGGGTGCCGATGGTGGGCATCGGCGCGCCGCCGGTCAACGGGTTGATGTAGCGCAGCTTGTGGCCCAGCCAGGCATCGGGCGCTTCCTGCTTCTGTAGCAGGGCCAGCGCCTCGCGGCTGCGGGCGTAGGGGTAGTTGAAGATCGGCGAGGTGGGCGACACATGGTCGTGGCGCACCGGCACCATGTTGTGGCCGAAGCGCGCGAGGCTGTTGCCCTCGGGGCGCGCCACGTGCTGCACCTTGGCATCGTCGTTCTCGGCAAAGCCGGCGTCGAAGAAGCGCAGCATCGGAATGTCCAGCCCGTCGAGCCAGACCACCGGCTCGACCGTGCCGCCGACGCCCTCATTGCCATGGTCGTGCCAGGCCCATGAAGGCGTGATGATGAAGTCGCCCGGGTACATGGTGGTGCGCTCGCCGCCCACCGTGGTGTAGGCGCCCTTGCCGTCGACGATGAAGCGCAGCGCCGATTGCACGTGGCGGTGCGAAGGCGCCACCTCGCCCGGCATGATGAGCTGCAGGCCCGCGTAGATCGACTGGGTGATGGACGAGTTGCCGGGCAGCGCCGGGTTTTCGAGCACGAGCACGCGGCGCACCGCTTCTTCGGCGGTGATGAGACCGGCGGATTCCATCAGCAGCGGGCGGATCTCGTCATAGCGCCAGAGCGCCGGCACGCAGGGCGTGGTGGGCTCACGCGGCACCAGGGCATGCAGCGACTCCCACAGCGGCGTGAGGTTCAGCGGGCGGATGCGCTCGTAGTAGTCGCGGCGCTCCGCGGCATTGGCTGGTGCCGGGGCGGCTGGTTTCTGGGCTGATGGATTCATGGCGGGTCGGCGGTCGTGCGGCCTTTGTCTCCTGGGGAGCAGTGATCTTCCGCCGGTACTACTATTGGCGCAATGCAGCCACGGCGATAGCTGCGATCGTGTTTTTCGATAGTGGTGGCGGCAAAGGAGATGTTTCATGGCCCAGCTCGATCTCGAATGGCTGCTGGTTTTCGACGAGGTCTACAAGACGGCCAACGTGTCGAGCGCCGCCGAGCGCCTGGGCATCTCCCAGTCCGCGGCCAGCACGGCGCTGGCCCGGCTGCGAACGCATTTCGGCGACAAGCTGTTCGTGCGCACCTCGCGCGGCATGGAGCCCACGCCTTACGCGCGGCAGATCCAGCCGCTGGTGCTGGACATTCTCGACAGGCTGAACCGGGCCAAGGGCGGGCAAGCCAGCTTCGATCCCGCCACCGCGGCGCGCAGCTTTCGCATCTGCATGACCGACATCAGCGAGGTGGTGCTGCTGCCAGGCCTGCTCGACCACCTGCGGCAGGCAGCCCCCGGGGTGCGCATCGAGACCGAGATCATTTCCACCGAAAGCGCACGCCGGCTGGAGGACGGCGCGGTGGACCTGGCGGTGGGCTTCATGCCGCAGCTCGACGCGGGCTTCTACCAGCAGACGCTCTTCATGCAGAACTTCGTCTGCCTGGCGGCGCGCAACCACCCGCGCATCGGCGAGCGGCTCACGCGCAAGCGTTTCGAGACCGAGGCGCATGCGGTGGTGGCCTCGTCGGGCACCGGCCACGCCATTGTCGACAAGACCATTGCGCGGCTGGGGTTGAAGCGCAACGTGGTGACCAGCCTTTCGAGCTTCCTGAGCGTGGCGCGCATCGTGGCGCACACCGAACTCATCGTGATCGTGCCCAGCATCCTCGGAAAAGTGCTGGCCACGCAGGAGCCGGTAAAGCTGCTGGAGCCGCCTTTCGAACTGCCCGCCTACGCCGTGAAGCAGCATTGGCACGAGCGATTCCATGCGGATGCCGGCAACGCCTGGCTCCGGCGCACGCTCGCGGAGCTGTTCGGCGGCGGCTGAACGTGCGCACCGCGCCGACCGGCGGCGAGCGCGGCAGCCGGCGGGCGCTCGCATAATCGGGACTCCCACCAACGGCCCACAGAAAAGGCGGCGCATGTCCTCCATCACCCTTCGATTTCTGGCCGAGCCCAGCACCGTCAACTTCGGCGGAAAGGTCCATGGCGGCACCGTCATGAAATGGATCGACGAAGCCGGCTACGCCTGCGCCACCAGCTGGGCCAAGCGCTACTGCGTGACGGCCTTCATCGGCAGCATCCGCTTTCACCATCCGATCATGATCGGCGACCTGGTCGAGGTCGAGGCCCGGCTGGCCTACACCGGCACCACCAGCATGAACATCTCGGTCGAGGTGCGCAGCGGCGACATGAAGGGCGGCACCATGGACAAGACCACCGAGTGCCTGATCGTCTTCGTCTCGGTCGATTCGCACGGCCGGCCGCTGCCGGTGCAGCCCTTCGTGCCGGGCACCCCGGGCGAAATGGCGCTGGCCGAACGGGCCAAGCTGCACCTCGACGCCAGCCGCGCGGCCGGGAAGGCCTAGCCCCCGAGGCTTCGCTCATAGACGCGAAGCTCTAATGAGAGAGCCGTCTTGCGGCTAGAGTAGCCCGATTGTTTTCACAGGAACATTTCGCATGGCTACCCAGGACGACGAAAACGGCAACAACAAGGGCGCCGACCGCATCAAGGATTCGGCCCAGCAGATCTGGCTGGCGGGACTCGGCGCCTTTGCCAAGATGCAGCAGGAAGGCAGCAAGGCTTTCGAGGCGCTGGTGAAAGACGGCGCCGGCATGCAGAAGAAAACCCAGGCGGCCGCCGAGGAAACCTTGGCACAGGCGCAGACGCGCATGGCCGGCTTCGCGAGCGAATTCGGTACCAAGGCCGCGGGCCAGTGGGGCAAGCTCGAGAACATTTTCGAAGAGCGCGTGGCACGGGCCCTCGAAAAGCTCGGCCTGCCGTCGGCCGCCGACTATGCCGCGCTGCAGGCCCGCGTGACGGCGCTCGAGGCCGAACTGCAACGCAGCGAGACCAAGCCAGCCGCGGCTCCGGCACGGGGAAGCCGCAAGACGGCGGGCCGCAGTGCGGCGCCTGCAGCCGCCGCCAAGAAGACCGTGCGGCGCAGCCCCAAGGCCGGCTAGCTGTGAAGCGTCAAGAGGTTGTTTCTTGACGAGTTGAGTCTGGCCATGGGCGCGATGCCGCCGATACCGCTGTGCGGGCGATGCCAGTTGTAGTGGTGTTGCCAGCTTGCCAGGGCATCGGTTCGATGGGCCGAGTTCTGGTAGGTCCAGCCGTAGGCCCACTCTCGCAACGCGGACTGGATGAACCTCTCTGCCTTGCCGTTGGTCTGCGGCCGGTAGGGCCGCGTGAAGCTGTGCTTGATGCCCAGTTCAATGCAGGTTGCCCGGAAGTCGCGCGAGCGGAAGGCTGCACCGTTGTCCGTCAGCAACCGCTTTACGATGATGCCCAGGCGGGCGTAGTAGGTCACCGCATTGCGCAGGAACAGGACCGCCTGCGCTTGCTTCTCGTCCGGGTGCATGGCGGTGAACGCCAGC